>NZ_JAVAYN010000004.1:0-534624 GCF_054863025.1 Bradyrhizobium sp. 23AC
GGCCTCAGCGTGCCGACCTCATTACTCCTTCGCGCTGATGAGGTGATCGAATAGAGATCCTATTTGCTGCGATGCACAAGTCTCTTGTTGGCCCATAGGGGACCTGCCGCGCCGTCCGCCGCTTCGTCAGCTTGTGACCCAAGGCGGACAACTGGGCCTATCTAATCGAAGTCTAGCGGAGGCGCAGATGGACACCGCGCTAAATCCTTTGCAAGCTACTTAGTGTATGCGGCCCATCGAGTAGCCCGATCTTGATGCTCTGCTGGCCGTAGCCCCTAGGTGGCAGCAGCGACATCCTGAGACAAAGAACCTGGTTTACGCAAAGAGACCGGTGAATGGCCGAATGCCAATGCGTATGCGCGCGAGAACGCTGCTGCGCTGCCAAAACCCACGCGTCGGGCGACCGACTTGATGCGCTCGCCGCGCTGAAGCTCACGCTGGCCAAGCGTCAGCCGCCACGCCTTAAGATAGGCAGCCGGTGTAGTGCCAGTCACTTTGGGAAACAGCGTCATAAAGCGGCTCCGCGAGAGCCCACTGATACTGGCAAGTTCCTCGGTGTGCCACGGGCGAGAGGGTTGATCGTGCATGGCGACCAGAGCCTTATGGATCGCTGGATGGGATAGGCCGGCAAGAAGTCCCGGTTGCGTTGAGCCGATATCGATTGCCCTCCGAAGGACAAGCAAGATGATCACCTCGCACAGGCGGTTGAGAGCGACTTGCCTGCCGCATCGCATGTCCGAGGCCTCGGTCACAAAAGCTGCAGTAAGAGCTTGCAAAGTAGGAGCCTCGCTGAGGGGGATCACGATCCGCTCGGGTATCGCATTCATGAGCGGGTTTGTGACACCCCCGAATCTGATCGCGGCCGCAGCCAGGATCCCGCCGCCGTGATCGAGCATCGCATCACGGTGGGGGCAGAAGGTGACCCTCGTTGCGGAGCCGCCCTCTCCCAAAATGACAAGGTTTGCGACCGCGTCTCGCTCGTCTTTCGCCGCGACCGTCACTGACAGTTCAAAGGCATCAAAGAAGGCGGAAAGCCGGTCGCGCTTGCCGACAACAGGACTCTCAATCATGTTTTTGGAATTATTCATGCTCGCGAGTGTGACATGAGGTGGATGCAGGAGCAACTCTTCTGTGTTGCCCAAGTTCGTGAAAGGAATCTTGATGCTTACACCCCGTCAGAAAGCACCGGCCCTTGTCGTAAGAACGCTCGACCATGGTCGCTTCGATCTAGCAACGGAAAGCCCCGAGCGCATGACGCTCATCTGCTTCTATCGCGGCTTGCATTGCCCGATCTGTGCCAACTACCTGAAGGAATTGGACCGCCTGACCCCGGAATTTGCCGTGCGCGGCGTTACGACCGTCGCCATCAGTTCAGATGGGGAGGAGCGAGCGCGCCAGATGGCGGACAAGATCCAAGCCAAAAATTTGCGTGTGGGACATAGTCTGGGATTGAGCGATGCCCGCAATTGGGGTCTCTATATCTCGACCTCTCGCGGAAGGACCTCGATCGGAATCGAAGAACCTTCCTTGTTCTCCGAACCCGGCGTGTTTCTGATCAGACCGGATCAAACGGTTTACTATCTCTCCGTCCAGTCCATGCCGTTCGTTCGTCTCAACTTCGCTGAAATGGTCCAGGCGTTGGATTTCGTCATCAAGAACGACTATCCAGCCAGAGGCGAGTATACGGGCGCGATATGAGACGTTGGGCGCGTCTTCATCCGCACAGGTTTGAACGCTAGCGGCACCGCGACCCGGTGCGAAAGATTGCAGGCTCGCTGCCGGTAATCGTTGAGCGCCTTCCGTGGATTTCCGCTAGTGGCCCGAATGCGAAGTCTAGGCAGCGTCCCGGGTGGTCGGCCCATGGGTAGACCGGAAGCAGCCGGCCGACACTCCGAAGGGCGCTCTTGACCCAAAGCGGAATCCAGAATTGGCGGGACGTGGGCTCGCCTATGCCCCAACGGTCCTGGGTCGGAGCAATGGGACGCTTTCCCTAGTGCTCGCCGTTTCTGAACTGGATTAGACTGAACATGCCAACATCTGCCGTCCCGACTAACCTGAAGCCGGCCGATGAGGCCAGCTTGCAATACTCGGCTTCCATGCGCTCGCGGCCGCCAGGTCCCCGCAGCATGTTGAGGTCGCTCATGGCGCAAGAAAGGTTCTCCGCACCAGCTGTGGCATCCGGCATGATCCGTTCGATTACGATCAAGGTTCCGCCGACAGGCAATGCATCCCTACAATTGCGCAGAATGACCTCGCAACGATCGTCTTTCCAATTGTGGAGGATGCTCTTCATCAGGATCGTGTCGGCGCCTCTCGGAATTGCTTCGAAGAAATTGCCGGCCACGAATCGGCCACGATCGGCGATACCGAGCCGTTCGAAATGCGCACAAGCCTCTGCTTCGCAGCGCGCCAGGTCGAGCACAACACCCTCAAGATGCGGGGTGTGCTGAAGCACCCCGCCGATCAATTCGCCGGTGCCGCCGCCGACATCCATCACTATGCGCGCGGCCGAGAAATCGTGAGCCGCGATGATCTTTGGAACAATTGACCGCGTGAGGCTCACCATGGCGGCGTTGAACCGACGAGTCCACTCCGGTGGATTGCCAGCTGCAGCATAGCGATCGTCGCCATCGCCCCGCAGCTGCGCAGCGGTTTTGCCGGTACGGACTGAAGCGAGCAAACCGCTCCAGGACTGCATGAGCATTTCACCCTCGAAGATAACCCAGTCCTTGAAAGAGGGATCGCCGTCCCGGTCGAGTTGCCGCCCGAGATCGGTCATGGCAAATCGGTCCTGCTCGGGTTGCCTGCAGAGGCCAAGTGTCGTCAGGGTAATGAGCAGTCTCCGCAACGCACTCTCCTCGGCGGACACGAGGCTCGCGAGCTCGGCCACCGACTTCGTCCCACCGCCGATAGCCTCGGCAAGATTGAGCATTGCCGCCGTATATATAACCGCGGTGATGCGGTGCGACTGTACGAGCTCATACACAGACGTTAATTGGCACATGCGCTCCCTCCGCTAAACACCAAGCTCAAGCCAATTTCAGTCGGTTGGGACAAAGCCGGTCGTCCGCACGATGTGCTTCCATCGCGCCGACTCAGATGTGATCAACCGCGCGAAGTCGTCCATGGCAATCGAATCGGGCTCGACGGCGAGCTTTGCCATGCCGGACTTCACTTCCTCAGTGAGCAGAGCTGCCTGAATCGTCATATTAAGCTTCTGGACGATTGATGCAGGTGTCTTCGCCGGAACGAAGAACGCATACCACGTCAGATCCTCGAGCGACGGATATCCGACCTCCTGCATCGTGGGCACCGCGGAAACAAACGGGCAGCGGCGCGGCCCGGTCGTTACCAGCGCACGTAGATCTCCGGACCTAATGAGTCCAAGCGAGCTGCCGACCGGCATGATGGCCGACGCGATCTCGCCCTTGACAAGATCCTGGATGGCGCCATTTCCCTGGTAAGGCACGTGAAGAAAATCAAATCCCGCGATACGCCCGAGCATCGCACCGATGAAATGCAGTGTCGTTCCGGCGCCTGCCGTCCCGTAGGTGGCGACGTTCGGGTTGGCCCGACACCAGGCGACGAACTCTGCGAGCGTCGTTACGTTCCCAGGCACTTTCGGGCCGACCGTCAGCAGCGTCGGGGTCGAGGCCACGGTCGACACAGGCGTGAAATCCTGCGGCTGGTACCCCAGCCTCTGATAAACGTGTGGAAAGAGCGTCATGAAGCCGAGTGGAGCGAACAGCATCGTCGATCCGTCGGGGTCGACGGCTTTCACTGCCTCCGCGGCAATGCGACCGGCTGCGCCAGGGCGGTTCTCCACGACGATCGTTTTAGCATAATCGTTCATTTGGCCGGCAACGAGCCGCGCGAGCGCGTCCTGCAGGCCCGGCGTGAAGCCCGTCAAAATGTGCACGGCCTTTGCGAACGGCTGCGCGTGCACCCGCGGCACGAGGCTCGCGGTTGAGACCGCGACAGCGCTCGTCCACGCCGTCAGTACGTCACGACGCGTCATCATCACTCGTCTCCCTGATCCATGCACCGTTTCGGCAATGCGCCGGCGCGGGCTCTGGGATGTATCAGGTCAGGAATGGACGAACTTGGTCGTCGGCTTACTTTTTCCTTACCAGCAGCTTATCCTTGCGTCCGAAGGTATCATGCCAATAAATCACAGTTGCGAGGAAGTGGTTTGCGCTATTTCTTTGAAGGCTGTTCTTTTGATACCGACCAGCGCGAGTTGCGCCGCGGGCTGGACGTGATCGCGGTTGCGCCGCAGGTATTCGACCTGCTCGAATATTTAATCTGCAATCGGCAACGCGTCGTCAGCAAAGATGATCTGATTAACGCAATCTGGCAAGGTCGCGCCGTCTCGGACGTGGCGTTGACCACGCGCCTGAACGCCGTACGAAAGGCAATAGGCGATTCCGGAGACGAGCAGCGCCTTATAAAGACTTTCCGGCATAAGGGCGTCCGCTTCATTGCCACTGTGCGCGAGGCGCCCGATCGGAAGGCGCCAACTATCACGAGCGACCTACTGAGACCTGCCCATGACAAGCCTTCGCTCGTTGTTTTGCCGTTTGTCAATCTCAGTCCCAATCCTAGGCAGGACTACTTCGTTGACGGCGTCACGGAGAGTCTGACAGCCGACCTTTCGCGGGTAGCCGGTATCTTCGTGATCGGCCGCAATACGGCCTTCGCTTTCAAGGGAAAGCATGTCGACCTGAAGCAGATCGGACGCGATCTCGGCGTTCGCTACGTCCTCGAGGGAGCGGTGCAGCTAGGTAGAAGCCGGATGCGCATCAGCTGCCAGCTTAGTGATACCGACACTGGCAACCACGTCTGGGCCGAACGTTTCGACAAACCAATCGCGGACCTTTTCGATATGCAGGACGAGATCGGTGCCCGTCTTGCCAATGAGTTGGGAACTGAACTCGTCAGCGCAGAGGCGCGGCGCGCCGCGCGGGCGCCGGACGTGGCTTCTATGGACCTGTATTTCCAGGGCATGGCGAACGTAAATCGCGGATCTGCCCCTGAGAACCTGGCGCAGGCACGACACTTCTTCGAACAAGCTCTCGACCGCGATCCAACCAATCTTGATGCTATGGTGGGGATGGCGTTCGTCGATACCACGCGGGCTACGTCGATGCTGATCGACCGGATGGCGCCGCTGCGCGTAGTCGAAATTTCCTTGGCGAGGATACTTGCTCAAGTGCCCAACCACGCGATGGCCCATTGCCTCATGGGCGTCGTGCAGATCTTCACCAAACGAGCCGCTCAGGGCATTGCCGAATGTGAACGGTCTTTGGCGCTCGATCGGAATTTGGCCGCGGCTCATGCTTGGATCGGACTCGGCAAATGCAATCTGGGTCATGCCGAAGAGACTGAGGCCTGCGTCATGGAATCCTTCCGGCTCTCCCCGCGCGACAACAGGGCCTTTTCCTGGATGAATACAGCGGGGGTGGCGCAGTCGTATCTTGGAGCCGATGAGGCGGCTGTTCATTGGTTTAAGCGCTCCATCCAGACCAACCGGAATATTGCGCCGTTTGTCCATTTCTATCTCGCCGCCGCATTGGCCCACCTCGGGCGGGTCGATGAAGCACGGGCTCATCTGCAGGCGGGGCTTACTATTATTCCAGCCTTCAGCATCGACCAGTTCCACGCCAGTTCGCCATCGGATCATCCGACGTGTCTCGCGCAGCGAATTCGCATTGCTGACGGTCTACGTAAGGCTGGCCTCTGCGAGAACTAGTTGGTGACCAGACAGTCTGGACGTCTGCAATTGACCCAAAGCTGACCTGGCGACTGTCAGTGGCTTGCCTTGGATTTGCGAATGGCTCAGTTTGAGTAAGTTACTGAAAGAATAATTATTTCCCGCTGCGTATCAAAAGATACAGAAACCAACCCCGGGGCTGGTCATTATCCCTTCATCACGGACCGGACCTTGGCTTTTATCCGTGATGAGAACGCCCCTTGCGCTCCCGCCTTCCTCGAACGGAAAGGAGCGCGTTATGACGATCATTCGTCGGCGTCGTTTCAAACAAACTAGATCACTCAAAGAGCGGCTTCTCGAAGAAGCTCAGAAGCTCTTGGAAGAGGCCAGGTTGCTGCCGCACGGACCGGTGCGCGACGCGGCATTACGAAGAGCGAGGCAAGCAGAGACAGCCGCCCACATGGACGATTGGCTTAACTCGCCCGGCCTACAACCGCCGAAAAAGGACGATGTGCCGGGGCCGAAGTAAGGCCGCCTCAGGCCGTATTTGACCCCTAGTGCCTAGTTCGCCTCTCATACTGTCTAAGTTCAGGTCTGCAGGTCATATGACCCGGGCCAGATCATCAACTTTGCGATAGAGGTATTTTCGACTATCGGTCTTGTGCTGATGTCGTTCGAAATGACCTTCCTCGCAAATTTTGGCGTGCGCTCGCCTGCATCGTATTCGCGAAGTTTTTTTATGATCGTCGGGTGGGGCCTTGTTGAGCAATCCCCCCTAGATGGACACGTATTGGAAGCACTCCTTGTATTCGTCTACGTGATCCTGCTGATCACGACCCCGGTTCTGGGGTTCGTTGCAACCGTCCTATGGGGGCCAGGCATCGAATGGCTTGGGCACGATGTTGAGGCCGCTTACACCTTTAAGCTGGTCGCCATCGGGCTGGTCGTGTTCTTCTTAATCGCGATCACTTTCGGCCTCATCTGAGACCTGACACGATAGCGGAAGCCGGAGGCCGAACTGACGAGCCGCACTCCGAGTTGAGCCCCTTCAATTCGAGCGCGCCGGTGGACCTTCCGGAGGACATGTGCGCTGGAAGCTATCCCGCTTCGCATGTTGCTCATAATACTTGCACAGGTACGTGGCGCCCGCGAGTGCGTCCTTGCCTTCTGGTGCCAGTGACAACCGGTGCAAAATCGGCATCAGGTTAATATCTGCGAAAGTAAACCGGTTGCCGGCAAGAAATCCGGTCTCTTTGACGGCGGCGTCCAGCACAACGACCTGCCGGTGGAGGTCCGGCAGAACTGATTCGATCGCAATGCGATCTGGTTCACAATGGTTGAGCCGCGCAAGGATGTACGCATAGAGATAGGTACGGATGAAGGTGCGGTCCACAACTGTATTGACGAATGACACCCACTGTTCCGTCAAGGCTGCCGGGAGAGGCTCCGTCGGAAAGATCGCCGGGCCGGCAAATACCCTGTCCAGATACGTCGCGATCGCCTTGGATTCAAATAAGTGCACATCACCATGGCGCAGAACAGGCATTTTACCAAGCGGGTGAATGGCGAATAGCTCTGGAGCGGCGAGATTAGTTTCCGTTAGCGTGTAATCGATGCCTTTTTCTGCGCACACCATACGCACGGCGCGAGTGTAAGTAGACGCACTTGACCCGATCAGTTCCGGTTTCAGCACGTTCTGCCTCAAATAATAAGTGGCGATCGTATGAAGCTAACGCAGCCTCTAGCCCAGTGCAATTGAGGTCGGCGCCAGAGATTGGTGCGCTGGCAGGTCGCATTGTGGCCCAACTGCGAAGTTGCGCCGGATCTGCCGGATGCTCACCGCTCCTCAATGGACATCGCGCGATAGCACAGAGCGCTGGGCTCCGTTGCTTTTGGCACTCTCACGGGATTGACTGCCAAGCCAGTAAGGAACAGGCTGTTTTTCGTATCAGCCGCCACCTGCCTTGAATGTTAACGCGAGAAGAACATCTCAAACGGAGCAAGGAAGCCGCGATCGCGCTTCTGAGCGCCGGCCGTATGCGCGAGGCGGTTTCTTCGATGATGACAGATATCGTAAAGAGCCCAAGCAGCGCATTGCCTCATGAAATCCATGCATTCGGCATCTGTGCTGCCGCGGCTGGCGACAAAAGGGCGGTGCGAGAATACGTCGAAGGCTTTATCTGACGTCTCTCAGCTCTATGTCCGCAAATGGCCCTTAGCAGACTTTTCAGCGCCGCTCGCGAGCCGTCAGCTTGTGACCCGAAGCAGACACCGTCTCCTCACGGCAGGTAAGCTGTTGCGCGCGCTGGATGAGCCCAGGTCGACTTCACTGTGGTCTGAGATTGCGCCACCAACTCAGCCCGAAAGCGAATATCCAGTTGAAGTATAGGAGAGCAGTGATTGCTCCCGCTATAGGGCCCTGCACCCGCCAATAAGCTAAGAAATGGCTCGTGCCTTCCAGTCGAGTTGCAAATGCAGTGGCGGCGAGCACCAGGCCAGCGGCGATGACAAGGCAGTTGGAGATAAAAAGGGATGACTCGGCGCGGAGTGTATTGAACCAGGCTGCGAATGAGATGGCGGCCAACGGTAGACAACTAAACGCGCCCGAGAGCCGTGGCCGGCCCCAGACAGAAAGATGAAGCCGAAGAGCTGCAAAGCAGAGAATAACGAAGCCACGACTTCCCGAGCCTTGCGCGTCTGGTCCAGGAGAGCTTGAAGCGTGATCCGCACGCTGGTGATCTTTACGTTTTTAGGGGCCGCCGCGGCGACCTGATCAAGATCATTTGGCATGATGGCCAGGGCGCATGTCTGTTCACGAAGCGGTTGGAGCGCGGCCGCTTTTTGTGGCCATTGCTGGCGGACGGCGTTGTGACGATCAGCGTCGCGCAACTATCCTATCTCCTGTCCGGAATTGACTGGCGAATGCCGCAGGCAACCTGGCGTCCGCAGGCTTCCGGTTAAGCTGTGGCTTATTGACTCACGAGGGAGATCGGTCGCGAATTTTAGCGGCGAATATGATTGATTTGCCCTCGTGACAACGCTTTCCGATCCGCTTCCCGCCGACCTTGACGCTGCGCACGCAATCATCCTTGCGCAGCGCGAACAACTGGCGCTGGCGAAGAGCGAAGTGACCGTCGGTCGACTGGAAATCGAGCGGCTGAAGCTGATGCTGGCCAAGGCACGGCGCGAACAGTTCGGGCAATCCTCCGAACGCGGCAAGCTGCTGGTCGAACAGCTCGAGCTTGCCATCGAGGATCTCGAAGAGACGCAGGCCGAACAGGAAACCAAGGCCGAACTCGCCGCGCCAGGGGCCGCCAAGGAGAAGCGCGCGCAAGATCCACGGCCGCCGCGACGTCCGTTGGCGGACAATCTGCCGGTCGAGCGCGTCGTCGAACCCGCGCCTTGCGCATGTGGTAAGTGCGGCAGCGAGCGGCTGCACAAGCTCGGCGAGGTGGTCTCGAAGACCCTGGAATGCGAGCCGCGGCGCTGGAAGATTATCGAGCATGTCCGCGAAAAGTTCTCCTGCCGGGATTGCGTGGCGGTCACAGAGGCGCCGGCACCCTCCCATCCGATCCCACGAGGCTTTGCCGGGCCGAACCTGCTGGCGATGGTGCTGGTCAACAAGTTCCTGCTGCATCAGCCATTGAACCGGCAGAGCAAGACGTATGCCCGCGAAGGGATCGAGATCGATGTCTCGACCCTGGCGGATCGGATTGGCGCCTGCGTGGTGGCGCTCGATCCCATTATTGAGGCGATCCGGATCCAAATCATGAGCGCGGAACGCATCCACGCCGACGATACGACGGTGCCGGTGCTGGCCAAGCTTAAGACGGTTACCGGCCGGATCTGGACCTATGTTCGCGATGACCGGCCGTTTGGCGGCACGGATCCGCCGGCGGCCCTGTTCTACTACTCACGCAACCGGGCTGGAGAACATCCGCAAAGCCATCTTGCCGGCTATGCGGGCCTCATGCAGGCCGATGCCTTCGATGGATATAACCAGCTCTACAAGGCCCAAAGGAAGCCAGCTCCGATCCTTGAAGCGGCCTGTTGGAGCCACGGCCGCAGAAAGTTCTTCGACCTGGCGAAATCTGGAGAGGCGCCGATTGCCAGCGAGGCCGTGCGACGCATCGATATCCTGTTCGAGATCGAGCGCACCATCAACGGCAAAACGCCGGAACAGCGGCTTGCGGCACGTCGTGATAAGTCGAGGCCGATCGTCGCCGATCTCGAAATCTGGATGCGCCAGCAGCGAATCTTGCTCTCATCAGGCAACGATACTGCAAAGGCGATCAACTACCTGCTCAACCGCTGGGCGGCGTTCACCCGCTTCCTGGACGATGGCCGCATCTGCCTCTCGAACAACGCTGCCGAACGAGCGTTACGCGGTGTGGCTGTCGGAAGACGAAATTGGACCTTCGCCGGTTCAGATGCTGGCGGCAATCGTGCCGCCGCTGTCTATACCCTGATCGAAACCTGCAAGATGAACGACGTCGATCCGCAAGCCTGGCTCGCTGACGTGTTGGCCAGGCTTCCAGATCACCCCGTCAATAGAGTCGCCGACCTGCTCCCGTGGAATTGGACGGCGACCCAACAGTCCAAAGCGGCTGCTGCCTGAGCGCCGCGGCAGATCGGCGCGCCTGCCCGGGGTGCTGGCCGGATGCGTACTTGACAGCGAACACCAAGGCAGATCCGAGGCGGGCGGCGCCTACCGTCGATGGGACGAGCGGCCCCCGCCGGCACAGCATAGTGGCTCGACGTCGCGCTTAAGGTGCTCTGCCTGAACAAGGGGAAGGCTGGTCGAACTTTATCTCTTCCTGTCCAGAGGGCGGGGCCGAAGGGGGTGACCAATTGGACATTCGAGCGCGGCACGATCCCAGCCTCCGAGATCCGCTGCCGCACGATAGGTGCTTTCCAGAAACGACATGAGCGTCGCCTCCGGATCGCTCGACTTCCTCACAACTTCGTAGGCCAGGAGATATTCTCCGAGCTTCTGATCGAAATATGCGCCCGTCGGCAAAATCTGTTCGTCGGCAAAGCCGTTCGGAGTGGGATAGGCATAGGAGTAGAAAGCCGCAAAGTCTGTGCCGCCTCCGCCCGGCCAGAAACCGGCGGATGAGACTTCATCACTGTAGGCCTCGCGCGTCACTTCATCCGGTAAACCCGGTACGCCCCCCGGGTGAAGCGGAGCAGGACGTCCGGAGAAGCGCGTCACCGCGAGATCGAAGCTGCCCCAAAAGAGATGGACTGGACTGACCTTTCCGGTGAAGCCCGTCCGAAACCGATGAAAAACACCGTCGATTGCAACCAGGGCCCTGAAGAACCGCGTCGCGGCGTCTGCATCATAGGGGCGGATCTGATGGTCGTCCTGGAAAGGGATCGGATCAGGGACTTCATTGGGCCGCCCGTCGAATTCCGGTGTGCCGCCGAGACGTCCCACCAGCTCACAAAACTTGGTGTGAAAGTCGGCAACGGACATCGGCCCGAGCGCCATTTCAATCCTGCGCCCATTAGAGGCCTCTGCGATGACCATATGGCGGGAGAGATCGAAGGTGATCTCGATACCTGAGGCGTCTGGAACCAGTGAAGTCGTGAGCCCGCGAGCATTCACGTAGAAAGTCGCGTGCCATGAATGGTTGATCCACGGCGTCCTTGCGAGCCGATACTTGCCGACAACTTGGCAAAACAAATGAAGCGCGGAACAGGTTTCGCGCCATGTCTCGAAGGAGATTTCCGGCCAGATCGCGCTCATGGCGTTTCCTCCGTTGTGTTTGGTCGCTGGACGAGTCGCTGGTATCGTTATTTCACATATGAGCCTTGACGGTGGCGCGTCGCCAAGTTCGTTGAGTTCCGGCCATTCTCCCATGGCTGTCTTTGACCGGACCGTCGGGCGAAATGGCCGGTTTCAGTCAAAATCGGCGATTTGCTTCCTTGCACGCCACGTCCGGTCTGCACTTAAGAGCCGACGCTTAGACGAGCGTCGCGTTAGTCAGCCTCGGGCCATAAGCGGAAATTGAGAACTCACTCGACCGTCCTGTCAGCACGAGTGAGTAGCATCGGCGGCATTTCGACACCTAGCATCTTGGCTGTCTTGAGATTGATTACCAGCTCGAACTTTGTCGGCTGCTCAACAGGCACCTCGGCTACCTTTGCGCCTCACAATAGTCTTGCGACCTGACGCGCGCATTGGTCGAAAACCGTGCTAAGGCGGGGACCATATCCCATCAGTCCGCCTTCTTCCGCCTGCTCGGGCCACTGCAGAATTGCGGGCAGGCGGCGGAGGGCCAGCCGATCGCGGATCAGGTACTGAAATTTCGATGCCAGGATCGGCGAGGCCAGCAGGTTGACAGCCCCGACCTCTTCGACCTTCAAAGCGTCAATCACACGGATGATATCCTCCTCGGATCGTGCGGCAAACGGAACGATCTCGACGCCGAGCCTCTTAGCAGCGCTTTCGAGAGTACTCATGTTTGGTATCGGCAGGCGGTCGGCGAGAACGGCTATTCGACGGATTGCTGGCAGCGCTTCATGCAGCAACTCCAATCGCTTGGCGTCGAGCTGGAACGCAAAGATGGCAACACCAGTGGTGTTGCCTTCGGGATGCGGCATCGAGGCGACTAGCTTGCTGCCAAGCACGTCGTCCGCGATCACCACGATCGGAATACGCTGCGTTGCTTTCTGTGCTGCACGACCTGCTTCGGCCCCGACCGCCATCAGCACATCTGGACTTGCCTCGACCAGCTCAACGGCCATACTGGCATAAGACACGGTAGCCACGCTTTCGCCACGGCTGTCGATCCCCGTTTCTGCCTCTGACAAAGCCGGCTCTGTCCAGCTCATCAAAGAAGCTGAGCGGTATCGGCCCCAATGCCGCAACGCGATACCGCCGGCCAGCCCGCTGTGCGCGGGCTTTGAGCGGCAACGCCGCAGCGCCAGCAATCAGCGTGACGAACTCGCGCCGCTTCATGTGGATCCCGGGAGCATCTGACCGGTCTCAGTCTAGCACATAGGAGGCGAAGAGTGGCGTCGGCTTCGGGTCAGACCCCGATATCGACAAGGAAGGGTAACGGACTCCAGGTATCGGGGCGTTGAAATATCGACTGTGGGCCAATTCCGGAAGTCGAGCTACCACACAGAGCGAACGACGTCCTGGCCGGCATACGAAGCTGTGTCGGGCGCGCTTGAGAATACTCTCCTCATACTCGGTCAGCTTGCATCGAATGTCGCTATCACTCACTGGTAAAATTGTTCGCGCTGTGGTTGGATTTTAATTGGCGTTCGGCGCCCTTGAGTTGTTTGACGAAGTTTTGCTGAAACAATGCGCTGCTATAGTCTGTACCAGCGTGACTCGCCCTATCGTTTTTCGCGCAGACAATCAGGTCAACCAATCGGCTCTTGAAGTTTGGAACTGGTGCAGTCTGTGAGTGGGCTCACATCGAAGAGCCATCTGACGGGCCTACAACCACCGCGAAAATCGAGGTGGAAAAATCTGACATCACACTCAAACGATGGGGGTGACGATGCCCGCCATATTCGACCTGCTCTATCGTGAATATTGCCGCGCTTGCGTCGCGGAGATGCGAAAGCAGCTTCTGATCGCAGCTGAGCGCCCTGAAGCTCCAGCCCGTGTCTGCAGTCCGCCCTCCGACCCTCATCTTACGTCGTCTTGGAGATCACGGCTCGAAATCGGGCACGCGCGCTCCTTGCTTTCGTAACAACTACGTCGCCCTACAGGAGGTGTATCATGAAGACCGCACTTCTCATTGCAGCTATGTTAGCTGTTGGTGTCGTATCCGCTGATGCTGGTCGAAATCAGCGTCATGGTTCATCATTCCACAAAATGCACCGTGTTGGATCAAGCATGGCGGCTGTTGGTGTTCCAGCAGGCGGTGGTCTTGGCGAACAGCCTGCTTCGGCACTTTATAGGCGGAATCTGCGCGACTCGGGCTACGATGCTAAGAAGAACTTTGATAAAGGTGGTCATATGTGCGTCACCTGTGATTTTTACGGCAATTGACCAAGCTGGTGCTGTGGCGACTGAGAATGGGATAACAACAGGAGCAACCGGGCAAGACGACTCGGGCCGGGTGTGCAAATAGAAGCCTCGCATTGTTTGAATACGAGCTTCGCCAAAAATTCTCGCGTGGGACTTTCTGCGGGCAGCTGCATATCAGGTCTCTTTGTAAGCGTGTTCAGCCTCGACGCCGCGGAGCGGGGCGGCAAGGCAGGGATATTCGACGCCATTGCGAACGTAGCGGTTGACGTGCTCGACATAGCGGGCCGATCCGTCGGCCTTGCCCTGCCAGCTGAAAAGCAGCACGGCACTGTTGTAATGGCGCAGTACGTGACCAGCGCCATTACTGAAATACTTGCTCATGACGTGGCGCTTCATGGCCACGCCTCCAGCTTCGCCAGCTCCGGCTCGTCGACTTCCGGAAGGCATCCGGAACGGAGACGTTCCTATTGTGAAGCGAGAAGATCTTCGCGGGGCGCGAGCGGCTTCACGTAAGTTCCACTTTCGTGAAGCACAAGATATTCTTCGCGCTGATGGCTTCCGTGATCATAACCTAGGGCGGTTCCTGTCAGCGCCACATCGACGGTCTCGTGGTCGCAAATTCCGTCTGCCGAGATAGCAGAGCCTCTGCACGTTGGGTGCTTACGAGAGCACACTCATCGCACCTAAACAGCCGGGACCCGCCGTGCTCTCCCAAAAACTTCATTGGCTCCAGGCAGAGTTCGCACGGGCAAAACGGCGTAGCCACAGCAGCTTTGAAATTAACTTTCATCCTAGTCTCCGACCATTTTCTCTTCGTACGGCCGAACCAGTGCAGCAGAGCTCGGTCCGCGAGCGGATCTGCGATGTTCGCAATGTCGCTTGCGCAATCTCGATAGAGCTTGAGATCGCCTTCGCTCAGTATTGAATCGATCTCACAGTGGACGACTGCAGCCTAGAACCGGTGGGGACAAGTGCCTGTACCCGCCTAGACACGCCGCGGGCTATTCGTCTGTTTTCCCCAGAGAGGCTGGATTTTCCACACGGACCGCTCGGCCAATCCGGTACTGCGCGCACCCGGCAAACCTTAATGCGGAAAAATACGTGAAGCGTGACCTGGTGCGCGCGCGCAACGGCGGTGTGGCAATAACCTGCGTCGGGTTACTTGTGCCCCTGGGTTTTCTCGGCGAGTTCGACCTTCTCTCTCAATCTCTCAACGTCCGCCATTGCTTTGAGCAATCTCACCAAATCGGAGACCATGTGTGCCAGAGTGGGCTTGCGCGGCTTTAAGACTCGAGATTTCTGTTTCATCGCGAAACGTCTCCCTGCCAGGACCGACGGAGTTTCGTTGGATCCGCAAGGACCATGCCAGGGGAGTGCAACCGGGATTTCAGGCAGAGGGCGCTGAACGGGCGAGGGCTATCGGGTGGGCGAACCCTTCCATCCATAGGACTGGCGCGGGATCTGGCCAGTGATGTCGACGTCCTTTTTGTCGCAGGCCGCCACTCCGAAGCAGACGGTCAGAATGACGGCTGTTGTTAGCGGCAGCATCGAAAGAAACTGGCTCACATCTACACCCCTGAATGCGACACACTGGCGAGCGATCACGTTCGGAAAATCAGATGCGTTGACCTAACGGCCGACTATCCCCAATCGGCGATGAAGCGCAAGTAGGCCCTTGGGTGTACTTGTTATCCGTTCAAAGCTCTACGACCCGCTGCGGTAATTTGGTATTCGGTTTCGCCCGATGTTTGTGAGATTGAGTCAACCAGGCCGAGCTCCACCAAGCGCGCGACGAGTTCGTGATCGAACAGTGGAGTGCTGATCCACGGTTCGGAAGAAAGCTGATTCAGGAACGCGCGCTCGATCTCGGTTAGATCCATGGTCGCCTCTCTAGAGACAACTCGAACTGCCTTGGCGTTTTCCGCTTCGGTGTGAGCAAATGTATCAGGATGGACCGAAAGCGCTTATCAGCCCGATTGTGATGGGAGCCAGCCCCACGACAGTCCATAGGGCAGGCGAGCTTGAGTCCAGGCCAGCAACAAGGATCCAAAGACCGAAGCCCACAACGAGTGCCGAAATGGCGTAGCCGACTGCCTTTTCCATAGTTCGATCCACGAGCAACTAAGGATCGATGGTCCTAGAACACGACAGAGATCGAAACGTTCCTACGCGGCAAGTCCGCCGCCCTCCCTGAGTGCCCCTGTAAAAGAGGCGCGACCTGCAAACGCGTTCGATACGGGGGCTGCCGCTGGCCGTCGGAACAATCTCCCATCTTTTAGTGGTTGCCCGTCTCAAAGACGTGGGGAAACATGTCGGCTCGATCGGGCAGGATGGGTGGCATGGGTCTTTCAATTCGCTTTTATCTCCTCGCTGAAGACGGTCTTCAAAGCATCTCGCAGCGTGTGATGATGGGCTTGATCAGAGGCAAGGATGCCATGCCGCAGTACGCTGGCACGAAGCAGAAGGTCTGACGTCATCCTTGAGGGCAAGAAACCGCTCCGGATCGAAAGAGTGCAGGGGAGTTTCCTGACGTTCGACGACAAGGGTAAGATGCACAAGGACCTCGTGGCATCTGGCATTGCGGCGCTCGAAACCGGCATGGCGCTCGAGGAAGCCTTAAAGCAACCGCAGACCAAGATCGTGGACCTCACGCCAAAGCTCAATCGCGAGAAGTGGGAGAGAGAGAACCGATGGACACTTTCCAAGGATGACCTGGAGGCCATTGCGGACGATTTTTGGAGACGCAAGGAAGCGAATCGGCTGCGCATTGAGCGCGCCCCGGCGATCGCTCCTACGCCTCCTAAGGTCACCTACGAGGCCAAGGAGGCGCACCAAGAGATCAGGACGAGCCTGATTAGCATCGCCAACAAGCTTCAATGGCTAAGCGAGCCTGCTCTGAAAGGCGCCGCGTTCGAGGCGCGCGAGAACGCCAAGATCGAAGCAGATGGGCCGCTGTGGCTCGGGATTGCCGCGGCGGCTGATCGCTACCGCGAGATCCAGGTTCGCCGACGCACGGTCACGCCGAAGAATGAATAAGGTATCGCAGCTCCGATGAGTGTGGGGAAAGGCGGTAGCGCTCTCCCGCTACCACATTCCCGACAAATCCCTGAAATTCCTCGAACTTGCCTGATCGCTGCTGTTGCGCACGAGGGATATGGCCCGCGAACCTCTCAGCAACGGCCACTAGGGCCAATCAGGCTTCTAACGCCTACTCTAAACGAGATGGTCACCGGGGCGATCGCGTTCGCACCGGCCGTCTCGTGGTGGGAAGTGGCTCCGTTGTGGGCTTTGGGAGCCGGCCACGCTGAGGCTGCTGAGCCTCGCCTTGTCGGCGGAAGTGTGGATTCTCGTAACGAAATCGGCTTCCTCCGTCGGTTCGCCGATGGTGTCCATCAGCGCGCTCACATCGTGCTTGTCACGCAAGAAGCTAACCCAGGGCGCTTCTAAGGGACTGCTGCGATGTGAGAGGAGTGTTGTCCCTTACGTCGAGAGAGCGACTTGAGAAGCCAGAGATCGGCGTAAGATCATTGGCAGCAGGCCGCCCGTCTGGAGGATGTCGCATTCGAGGCTGGTTTCGATCGCCGCGGTGGCTATGAAGCGATCAATCTCGCTACCGTCTCGCAGAATGCGCACCGTCACGGTGCCGCGCGGGCGGATTGCGTCGACGAGAGCATCGACCTCGATCTGGTCGGTTGGACGGAGGCCAAGCGCGTGCGGTCGGCGATCGGTCGGTAGACGAAGAGGCAATACGCCCATGCCGATCAAGTTGGAGCGGTGGATGCGTTCGAAGCTGAGCGCCAGCACTGCTCGTACACCGAGCAGGGCCACTCCCTTGGCCGCCCAATCGCGGGACGAGCCCATGCCGTAACGCTCGCCGGCGAGCATGACCACAGAGCGGCCTTCTTCCGCGTAGTGGGCCGCGGCCCGCCACAGCGAGAGACGCTCCCCGGTGTTGGCGTGGACCGTGGTGCCTGAGCGGAGCTCGGGTGCAAGGAAATTGCGCACGCTCTTGTTGGTGAACAGGCCCCGCAGCATCACCTCCCAATTGCCGCGGCGCGAGGCAAAGACGTTGAGATCATGTGGTGCTTCGCCATGCGCGACGAGATACTCTCCGGCATCGCCGCTCGCCGGAATCGCTCCGGCCGGCGAGATGTGATCAGTCGTGATGTCGTCGCCGAGCACGAGCAGCGGCGTTGCCACATAGCGGCCAAGGCGCGCGCCCTTGCCCTGGCCGGCAAATGGCGGCCGACGGATGTAGGTCGAGGCTTGGTCCCAGGGAAACAGCGCATCAATGGGTGCGTCGAGTGCGGCCCAATCGGGGCTGGCTTCAGCGGCCTCATAGGCGGTTGCGTAGTCGGTCGTATCGCGGGCTTGCGCCAGTGCGGCGTCGATTTCGGCACCGCACGGCCAGAGATCGGAAAGCTGGATATCGCGGCCATCTGTGCTGCGCCCGATCGGATCATGCAGGATGTCACGTCGCGCATCGCCGGCAAGCGCGAAGGCGACGACAAGCGGTGGCGATGCAAGAAAGCTGTTCTCGACCTGAGCGTGGACGCGGCCAGGAAAATTGCGGTTGCCGGAAAGCACCGCGACCGGCGCGATCTTCCTTGAAGCCACTGCCTCGGCCATGACGGGTACGAGCGGTCCGGAATTGCCGATGCAGGTGGTGCAGCCATAGCCGACGATGCCGAAACCTAGCGCATCCAGGTCGTCCAGCAAGCCAGCGCGCCGCAAATAAGTTTCGGCGGTGGGCGAGCCCGGCGCGAGAGAGGTTTTCACCCAGGCCGGCGGCTTCAAGCCGAATTGCCGCGCCTTGCGGGCCACGAGGCCGGCTGCGATCAGAAGGCGCGGGTCGGACGTGTTGGTGCAACTCGTGATCGCCGCGATTGCGACCGAGCCATCGCCGGGAATCTCGGCGGGAGATGCGGCAGCGGCCAGCCCAAGCACGTCCGCGGTGCGGCTTGCAGCGATGCGATCCTGCGGGCGGCGCGGGCCGGCGAGGCTGACCTCGACCTCGTCGAGATCGATCGTGAGCGTATCCGTGTAGCGCGGGTTCGCGTCCGGATCGAACCAGAGCTGCTGCCGGCGGGCATAGGCCTCGACAAGGGCGACCTGCTCGGCGCAGCGGCCAGTCTGCGCAAGATAGTCCAGCGTGTGCTGGTCGATCGGAAAATAGCCGGAATTGGCGCCGAACTCCGGGGTCATGTTGGCGACCACCGCGCGGTCGCCGGCGGACAATGTGGAGACGCCGGGGCCGTAGAATTCGACGAAACGGTCGGCCAGATCAATGCGGCGCAAGCGCTCGGTGACGGTGAGCGCGAGGTCGGTGGCGAGCACGCCCTCGCGCAGAGAGCCGGTGAGGCGGACACCGATCACATCGGGTACGCGCAGCATAACAGGCATTCCGAACATCACACTCTCGGCTTCGAGCCCGCCGACGCCCCAGGCGAGCACGCCGATGCCGTTGATCATCGGCGTGTGGCTGTCAGTCCCGATCAGCGTGTCCGGCGCCGCCCAGAGCGCACCATCACGATCGAAGCTGGTGACGGTGCAGGCCAGGCGCTCGAGGTTCAGCGTGTGCATGATGCCGGTCCCCGGGGGATGCACGCGGACGCCAGTGAGCGCCGACGTCGCCCATTTCATGAAGCGATAGCGCTCGGCGTTGCGCTTTAGCTCCTGCTGCATGTTCTGCTGGAGCGCATCCTTGCGCGCGAACACGTCGACACCGATCGAGTGATCGGTCGAGACGTCGACCGGCAGCACCGGATTGAGCCGGGTCGGGTCGCCGCCGACCTCGGCCAGCGAGGCGCGCAGGCCTGCAATGTCGACCAGGGCAGGGCCGCAGGTGGTATCGTGCATCAGGATGCGTGAGGGCTGAAAGGCGATCTCGCGGTCGCTTGTTCCACCCGCGAGCCAGCCGCGGATCGCGGCGACGGCCGCCTCGCGTTCCCCACCCTCCGTATTGCGCAGCACGTTTTCGAGCAGGATGCGCAGGATCACCGGCAAGCGCATGAGATCACGCCCCATCTCGCGCGCGACGTCGGCAATGAGATAAGTCTTGTTCGCTACGGCAAGGTGGGCGTGGTCGCTCATGTCTACGTCCTCAGGCGTGCTGCTCAGCGGGCTTGGCGTGCGCCCCTGCGGCACTTTCCATCCGGGCAAACCAGGTCATCAGGAAGGAGACGAACAGCAGGCCGCTGAGGGACAACAAGCCGGCATAGGTGCTGCCGGTCCAGTCCTTGATCGTTCCGATCGCATATGGCCCCGCAAAGCCGCCGAGATTGCCGATCGAGTTGATGGCGGCGATTGAGACAGCCGCGGTCGAGCGACTGAGGAATAATCCTGGAAGCGACCAGAAGGGTGACTTGAAGGCATAGATGCCGGCCAGCGCCAGCGAGATCAGCGCCATCGCGATCGCCGGCTGCACGACGAGGCCCGTGCAGGCGAGCGCGATCGCGCCGAGCAGCAGGGGCAGCGCTGAATGCTTCTGCCGCTCACCGGTCCGATCGGAATTGCGCGACCACAGCACCATTACGACCGTTGCAAACGCATAAGGCAGCATGGCGACGAGGCCGACCTCGAAATTGGTCAGCGAGCCCGACATGCCCTTGATGATCTGCGGCATCCATAGCCCGATGCCGAGATTGCCAACCTGATAGATGAAATAGATTACCGACAGAAACAGCACCTTCGGGTTCGTGACCGCAGCGATAACGCCGAGATGCTCGACGTTGGGGCGGGCGGCGTGGTCCTTGCGAAGCTCCCCGCAGAGCCAGTCGCGCTCCTCGGTCGTAAGCCAGCGCGCTTCTTCGGGCCGGTCGGTCATGATGAAATAGTTCGCGACGCCGGCGATCACGGCAGGTCCACCCTCGAGCAGCAGCATCCAGCGCCAGCCGCTCAAGCCGAAGCCGGAGACGTGGTCCATGATCCATGTGCTGAGCGGCGCGCCGAGGAGATACGATACCGGGATGGCCGCAGTGAACAACGCCACCGTGGTGGCCTGCTCCTTGGCGCGGAACCAGTAGGTCAGGTAGATGATGATACCCGGGAAGAATCCGGCTTCCGCGACACCGAGCAAAAAGCGCAGCATATAGAGCTGCATCGCACTTTGCACGAAGGCCGTCGCGGTCGCGACGATGCCCCAGGTGATCAGGATCCGCGAAATCCAGATCCGTGCGCCGTATTTGTTCAGCGCGACATTGCTCGGCACCTCGAACAGGAAATAGCCGATGAAGAAGATGCCGGCGGCGAAGCCGAAGGCCTCGCTGGTCAGTGCCAGCTCCTTATTCATCTGGAGCGCCGCGTAGCCGATATTGGCGCGGTCGAGGTAGGAGATCACGTAGAGCGCGAAGCAGTAAGGCACGATGCGCCAGAACACCTTGCGCGTTGCGGACTGTTCGACGGATGTCGTGGACATGGCGGCGCTTCCCCGGGGGTTGTGGTTGGCGCGCTTATCCGTTCCTCCGGCAGCCGCCTTAGGAAGCCCTTATTGCATTTTAAGAAATAAAAGACAATAACCCGCTCCGCTAGGCCCGGGGGATCTTGATCAGCCCCGCGCCGGAGATATGGACCCGCAGGAAGTCGGCGGCCTCCTGGCGGAGGCAGTTCTCCAGCAAATCCAGGATGTTGAGGTGCTCGCGGCACTGCTGGGGCAGGCGGCTGCGATCCACCGTGATGCGGTACTCGACGAGGCGGCGCAGCCGGTTGACGCGTTTCACCGCGTCGAGGAAGAACGGATTGCCGCTGCACGTCATCAGCATCTCGTGGAAATCGTTGTTGGCGGCGAAGATTTCCGCGCGGGAGGCACGCTTGTAGGCGCCGTCGAGCAACCATTGCTGCTTTTCGCGCGCTGCGGCGAAGGCCGCGCGATCGACCTCGAAGCTCGGCAGCATCAGCGCCTGAGGCTCAAGCGCGCTGCGCAGCTGATAGCCCTGCTGGTAGCTTTCGCGTGAGGTCAGCAGCGGTCCGAACTCCCAGCCATTGCCAGGTAGGCGCTCGATCCAGCCTTCATCGGAGATTTTCGTGAGGATCTTGAGCATGCGAGTGCGCGATAGGCCGTAGCGGCGCATCAACTCGCTTTCGCTGACGCGCTCGGGGAGCTGGCCGGACAGGCGGTCTTCGGCGATCGCAAAGTACCATTCGTCCTCTTGTTCCTCGGCGGGATGCGGGATCTGCGGAAGCTCGCGTGCGCTCATGAGAAGAAAGAAGCCGCGGTTCGGCTCGGATCGCACGACCTTCATGTCCTCCAGTATCTGAAGAGCGGCGTTGATCGGCGCGCGCGAGACGCGCAGCGCATCCGCCAGCGCCTGGCTGGGCAAATGCTGGTCGGCCTCGAGATCGTTGAGGCGGATGTAGTCGAGGATCCGCGCGGTCATCTGGTTGGCAAGGTTGGGGCGGGGCATGCAAACGACTCAGGAGGGGAGGCGCATCGATCTTTGGCCGACCAGCCGGATCGGCACAAGCGCAACGAAGCCCGTTGTGCTCGATTCATAATTGTGTTTTAAGAGATAAAAAGCAATATTTGGAAAAATGCCTATGTCGCCATTGAAGCTGCCGCCCGGACTGTCCCGGCGCAGGCTCGCGCATCTTGCGATCGGCGGCGCCTTGGCGGCCGCCGCGCCATCGCCGCGCGTACAGGCACGCCAAGCATCAGAGGAGCAGGCCATGCCGGAAGGATCCGCCTCATACGTCTATGTCGGCGCACGCACCACCAAGGAACGCAACGCCCGCGGCGACGGTCTCAATGTCTATCACATGGACAATGCGAGCGGCGCGTGGACCCACCTTCAATTGCTCGGTGATCTCGTCAATCCCTCCTTTCTTGCCTTCGACCGCGCGCAGCGTTTTCTCTACACCGTCCATGGCGACCTCAGCGACATCACGGCGATGAGGATCGAGGCCGGGAGCGGCCGGCTTGAAGTGATCAACCGGCAGAGCACGGAAGGCAAAAATCCCGTGCATCTCGCGATCGACCCCAGTAACCGCTTCATCGTGGTCGCCAACCACATCACGTCGACGTTGGCGCTGCTGCCGCGCCAGGACGATGGCTCACTGGGGGCGGTGATCGACCTCGTGAAGCTGGAAGGCAAGATCGGACCACACCGCGTCGAGCAGCCTTTTGCAAAGCCCCACCAGGTGGAGTTCGATCCCTCCGGCGCGTTCATCGTCGTGCCGGACAAAGGGCTCGATCTCGTCTTCACATATCGGATCGACGCGGAGAAGGGGAAGCTCGTGCTGGCCGCGAAACCCGTTCAGGCCCGCGAGGGCGCGGGGCCACGTCACGTTGCATTCCACCCTGGCGGCCGGTTCGCCTATGTGGTCAATGAACTGGATTCGACGGTGACGGCGTATCACTTCGACACGGCCAACGGAGCGCTCCAGCCCCTCCAAGTGGTGTCGGCCGTGCCAGATACGTTTACCGGCAACAGCCGTGCGGCCGAGATCGCTGTGTCTGCTGATGGGCGCTTCGTCTACGCCTCCAATCGGGGCAACGACAGCATCGGCGCATTCGCAATCGAGGCCGCGACCGGCAGGCTGTCTCCCATTTGTTGGACGGCAACCGGCGGCAAGACGCCCCGTTTTTTTGCGCTGGCCGCCTCCGACAGATTCCTGTACGCCGCGAATGAGGACAGCGATACTATCAAGTTGTTCAAGCGTGATCCTGCGAGCGGTGCACTCGCTGCGACGAACCAGACTGTCAAAGTGGGAAGCCCCGTTTGCGCTCTGTTCAGAAGCGTTTGATTTACGGCTCTAAGATGGCCAGCCGAGCCGGAAGACGAATGGTTCCCTCGACTGAAGTGGCCTTGCAGATGTAACGCGCCGGTGTTCCTCAGGGGATGAAGCGCCTCGCGGATCAGGCTGCTCGGGCGAACCGCCTTGTCGCTGCTGTAATAGAGCGCGGCCGTGTCGATGAGATTGACTCCAAGTCCGACGACACGACGCAGCACGGCGCGGCCCATGACAGGGCCCGGGCTGGCCCTCGGAATCCGTTGGCCGAAAGGCGCATGGCGCCAAAGCCGATCCGGTTGACGGCCGTGTCACCGCCGATCAGGAAGTTCGTCCTTCTAGTTGATGGCATTTTTGGACTCTCTCGCTATTTGTCCGACGACGCAGTTGTCGCGAACGTAGCGTTTGATGGATTCCGGCGTTGTCAGACCTCAGCGGGTCAACGTCCGTCGATGCTGTACTCATCGAGCTGGACGCTGCCCGTTCCAAGGGGCAGCGGCACCGTTGCCGATATCAGCAGGGCATAGGGAGTATCCTGCAAAGCAGCCAACCGGATCTTGATCCCGGTGTTGGACATCATGAACCTCGTTGTGGTCGCGTCCGGATTGTGACCTGCGAGCGGCTTGTAGCGCACCGAGCAAACCGTAACGGGACCCCTGTACGCGCGGGATTTCACCTGCTCCGACCCTGCATAAGCAAACTCCAGGTCCGAGCGTGCCGCTCCCGTGAAAAGGCGCACGGTTCGTCTACATGTCGATGGGTCGAGATCTCCGCCGTTCTGCCGCACCGGCATGATCAGTGCACTGAGAGGATCGACGACGTTCCTCCTGTGCTCTTCCGTCAGGGGAACCCTCGGACCATCGGTCTCAATTGGCGGGTCGATTTCGGCAGCCTTGATGTTGCCGGCAGCAGATGCCACGCGGATCGTGCGTGTCTCAGCTCCAGCCTGGCTGAGCGAGAAGGACGATGGCAGGATCAGTCCGTCCTTCAATATTCCATCAGCCTTCATACTCAAACGGTACGGCCTTGCGATGGCTGCAATGCCGCTCAGATGCGCGGTGAGATCGGCCTCGTAGCTCGTGGGTCCGATGTTGCTTGTCGTCGTGAGCTCGCCAACCCGGACTCCGAGATACGACAAGGAATATCTGGCGCGAACCGTGGCCGCATCCGATGTCGGTATCTGGATGGTCAGACTTGATGCCAGCAGAAGCGCGCGGAACGCGCTTCGTTTGGGGGGCAAGGCGAGCCGCTTCGCCATCATAGCGCGAGGACAATTCGGCCGGGGCCGCGAAAACCGGACTCCGCGTTTGCGATCGCGGTCAGGGCCTCGCTGAATGGCTTCTCGAGACCGATCGTCGGGCGCAACACACCCTCATGCGCAAACTGGGCGATCTCGGGGAGATGCTCGGTTCCCATGGTCGCGAAGGCCATCTTGTAACGCCCAGACAGCATTCCCCGGACGACTCGTCCGGGCGTGGGATTGATGTCGACGAACACGCCTCCGCGGTTGAGCATGGAAAGCCCTTCGCTGACGGACATAGTTCCAGCCGTATCGAAGATCGCATCGAACTTTCCGGCGCTTCGGTACGGGGAGCTGTCAGCGTAGTTGAAGAGCGGATCGACGCCAGCGGCCCTGGCCTTTGGCATGGCGGCCTTGCCACACGAGCCAGACACCGTCGCGCCTCGCGCCAGCGCCAATTGTACCGCGAGCGCGCCGACGGCTCCGCTACAGCCATTGATGAATATGCGCGATCCGGTGCGGGCTTGCGCCTTGTCGATGATTGCAGCCCAGGCCGTCGTCGCCGGGATGGGAAGGCAAGCAGCTTCGCCGAAAGAGAGCTGCGCCGGCTTTCTTGTCAGATATTGGCAATCGACGACGATGGACTCGGCAAAAGCGCCGGCGTTCTTGAAATCCATCGTGCCGAAGACGTCGTCTCCAAAGTTTACGTTCGTCACGTCCTCGCCGACCGCCTCAATAGTGCCGGCGTAGTCGGAGCCGATCCCCTTCGGAAACGTCCGGCCAATGATCAGTTTCATGGCTCCCTGACGGAGCTTCCAGTCGAGGGGATTGATGGCGACTGCCTTCACCTTGACGCGCACCTGGGTGCGTTCGAGCGGCGGCGGAACGTAGTTGCCGAAATACATTTGTTCTGGACCGCCGAAGCGGTCGTACTGAACTCTCTTCATGGCGGGCTCTCGGTTCTGCATCAGTGTGAGGCCACAAGGCTTTCGATCTCGGCCGAGGCTGCTGCCATGGCGGCATTGCGGCTCTCCGGGCTGATTCCGAGACCTTCTGCACGGATCGCGATGACCTCGCTGACGCCGAGGAAGGTGAAGAACCCTTTGAGATACTTCTCCTGATGATCGAGCCCGGCGGCCGGCTGGCCCTCGCGATAGAAGTTGCCGCGCGAGGACGCGATGATCACGCGCTTGCCCTTTGCAAGTCCTTCGACGCCGTTGGGGGTGTAACGGAAGGTCTTGCCCGCGACCGCCACGCGATCGAGCCAAGCCTTGAGCTGCGAGGGCAGGGAGAAATTGTACATCGGCGCGCCGACAACGACGATATCGGCATCAAGGAAGTCGTCGAGAGCTTTCGCATTCCGCGCCGCGTTCTCTTTTGTGGCGGCATCCTCGGGTGTCGAGCCTCGCTGAGCCAGCAACTCCGCACCGGTCAGATGTCCGATTGGCTCGGCCGCAAGATCGTAGCGGATGACATCGGTGATGGGATTGAGAGCAGTCAATCGCTTTACGATGGAGCCGGAGAGCCGGCGGCTGGCCGAATGATCGCCAAGGATGCTGGCGTCGATATGCAGAAGCTTCATAGTTCGTGTTCTTTCATATTGTCCCGCGATCGACCTTCCGATCGGGAGATCGCTTTCACGTGCCTGTGTGCGCGCACGTGCCGGAGAAGATTGGCCCGGCCGGCGAATTCGAATCGCTACCCGGACAAGAAATTACAGTCTGTGTAATTTTTAAATATTGCAGTGACTGCGAATTTACAAGGGGTGCTGTTTTTGGTATTCGAAATGCCATGGAAAACGAATCGTCGGCTCCGAAGGGATGGCGCGAGCAGAAGCGTCGAGAGACGCGGCAGCGCATTGCCGAAACCGGGCTTAATCTCTTTATCGCCAATGGATATGAGGCGACGACTCTGGAAGCGATCGCGGTAGCTTCCGGCATATCGGCGCGGACATTCTTCTATTATTTCAAGTCAAAGGAAGACATTCTCCTCGCCTGGCAGCAGGGATTGCCGGATGCGGTCCGGGCGGCGATCCTTGCAGAATCGCCGGACCAGCGTCCCGTTCATCTCGTGCGCAACGCACTTTTGAAGTTGGCGGCGCAGTTCAGCTCCGAACAAGCCGTGGCCATCGATCGCATTTTGCGTTCAACCGAGCAGCTACGGGCGAGCAATCAGGCGAAGTTCTTGCTGATGGAGAAAGCTGCGTTTGAAGCTCTATCCGAGCATTGGCCGCAGTCGCGCCGGCGCAAGGCGCTCCAGGTCGTTGCGATGGCCTCTGTCGGGGCGATGCGTCTTTCCGTTGAGGCGTGGGGCGACGAAGCAGGTCAGAAGCCGCTCGCGAGCTTCATCAAACAGACGTTTTCTGCATTGGAGACCGAGCTCTAGGCACGTACTCATTAAACGGCCGATCGACGGATGTTCGGTCATAAGCTAACAGCGGCTGAAGAGCATTCCCCAAGTTGCAGATATATCGCGGCTCAGATCAAGTCATGGTGTCATCGCAACGACGCAGTCCCTTGGAGAATGTAGGGTTTTGCAATCAGGCGCTTCAGTGCCTGGAAGCCGATTGGCCCAGCATGCCATCCGCCCGCAGCCGCTCGGCGCAGGCCCGCTCGATCGGCTTCTCGGAGATCGTTTTCGGAATCTCGGTCAAGACCTGGATGAGCTCGGGAATGTCGCGCTTCTGCAATACCAACCTGCAATATGTGAGCAGCGCGGCTTCGCTGAAATCAGGCGTGCGCGGGACAACCGCTGCGACGAGGGTCCTCTCGCCCGCAACATTTCGTGGGGTCGCGACGCCGTAGACGAAGACGTCGGAGAGGAGGCCCGATTTGATCAGAGCGGCTTCGACCAGCGCCGTGTTAATGAAGTCGCCGTCGCGCCGAACGCCTCCGCCGATCCGATAGTGGAAGAAGAACCAGCCGTCTTCGTCAGCGTGGACGACGTCGCCGGTGCGGAACCAACCTTCCACGACCTTGGCGTCGCTTGCCTCCGGGTTTCTGAAGTACGTGGTCTTGATCGGTACGCCATCCCGGCGCCGGAAGCGCAGCTCGCCGGGCTGCATGGGCGGGCAGCGCTGTCCGTCGTCATCGAATATCGCGGCTTCGAGCTCGGGCGGGGGCTTGCCCAGGCTGCCGATCGGTCCGCATCCCGGCGGGTTGGTAAGGGCGCCGCCGCCTTCGGTCGAGCCGTAGATTTCGCAGATCTGCACGCCATAGCGCCGTTCGTACTCCTTCCAGAGCTCGGGCGGCATGCCGGCGCTGATGATGAGGCGAACCGGATTGTCGGAATCGTCGGGCGCTTCCGGAATGCTGTAGATCTCCGGGATCATGCCGCCGAGAATGTTGAACATGGTGCAGCCGAACCTCCGGCAGATCGACCAGAGATGGCGCTTGCTGAACTTGCGGCTGATGACGACCGGCAAGCCTGCCGTCAGGCCGATGCGCAGCGTACCCTGGGCATTGATGTGCGTTAGCGACAGGCCGGTGTAGAGCACGTCATCGGCATTGAGATCGATCCCGTGCATGCCGCGCGCCCGGCTCATATAGGCGCCGTGCGAGATGACCACGGCCTTGGGATTGCCCGTCGTCCCCGAGGTGAACATCAGCATCATGGGATCGGCCGGCGAAACCTCGATGCGATCGCTGGATCCGCCTTCCTTCAAGACATCCCGGTAGCTCAGGTTCATCCGTGCGACCGAGGGAGGCCAGGCGCCATTCTCCGTGAGGATCACGGCCCAGGAGAGGGCATTACCGTCCAGGCCCGCAATGGCGGCCGCACAGTCTGCCGAGCAGATCACTCCGCGGCACTCGGCATGCGACAGCATGAAGCTCAGCTTCTCGCCGATCGTTCTGGGATCGATCGGCACGAAGACCGCTCCCAGCATTGCGGCGGCCAGCATCGCTTCGACGAATTCCGGATGATTGGCCATCATCAGGGCGAAGGTTTCGCCGCGCCGAAGGCCAAGCGCGGCGAGGCGCCGCGCGAGCGCAGCGCCGTTTCGTTCCAGCTGTGCGTAGGAGCGCTCCTCGGCCCGATAAATGCCGTCAGACGTCACGTCAACGAATGTCAGGGCCGTCTTGTCAGGCGTCTTTAGAGCTTGGGCTGCCACGAGGTCGGCGACAGTATCGAGCGGAGGAGCGGTGTCCACGGGTCTCACCCCCCAAAGCCATAGTAGCTCCGGACCACCGGTTCGCGGAGCTTGCCCGGCTCGAAGATTTCGATGACGACGCCATCGGGTGCGCCGAGCATGAAATAACCGCCGCCTCCCCCGAGGCGGCGGATGGGATTGGGAATATGCAGGCCGGCGACCTTCATACGGTCGTACAGCTCGTCGATACCGACGACCTGCATGCCGAGATGGTGGACGGCATTCTTGCCCTCGCCGCGCGGAAGCTGGTCGTAGAGATGCAGCGCGCCAATGCCGACCTTGATGAAGACGTTACGCGCGCCGGCGACGTCGCCGTCCCACATCACCTCGGCGTCGAACCACGTCCTGTAGAAGTCGATGGTGGCATCGACGTTGGATGCGAACAGGTGCACATGCTGCAGGTGATAGCGCTGCTTGGTGCCATAAGGATACTGCCACTCGTTCTCGGGTGTTGTCATTGTCGTCCTCGGATGTTGAAGTCGGATATCGGGTCAGCGCTTCACGAGCGGGCAGGTGCTCTCGGCCAGCGGAATGGTGACGTCCTGGGCTGGGATCGTGCGGAGGATCTTGTAAAGGTCCCACTCGCCCTTGGAGTCCTTGGGGGCTTTCACCTCCGCCAGGTACATGTCGCGAACGACGCGGCCGTCCTCGCGGATCGTGGCGCCATGCGTGAAGGCGCTCTCGATCGGAGTGGCGCGCATCTTCTCGATCACCTTGTTGGCGTCGTCCGAGCCGGTTGCCTCGATCGCTTGCAGATAGTGACGGACGGCCTCGTAGACGCCGATCTGCATGAAGGTCGGCCGCTGTCCCTTGCGTCGTGCCGCGAACTTCTCCGACCAGGCTCGGGTCTGTGTGTTGAGATCCCAGTAGAAGGGAGTCGTGAGGAATGTGCCTTGCGTTGCCTGCAAGCCGAGCGAGTGGACGTCAGTCAGCAGCAGAAGCATCGCCGCCATCTTCTGCCCACCGGCGGTGAGGCCGAACTCTTCGGCCTGCTTGATGGTTGCGACCGTGTCGCCGGCGGCGTTTGCGAGGCCGACGATGTTGGCTTTGGATGCCTGCGCCTGAAGCAGGAAGGAGGCGAAATCGGTGGTCCCTTGCGGGTGCGCCGAGGCTCCCAGCACCTTGCCGCCATTGGCCTGCACGACTGCGCTGGCGTCCTTCTGAAGCTGATGGCCAAAGGCGTAGTCGGCCGTCACGAAGTACCAGCTCTTTCCGCCACCTTCGACCACGGTCTTGGCCGTTCCGCGCGCAAGGGCATAGGTATCGAAGGTCCAGGCGACGCTGGTCGGCGAGCAGAACTGGTTGGTGAGCGCGGTCGTTCCGGGCGAAGAGAACAGCATGACCCGCGAGCGCGTCCGGGCGACCTCCTGCACCGCGAGCCCGACGGCCGAGTTTGGCACGTCGGCAATGGCGTCCACGCCGTCCTGCTCGAACCATTTGCGCGCGATGTTGGCGGCCACGTCAGGCTTGAGCTGATGGTCCGCGAAGACGATCTGGACAGATTTGCCGGCGACGCGGTTGCCGAATTCTTCCGCGGCCAGTTGCGCTGCGACGACCGAGCCTTCGCCGGTGGCATCGGAGACGATGCCGGACATGTCGGTCAGCACGCCGATCTTCACGATGTCGCCGGTGATCTGTGCTCGCGCTGGCGCACTTGCGCCGATCGCCAGTCCCGCGACCAGCATCCCGAATAGCAGCCTCATCCCGCGTTTCCCCCATCATCGGTGCGTGACGCTGGGGTCTGTGTCAGAGCCGGTTTGGACTGGCAAACGAGGTTTTCGCGGTGTCCCTTGAGTGAAACTCAACTCAATCGTTTGCACGCTTTCGCGAGGATGTCCTGGCCGCCGCCTTGTCGGCGCCCTGCTGCTTGCAGGCATTGCAGAGCCACGTGGCAAAGGCCGCCACCGCCGGATCGTCCGCCATGCGTTGCTCATATTCGAGCACGAAGTGGCGCCGCGTCGGCCGGACCACGGGATGCGCTCTGACGAGATTGAGTTGCGCAAGGTCCGGAGCGAGCAGGCTCTCGATGGCGATGGCGGCGCCGAGCCCGGCCGCAGCGGCCTCGATCGCGAGCCCCAGATTTTCAAAGCTGCTTCCGCCGCGGATCGGCACCTTGGTGAGCTGCGCATGGTCGAGCCAGCGCCGCCAATCGTCTGGCCGCGGCCTGTTGTGCAGCAGCGGAACGGACGCGAAATCCAGCGCGCCATCCTTCAGCAGAGCTGGCGAGCAGACCGGCACGGTGGCGATCGGCAGCAGAGGCCGGGTGACGAGTCTCGGCTCTCCGTCCGAGACGGCAATGACGGCATCGTAGCGGCTGGCAAGAAGATCAACCGGGTTGGCGCTGGTGTGCAGATCGATCTCCAGCTCGGGATGTGCCGCCTTGAGCCCCGGCCATACCGGCAGGAGAAAACGCGACAGGAAGAATCCGTAGACGCCGACGGATAGCCGTCTGAACTGCCGCAGGTGCAGGCCTTCAGCGGCATCCGCAATGCGATCGAGGGCCTCGCGGGTGGAATCGGCGAACGCCTTGCCGGCCGAGGTCAGGACGAGGCCGCGCGACCCCCGCAGGAACAGCGCGGTGCCCATGCGCACCTCGAGCGCGCGGACGTGCCTGCTGACTGCGCCGACCGTCACGTTCAACTCGTCGGCCGCTCGCGTGATCGACAGGTGCCGTGCGGCCGCTTCGAAAGCCCGCACGGCATGGAGTGGAGGAAGTCGTCGTGAAGCCATGATGGCGCGCCCCGCGGGATAACCGGGCCTTGAGTTTCGCTCAAGGCGCCCGCCCAAGAAGTCGTTTGCGTGGAGCGCTGTCAAGTCATACCCGAACACTGGCCCGGGGGCCGCCCCGCCCAAGATACGTCCGTCCGGAGAGGAAGCTCATGACCGTTCATGCCGGTTTGGCCCGTCGCGAAGCGTCGTCCCGACGCTCGATGGCGTTAGCGCCCACCTGCCGTGGGCTGAACTACTTTGCGATCGACCGGAGCATTCGGGATCTGCTTCCGCTCTACATGGACGCGCCATTGCTGGCGCATCTCCAGCCGCATCTTGCCGAGCTCGGCGCGCTCGCCGGCGGCAGGCTTCACGACCTTTCCGATCAAGCCGAGCGCCATCAGCCCGTCCTGCATTCCCGCGACTTCTACGGCCGCGACGAGGAGTGGGTCGAATATCACCCGGCCTATCGCGAGATGGAGCAGATCGCGTTCGGACAATTCGGCATGCACGCGATGTGCAACCGCGGTGGCGTGCTCGGCTGGCCCTCGGCCATGCCGCCGCTTGCGAAATACGTGTTTCACTACCTGTTCGCGCAGGCCGAATTCGGCCTGCTTTGTCCGGTGAATCTCACCGACAGCTCCTCCGAGCTGGTCCGGCGCTTCGGCAGCGGCGAGCTTCATGAACGATATCTTTCGCGGATGTGGAGTCAGGATCCGGCCACGCTGCTCAAATGCGCGCAGTTCATGACCGAGAAGGCGGGCGGCTCCGATGTCGGTGCGGCCGAACTGACCGCCGTGCGTGATGGCGCGCATTGGAGGCTCTATGGTGAAAAATGGTTCTGCTCCAACGCCGATGCGGAGCTTGCCGTGTTGCTGGCACGGCCGGAGGGCGCAGTCGGCGGCGGGCGCGGCCTCGGCCTGTTCCTGATGCCGAAGACGCTGCCGGATGGCAGCCGCAACGCCTATCGGATCATGCGCCTCAAGGACAAGCTCGGCAGCCGCACCATGGCCAGCGGCGAGATCGTGTTCGATGGTGCCGTCGCCTATCAGCTCGGTGAACTCGACCAGGGCTTGAAGCATATGCTGGTGATGGTGAATTCCAGCCGTGTCTCGCACCTGGCGCGCGCCGCCGGCATGATGCGCCGCTGCCTCAACGAGGCGCTCCAGGCTTCCCGCCATCGCAATGCCTTCGGTCGTGCGGTGGTCGATCATCCCCTAATGCGCCGGCAGCTCGTCAAGCTGATGGTGCCGACCGAGCAGGCGCTGTCCGCGCTGCTCTATTCGGCAACCGCACCGGAGAAGGTGCTGCGGTTGCTGACGCCGATCGTCAAATACCGGGCCTGCCGCGACAATGTCACGGTGGCGACCGGTGCGATGGAGGCGCGCGGCGGCAACGGCTATATCGAGGACTGGCCGAACGCGCGGCTGGTGCGCGATGCCCATCTCGGCCTGATCTGGGAGGGCACCAGCAACATCAACGCGCTCGATGCCGTGCAGCGCGCCGTCGGAAAGGTCGGCGCGCACGCCGCCCTGCGCGATGATCTCGCGTCTCGACTCGCCGAGATGCAGGGTGTTCCCGGTCAATTTCGCACGCGGCTTGAGGGCGCTATCAATAGCGCCATGCGCTTCGCGGAAGAGGTCGCGGCACGCCCAGAGAATGAGCGCTTCTGCCGTGCCGCGGCCGGCAAGCTCTATCATGCCGTCACCGCCGCGCTGTTCATCCAGGAGGGCTTGCGTCTGGGCGCATCCGGCGGCGACGCCCGCCGCCTGCTGCTCGCGCGCTTCGTGCTGGAGCACCGCGTGCAAGAGCCGAGCACGCTGAACCTGGAGAGCCAGCGCTGGGAGGACGAGGCCATCGACCTGTTGCTGGATGAGGCGCCAGTGCCGTTGTCGCGCGCGGCCGCGCTGCTGGTGAGGTAATCGCGATGGATCAGTCGGCACAACGCGAACTCGCCCATTTACTCGCAATCCTGCGCCGCCAAGGACGCCAGCAGAGCGGCCTCGACCAGCGTCTCGTGCCGCCGGACAAGCCGACCGCCTACCGTGTCGCGCGCATGGTCGAGGAGGAGCTCGGCTGGACCGTCGCGGGCTGGAAGATTGCAGCCATGAAGGAAGGGTTGCAGCGCGAGCTGCGCACGGACTCGCCGATTTATGGCCGGGTCTACGCGCCGCTCATCAAGCAAGCACCCGTCACGGTCGAGTATGCACGCCAGTGCAGTCCCATTCCGGAAGTCGAATACCAGGCGCTGCTCGGCGCCGATCTTCCGCCGCGTGAAGCGCCTTACAGCATCGAAGAAGTCAAGCAAGCCGTCGTTTCGCTGCATCCGGGCGTGGAGCTGGCCGAGTGTCGCTTCGTCCATGACGGCGCGTTTCCTCCGCTGCCTGCCATCCTTGCGGACGGAGCCGGCAGCGGGACCATTGCATACGGTCCGCCGATCGCGAACTGGCGGGAGCGCGACATTGCCGGCCAAGAGGTCGTGCTGACCTGCAACGGGACACTGAGGCGGAAAGGCAGTGCGGCGATCGCGCTGGACCATCCGATCGTGCCGGTGACATGGCTCGCCAACGAACTCTCGCGGACCGGCATCGGCCTGAAGGCGGGGCAGATGATCAGCACCGGCACGGTGACGGGAATGTTGAGACCGAAGCCCGGCGAGACTTTCGTCGCGGATTTCGGACCTTTCGGCAGCGTGACGGTGACATACGCGTGATCTGATCGAACGGACAATTTCCCAGAACAATAAGTCGGACGTGCTGCGCGACGATATCGCCAGACCCAACCGGCAAGGAACTGAAAAACGGCATGGCGTCAGCCTTGCGGGGAGGGGAGCAGCCTATGGAGTTCATCGGTCTTTGCCGCAAATTACTTCTTGCGTCGACCATTGCGTTGTCCATGCCCGCGATGGCGTGGGCGGAATTTCCCGAGCGACCGATCAAATTCGTCGTGCCCTTTGCAGCCGGCGGGCCGACGGATGCATTGGCACGGTCTCTGGCCGAGGGTGTCAGAGCTAAGGTTGGCCAACCCGTCATCGTCGAAAATCGTGCCGGCGCCGGCGCCAACGTCGGAGCCGACTTCGTCGCGAACTCGCCGGCCGACGGTTACACCCTTCTGTTCGGGACGTCGGGCCCGCTCGCCATCAATGTGAGCCTGTACGCGAAGCTCAGCTACGATCCGATCAAGAGCTTCGATCCGGTCATCATGATCGGAAAAATGCCCAACGTGCTTTCGGTGCATCCCTCTGTGCCGGCGCAGAATGTGCAGGAGTTGATCGCGTATGCGAAGGCGAATGCGGGAAAACTGAGCTTCTCCTCGTCCGGCAATGGCGCATCCACTCACCTAGCGGGTGTCATGTTCAATGCCATCGCCGGCACCGACATCCTGCACGTGCCGTATCGTGGCGGCGCGCCTGCGATCAACGATCTGATCGGCGGCCAGGTTCAGATGAGCTTTGCCGACATCTTCGTCTCCGCACCTCACATCAAGGCCGGACTCCTTCGCGCGCTCGGCGTCACGACGATCGAGCGGACGCCGGTTCTGCCCGATGTGCCGACCTTCGACGAGCAGGGCCTGAAAGGTTTCGACGTCAGCGTGTTCTTCGGCGTCGTCGCACCGAAGGGCGTGCCTGAGCCGATCATCGCGAAGCTCAATGCGGCCTTCGTCGCCGCCATGAACGACAGCTCGATCAAACCGATCCTTGATGCGCAGGGAATCATCCCGGCGCCGTCGAGCAGTCCCGCCTATCTGGGGACGTTCATGACGCAGGAAATTCCAAAATGGCGGGACGTCATCAACTCGATCGCACTGCGAGTTGATTGAGGCGGGAGAAGCCATCGGCAGTCGTGGTCGGCCAGGGGAGCGGATTCACGGTGCCGATGGCAGGCCGCCGGCAGGACACATGAAGACACGGGCTCGAGCGAACCACTGGAGAGAGGATCTTATGTTTCAACGCAGCAGTTTGATGATTGCGATCGCGGCGCTCGCCATGTTCGTGCCCGTCTACGCCGGCGCACAGGAATACCCGACCAAGCCGATCACGCTGATCATTCCCTGGCCGGCCGGCGGATCGACCGACCTCACCATGCGTGCGATCGCCGAGAGTGCTTCGAAGGTGCTGGGACAACCGATCGCGATCGACAACAAGGCCGGAGGAAGCGGCACGGTCGGCCCGGCCACCATGGCCGCATCCGCGAAGCCCGACGGCTACACCATCGCGCAGCTCCCGATGGGAGTGTTCCGTCTGCCGCTGATGCAGGAAGTCCCGTGGGATCCGTCGAAGGATTTCACCTATATCATCCACCTCTCGGGCTACACCTTCGGCGTCACGACCAGTGCGGAAGGTCCGTTCAAGACTTGGCAGGACGTGGTTGACTACGCCAAGGCCAATCCGGGCAAGGTCACCTATGCGACGCCTGGCGTCGGGACTTCGCCGCATGTCGGGATGGAACAGATCGCCATGCTCGCGGGCATCAAGCTCACGGCTGTCCCGTTCAAGGGCGGCGCGGAGACGAATGCCGCGGTGCTCGGTCAGCATACGATGCTGCAGGCCGACGCCACCGGCTGGCGTCCGCTGGTCGACGCCGGCAAGCTGCGCCTGCTGATGGTGTGGACCGCGAGCCGCTCGCCGAACTTTCCCGACGCGCCGACGCTGAAGGAACTCGGCTATCCCGTGGTCTACGACTCGCCGTTCGGCATCGCCGGCCCGAAGGGCATGGACCCCAAGATCGTCGCCAAGCTGCACGACGCCTTCAAGAAGGCGCTGGATGATCCGGCCGTGGTCGCGACGCTGTCCAAATACGACATGGTGCCGAACTACAAGAACAGCGAGGACTACAAGAAGTTCGTCGTCGAGGTCACCGAATCTGAGCGCAAGGTGATCGATGCACTCGGGCTCGGCAAGAAGAACTGACCCATGAGCGGCGATAGCAACGTCAAGGTCCGCCTCGACAATTCGGAGCTTTGGAGCGGGCTGATCGGGCTCGGGCTCGGCCTCTTCGTGATCCGGTCCGGCCTGAAGCTCAAGCTCGGCACCATCCACGATCCGGGCCCGGGCTTCGTGCTGTTCTATACCGGCATCCTGATCTGCGCGTTTGCGGCAACGATCATCGTTGCCGCGATCACCGAAGGCGGGCCGACCTTCGGCTCGCGCTGGAAAGATGCGCGCTGGGCCAAGCCGGTCATCGTCATCGCATGCCTCACCGGGTTCGCCATCGCGCTCGATCCGCTCGGCTTCCTGCTCGCCGCCATTCCGCTGACGCTGCTGCTGATGTGCCTGATTGACCCGGTGCGCTGGTCGCTGGCGATTCCAATTTCCATTCTCGTTCCCGTCGGCATGTGGTGGCTGCTCAAGCAAGCGCTTGGCATTCAGCTCCCGTCCGGCATGTTCGGTATCGGCTGAGCACGGTCATGGATACTCTCGTCAATGTCGCGCATGGCTTCGGGGTCGCACTGGCGCCGATCAACCTGCTTTACTGTTTCATCGGCGTCTTCATTGGCACGCTGGTCGGCGTGTTGCCGGGCATCGGGCCGATCTCGGCGATGTCGTTGCTGCTGCCCGTGACGCTCTCGGGCACGCCGGAATCCGGCATCATCATGATGGCCGGCATCTATTACGGCTCGATGTATGGCGGCTCTACCACCTCGATCCTGGTCAATATCCCCGGCGAGGCGGCCTCCGTCGTCACATGCATCGACGGCCACCAGATGGCGAAGCAGGGCCGCGCGGGTCCCGCGCTCGGCATCGCCGCCTTCGGCTCCTTCATCGCCGGCACCTTTTCGCTGGTCGCCTTGATGCTGGTCGCGCCGAAGCTCGCCAGCGTCGCCATCGTTTTTGGTCCCGCCGAGTATTTCAGCCTGATGGCGCTCGGGCTCGTGGTGCTGACCTTCCTCACCCAGGGCTCGATGGCGAAGGCGCTGTTGATGGCCTGTATCGGCGTCGTGCTCGGCCTGATCGGGCTCGACAGCATTACGGCGCAGCCGCGCCTGACCTTCGGTCGCATGGAACTGATGGACGGCATCGGACTCGTGCCGGTCGTGATGGGCCTGTTCGGCGTCGCCGAGGTGCTGCTCAACACCGAGCAGGCCATCAAGCGCGACATCATCAATGCCAAGATCACCCGGCTCCTCCCGAACAAGGAGGACTGGAAGGCGAGCGCCGGCCCTGTCGGCCGTGGCACCATTCTCGGTTTCTTCCTCGGCATCCTGCCGGGCGGCGGCGCCGTCGTGGCGTCCTTTGCCTCCTACGCGCTGGAGAAGCGGCTCTCCGCGACGCCCGAACGTTTTGGCCATGGCGCTATCGAAGGCGTCGCAGGGCCGGAAGCGGCCAACAACGCCGCAGCCGGCGGCGCGTTCATTCCGCTGATGACGCTCGGCATTCCGCCCAACGTGGTGATGGCGCTGCTGCTCGGTGCCTTCGTGGTTCACGGGCTGCAACCGGGACCGCTGATGATCACGCAGAACCCCGGGCTGTTCTGGGGCATCGTCGCCAGCATGTATATCGGCAATCTGATGCTGCTGGTGCTCAATCTGCCGATGATCGGCATGTGGGTGCAACTTCTGAAGCTGCCTTACAACATCCTGTTCCCCCTCATCATCCTCTTCACCATCATCGGCGTCTATTGCAGTGGCAATAACGTTTTCGACGTCTATGTGATGATCGCGTTCGGGATCATCGGCTATTTCATGCGCAAGCTCGGCTACGAGCCGGCGCCGCTGGTGCTCGCCTTCGTGCTCGGGCCGATGCTGGAGAACAATCTGCGCAAGTCGCTGATCCTCTCGCAGGGCGATCTCGGCACCTTCGTGACGCGGCCGATCTCGGCGGTGTGCCTCGCGCTTGCTCTGGTGCTGCTGATCGGACCGCTGTTGCCGACGCTGCGCAGAAAGCGCGAACTGGTGGCGCTTGACGAGGGAGCCTGACGTTGACCTGTGCGGCTCTCGCTTCTCGACGCTATGGCTTGTCGATTGCGCTCTTCAGCAGGAGCTCGAGCTCGTGACTGACCTCCTCCAGGGGTTGGGCGCTACGCGCAGCCCTGCACATGGCGACCGTACCTTCGACCGATGCGACGATCAGCGTGGCAAGCCGCCGTGCGCGCGACGCGGTGAGGCCTTCCTGCTTCAGCGCATTGGACAGGATCTGCTGCCAGTCCGCAAAGATGCCCTGAGCGAGATCAAGCAGATGGCGCTGGACCGCCTGTCCGCCGGCGGTTTCCTGATCGGAGGGATCGCTGACATATTCCTCGACGGCAACTGCCAGGATCGGACATCCGGCCTGATAATTCGTCTGTTCCAGCGTCCTCTTCCAAAGCGTGATGAAGGCGCGCAGGCCGGCCATGGCCCCCCGTTCGCTGGTGAGATGCCGCAGGGGGCCGCTGACCTGGGTGCCCGCAAAGACAATGGCATCTTCGATGAGCTGCCGTTTGCCCCCGGGAAAATGATGGCTGATCGATCCGCGCGGCGTGCCAGTGTGGCGCACGACCTCCCGTACGCTCGTCGCATTCACGCCGCGGCGGCTCATCAGATCGGCGGCCCCGGCCACCATTTTCGCTCTCGTATCGGACGTCATCGGGCACCTCGTCATCCGATGCTACAATATGACAGTTGACATAGCTAGCGCCGTGTGGGTGTATGTCACGTGACATAGTTTGCCGGAGAGCTCGAGATGACCTTTATCCATGTGATGACCCCGCAAGGCCGATTGACCGGTCAGCAGCGCCGGGTGCTTGCCAAGACGCTGACGGATGCCGTGCTGGTGCCGGAGGTCGGCCGGCTCGTTCCCCAGGCACGGCGAGGTTACCAGGTGCATTTCCTCGAGCGGCCACTCGACATGATCGCGCACGGCGGAGAGCTGCTCTCGGACCAGCCGAGCGACGTCATGGTGGTGGACGTCGTCGTGATGGACTGCTGCTGGACCCGCGAGGACCGGGCCACGGTCATTCGCAACGTTCTCAGCGCCCTCGCGGATGCTTGCGAGATGAAGGAGCCCTCTCCGAGCTGGTGGGTCAATTTCCGCATCATCGAAGAGGGCAATTGGGGCTCTCGCGGCGGCGTGTTGTCCTTCCTCGACATTCTCCAGGAGGGCGCAGCGGCGTTCCCGCCGGAGCGGGCCGCAGCCATTCGAACCGCACTCGCCATCAAGAACGACAGGTAGACAGGAGACGCTTGCATGACCACCGAAGGCACGATCCGCACCGAGGCGCATGATCACATCCTGAAGATCATCATCGACAATCCCGCGAAGAAGAACTCCTTCTCGCCACAGATGATGGATCTGCTGTCGGACGCGTTGACCGAGTTGCATGACAACGACGGCTACTGGGTCGGCGTGATTTGCGCGGAAGGCAAGGATTTCACCGCGGGCCTCGACATGCCGAAATTCTTCGGCCCGAATGCCGAGAAGCGGACTGTCAAGGAAGGCAATGTCGACGTTTTCGGCCTCACCAAGCGCTGCAAGAAGCCGATCGTCACCGCGACGCAAGGCATCGTCTACACCGTCGGCATCGAGCTGATGCTGGCCGGCGACATCGTGGTGGCCGCCGACGACAGCCGGTTCTGCCAGATGGAGGCTAAGCGCGGCATCGCGCCCCTGGGCGGCGCTCACTTCCGCTATCTGTCCCGCGCAGGCTGGGGTAACGCCATGTACCACCTCTTCCTCTGCGATGAATTCACGGCGCAGCGTGCGCGCGAGATCGGTCTCGTTCAGGAGGTCGTTCCGGCCGGCCAGCAGATCGGCCGTGCCATGGAGATCGCGGCGACCATCGCCCGCAACGCACCGCTTGGGATTCAGGTGACCAAGGAAGCGGCCGCGAAATACACCGAGCAGGGTGAGGCGGCTGCGATCGCCTGCATTCCGGCGATCCGGGACCGTGTGCTCAAGAGCGCCGACGCGCGCGAGGGCATCCAGTCCTTTGTCGAGCGGCGCCCGGCGGTCTTCCAGGGGCGGTGAGCAAGAGGTCGGCAGCGATCCCGCGATCAACCGGATGCGTCGAGCGTATGCTTCGGCATTGCGGGCGCAGGCTGTTCCTGGCACGGCCTCAAAGCGGACGCTAACCTGGAACACCGCAATCTCGCGTACAGCGCCTGGGTGGCTGGCCTTGTCGTCGCCAGTCCACTCGCTCGGCCCAAGGGGCCTCAGCATAAGCATTCCCTGGTGCGTTGCGACATTCGAGCAAGCTTGCTGGCACGAAAAATGCTGAGCCGCCTCGTCGAAGGCGAGCATGAAGTTCGCCGCGGACGGAGGACAACATGAAAGCCCAAGTACTGAGAGCGTATGACGAAAAGCTATCCGGCGAGCGCTGGGTTAGCGAAGAACAAGTGCCTGATCCGAAGCTGACGAAATCGACCGACGTCATCGTTCGCATTGGCGGTGCAGGCGTATGCAGGACCGATCTTCACATCATCGAAGGCGTGTGGAAGCCGCACATGGATCCGACCGGCGACAAGCTGCTGCCCCTGATCATGGGACACGAAAATGCCGGCTGGATCGAGGAGGTCGGCAAGGAGGTCGAGGGGTTGAAGAAGGGCGATCCTGTGATCGTCCACCCGAAGATCACCGGCGGGACGTGTCTCGCCTGCCGCCGGGGCTTCGACATGCACGGCCCCGGCACATTTCCCGGTCTCGATTGCAATGGGGGCTATGCAGAAGTTCTTTGCACCTCGGAACGGAACATTGTCCCTCTGTCGCGGACGCTTGCGCCCAAGGAGGTCGCGCCATACGCGGACGCGGGTCTCACGGCGTATCGCGCAGCGAAGAAAGCCACGCGTCACCTTTTGCCGGGCGAATTCTGTGTCGTCATCGGTGCGGGCGGCTTGGGTCACATCGGAATCCAGTGCCTCAAAGCGATGTGTGCGGCCGACATTATTGTCGTCGACAAGTCCGAGGCATCGCTGAAACTAGCTGAAAAATCAGGCGCCGATCACCTCGTGAAGGCCGACGGCAATGAAGTGGCAGCCGTTCTGGAGTTGACTGCTGGAAACGGTGCCGAAGCGGTGATCGATTTCGTCGGCGAGAAGGGCACGACCTCGAAGGGCCTGGCAATGACCCGCCCGATGGGGAGCTATTACGTCGTCGGCTATGGTGAGGACATCCGGGTGCCGACCGTCGACATGGTGATCACCGAGAAGAACATTATCGGCAATCTGGTCGGCACATGGGCCGAGTTGACCGAGTTGATGGCGCTTGCGGACAGAGGTTTGGTCGAGCTCGCTACAGCTGAGTATCGCCTTGCCGATGCCAACAAGGCTCTTCACGACCTCAACGCCGGCAAAATTCACGGACGCGCAGTTCTTATTCCCTGAACCTGATCCAACCCGATCCATCGCGGGTAAGCACTTGCTCGCGATGGACTTCGAGGGCTCGCGCTCTGAGATGGGCGTGCAGTTTTGTAGGGCGTTCGGTCAAAATACTCGGGCGTCCTGACCTGCTTGTGCGCCAAGCCGTCGAGGCAACCAAACGCAGGCGCAGAGAGTCTCATTCTGCGTCGTCGTCTCAATTTGCGTCGCAGCGGGGGAGCAAAATGCGCCGAAGCTTCCAGAGTCCCACCAGGTGCCGTGCTATCTGCGGCCGGAAGCGCGGGTTGACCGGCATCATCTCTGGCGTACGGCGCCGGGCTCCGGGAGGGGCGTCGATCGGTTCAAACGACGTAAGAAGGCCGATCGCAAATGGCTTCGCTGCTTGTTGGCCGGATAGTCCGAGCAGAACTCTCAAATAGCATCGTACGGCTTCGCCTTGGGAGCGTCAGATGAGGTTCGTCCTGGTGAATGGCAGGATGCCATGTTCGAAGACGCTTTGCATGCATTGCTGTGCGCCAATCCATGCAGGCTATTTGAGAGAACTCAGCACCGGGCTGTCGTTCTGTGATCACGAATGCTACGCGCTCTATTCCTGTCGCTGGGCCGTGAAGCTTGGGTCGGGCGTTGCGCGGATCAACGCCCCATAACGCATGTCCAGTGCCCGGGCGCGTGATCGCTGCTGCAATGCAAATAGTGCGGCGCAAACTCACGCTTCTGGTTTGCTGAGAATCTCAATCTGCAATTTCTGTCGCAATTTGCATCGGCCTCGTCCGCGGGCTCGCAGCTGTAACGCCTGCGTTTGCGCCGATCTCCGCTTTCGCGCAGCCGGAAGCGATCCGGCGAGCCGTCCCGACCGCTGGCACGACCGTTGCAAAGCTTCCGATACAAGAACGCCGACTGCTCTGTATGGGGCGAGCCGCGAAAAGAACGAGGGAAGGGACGTCGAGCTAAGGGCGCATCATGTGCGGGATGACGTAACTGCGATCGGAGGACCGCCGCTCCGATGATCGCCTCATCCTCCTAGTGCTCCACAGTCGTCCCAGGACCCTTGCCGATATCAAGCGTCCGGCCGTGCAAGCGGCCGCGAGGTGGCCCGTAACGCACGGGTAGGCACTGCCCGGTCCGTGGAGGGCCTGGGCAGGCGAAATATCGATGTGGTTTCTGACCCGATCAGGAGGAAAGACTAGATGTCTGGAACTTTAACTCTCAACAAGATCACGGCCCAGCGCGGCATTTCCGTAGGTGAGGCTGCAAAGAAGATCGCAGACCTCGGATGGAATCCGTCCTACGTCCAGGAAGCGATGACCTTCCCCACGGACTACAAGATCACGAAGGCGCCGAAGGATCCGATGAAGCAGGTCCTCCGCTCCTACTTCCCGATGCAGGAGGAAAAGGACAATCGCGTCTACGGTGCGCTCGACGCGGCGCTCCGCGGCGACATGTTCCGTAACGTCGAGCCGCGATGGGTCGAGTGGATGAAGCTGTTCCTGGCGATCATTCCGTTCCCGGAAATCTCCGCCGCACGGTCCATGGCCATGGTCGGCCGTCTGGCCCCGGGTGAGGATCTCCGCACCGGCTTCACGATGCAGATGGTCGACGAGTTCCGCCACTCCACCATCCAGATGAACCTGAAGAAATGGTACATGGAGAACTACATCGACCCGGCCGGATTCGACATCACCGAGGAGGCGTTCGGCAAGTGCTACGCCACCACGATCGGCCGGCAGTTCGGCGAGGGCTTCATCACCGGTGACGCCATCACGTCGGCGAACGTCTACCTGACCGTGGTCGCAGAGACCGCGTTCACCAACACGCTGTTCGTCGCGATGCCGTCGGAGGCGGCCCGGAATGGCGACTATGCGTTGCCGACCGTGTTCCTGTCGGTCCAGTCGGACGAGAGTCGCCATATCGGCAACGGCCACTCGATGCTGATGTCGATGCTGAAGGAGCCTGAGAACCACCTGCTGCTCGAACGCGACATGCGGTATGCCTTCTGGCAGAACCATGCCATCGTCGATGCGGCGATCGGCACCTTCATCGAGTACGGGACCACGAACCGCGACAAGAACAAGGAGTCGTATGCGGAGATGTGGCACCGCTGGATCTTCGAGGACTACTACCGGACCTATATGCTGCCGCTCGAGAAATACGGCATCAAGATCCATCATGACGACGTCCAGACCGCCTGGAAGCGACTGACCGAGAAGCACTACGTCCACAAGGTCGCGCAATTCTTCGCAGTCGGCTGGTCGGCGAACTTCTGGCGCATCGAGGCCCAGACCGACAAGGACTTCGAGTGGTTCGAGCACAAATATCCGGGCTGGTACGCGCAGTTCGGCGAGTTCTGGAAATGGTACGAGAAGCTGTCGCATCGCGGCCAGACCAACATCCTGTTCAATAGCGATGTCGGTTACGTCTATCCGCATCGTTGCTGGTCGTGCCTCGTTCCATGCCTGATCCGTGAGGACATGGTCACCGACGAGATCGACGGCAAGCTGCACACCTTCGCCCATGAGCTCGACCGCTGGACGGCGGTCGAAGCCTTCGCCGGCGAGTACCAGGGACGTCCGACCCCGGCGATGGGACGGTTCAGCGGCCGTCGCGAGTGGGAGAGCGTCTACCACAACGTGGATATCGCCGACGCCATCAAGGATCTCGGCTTCGTGCGCACGGACGGCAAGACGCTGGTCGCCCAGCCGCACCTGCGGTTCGACCAGAAGGAAATGTGGACGCTCGACGATGTCCGCGGCCACATCCTCAAGAGCCCGCTGCAGACGCTGCGGGAGATGAGCCCGGCCGACCGCGAGACTCATCTTGCCGACTACCGCAAGGGATTCACGATCAATCCCTGCCACTAAGCGAGATCGAAGGGGCCGGCTTCGGCCGGCTCCTTCCCGATCGTTCCCCGGAAGATATGAAGCGTTGGTTTGAGGAGGCTCCCTATGGGCGCGCCCACGAATGTCGTTCGCCTGCAGCCGGTTGGCATAGAGTTCGAGGTCGAGGAGAACGAAACCGTTCTCGACGCCGCGTTTCGCCAAGGGATCGCGCTGCCGCATGGTTGCAAGGAAGGACAGTGCTCGGCGTGCAAATGCGTGCTTACCGGAGGGGACGTGGAGCTGAAGAAATACTCCACGTTTGCCCTCAATGAGATGGAACGCGGCCAGGACTACATCCTGCTCTGCCGGACCTTGGCCTATTCGGATCTTGAGGTGGAGCTGCTCAACTATGATGAGGAGGTGCTGTCGAAATCGATCCCCGTCAAGGATTTCACGGGCACTGTCACGAACGTCGCTGCGCTGACCCATGACATCCGCCTCCTCGAGATCACGCTGGAGCAACCTCTGAAGTTCTGGGCGGGTCAATATGTCGACATCACGCTCCCGGGACCAGAGACGATTACGCGCTCGTTTTCCATGGCAAATCCGCCGGGCGAAGGCCAAAAACTCGCGTTCATCATCAAGAAGTACCCCAACGGACGCTTCTCCTCGCGACTTGACGGAGACCTTGTCGTCGGAACCGAAGTCGGAATCAAAGGACCTTACGGGACCTGTTTCCGACGAGAAAACAAAACCGGAGCCATGATCCTGGTCGGCGGTGGATCCGGGATGTCGCCACTGTGGTCCATCCTGCATGATCACATCAGCTCGGGAGAAGTGCGCCCGGTGTACTTCTTCTACGGAGCTCGAACGCAGGGCGACCTTTTCTATCTCGATCGCTTCGCCGAGCTCGCAGCCAACCATCCGGAGTTCACCTTCGTCCCCGTCCTTTCCCATGCAGCGGACGATACGGCCTGGAGTGGAGCGAAGGGCTTCGTGCACGAAGCGGTCGGATCGCACCTTCGCGGCGCCGGATATGGCGAAGACGTCGACGTCTACGCTTGCGGACCATCGCCGATGATCGAGGCGTTGACGCCGGTACTGCAGATGAACGACGTCGAGTCAGACCGAACCTTCTTCGACAAGTTTACGCCAGCCAACAACTAGGGCGGCATTGACCGCCGAGCGACCCATCTTAAGGCCCGACAACAGGAGGAGGAAGACGACCATGACTGCCGTTCAAACTGAATCAGCCAAATCCGGTGCAGCAGGTTCTGCGGTGTTCCCGGACTCGGATAGCCGAAAATATCGGTATTTCGAGCCGCGCAGCAAGCGCGCCACGCACTACGAGGACGTGACGGTCGACGTCCAACCCGACCCGGAACGCTACCTGTTGCAGGACTGGATCATCGCCTTTCCGAACGGCAAGGGTGCCTACACCAAGGACAACACGGCGGCGCTCAGCTCGAACTGGCACGCCTTCCGCGCCCCCGACCAGGAGTGGGAGCGCACTCACTACCAGCGGCAGTCCAGGATCGAGGCGATGGTCCAGGCGGTGATCGCCAACGGCCGCAAGTCCGGCGCACCGAAGAGCTTCGACAAGGCCTGGATCAAGATCCTGCAGAACCATCTGGGCGCCTGGAAGCATGCCGAGTTCGGCCTCGGCACGTCGCTGATGCAGGCTCAGCGCTACGGCTACACCCAGATGATCAACAACGCGACGCTGACCAACTCGTCGTACAAGCTCCGCCTTTCCCAGGACATCACGCTCTATCTGGCCGAGATCGGAATGGACATTCCGGGCTTCGACGACGCGGCAGGCAAGCGCGCCTGGCTCGAAGACAAGGGCTGGCAAGGTACCCGGGAAGCGATCGAATCGATCATGGGCTCGCCCGACTATCTCGAGCAGTACTTCGCCACGAACATCGTGTTCGAGCCACTCGTCGGCGAACTGTTCCGCAGCGGTTTCCTGATGCAGGTGGCCTCGTCGAACGGCGATTTCATCACGCCGCCGGTGATTTCGTCTGCGGAGGCGGATTACGAGCGCAATCTCGCCAACACGATCGATCTGATGCACCTCCTGGTGACCGACAATCAGCATGCCGCCCACAACAAGAAGCTGTTCCAGGGCTGGGTGAACAAGCATGTGGCGCTGGCGAACAAGGCGGCGGCCGGCCTTCAACCGATCTGGTCGCAACCGCACTCGAAGCCGGTGCAATACGCCGATGCCCGTGCGCAGTCGGTCGAACGCATCAAGAAGATTCTCGGCGAGCTCGGCCTCACCCTTCCCAAGGAGTAAATTGCAATGTCCGTCGTTTCCAGATCTGCGACCAACCAGAACATCTTTCAGAAGATGGGAGATCTTCGTTTCGAGCAAACGATTTCCCATCAGTGCGGCGTCACCATGAACGACAGCGTCGAGGCGCGGGCCATTGCCGAGTTCATGGGAAAGAAGCCGAACGTCACCGTGACCTACCAGCCCGCGCTGATCCGCATCGACGGCGAGGGCAAGCTGATCTTCAAGATGGACGAGATCAGCGAAATTCTCGGGAAGGAAATGACCGCCGAGATCTTCGAGGTGAATACCTCGACCCACTACGGCCGGATGGTGCGCATCGACGACAACACGGTGACGCTGTTCGGCAACATGGACGAGGTCTTCGAATACATCGAGTGAGCTCCATTCTCCCTGACTGGGTGGGGCCGCTTCGTGGCCCCACCTCTTCTCGAACCGTTCCAGCGCGACGATTGCGCATCGATTGATCGAATAGAGCTAACCAAGGATTCCTGGAGATCACCATGTTCATCACTCCCAGCGGCGAGGAAGTTTTCGTAATCGACGGCCACACCCATTTCTGGGACGGTAGCCCGGCCAACCAGCTCAACATCCACGGCAAGCAGTTCATCGACTGCTTCTACGCGTATCACACCTCGCTCAGCCCGAAGGACAAGCTCTGGCCGAAGGAGCAGTTCGAGAAATACAGTGCCGATCAGATGTACCACGATCTGTTCGTCGATGGTCCGGACGACATGGCCGTCGTTCAGTCGACCTACCTGACCGAGTTCTACAAGAACGGGTTCAATACCATCGATCGCAATGCCGAGATGGCGAAGAGGTACAAGGACCGCTTCATCGTCAACGGCGCCTTCGACCCGCGAGACGGCGAGAAGGCGCTCGAGTACATCCACTACATGAAGGAGACGTTCGGCATCAAGGGCGTCAAGCTCTATACGGCCGAGTGGAAGGGTGACTCGCGTGGCTGGAAGCTTACGGATCCCAACGCCTATCGCTGCTTCGAGCTTTGCCAGAAGCTGGGGATCACCAACATCCACGTCCACAAAGGGCCGACGATCATTCCGTTGGACAAGGATGCCTTCGATGTTCACGACGTCGACCATGCCGCGACCGATTTCCAGGGGCTGAATTTCATCATCGAGCATTGCGGCCTGCCGCGACTCGACGATTTCTGCTGGATCGCCGTGCAGGAGACCAACGTCTATGGCGGCCTGGCGGTGGCACTGCCGTTCATCCACGGACGTCCGCGCTATTTCGCCGAGGTGATCAGCGAGCTTCTGTTCTGGGTCGGTGAGGACAAGATTCTCTTCGGCAGCGATTACGCGATCTGGACGCCTCGCTGGCTGGTCGAGAAGTTTTGGAACTTCGAGCTGCCGGAAGACCTGAAGCAGGAGCACGGCGTCGACCTCACCCCCCAGGCGAAGCGGAAGATTCTGGGCCTCAATGCGGCGCGCCTCTATGGCGTCGACGTCGAGGCGCAGAAGGCGAAGCTTGCACAGCAGGTTCACGCGACCGCGGCGGAGTAGAATCATGAGCGCGCTCCAACATCAGCATGATCGTAAGACCGGCGAGGTGTGGGAGCGCCTTGCGATGGTGACGGATCCCGAGCTGGACGAGTCGGTTACCGAGCTCGGATTTGTCGAGCAAGTCTCCGTCGACCATGACGACGGCGTCGAGATCGTCTTTCGTCTGCCGACCTATTGGTGTTCGGCGAACTTCGCCTTCCTGATGGCCGATGACATGCGCCGGGCGGTATCCTCGCTGCCGTGGGTTCGCGAGGCCCGTCCGCAGCTTCGGGATCACATGGTCGCCGAGGAGATCAACAGGGGTGTCCGCGAGGGCATGTCGTTTGGTGATGCACTCAAGGACTTCGCGGCCGGCGGATCGCTTGACGAGCTGCGGGAGAAATTTCGCCGCAAGGCATTCGAACGGCGCCAGGAGACCATGATACTGGCATTGCGAGGGCTGGGTTATGAGGATCCGGCGATCTGCCGGATGGATCTGAGCACGTTTGACGCGATCAACTTCGACTCGGAGGAAATTGCCCGCCAGAAGCCGCGTTATCGAGAGCTTCTGGTCGAGCGGAACCTCGCCAATCTCGCCGGCGATCGCGCCTTTGTCACCTACGATGGATGCACCATCAAGCGACACGAAATGGTCTCGTATCTGCAGCGGTTGCGAGGCGTGCGTATCAACATGGAGTTCAACAGCTCCTTGTGCAGAGGGCTCCTTGCGGTCCGCTATCGCGAGGTCGATGGGGATCGGTCGAGCCAGACGCCGGGGCCGTGCGGTGGCTGCGGCAGTGGTTGTTCCGCGCAGTCTGTCGGTCGGGCGGCCCTGAAGACACATTCCGCCGCGCTTGTGTGAGCTGGGCCGCTACACGAAGCGCCTGCGAGCGCCGATAGACGGAGCGGACAGCAAGCCCGCCCGAGTTGATAACCAAGAGACGACCACGTGGGAGTGAAGCGCAATGCCAAAAGTTCTGCTGCATGACATCGAAGCTCGCCGTGCTCTCGCGCGCGGGGTCCAGAAGCTCGCCGCCGCGGTCGAATCGACGCTCGGTCCGAAGGGCATGAACGCGATGGTGGACAGGCCGATCGGCACGCCCATCGTATCGCGAGACGGCGTGACCATTGCCTCCGAGATCGAACTGCCGGACCGGTTCGAGAACATGGGCGCACAGGTGGTGCGCGAGGTCTCGATGCAGACCAACGAAGTCGCCGGCGACGGTACGACGACGGCGATGGTGCTCGCGAACGGCCTCATTCAAGGCGGCGTTGTGGCCCTGGAGCGAGGCGCCAAGGCCGTCGATCTCTGCAAGGGGATCGACCGGGCTGTCGAGGTCGTCGTCGAAACCCTGAAGGGTGCGGCGGTCGCCGTAACGGATCGCAAGACCCTGCAGGCGGTGGCGACGATCGCATCGACCGACGCTCACCTAGGCGGTCTGATCGCCGAGGCGGTCGAGCGCGTTGGCAAGGACGGCATCATCAGTTCCGAATACGGGCTGACGACGAGCACGACGCTCGAGGTCGTCGAAGGCATGTCGTTCGACCGCGGCTACATTTCCCACCATATGGTGACGGACGTCGAGAAGATGGAAGTGGTGCTGGATCAGCCCTACATTCTCCTGACCGATCTGAAGATCAGGACGCCGAGCGAACTGTCACCGGTCCGCGCGATGGTGGCCGCGACCGGACGGCCGCTCGTCATCGTCGCTGAGGAGATCGCGCCGGAGGTCGTCGTCACGCTGCTGGGCGATGGCAACCGCGGCAAGGTGCTCGTGGTCAATCCACCTGACTACGGCCATTGGCGCAAGGCGATGATGGACGACCTCGCCATCATCACGGGCGGGCGGGTCATTGCCCGCGAGCTCGGCGGCAGGCTGGAGGAGATCGGCATCGGCGATCTCGGCACCGCGCGGCAGGTGCGGGCGAGTGCGCGTGAAACGGTCATCATCCGGGGCGGTGGCGACGATGCGGCGATTGCGGCCCGGCGCCAGCAGGTGGCCAAGCAGCACGATCTGGCACCGCCCAACATCGAGCAGGACAAGCTCAAGGAGCGCCTCGCCAAATTGTCGGGCGGAACCGCGGTTATCTTTGCGGGGGGCGTCACGCCGGTCGAGCAGAAGCGTACGATCCAGCTGATCGACGATGCGTTGAGTGCGGCGCGGGCCGCGGCCGAGGAGGGCATCGTACCCGGTGGTGGCACGGCATTGGCGCAGTGCGCGCCGGTGGTGGCGCGCACGCTCGGCAATATCAATGGCGATCTGGGTGAAGGCATCAGGCTGGTACGTGAAATCTTGTCGCGTCCTGCCGCCTTCATCGCGCGGAATGCGGGGCATGACGCGCAGAAAGTCGTGGCCGAGCTGCAAAGCTCGCGGACGGGTGTCGGATTCGACGCCGCAAACGGCGTTTTCATCGACATGGTTTCGGCCGGCATCGTCGACCCCGTCAGGGTGACGTATACCGCGCTTCGAAACGCAGCCTCCGTCGCCACGCTGGTCCTGACCACCAACACGCTGGTTGCGGACGTGCCGCAATACACCGATCCGACGCAGGGACCGGCACTCGGCGGCGGAGCAGAGAAGCTTGGCCGCGCATGAGGCGTGTGCACGCACCTCGTGTTCCGCCGTACCGCTTCAGGCTCGAAGCGGTCGGGATATCTTAGGTGACAACGATCCGGAACGCGGTACAATCTTGGAAGCTCCGGCATGAGCCGAAGGAGGCGTGTAACAAGCCTCCACGGACATCCGACTAGCCGGGCAGGAGGAAGCGGGACATGGCCTACATCATCTCCAAACGCGACGGTCCGCACCGCGAAGAGGTGGCGGCGAAGGACTTCCTTCAGAAGAACCGCACCACCATCAACTCGCTCGCCAATCATCTGACGCTCGGGCGTTGGCAGGAGTTGCGCAATCCGAAGCCTCCTTCACAGCCTGAGCCATCCGGCAAGCTCTGGTCCACGTCTCCGGCGCGGCCAAAAGAGCTCGAGCCCTACGTGCGGATCAGCTTTAATGGTCGCGTCGTGATCGCCGATCTCGCTTCGGGCCGGCAACTCCATTTTGTCGGCGAGCTGCGCGGCAGCGGCCGATCGCGCCACTTCGCGCTGGCGACGCGCGAGAACGGGATCTTCGATCCGCTGGACGACGAGTTGTACAAGGTCCTGATCGACCTGGAAGGCGTGAGCGTCCCCGATGAGACGTCGGAGGCGCAACTGGAGCAGGTCATCTCAAATCGTCTCGGCTTGGACGCGATCGCCAGAAGCATCGAATAGTCTCCACGACCTGGACCTTGCGGGATATCGATCTCGATCGGGTCCGGCTCATGTCGTTTCTGCCGATCAAGCTGCTGTTTGCCCATTCAGATTTGGTGCCCCAATGCTGACGGAAACGTTCATGGCTAAGCCGCCGTTTTCCCTGGAAGGCTACAAAGTTCCGGACGCGACTGATGCGGAGCAGGGGCGGCCCTACGATGAACGAGAGACCAACAGGGCGTGGGAAAACTTTCTGACGTTCGGAGACGCGAAGCGCGAGAACGCGCTGGTGCGAGGCGTCATCGAGGAGTCATGGCAGCGCAGCATCCAATCGGGCGTCGATGCCCGTTGCAAGGGCAGCGGTCTCATCGCCTCGCCGGACGATCTCTATGAGCTGCGTCTGAAGAACGACGATCTGCTCGGCTCCAGCGCTCAGACCTTTCGCCGGGTGGCCGATGTCCTCGGCGATGCGGCCACGATGTTGGTCATCACCGACAGGAATGGCGTCGTGCTCGATGTCGGGGGCGACCAGCGGACGATCGATGCGGGGCACGATATTCGCCTCGAAGTCGGCGCCGATTGGGGCGAGACGGTGACCGGCACCAACGGCATTGGCACGGCGCTCGTCACGGGCAAGCCGGTCCATGTCCACGCGGCGGAGCACTTCTCCGAAGGCATCAAGGCCTGGACCTGCGTCGGCAGCCCCATTCGCAGCCCGATCGACGGCAGCATCATCGGCATCATCGATTTTTCCGGACCACAGGCAATCTTTCACCGGCACAATGTCGCGCTGGCGGTGATCGCGGCCAATCATATCGAGCTTGCCCTTTCGGAAAAGATCCGGCTCGAGAGAATACTGCTCCTCGAGGCGAGCATCTCTCGGATGCCGGGGATGGGCAGTGCCGACGGCGTGGTGATCCTGGATCGCTTTGGTCGGGTCGTCCATCACAACGACATGGCGTCGGCTCGCTGGCGTCGGCTCGCGCAGTCTCGTGAGTTGAGCATTGGGTCACAGATTCTTCCAAGTCGCGAAGGCCTGTTGGGAAAAGACCTGGCCGAGGGGTTGCCCGAGGAGCTGCGCGAGCAGCGGATCGAGCCACTAATCGTCGACGGGATTGTGAAGGGCGCAATGCTCGTGCTTGCTTCGAAGCCGCGGACAAATCCTGCTGCATCCGAGATGTCGCCGACAACCCGCGCCGCCCTGATGTCGGCAAAGGAAGCAATCGTCGGATGTAGCGAGGCATTGCTTGAGGTGGTGCAGAAAATCGAGCGGGCGGCGCTTGGCCGGACAGCAATCCTGCTCGAGGGCGAGACGGGCGTCGGCAAGGAACTCTTCGCCCGCTTGGTTCATGCCGCCAGTCAGAAGACCGGCAAGGAGCCTTTCGTTGCCTTCAATTGCGGTGCGGTTTCGAAGGAGTTGCTCGGCGGCGAATTGTTCGGGCATGCGCCGGGCGCTTATACCGGCGCTACGCGCGAGGGAAGGCCCGGGCGGTTCGAATTTGCCAATGGCGGCGTGCTCAGCTTGGACGAGATCGGCGAGATGCCGATGGACCTGCAACCTTACCTGCTCCGTGTGCTGGAAGAGCGCGCGGTGTACAGACTGGGTGACAGCAAGGCGCGCCCGGTGGACGTACGGCTGGTGGCGTCGACCAATCGGAACCTGAAGCAGGAAGTGGCCGAGGGACGTTTCCGGAAAGATCTGTACTTCCGGATTGGCGTCGTCAAGTTCACCATCCCGCCGCTCCGCGATCGGCTGGGCGACGTCGAGATCCTGATCGATCACTTCAACAGGCAATTCGCTGCGATCTACAGCACCCAGCCGCTGCGCTTCGAGGCGGCCACGATGGAGTTGCTGCGCCGCTATTCCTGGCCGGGAAACGTTCGCGAGCTGCGCAACCTGATTGAGAACCTGGTGCTGATGACGATAACCGGCATCGTCACGCCCAGGGACCTGCCGGAGGATTTCGTGGAGGTCACGCCGGCTCAACCTCCCTCGATCTCGGTGCAGTCGGAGAACAGCGCGACGGGATCGGAGGGCGACGAGATCGCGCGCTTTGACGAGATGGAGCGGCGTGCGATCGAGAGGGCCGTCGCAAACGCCGGCGGCAATATTGCGGCTGCCGCGGAAAAGCTGGGGCTCTCGCGCGCTACGCTGTACCGCAAATTGCACCAATACCGTTCCCGGACCTAACGATCGGGGAGCCTTTCATGGCGGCTGTCTGGGATGAGCAAAAGGGCGGGAAAGGTCCGGCCCCCGCGGCGACGCTGGCCTCGCAGATCCTCGCGCGTGCCGACCGCGACGTCACTTTCGTGGTGCACCTGGTTGGCGAAAGCCAAAGTTTGCTGGTGCGGCATTTCATCTTGTTCATCGAGACCGAGCTCGCAAAGCGCGGCATGAGCTACGGCGTACATCCGCTGCTGCGGCCGTTCGTCGAAACGCATGCACGCGAGCTGTCGGATTTCGTATTGCAGGGGATCGGCTTGCGGCATCAGTTCGGTCTTCAGGCCATCGAGACGATGATGGGCGATCCGGCGCGGTTGCTGAGGGTCGATCTGTGGGACTCGCTCCAATCTTACGTCAATGACGCGCAGCAACACTTCGTGTCCGATGCCCGGGGTCTCCAGCGGATCCTTGATCAAATCGAGCCGAGCCCATGAGTGTCGATCCGGAGGTTCTTGTCGAGATGCTGAAGGAGCGGTTGCTCGTCGTTCAGCAGATGTCGGCCGCTCAATCGTGGAACCTTCTGAACCGTCAGCTTGCCGGTGGAGCAGAATTCGAGATTCAGAGGATTGAGCAGGAGATCGCGGCGACGGGCGATTCGCATGCATTCGCCCAAATTATCGAGGACGCGCACGAGCGCTGGAAAGAAGCAAAGGCCGGAATGGCAGCATGCGACGCCCAATGCGCCGCGCTGGAACGACGCCTTGAAGAACTCGACAAGTGTATTGCGACCGGCAGGTGAGACGACCGATGGACACGATGGAAGCTGAGACGGCTACGCTCTATGACTTGCTTGGTCGGCACTGGACCATGGGGGCGCCGGTTACGAACGCGGCGTTCGACGCTGCGGGACAGGCAGTGGCGTTCGCGCTCGCCGATGGCTCTCTGGCCATCGCTCCGCTGGCCGACAGCGAACCGCCGAAAGACCGTTATCGTGTGGCCTTGGACGGCGGCCGATCGACGATCTCACCGCGGCGGAATCCGGTCCCGCCATTGACGAAAGTCGTCATCAGCGATGCTTCGCTTCATCTCGCCTCGATCGAGCCCGAGGGCTTCATCGCAAGCGATGGCAGTCAGCTGCTGCACGTGTCGGCATCCGGTGTCACGCGACAGGCCGCAAAATTAGCGGCCCCGATCGATCTCGTCGCCCCGGTGCATGCCGGCGGTATTCTGGCGGCCTCCGACGGGTCGGTCATATACTGCGATTCCAACGGCGACGTCGGATGGCTTCAGGAGCGTGCGGGAGGGCGTTCATCCGCGATCGCCGTCTCGCCAGACGGTCGAAGCTTCGCGATAGGAGCTGACGGTTGTCTGCTTGTGCGTGCCTTCGGACCCCGACCTGAGCCCACCGCTACAATGGCTTTGGGCGTCATCTCCAGCTTGGCGTGGAGTCCCGATGGAAGCTGGCTGGCAATGTCCGTCGCAGAAGGAGGTATCGTATTGCTGCGTCTTTCCGATGCGCGTGCCGTTCGGATTCCGAGCTATCCTGCAAGCGTCCGGTCTCTTTCGTGGAGTGCAGACTCCCGCATTCTTGTGACGAGCGGAGCCTACCGCATGATCGCATGGGACGCTTCCAGTCTCGACGACGGTGGCGAACAGCCGACGAGCGTCGGCACCGGCCGCGGTGGCTTCGTCCTTGTCGAGGCAGTGGACGTGCATCCGGGACGTCCGTTGGTCGCGGCAGGATACAGCGACGGCAGGGTCGTCGTTGCCAGGATTGGCGAACCCGACGAACTGGTCGTCAAACCGCCGGGCCGGAGCGCGGTCCAAACCGTCTGCTGGTCCGACGATGGCCAGCATCTTGCCATCGGGACACATGGCGGCGAGGCGGCGATCGTGACGTTTCCGCCGCAGATCTTCAAGTAACGGCGAGCTGGGCGACGAGCCTTGCCGCGAGCTCCAGGAGAAAGTTCATGACAGCAACCGAAGCGCGAAGCGAAGCCACAAGCAAGGATCACTTCTTCCAGGAACTGGCGGAGCTCTCCGAGCGTATGATTGCCGCGCACGGAAAGGAGTTTTCGATGGGGGCCTTGGTGTTGGCGGCGAGGTTCATCGCCGAAAACAAGCCCTTCGAGAGTAGCGCAACAACGCAGTGAGGGCGCGGCGAAGGTGCTACATCCGGAAGAGATGTATCACGCTCGGGCTCGCACCTCCGATCCAAGTTTATGAATTTACGTAGGATTTTTGGTTTTTTGGAATGTGGTGCGGATCCTTCTCCCGCTACCGATATCTCCGAGCTTCGCATCTCCATCCTCCCGAGACATTGCACGACCCTGGTGTCCTGACTTTTGCGATCTGGGGATGTGCGGTCGTGATCCCGGTGATGGCGGCCGCCTGGCCTTCTTGAGAGCCGGGGCGTTGCCCGTGTGGCTCCTGTCCTGGCTGGACGCCCTGTTCTTTCCTGGTCTCAAGGTATTGATGAGGACGTCGTCGCCCGAGCGCGCGCGATTAGGAACTCCCGCGCACGATCGAAGCTTGAATCCGCGGGTCAGCCTCGCCGCCGATCGCTGGCCTGCACGGCCCGCCTCCAAGCCCCCCATACCCCCCAGGGTGGGCCGTGCTTCACAGAGGAGACGAGAATTGCCCGACCCGACCGAGCAAGACATCAGAGAACGCGCGCACCGCTTGTGGGAGCAGGCCGGCAAGCCCGAAGGCCGTGAAGAAGAATTTTGGAACGCGGCCGAGCAAGAGCTGCGCAACGAGGACAAGTCGAACACGCTGCGGACGCCGGATACGCTGTGACCGACAAGAAATGCCCATTCTGCCAGGGTCTGGGATGGGTCTGTGAAAACCATCCGCTCCGGGCCTGGAGCGAGAAACTCGGCGGCTGCCGCTGCGGTGAGGGCATGCCCTGCACCTGCAACACGGCGGAGGATCCGGAAATCAGAGTGGTGATCGTCGAAGCCGACACGACGTGGCACTGAGTGGGGCCCGCTTCGGCTCGCAGTGGCGGCGGGTAGGATGGGTAGAGCGAAGCGAAACCCATCAAGCGTCGACGTCGTCTAGACCCCGATGGGTTTCGCTTCGCTCACCCCATCCTCCGCTCTCCCATCCCGCGCGCTGTTGTCGAGGGAACAGACCATCCCCGAAAGGAATTCAATCTCCGAACAGCACGGGCTCTGACAACTATCCTTTCCCTCGGCAGGGTCGGCGGTGGACGAGCAGAAAAAGATAGAGCACCAGATCGAACTCGCCACGCGAGCGGCCGCGCTCGTCAACGACGAAACCACCGGCCAGCGCTTCCGCAGCTTTGCCGAAGAGCTGAAGCGAAAGCTCCGCCGCATGATGCGGCGCGGCCAGGTGCGCGCGCGCGCCTACGAGCTCTGGGAGCAGGCGGGCCGGCCGAGCAATCGCGAGCTGGAGTTCTGGCTCGAAGCGGAGCGGCAGGTCGAGGAAGAGCGGGAGGAGCGGAAGGGGGCGGGTGGTTCATAGGCGACAGGTGCCGGCCCGATCGAGGAGCATCGCGTTCGGACCTTTGCAAGGCCATCACGCCCGGGCTTGTCCCGCCTGCGGGCCGAAGCCCCTTCGGCGCGGCGAAGGCCCAGGCCTCCACGTTCTCAGTGCTGCATTGCAATGAAGAAAAAAGCCGCCGGGCTCTTCACCCTGGCGGCCTCAAAAGTCCGTAGCTGTTGATCGCCTCCGCAGCCTCACGCGTACCGCCGTTACCTTGTTTGCGGCCATGCGGGGTCATTGTAGGGGAGGGCGCGTGATTCTGCTGGGATCCAAAGCACACAGGGGAAGGGTGATGGGAGTGGGGACTACAACCCTTTTTCGTTTGCGCGCAGAGCTTGCAACCTCTAGCATCAATGCGGGTGACTTTATCTGATATCGCGTTCCTGTTGATTCATTTGGAGGTAGCAATGACAAGAAGCGTATTTTTTAGCTTTCACTACCAAAACGACATCGTACGTGTAAATCAAATAAGAAATCTACCGGAGATCGTCGATAAGGCCGCCGCGGGATTCAAGGACAGTTCGCTTTGGGAAGAAGCTAAAAAGAAGAGCGACAACGAGGTCAAGAAGCTCATCGATAATGCCCTCCACGGCACAAGCGTGACTGTTGTTTGTATTGGGGCTCAGACGGCAGGCAGGAAGTTCATCAACTACGAAATTCAGAAGTCAATTGATCGCGGAAACGGTATTGTAGGCGTTCAAATTCATCATTTAAAGAACTTCGATGGCGAAACCGATGGTGTCGGCCGGACGCCAGCGCTGCTAACCCAGCACGGATATTCGATTTACAAGTACGACAATCATACGAAGCTGAAAGCATGGATTGAAGCTGCCGCGAATGCGGCTGGAAAGTAGACTCGGATGATTGCTCCGCGAAGTGGCAGCAATCGGGATATCTTTCTGAGAGACTATCCAGCGGCGCTCGCCGAGGACGCGGCTGCGGTTTTTATAGGTGCCGGTGTCTCGATGGCCGCTGGATACCCCTCGTGGAAGAAACTTCTTCAAGAGATTGGTGAAGAGCTCGGGGTTGATAGCGGCGATGTCTCAGATCTTGCGGCGTTGGCTCAATGGCATATCAGAAAGAGTGCAGGTGCGACTAGAATCCGGCAGGTCATACGAGATGAGATCGGCGTAGAGAGACCGATCCCGAGCACTCTGGAAGTCGTTGCGCGCTTACCAGTTAGGCACATCTGGACAACAAACTATGACCGGCTCATCGAGCGAGCGTTCTCTACAATTGGTAGGCCTATCGAAGCCATTTCTGCCGCGTCCGATATCATTCTGAAACCTAGGCCTGGAGCAGTTCGGCTCTACAAGATGCACGGTTCGGTCGATCGGCTTGATGACGTTGTGATTTCGACCGACGACTATGAATTGTTCCGATTAAGGCGCGGCGCCTTTCTTCCCCTTTTGCACGCACACTTATCGAGTCTCTCGCTTCTCTTTCTCGGATTGAGCTTTACCGATCCTAATGTTCGCCACGTCCTCTCATCGATCCGAGAGAATTTCTCCGAAGCCCCGCCGGAGCACTTCGCTGTCGTCAGGCCGCCTCACAGAAAAGACTTCGGTTCCAAAGCGCAATACGAGGCGCGACTTACGCAACACGTTCTTTGGGCCGATGATCTTCAGCGCTATGGCTTGAGAGTAGTTGAAATCGAGTCCTACGACGAAGTACCAGCACTGCTGAATGACATTGAGCGTCGGGTAGCTAGAAAAAGAGTTTGGGTTAGCGGCAGCTGGCCTGTTGGTGTCGAGGGCACACTTCGCGCCGAGTTCATACATCAAGTGGCCTATGGATTGGGAGCCGCGCTCGGCCGAGACGAGTATACTCTTGTTAGCGGAACGGGATTGTTGGTCGGTTCGGCCACCGTATCGGGCTTTCTCTCGTCACTTCAACGTACGGCAACTTGGGACCTTAATCGTAGATTGATAGCAAGGCCATTTCCCCAACCACTTCTTGGCCAAGAGCCCAACCTAGAACAGTGGGATTTGCTGCGAAGAGAGCTTGGCAAGTTATCAGGTTCGATTATTTTTATAGGAGGCCAGAAGGTTGAGAACGGCGAAGTTGTGGACGCTGACGGTGTACTGTCCGAATTCGAGGTAGCAAAGACTAGCGGCTGTTTCTTATTGCCTATTGGCGCGACCGGAGGTGCTGCGAAGAGGATCGCCGACCAACTGTTGAATTCATCTAGCGCCAATATCCGTTGCCCAAGACGGGCAGAATTGAATGCACTCTTAGACGTGCGGAAGTCTCCCACTCAATTGGTTGATGTCGCACTAGCCATTTTGCGCCGAGTGACGTCATAGTTGACCGCAATTCATAGAAGCGTGGGATGGGTAGAGCACGTGTGAAGCTCATCGTGTCGGAAGGTAGAAGGCGATCATGCGGCAAGACACCGACGGTGGCGATGCTGTGGCAATTCTCGCATCGGGACAGACGCTCAAAATTCATGGCGTCACCCTCTACCCAACGGAAAGCATCGCCATCATAAGCGGGCTTAGGTCGGAGGCCGCATCAAAAATGGGCGGCGTCTCGACAGGCGTTGGCTTCATTGGTTCGCCAACCTGGGCCATCGGCGCGGGTGCCGCGCTGGGCTTACTTGAAAGTATGGCTTCCGATGTGGCCCGAAAGAACGGTCTCAAGATGCTCGCTGAGGCAGACCGGCAAACAGATGCATTGTATGCGCAAGGATTACTGTTTCGGATGAGAGATATCGCTAACAGCGACAGGCCGCTGCCCGCGTCCTGGTCTTCAACTATCTTGGTTGATGACTACCAAAGTATCGGACATTTATCGCGCAAGCAGCGCGATGCTGCGCTCATACAAAATAGGCGAACGGAGGCAGATCTCGTTGACGGCCATCTGATGCCAATCAAACGCGACCGGCTATTCTCGTACAATGGCGATGAGTTTCTGAGCGTCGACACAGATTTCGGCCTGATCAATATCCGATGGTCTAGCGTTGTCGGATACATCGGGCCTAATCGAAATTAACCGCCGCCGGTGTCGCCATTCGGATAAACTGAGTGTTAGAATGCAAGTGCCTCCTGGATCAAATCGAGTGCGTAAGATGGGTCGATCACTGTGCGAAACCCATCGTGCTTATTGTCGGGTAGACCTTGATAGGTTTAGCTTCGTTCTATCCGTCCTATGCGCTAGATGGTGCCAAGGAGAATCTAGCCCTTTTCCTAATGTTGAGGTGTGATGCGTATGTCTTCTGATCCAGGTGCGCCGACCGAGAAGATGCGGGCTCTTCTTCGAAGTGTGATGGTGCAGCGAACCTACGATTTTTCTGGTGTAGGTCTCATTGTTTGCAATTCGCCCGAAAGTCTGCCGATCATTCCTCTCTCTCTGTACGAGCCGAATCTCAAAGGTGATCTTGTCGATCAACTCGTTCACATCGCTTCGCGTGGTAGCGAGCATCACGACGGCTTCCACATTATCTCCCAGACGTGGCGGCTAACCAAGGTTGCTCAATATTTTTCACCCCCCATCATCCATGACGCCGAAATCGACCGTTCGAAGCGGTTTGGAGGTAGATATTTGGCTGCTCTCTTTGGGTCTTGGATTCCGTCAGTAGCGCTAGCGGGCATCGCCAGCGAAGGGTTTGGTATCGCGATCTTCGAGCGAGGTCGTGAAGTTCTTTTCGAGGAGCAGCCGTGATTAGCGTCCTTCCATTGACTAGAATCGTCTGGGCGGTAGCCGTGTCCTACGCTGCTTGCGTTGCTGCGATTGTTGCCTCGATTTGGAAATGGGGGGACCAGCCAACCGTTTGGGCTAGTATTGGTATTGCATTTTCCGGCGCAACTATTCTCAATCTAGTGTTGCTCTTCTTAATCTATGTTGGTTGGCGGCAGGCTTGGGCGATGTTTCCGCAGCTTAATCAACTTATCTTCCCTGATTTGAACGGCCAGTGGACTATGAATATTCATTGGCAGACTGCGGAGGGCAGCGGCCTCGTGGCGGCAAAGGCGCAGATCAAGCAAGATCTGCTGCGCGTTAGTATGGAAGTCTTCTCGAGGGATTCAGATTCGGAAACTTTGATTGCTCTCCCAAAGAAGGATCCTGAGTCCGGCAGGCCGATCCTCTACTACGTCTACCGAGTAATTCCGAAGCACAACAAAGCCGGTGCTGGCTCCTCCTATGAGGGGTCGGCGATATTGAGGATTTCGAGCGTAGGATTCGATCGCTTGAGTGGAAACTATTTCACTAATCGTCGTGGAACCGGGCATTTCGATTTGAATCGCTAAAGTAACGATCGTCCTTGATCGCGATTTCATGGCGCATCGCTCGTTGGGCAAAACAACACGCCTGTGTCGCACCCCGTCAACCCCTTCCTACAAAAACATTCCACTTTACCGAAATTCGGTTTCGGCGTATGTATCGCCCATCCCGGTTCATCCAAGAGGGGCGACCTTGTGTCGTCACTGTCGCGAGCCGGGGTTGCGGTGGACGCGGCAGCGTTGGCATGAGAGGTGCGGGCAGGGCGGGTAGTCCCTGTGAGTCCGTAACCGCGTGCGACGAGCGGCGCTGTTAGGTTCGTCTCGCCGGCAGGTCGATGGCAACGTGCACAACGTCGTCGAACCCTGCGGCGAACAAGCGGGCCGTGCGTACGGCAAAACCGTGTGGTCCTGGCCGTCGTTGCTACGGTCAAGCCTTTCGCGAAGATGCGCGCGAGCCCAACCGGGCAGACGGCATCGTCAATTCGCGGGGCGAGGGAGGCCAGAAGGAAAGGTCGGCTCCCGGGAGATCACGGCATAAGCCGTCCAACCATCGCGCAGGGAAGGCCGAGTGATCGGCGACACCTGTATGCTGCTGTGCGGTCTCCTTTGCGCATTATTCGCGCAGCAGACCGCGGGTGCACGCTGGCACCCGGCCTTCCCTGCGCCCTCTTGGCTTTGTGAGGGTGGAGCGACGAAGCAAAGCTCGGGCGGATTGCGCCGCGAGAACGCGAAGGCGTGTCTGCGGGTTGAGCTGCGAGCCACAATCTCGATCTCGTAGGGTGGGCAAAGCGTAGCGTGCCCACGCCTTGTTGCTCATGGAGGGAGATCGTGGGCACGGCGCTGTGCGCCCTTGCCCACCCTACGGCACTGCACGTTGGGATGTGCATTGGAGCCTTCGCGCCGTGCCCCTCAAACCCGATACCACGCCGCCAGATTCCACGTGATGGTGTCCCAGCCGGAGATGTCGATCATGAGGTTGTTGGCGCCGGCGTTGACGATGGGGCGTGAGAGCAACGGCAGGAACACGTGGGCTCCGCAGAAGATCTCGTCGACCTTCATCAGCAGCGCGGCGCGCTTGACCGGGTCGAGCTCGTTCTGCGCGGCCTTGTAGGCCTTGTCGGCTTCGGGATCGGAATAGCGCGAGTTGTTGCGGCCGAGCCATTTGTTGTCCTTGGTGGCGATCTCCCAGGACACGCACTGGTTCAGCAGGCGCTCCGGGTCGGGCTGCGGCTGCGTGGTGTTGTACATCTCCATGTCGGCATAGAATTTGGAGTAGGTGTCGGGATTGCCGACGTCGGAGGAGAAGAACACCGATGCGGTGACCGACTTGAGCTCGATGTCGATGCCGGCCTTCTGGCAGGCCTGCTTGATGATGGCCTGTGTCTTCTGGCGCGGCGCGTTGATCGAGGTCTGGAACACGTATTTGAGCTTCTTGCCGTCCTTCTCGCGGATGCCGTCCGCGCCCTTCTTCCAGCCGGCCTCGTCGAGGATCTTGTTCGCCTTGTCGACGTCGAACTCGTATTTGAGCTTGGGCGATTTGAACTGCTTGGGCGCGTTGACGAAGCTGGCGGTGGCGATGCCGCCGCGGCCGTAGATGAATTTCTGGATCGAGTCGCGGTCGATCAGGAGGTTGATCGCCCGGCGCACCGCGGGGTCGGACAGCGTCGGGTGTTTGGACTTGACGCTGGAGCGCTCGCCGTCGATCTCGGTCCACGGGTCCGTCGTGTTGAGGATGATGAACTCGACATTGCCGGACGGCGTGATGTCGAGCTTGCCTTTGCCGCCCGCCTCCATGCGCTTGAGCACCTCCTCCTCCACCTGCATGTTCCAGGCAAAGTCGTACTCGCCGGTCTGCAGCACGGTGCGCGCCGCGGACACCGCATCGCCGCCACCCTTGATCTCGAGCGTGTCGAAATGCGGCTGGTTCTTGATGTGATAGTCGGGATTGCGTTCGGCACGGATCAAATCGCCCGGCTTGAACTCGACGAATTTGTACGGGCCGGTGCCGACCGGCTTCAGATTGGCCGGTGCCTCGCGCGACTTGGCGCCGGCATAGTCGCCGAAATGATGTTTTGGCAGGATCAGGCCGACCGAGCCGACGAACGGATCGGCCCAGAACGGCGTCGGCGCCCTGAAGATCACCTTGACGGTGTGGTCGTCGATCTTCTCGACCTTGATGTCCTTATAGGATCCCGTGGTGTAGGCCGCGGTTGCGAGATCGGCGGCGTATTGCCAGGTGAAGATGACATCGTCGGCGGTGAAGGGCTGGCCGTCATGCCATTTGACGCCCTGCTTCAGCTTCCAGACGACGCTCATGCCGTCGGCCGCAAGGCTGCCGTTCTGCTTGGTCGGGACCTCGGCGGCAAGGCACGGGATGAGGTTGCCCTCCTTGTCCCAGCCGGCGAGCGGCTCGAAGAACACGCGCGAGGCCATCTGGTCCTTGGTGCCGAGCGCGAAATGCGGATTGAGCAGGGTCGGCGCCTGCCAGAACAGCAGCTTGAGCGGGCCGCCGCCGCCGGCCTTGGTCGGCTTGTACGGCAGCGTGGCATCCGCCGTCGCCACGTCGTGCCAGAGCAGGATCTGGCTCGCGATCGGCGCTGCGATTCCGACCGCGGCCACCTTCCGGATGAACGAGCGTCGCGACAGCGTGCCTTGCTTCACCTCCGCGACCAGACCCCGGATTTCGTTCTCGTTCATCAGATGACCCTCCACCGCGAAGACAAATCGTCGCCCGCGGCCATCATGTTGCATCATGCACGAGGCGGCAATGCCGGCGTGACTGCCGGGCCATGCGACGAAATGACGATGGGGAGCCCCTTGCGGGCCACGGCCCGGACCGCTGCCCGGGAGCGGCGTGGGTGGTCATGGCGAAACTCCGGGGCTGTTTGCGCGTTCGTTCCCCACATCGGATCGAACGGAGAAGCGTCGTCCGCGCCGGGCGGCAAAAATGGTTTTCCATTTCATTGATTTCATCCGGCGGAGAAGCGAATACGGTTCCAATCATTCTCGCCGTGCCATGGAGACCAAGATGTCGTTTCGCTTCCCCCTGATCCTCGCAACCGCGCTCGCCGCCTGGTCGGCAGCAGCCACCGCCGAGACCATCAAGATCGGCGTGACACCGGGCCCGCATGCGCAGATCCTCGAGGCAGTGAAGCCGATCGCCGCCAAGCAGGGCCTCGACATCCAGCTGCTCGAATTCTCCGACTATGTCGTGCCGAACGCCGCGCTCGATGCCGGCGAGATCCAGGCCAATTCGTTCCAGAACCAGCCCTATCTGGACAACCAGAAAGCCGACCGCGGCTACAAGATCGAGGCCGTCGGCCTGACCGTGAATTTCCCGATCGGCGTCTATTCGAAGAAGCACAAGGCCATCGCCGACCTCCCCGAGGGCGGCAAGGTCTCGATTCCGAACGATCCGACCAATGGCGGCCGCGTGCTGCTGCTGCTGCGCGACAAGGGCCTGATCAAGCTGAAGGACGGCACCGGCTTCAAGCCGACGGTGCTCGACATCACCGAGAACCCGAAGAAGCTGAAGTTCATCGAGGTCGACGCGGCGCAGGCGCCGCGCGCGCTCGATGATGTCGACGCCGCCGCGATCAACACCAATTATGCAACCCAGGCGGGCCTTGATCCGGTCAAGGATCCGATCCTCCGCGAGGACCCGAAGGGCCCCTATGTCAACCTGATCGCCGTGCGCACGGCCGACAAGGACAAGCCCTGGGTCAAGATCCTCGTCGACAGCTACCACACGCCGGAGGTCAAGGAGTTCGTCCTGACCAAGTTCAAGGGCGCGGTGCTGCCGAGCTGGTAGGCAATCTGCCCAGCCAACGTCCAGCGAAGTCCAGTGCAGGGGCGATCCCGGCGGGCAGCCTTGCGTACGAGCCTTTGCGTATGAGCCTTGCGCAATGCCCGCTTGTCTGGAGCAGCAGTAACCGACATCATCGGCAGCCTGGCCATCCTCGCCCGACAGGGGTCGCATGAAACGCTTTGCAAATCTGAAACGCCTGGGGTTCTTCACGCGGCTATTGGACGAGGCCCCACCCGCCGAGCGCTATCGCTTCGCGGCCGAGCAGATCGTGCGCGCCGAGAAAGCGGGTCTCGATTCCGCGTGGATCGCGCAGCATCATTTCCACGAGCGCGAAGGCGGCCTGCCGTCGCCCTTCACCTTTCTCGGCTATGTCGCGGCCCAGACCTCGCGCATCCGCCTCGGCACCGGCATCGTCACGCTGCCGCTGGAGAATGCGGTGCGGGTGGCGGAGGACGCCGCGGTGCTCGATCTGATCTGCAACGGCCGCTTCGAGCTCGGCGTCGGTACCGGCGGCAATCCGTCGGCCTTTGCCGCCTTCGGCCTCGACAGCGCCCAGCGCAACGAGATTTTTGCGCGCAATCTGGAGGTCGTTCGCGCTGCCCTGGTCGGCAAGCCGCTTGATGGCGGTGACACGATCTATCCGCAACGGCCGCAACTGGACAAGCGGATCTGGCAGGCCACGTTCTCGGTCGCGGGCGGCGCCCGTGCCGGCAAGGCCGGCGATGGCCTGTTGCTGTCGCGCACGCAGCCACGGACCAAGGAGGCGCCGAAGGCGACGTTGGCCGAAATCCAGAATCCGGTCATCGATGCCTATCTCGCAGCGCTGCCGCCGGGATGCGAGCCCCGCATCATGGCCTCGCGCAGCGTGTTCGTCGCCGACGACCATCGTGAGGCGTTGCGGCTTGCAGACATTGGGCTGCGGCGTGCGCTGCCGCAGTTTCTCAAGGGCGGCCACGCCAAGCCGGGCGAGACGCTGGAGGAGATGATCACGGCGTTCGACACCCATGTCGGCGATGCCGACCACGTCATCGCCTCGCTGCGCACCGATGCCACGCTGGAGCGGGTGACCGATCTCGTGTTCCAGGTGCATTCGGTCGATGCCCCGCATCCCCATGTCCTGCGCTCGATCGATCTCGTTGCGGAGAAGGTCGCGCCGGCGCTGGGCTGGACCCGGACGGCGCCCGACGTGGCGCTGGCGGGCTGATTGGACATGAAGAGCATCGCGTTGCACGAGGCTGAATGATGAGTACGCAGGATATCATCGACACACTCGCCGGGATCGAGCCGGGCTCGGCTCTGGACGCCATCCGCGCCCGCCGCCTGCAGGCGCGCGAGAATGCGCAGAAGAGCTATCTCTCGCTGTTCGAGCCGATCGACGCCGGCGATGTCTCGCTGACCGAGCGCGCGGCGGTCGCCGCCTTCGTGACCGGGCTCCATGGCGAGTCGCCCGTTGCCGCCTTCTATCGCGACAAGCTTGTCGCAAACGCGGACGGTGCGCGCCTGCTGGAGGCGATCGACGCCGAGATCGCGCGAGGCAGGACCTCGGGTCCCTATGGCTCGTATCCCGCCGGCCCACTGTCGATTGAGAACACCGCCGGCCTGATTTATCGCGTCAGTGCGGCGAGCAAGCCGGCGCTTGGTGCGAAGCTCGCAGCAGCGCTCGAGCATGCGCATCTGCTGGTGTTCCGGCCCCGCGATGCGGCGGTTAGCGACATGAAGGCGCTGCTTGACGCCGGCTGGTCGACCACCGGCATCGTCACTTTCTCCCAACTCGTCGCGTTCCTGTCGTTCCAGGTGCGGGTCGTCAGCGGCTTGCGCACGCTCGCCGCGGCGAACGCATAAGAGGAGACCGCAATCATGAGCGCCCCCGTCAATCCGCCCGTCGTCTTCACCCAGGACGAGCTCGGTTGGGTCTCCTGGATCGATCCGCTGCCGGAGGCCGAGCTGACCGAGCGGCATTATGCGGGCCTCGTCGATCGCGCCCGCGCCAAGTCGGAATATTTCCGCCTGCTGGTGCGCGACCCTGAAGTGCTGGAAGCCCGCACCAAGACCGACAAGGACATCTTCTACAACGTCGCCGACGGCCTGCCGCGCGCCGAGCGTGAGCTCGCGGCCGCCGCGACCTCGCGCTACAACGGATGCATCTACTGCGCCTCGGTGCATGCGCGCTTCGCCAGCACCTATTCCAAGCGCCGCGACGACGTGCAGCGCCTGCTCGACGAGGGCATCAAGGCCGACCTCGGCGAGCGCTGGAATGCCGTGGTCAAGGCCTCGGTGGCGCTGGCCGCAACGCCGATCGCGTTCGGGCCCGACAATATCGCGGAGCTGCGTAGCGCCGGTCTCGACGACGCCGAGATCGTCGACGTCATCAACGGCGCCTCGTTCTTCAACTGGGCGAACCGGCTGATGCTGTCGCTCGGCGAGCCCTCGAAATAGGCAATCTCACCGGCACAAGAATTGCTGCTTGTTTCAACATTGAGTGGATGGAGCCGTGCATGAGCAACATCGATCGTCGTAGCCTGGTCAAGGGATCTCTCGCCGCCATGATGGCGGGAGCGGCCGTCTCGCGCGGAGCCTTCGCGCAATCGTCCGAACCGATCCTGCTCGGCGTCAGCGGCCCCCTGACGGGACCGAACGCGCAATATGGCACGCAGTGGAAGCAGGGTTTTGATCTCGCGCTTGACGAGATCATGGCGGCCGGCGGCATCAACGGCCGCAAGCTCGCTTATCAGTTCGAGGACAGCCAGAGCGATCCGCGCCAGTCGGTGGCGATCGCCCAGAAGTTCGTCTCCGATCCCCGCATCGTCATGGAGCTCGGCGATTTCTCCAGCCCGGCTTCGATGGCGGCCTCGCCGATCTATCAGCGCGGCGGCCTCGTGCAATTCGGCTTCACCAATTCGCACCCCGACTTCACCAAGGGCGGCGACTTCATGTGGAGCACCTCGGTCAGCCAGGCCGACGAGCAGCCGCTGCTGGCGGCTTATGCCGTGAAGCGTCTCGGCCTCAAGAAGCTCGCCGTGCTGCACCTCAACACCGATTGGGGCCGCACCAGCCGCGACTATTTCGTCAAGGCGGCGAAGGAGTACGGTGCCGAGGTCGCGGTCACCGAGGGCTACATCGCGGAGGAGCGCGACTTCCGCTCCACGCTGGTGCGCGTGCGCGACGCCAGTCCGGACGGGCTGATCCTGATCTCCTATTATTCCGACGGCGCGCTGATCGCCCGGCAGGCGCGGCAGGTCGGCCTGAAGCAGGTGATCTGCGCCGCGAGCTCAGTCTACTCGCCGAAATTTCTGGAGCTCGGCGGCGAGGCGGTCGAGGACGTCCATCTCGGCACGCGCTATTTCCCCGAGGATCCCAGGCCGGAGGTGAAGAAATTCATCTCGGGCTTCAAGGCGAAATACGGCGGGCAGGAGCCTGACGCCTTCAACGCTTATTCCTATGATGCGATGAACATGGCGGCCGCCGTGGTCAAGATCGGCGGCACCGACCGCCGCGCGGTCCGCGATGCCTTCGCGAAAGTGAAGGACGTCTCCAGCGTCATCTTCGGTTCCGCGACGTTCGACGTCGAGAGCCGCCGCGTCAAGGGCGCCATGAACGCCGAGCTCGTCGTGCGCAAGGGCCAGTTCGCGCTCTGGGACGGCAAGCCGACCTGACCTAATGGCTAGAGCGATCGCTCCGACCCGTTCTCCCTTCAGTAGGAACCCTGCGTGTCTTCCTGGCTCGACTACACGATCAACGGGCTGATCGTCGGCAATGTCTACGCCCTCGTTGCGGTCGGGCTCGCGCTGATCTTCGGCGTCAGCCGGCTGATCAACTTCGCGCAGGGCTCGATCTATCTGGTCGGTGCCTATATCGGCTGGGTCGCGGTGGTGCAGCTGCATACGCCGCTGCCGTTCACCATCATCGTGGTCGCGGTGGCTGCCGCGCTTGTCGGATTGATCATCGAGCGGTTCGGCCTGCGTCCGCTGCAGAACTCGGTGCGCATCGCGCCGCTGCTCGCCACCATCGGCATCAGCTTCGTGCTCGATCAGCTTGTCATGCTGACCTTCTCGCCCAATCCGCGCGCGCTGCCGAGCCAGTTGCCTGATGTCCGTTTTCAGGTCGGTGGCGGCACGATCGGTCCGCTCGACCTGCTGATTGCCGGCGTCGGCCTCACGAGCGCGCTCTTGTTGTTCGTGTTCCTGCGCTACTCCAAGCTCGGCTGGGCGGTGCGCGCGGCGTCGCAGGACCGCGACGCGGCGATGCAGATGGGCGTCGACGTCAACCGCGTCAATCAGGCGGTGTTCGGCATTGCCGCCGCGCTCGGCGGCGTCTCCGGCATGCTGGTCGGCATGTACTACAACCAGATCGACACCGCGATGAGCCTGCAAGCGACGCTGAAGGGCGTCGTCGCCGAAGTGGTCGGCGGCGCCGGCAATGTGCCTGGCGCGGTCATCGGCAGCCTGCTGCTTGGTCTCGTCGAGAGCTACGGCGTTGCGGTGTTCGGCACCAGCTACCGAAATCTGTTCGCGTTTCTGCTGCTCGTCGTCGTGCTCGTGCTGCGGCCGAACGGCCTGTTCGCCAGCGCGCGGCAGGCGCCGCCCGAGCCGCTCACCGGCACCTTCATCGCGCCGAGCCGCCCGGTGCGCATTCCGCGCTGGGCCTTGGCTGTTGCGGCCGCGATCTTCGCGGTCCTGCCGTTCTTCCCGGTGTCGTTCTACGTGCTGCAGACCCTGATCAATGCCTGGCTGCTCGGCATGCTCGCGCTCAGTCTGACGCTGGTTGCGGGTACGATCGGCCAGGTCTCGCTCGGTCACGCCGCGCTGCTCGCGATCGGCGCCTACACCTCCGCGCTGCTGTCACTGACCCTCTCCGTACCGGTGGGCCTTTCGATCATCGGCGGTGGCCTGATGTGCGCCGCGCTCGGCACCGCGCTGATCTCGCCGTCGTTTCGGCTGCGCGGGCATTACGTGTCGATCGCGACGCTCGCCATCGGCGAGATCGTGTCGCTGGTGATCCTGAACTGGGAAAGCGTCACACGCGGCCCGATCGGCATCTCCGGGATCCCGCCGCTGTCGCTGTTCGGCTACGATTTGATCAGCCCGACCTCGATCTACTGGTTCAGCTTTGCGGTGATGGTCGTGCTGGCGCTGCTGCAGGGACGCTTGCTCACCTCGCATCTCGGCCGCAGCTTTCGCGCCATCCGCGACGACGACATCGCAGCGCGTGCCTATGGCCTCAGTCTCAACCGCTACAAGTCGCTGGCCTTCATCTTCGGTGGCTTTGCGGCCGGCGTCAGCGGCGGCATCGCGGCACATCTCTACTCCTACATCAACCACGAGACCTTCAACACGCAGCAATCGATCCTGGCGCTGACCGTGGTCATCCTCGGCGGCCTCGGCAATGTCGTCGGCGCGATTCTCGGAGCGGTCGCGCTGGTGGGGCTGCCTGAAGTTTTCCGGATCGCAGCGGAGTATCGCATCCTGATCTACGGCATCGTGCTGTTGCTGCTCGTGCGGTTCAGGCCGCAGGGCCTGCTGGGGACGCTGTGATGGCACAGCTCAATTCCATGCTGTACCTGCGCGAGTTGACGCGCCGTTTCGGCGGCCTCACCGCCGTCGACGCGATCGACCTCGACCTCGCCAAAGGTGAGCTTGTCAGCATCATCGGCCCGAACGGCGCCGGCAAGACCACGCTGTTCAATCTCGTCACCGGGCTCGATCGGCCGGACGCGGGTACAGTTCACTTCGAAGGCCAGGACATCACCGGCCTGTCGCCGGAGCGGCTGGCAGGCCAGGGCATCGCGCGCACCTTCCAGCTCGGGCGGGTCTTCGGCAATCTCAGCGTGATGGACAACGTCCTGATCGGCGCGCACACGCGGCTGCGTGCGGTGAAGCCGGCGGTGCCGGTGATCGGCCCGCTGCTGGAGCTGGGCCTCGCGCTGCTGCGGCCCGCGAGCGTCAAGGCGGAAGAAGAGCGGCTGCGCGAGGAGGTGAAAGCCATTCTCGCCCGTTTCGGCGAACGGCTGCTGCCGCGCATCGACCAGCCGGCCTATAGTCTGTCTTACGCCAACCGCCGCCGCGTCGAGATAGCACGCGCGCTGGCGCTGAAGCCGCGGCTGTTGCTGCTCGACGAGCCCACGGCCGGCATGAACCCGACCGAGACAGCGGAGATGCAGGAGCTGGTCGCCGAGCTCAAGGCGGAAGGGCTGACCATCCTCCTGATCGAGCACAAGCTGGAGATGGTGATGCGCCTGTCCGATCGCGTCATCGTCATGGACGAGGGCAAGAAGATCGCGGAAGGGCCGGGCGAAGCGGTGCGGAGCGATCCCAAGGTGATCGAGGCCTATCTTGGCCACGGGCTATCAGGGACGTCGGAGCAGGAGAGCGCGGCATGACGACGAGCGCACCCGAACCGCTGCTGGCGCTGTCCAACGTCAACACCTTCTACGGCCAGGCCCAGGTGCATTTCGATCTCTCGATCACGGTCGCACGCGGCCACATCGTCTGTCTGCTCGGCGGCAATGCCAGCGGCAAGTCGACGACGATGAAGATCATCCTTGGTTTGGTCAAACCGCGTTCCGGCGATGTCACGTTCGACGGCGTATCGTTGATCGGGCTGACCACGCCGCAGATCGTCCGTCGCGGCATCGCTTCGGTGCCGGAGGCGCGGCGGCTGTTCGCGGATATGAGCGTGCGCGAGAACATCCTGATGGGCGCCTTCGTGCGCAACGACCGCGACGCGGTGGCGCAGGATCTCGACAGGATGCTCACCCTATTCCCGAAGCTCGGTCAGCGGCTGTCGCAGCGCGCGGGCTCGCTCTCCGGCGGCGAGCAGCAGATGGTCGCGATGGCGCGCGCGCTGATGAGCCGTCCCAGGATGATCGTGATGGACGAGCCGACCATGGGCCTGTCGCCGCTCTATGTCGACCGCGTGCTGGAACTGATCCGGACCATCAACCAGGAGGGCGTCTCGGTGTTCATGGTCGAGCAGAACGCCAGCCTTGCGCTGGAGATCGCGCATGAAGCCTATGTGCTCCAGACCGGCAAGATCGTGCTGTCAGGCCCGGCACGGGCGCTGAAGGACGACCCTCGAATCCGCGACGCCTATCTCGGCGGCTCCGAGGCCGCCTGACGCTCAGGCCGACACGGCGCTCGCTGCTGGCTCCGCCGGCAGATCATCGCCATTGGGATCGCCGGGGGCCGTGGCCCAGGCCAGCTCCACCAGCGTCACGATCCTGCGTCCGCCGCCGTCGAGCTGGACCACGATCAGGCCCTGCTCCTCCATGTAGCCGAGCAGCCGCTGCGCGCGGCGCAGCGAATGCGAGCCATAGGCGCGCGCGATCGCGGCGTCGCCGGGACACGGCCAGCCCTCCTTCGCGGCGCGCGCGATCATCATGAACACGCCCTGCATGTCGTCGGGCAAGATGGATGCACGCAGCGACACATCCTGCCAGGCGTCGTCTTCGGCCAGATCAGTGCCGAGGCCGGCGCGCGCATGCGTCAGCATGCGGCGGAATTCGTTGAGATCGGGGACGGCGGAGCCGAGGCCCTCGATGCGGCAGCGGACCACGAACTCCTGATAGAGCACGCCGATGGCGCGGAAGCCGGCGTCGGGCTCGGCCAGCACGGCACGCAGCGTACGAGCCACGCGCTCGCGCCGCTCTGCAAGCTCCTCGGCGCTGACGGCCACCTCGACCAATTCGGGCCGGATCTCCGGCGTAGCGGCCGCCTTCGCGGCGCGGAGCTGCTCGAGCAAATCCGGCGCAGGCCGGCGCTGCGGGCGGCTGGCATCGGGCGGCGGCGCGGCCAGGATCACGGCGCGCATATCTTCAAGCGAGGATTCCGGCAGCGGCATCAGCCGCGGCGTGGAATTGCGCGGCTGGGTGTCGGTGGGGCCGATATGCAAGCGCAGGGGGCGGCGCGACAGCGCAGGTCCCAGCGCCATGAACTGCCCACGCTCGAGATCGCGGAAGGATTCGGCCTGCCGCCGTTCCATGCCGAGCAGATCGGCGGCGCGCGCCATGTCGATGTCGAGGAAGGTGCGCCCCATCAAAAAATTCGAGGCTTCCGCCGCGACGTTCTTGGCGAGCTTCGCCAGTCGCTGGGTCGCGATGATGCCGGCGAGCCCGCGCTTGCGGCCGCGGCACATCAGATTGGTCATGGCGCCGAGCGAGAGCTTGCGCGCTTCGTCCGAGACTTCACCGGCAACCGCCGGCGCGAACAGCTGCGCCTCGTCGACGACCACCAGCATTGGATACCAATGGTCGCGGTCGACGTCGAACATCCCGCCCAGAAACGCCGCCGCGCGCCGCATCTGGTTCTCGGCGTCGAGACCTTCGAGATTGAGCACGGTGGAGACGCGGTGCAGCCGCGCGCGCTCGCCGGCGACCTGAAGGCCGCGCTCGGTGTGATCCTCGGCCTCGATCACGAGATGGCCGAAGCGTTCGGCCAGCGTGACGAAATCGCCTTCGGGGTCGATGATAGCCTGCTGCACCCACGGCGCGCTCTGTTCCAGCAGCCGCCGCAGCAGATGCGACTTGCCGGAGCCCGAATTGCCCTGCACCAGGAGACGGGTCGCCAAGAGTTCCTCGAGGTCCATGGCGGCCGCGGCGCCTGCCGTGGTCTGCCCCATCTCGATTGCAACCGTCATGCCCGACTCAAGTCCCCGTCATTCGCGGACAGGGGCTTATCAATCCCGCCGCGGCGCGTCGAGCGGCACGGCGCTGATCAAGCCGCGTTGCCCACGGCGGCGTTCAGGCGTGATTCGATAGCCGTAAAAGTGCGGGCCGATAAGGAGCTTGCGGATCGTCGTCCTCGTTCTCCGGGATGATGCAGGATCCGAATTCCTGCCTGATCCGCTCCATCTCGGCGATGCGCTCATGCAACCGCTGCAAATGCTCCGGCGATGTCGCCCGCCAGAACCGGAACGTGTCGGCCGTCAGCGGCACGAAGGCCGTGCCGAACAGCGTCGGCTCGGGAACGACCGTGCGTCCAAGCAGCAGGAAGCGGTCGGCGCCGGAGACGATCAGGGTCGCATAACCCCGGTTTCCGATCCGCCTGATGCCATTCAGCGACCATTCGGCGAGCTTGCCGAAATAAGGCTCCTCGCGCCAGCGATCGGGGCAATGGTCGTCGACCGTGACGTTCACGGCATCCTGGCTGAAATGGACGATGATGCCCGACTTCGCCGGGAACCAGTCATCGTCGAGATGCCCCTGCAGCCAGGCGCAGACGAAGGAGCGGCACATCTGGGGACGGCGGTCGTAGATGGTGCAGCCGGTGCCCGTCTGCCAGTGCTTGCAGAGCTGGTTCACCGGCTTGTCGACGGCGGCCACCTCGAGAATGTCGCAGCAGGCGTTGCAGGATCCGCATTGCCGGGCGAACGGCGCCGTCTTCGGCTGGCCGGCTGCCTTGAAGCCCTGGCCGTCGCGAACGAGCAGTTTCTGCTTCTCCAACGTGTTCAAGGCGCGCTCGACCTTGAGACGGGACAATCCGGTCGCGTCGATGACGCTCTTCATGGTTGTCGCGCCGGCCTCCACCGCGCGAGCGACCTGCAACGTCGACTGATCCATCTTCGATGACTTGTTCTTTCGCCCGTCAATCCGGCTCTCGCGGGCAGGCTTGGAACCTGCTGCCCGCAGCCGGCATCTGGAGTCTCTGCCGAGGCATCTCGGCAGCCTCTGTTACGTAAGGCCAGACCTCGCATGGATGCAACGTTTTCGCAAATCTGCGATCACGGAATGGGCGGATTCGGGTCGATTCCGGGCTTTGACGACCGGATTCGATGATGAAGATCAAACCAAGCCTGGGCAGGGGCTGCTAGCTCAGGCGCATGAGCTTCCTGACCTTCTTCACGGCGACCTATTTCCTGCTGGCTGTGCCCGGGCCGACCAACACTTTGCTCGCGACATCGGGCGCAGGGATCGGCATTGTGCGCTCGCTTCATCTGCTTGTGGCGGAGCTCGCCGGCTATCTGCTAGCGATCGCGCTGTTGCGGCTGGCGCTCGGGCCCATCGTCATGGATATCCCGCTCGCGGCCGTCCTGCTCCGCGTCGCGGTGACCATCTACATCCTGTGCCTTGCCGTCATGCTCTGGCGAGTCAACACGCGCGAGCTGCGCGACGGTGCACCGGTCACGTTCGGCCAGGTGCTGCTCACAACCCTGTTGAACCCGAAAGCGCTCGTCTTCGCCTTCCTGCTTCTGCCACTTGGAGCTGGGCCGCTTGAACTGTTGCCCTGGTTGGGCGCGATTGCGCTTCAGATTGTCACCGCTGGCGCCGCGTGGATCACTCTGGGCGCAACGCTCGGCCGCGGCGCGCGCCGTCTCGGGCATCCCGACCTGGTCACGCGCACCGGCGCGGTCACGCTTGTCGCGGTGACCGGCCTGATCTGGCTTCAATCATTCCTGAGCGCGTGAGCGTCGACGTCGCTGGATGCGGCGCGCTTTATTGCGCGCCCGATCCGCCCTGCACGATCTTCTCGTTCAGCTTCAGATCGACGGTCTCGACCGTGCGGTCGATCTCGGCATTGGGCACGCCGAGCTGATGCGAGATCAGCTTCACCAGGAGGTCGACGCGCTCGATGAAGGGCGCCCCGCTCGCGACCGCACGCGCCGCCGATGACGGCTTGAGCAGGCTTTCGGCGGCCTTGGCGTATTTCGCGAACGGCACCTGGTCCTGCGGATCGGCGCCGAGTTTGCGGGCGATGGCGTCGACGTGGTCGTAGATCGTCTGCGAGCGGCTGAGGTCGCCGTGCACGGCGTCGCGGATCGACTGCGGATCGTGCGGCGTGATGCAGCGGTAATTGCCGGTGAGCAGCATCGACCATTTCGCCAGCGGCACGAACAGGGAATCGAACACTTTCAGCTTCACCGGCACGTCGTGGCCGTCGAGCGTCACCGCGTCGATGTCGGCCTCCAGCTCGCGCAGCACCTTGTTGTGCTTCTCGTCGGCGAACACCGACGCCTTGAAGTTGGTGGGCAGGCCCACATGCAGCACGTTGGCGGCTTCTTCCGGCGGACGGAACGCCTGCGGGTCGGGCGAGCACAGCGTCACCAGCCCCGGCTCGAACCGCTCCCACACCTGGGCGTTGGTGTAGGCCTCTTCCAGATCCATGTCGGCGAGCGCCGGGATCCGCTTCAGATAGGGCAGCGGCGGCATGTTCATGATGGACAGGCACGGCAGCTTCGCCGCGGCGATCTTGACCATGAGAACGCGCACGGTGTGGTTGGTGTATTGCGGCTCCTGCATCGCAAGGCCGACCATATCGTAGCGGGAGAGGTCGACATTGGCGGGGGTCACGGCGTCGAGCTTGCCGGGCAGGTTGCGCGAGAAGATCGCCCGGTGCACCGCCTCGTCACGCAGCTTGATGCGCACCTCGGTACCTTCGCGATTGATCAGCTCCGCGGTCTTGGCGCGGCAGACCAGGGTCACATTGTGCCCCGCCATCAGCAGCTTCGTGCCCAGCAGCGAGCCGTAAGAAGCCCCGAGAATCAATATGTTGCGCGCCATATTCCGTCCCTTTGACAATGTGTGTGATTTTTGAGCCCCGGCCGTCATCCGCGGGCGAGTTGCCGGCATGTAAAGCGAAGTGTGCGGGGATGGCAACTGGGATAATGCATACAAGGCGGCGCCGAATTCCGGCGGCCGGGACGGAGTGAGAGCATCCCTCCGGCAATCCTTCCACCCGCCGGCAAGGACCCCGGCTTGCTCGGCGCTCATCGCCCAACTGGTCCTCGCTGTCCCGCCACGTGTGGCGGTCCATCGGCTCGCTCGCATGCGACTTTACCGAATTCAATCCGTCGGATGTTCGCTCATCCCGGCTCGCTGTGAGGCGCGATCGGAGTCGTCACACTTCGCGCCGATGATCGGCACGTCGGTCTCGCTGTCATCTTATCGTCACATCGCAATCGGCGTCGATGAAGCGGCAATCCGCCGCATCTCTCACCATATCGTGCTTTCACAATGCCGGCCTACGCAGGCATGTATTTTACGTCGGCGAAGCGACGTCATTTCGCTTCGCCGATCGCAACAAGAAACGACAAGGCCCGCATCGCAAGTCTGATCGCAAGGCTGGCGGAGTGCGCGGCAAACAACTGTGTTCAGCGATGGAGCTGGGACGTGACGATTGAGTTGGGGCGGCCTCGACCTCGTGCCGAAGCGGGTTGGCGGGGAATGGCGGCGAAAGACGTCGATGCGGCGGGCAGCATCGACAGGCGCAAGCGCGATGGACGCGATCAGGGGCGGCAGCGATCGCATCCAGCAGATTTGCAGGGTGCTGCGCAGAACGCGAAGCCGGCAGGTCTGGGCGCAAGTCCGGGCACCCGTTGACGGCGCCGCTCGGGGGCTGACATGGAAGGTGATCATTGGCCGCACGGCTCGTGCGACGGCGCCGGGCAAAGCCTGGCGCGCTTGCGGGATCGCGCGTCCCAATTTTTCCAAAGCCTGTCCGTCGCGGAGCTTGGGCGTGAGACGCACCGGCATCTGTGGATTTCGGACTGGTTGAAGGTCGCGGACGACTACCGGACCTTGGCCGAATCCGCGCACCAAAACCGTTCCGCCTGGGTTTCGCGGGAAGCGTGGCTGTGTTCGCTGACGGCCCTCGAAGTCGTCAGACGCTTGTCTTGTCCGGAAGATGTCGAAAGTGCCGGCCTCGCAGACGAGGTCGGCATCAGCCTGCGAGGTTTCGAGGCGGAGGCCGGACTGGCGATCGAGCGGGTCAAGATTGATTGCTTCGACCAAGGGGCGCTGGCCGGCTTCTTTCTGCCGGCGCTCCATCGTGGGACTTCCGCGCCGACGGTCATCTGCCTCAGTGACGAGGACATCACTCTGGGCTCGATGATGAGCAGGCTGTTGCCGGCCTCACTCTGCGGGACCATGTCGCTCCTGTTCGTCGATGCCGGCAATTCAACCGTGCATCGCTCCTTCAAGCCGGAGCACAGGCTTCAGTGCTGGTTGGACTATCTGGAGGCTCGCCCCGATGTCGATGCGCGGCGGATCGCAATCTATGGCGAAGGGGAGGGGGCCTCTCATGCGTCCCGCCTTGCCCTCTCGGATCGCAGAATAGCGGCCGCCGTGTGCGACGGCGGCCTTTTGACGCCGGTGATGCGTCGAGCATCGCTTCGCTGGATGACCGGTTTCGGGCAGGCGGTCCCTGACGGAGCCTCGACGGGGTCGCTGCCGCCGTCGCGTCGACTCCCGTGCCCGCTGCTCATGGTCGTCGGGAGCCGCTCCATGATATGGGAGCAGGATGCCCTCGATCTGCAAGCCGGCTATCGGCAGACCGGAGCCGATTGCTCGGTCGTGGTGCCCAACAATGTCCGGCACCCGCTCGGCGAGGTCGAGAATTTCATTGCTGTCGACGACTTCGTCTTCGAATGGCTCGGCAGCAAGCTCGGAACGGCCCGTCAGCTTGACCCCGTGACCTACCTCTAGCCTCAGGGGACATCGTATTTGCGAGCGGTTTTTGCGGCCATGGTTCGGGACGTTCGCTGAGGCGATCGTCTCGAAGCCGCAGCGTGCGTCACGACACGTCGATAGCCAGCAATCGTGCCGCCAGCCGGGCGTTCCTGCCGATCGTTGCGAGCGCGGCATTCAGTTCAGCCAGGGTCTTCTCGTCGAGCTCGTTGAAGATGGTCGAATTCAAGGCGAGCTTTCTCTTGGACAGTTTTTCGATTTCCGTCGTGGCCTTCTCCGTCAGCGACATCAGAACGAAGCGGGCATCGTCCGGTGCCGGCCGCCGCGACAGGAAGCCGCCCTTTTCGAGGCTCTTGGTCTGGTTGGTCACGAAGGCCGGGTGGACCCGCAACTTGTTCGCGATGTCGATGCCGGCGACGCCGCGCCCGTCGTCCAGTTCGGTGATCGCCATCAAGATCAGCCACTGCGGCTCGGTAATGCCCAGCAGTCCGGCCCAGCAGGTATGGATGTCCTCCAGCTGGGAATGAATTTCGACGACGTTCCAGATGAAGTCCGTAATCGCCCTGTCGAGTTTTTTCTCGATCATGTGGCTGCCCCCCGTTTCCCTCAGTTCACTCTTTTAATGGGATATTGGGGAATCGTCTCGCATATCGCGCATAGACAATTGTGGCGGACACCGCGCGGTGGAAACGGTTCGACGGTTTAGTACTTGCAAAAAGCAATTAATTAAATTACGTCTCGCAGCACTCAATCTTTGCTGCTCTTGACCCTGTCGATGGACAGCGATGTGAGACCTCCAAGAAAGCCCTCGGGATGCCCCCTGAGGGCTTTTTCGTTTTGGATTAAAGAGTTAGTTGCCGTTCCGACGGCCTCTGTTGCCATCGGGCAACATCTCTGACGGAAGTTACGATTCACTAAATCAATAAATTGAGGCCGTTGTTTTTATAAACTATACGTGAAGCTACGACGGAGGGGGGGCACCTCACTGTCGTTTCAGTCCGGACCTTCAGTGCGGACCTGAATTGAACGGAAATTAAGTGGGTCAAGCGGCGTCCTCCGAGGAGCCGAGCCCCCTGAACCGACCTGGAGGTTTACTAATGAAGTTGACGAAGACGCTCTTTCTCGGCTCGGCTGCCGGCCTGATGGCCGTCTCCGGGGCGTTCGCAGCCGATCTCCCCGTGAAGGCCAAGGCCGTCGAATACGTGAAGATCTGCTCGCTGTACGGCGCGGGCTTCTACTACATCCCGGGCACCGACACCTGCATCAAGCTGGGTGGTTATCTGCGCGCTGAAGTCGCGTTCAACACCAACAGCAACTACGGCATTTCGAACGGCTCTCCGGCCGGTGCGCACAACCGCCTCAGCAACTACTACCAGATGCGCGCTCGTCAGGATCTCAACATCGACACGCGCACCGCGACCGAATACGGCGTCGTCCGTACCTTCTTCGACGGCGTGTTCACCTGGACCACCGGTGGCTATCAGGGCTCCGGCTCCGCGACGGGCGGCACGGTCTATACCGGCAACCTCGGCCTCAACACCTCCGGCGCGACGCCGGCGCTCGTTGGTTCGTCGATCAACGGCACCGACGGCAACACCTCGGGCGGTTCGCTCGGCGTGTACTACGCCTTCATCCAGTTCGCCGGCTTCACCATGGGTAAGGCCGTGTCGCAGTTCGATGCGCCCTGGACCAACTATCCCGGCAACAACATCGACAGCCTCGTCGGCGGTTCGGGCACGGTCACTGGTGTCAACCAGTTCACCTACACCGCTGACTTCGGTCAGGGCGTGACGGCTTCGTTCTCGGCTGAAGACGCGACGGCCTACTACCAGGCCGGCAACGTGAACCTGACCGGCGCGACCGTCGGCAGCATGGTTGGCGGTACGTACGGCACCAACGCCATCGGCGGCTCGCGTTCGCCGAACCTCGTCGGTATGGTCCGTGTCGACCAGGCCTGGGGCATGTTCCAGGCGTCGGTTGCTGCGCATGACAACCACGTTGCCTATTACGGCGCGACCGAAGCCACCGGTCACCCCGACGACAAGTGGGGTTGGGCGGTTCAGCTCGCTCTGTCGATCAAGAACATCCCGACCGGTGCGGGTGACGTGATCAACATTTCGGGCGTCTACACCGACGGTGCGACCCGCTACAACTTCCAGAACCTGGCGGGCAGCAGCTACTCGATGTTCGGCAGCTCGGGCGTTGCCTATCAGAGCGTCGGCTTCGCCTATGCTCCGGACACCGTGTTCGTCACGGGCGGCCAGCAGGAAACCGTCAAGACCTGGGGCTTCCGCGGTGCTTACACCCACAACTGGGATCCCTACTGGAACACCGCGCTGTACGGTGCCTACGCTCAGGCGCAGTACGGCTCGGTCGCCAAGACCGCTCTCTGCGGCGCTGGCGGTGCAGGCGGCGTGTTCGGCGGTCTCGCCGGTGTCACGGGTTGTAACCCTGACTTCGCCGTCGGCCAGGTCGGTATCATCACCCGCTGGACCCCGGTCAAGAACCTGACGTTCTCGGGCGACCTGAACTGGACCCGTCTCGACCAGAAGTACTCGGGCACGGTCGGTTACGCCGGTGCCGGCACGACGGCCAAGCCGGCCGCCCTGTACGAGCTGAAGGATCAGGACAGCGTCACCCTGCTGCTCCGCGCCCAGCGCAACTGGTAAGATCTTTCGAACCACGTGATGAACACCCGGCGGGAAACCGCCGGGTGTTTTTTTGTGCGCCCATCCCGCGTGATGCCTGACGCCCCCGTTGCCCGGATCGAGCCAACGGGTCGCGCGAATGCGCTGCCCGATGGTGCAGGGACCGCTCGCCCCGCATCGCGCGCCGTCCGGATTACGCTGGCGCTCCATCCGGGCTACGGCACCGAGCCTGTTTCGCCGCTCTGAGAATCGCGGTGCAAATATTTCGATCTACCGAAATTCGGTTTCGGCGACAGAGGTGATTGCAGGACGCTCAATCATTACGAGGAGCTGCGACAAAATTGCGAAGCAATTTTGCGCTGGCGATGAAGCAATCCAGAATCCTTCCGTGGAAAGACTCTGGATTGCTTCGCTGCGCTCGCAATGACGGCGTGGAGAGAGCGGGCGTCATAGCACTACTCGCGTGCCCCGGACGCTGCGCAGCGTCTCCTGGCGATGCGAAGCATCGTCCAGCAGAACGGTGCGCTGCAGAGCCGGGACCCATCTATCCGCTTCGTGCCGTATTGCGCTGGTCCCCGGCTCTGGCAGCAACGCTATCAGCGTTGCGGCTTGTCCGGGACATGAGACTGCATGCGTCTTTCCGAGACAGGCGCTGCGCAGTTGTCCGCGGGCTGTGCCGCAACCCCTCGCGCGGAAATTGCATGCGTCTCAGCCCTGGCTTGCCATCCGCGCGCGGTCGAGATGCTCCTCGATCTTGGGGCGGTCGCGGGTGCGCTCGAAACTGGTGCACAGCAGTTCGGTCTCATCGAGCGAGACCGGAGCGCGATACAGCCGGCACATGAATTCGGCGCTCGCGCGACCTTTGGAGGTGCCCGGGCCGCGTTCGGCGAGAAACATGCAGTCCCGGCAGACGCTGGCATCGAGCCGCTGATGGGCCGCGTCGAGGTGATTGAGAACTTCGCGGAGCGAGTCGCGCAGCCTGACGCATTCGTCGTTTCCAAGCGAGGTGACCGCATTGACCACGTGATTGATCGGGTCGTGCTGGTTCAGGCATTTCTCGCCCTGGGCGGTGACGTGCAGGACGACAGAACGCTTGTCCTCTTGCGACGGCTTGCGCACCAGAAAGGATTTGCTCTCCAGTGTCTTCACGATCTGCGATGCAGTTGCTCTGGTGGCGCCGATGAAGCCGGCCAGCGCGGATGGCGTGCGCGAAAACCTGTTGGCGCGGCCGAGAAAGCGCAGCGCCATCCATTCGCGATCGCGCAATCCATGCTGATTGCCTTCGAAATACCAAGCCCTCGCCGCCTGAACCAGCAGCTCGACGGCTTCCCGTGCCAACGGCATGAATCTACCTCGTCCCCGGAACTTCGTCTGCGGCGCCCCGAAGCCGCTTTGCACCCTGGCCCGCGAAACCTTCGAAAGACATCGAACGGCTGCAGCTGTCCGGCGAATGCGTCGTGTCGAGCTCTCGTTCGTAGGAACGAATTATAGCGCGGCCGACCTGGACCGATGCGCGTCGCGTGCTTCGGAGTGACGAACTGCGTCGTTGGCATCCCAACAGCGTCGTCGCACGGGAGCCCGAGTTGCCGTCGCCAGCCGACGATGGATCGGAATAGTTCAACCGAAGCCCCTGAGTTCAAGTCACACGCAGACGTTTCTTATATTCCGTTGAAACGATGAATGAGCTTCTCAACAAAATCAAGTAGAGACGCTCGCGCAGCCCAGATGTCGTTGCAGGCGAATGTAACGTTCAAGACAATCTCGCTCACCGGGACACATGATAGTGAACGCAATACGCTGCCCGGCAAGCAACATGCACTCAATTCTGCGACGCCATGATTGCACGGCATCCTGCTGACCGTGATCGACGCAAATTGATCGAAGCTTGTGCATGACGACGATGAGTTCGGCACGTCATCCACAACTTGTGGGTGGAGCCGGAGAATCGTCAAGGGAACTCGGAGGAATTGCACGCGCCGGTTGTTGATCGTTATGCTCGCAGAATCGCCGGTGCGGTCGCTTCCGGCGCGGTCGTCCGCTGCTCTCACCCGAGTGGTGGCGGCGCTCAGGACGGAAAACGGGCGACGGCCGTGCGGCGCATGCGCCGGCGGCGTGGCGGCATGCGCAATCTCCTGTCGAAAACAACGGGCAGGAGCGGGATAGCGGCGCATGTTGCCGGCGGTCGCGGCCTCTCGCCCTGCTATTCGCCCTTGAGCATGTCCCGCAGCTCGCGGAACGGATCGGCACTCGGGGGAGCCGAAGCGTCTTGCCGCATCGCGCCGTAGATTCTCGGAACCATGTCGACCGCCTGGTCGAGGCCCGAATCACGTCCCGACTGATAGCCGCCCATCAGGCGAAGGTCGCGCGTGTCCTCGTATTTGGCGATCAAGGCGCGCAGCTTGCTGACCAATTCGCGCTCTTCGGGATCCCAGACGTTGTGGGCGAGGCGCGAGACCGAAGCCAGCACATCGACGGCTGGATAGCGCGCCTGGTCGGCAATGTGCCTGGAGAGCACGATGTGCCCATCGAGCGTGCTGCGAATGGTATCGGCGATCGGCTCGTTGTGATCGTCGCCGTCGACCAGCACCGAGAAGATCCCGGTGATGGTGCCGGAACCTTCCTCGCCGGGTCCGGCCCGCTCCAGGAGGCGCGGCAGATCGGTGAAGACCGTCGGCGCGTAGCCGCGAGCGACCGCAGGCTCGCCGGCGGCGAGCGCGACCTCGCGGGCGGCGTGGGCGAAACGCGTGATCGAATCGACCATGAGCAAGACCGATTCGCCCCGGTCGCGGAAATATTCCGCGACCGCCATAGCCGTCTTCGGCGCCAGCCGCCGCATCATCGGGCTTTCGTCGCCGGTCGACACGATGGTGACGGCGCGCTGGCGATCGTTGCCCAGCACATCCTCGATGAACTCGCGCACCTCGCGGCCGCGCTCGCCGACCAGGGCCAGCACGACGGTATCGAATCCCTGGCTGCGGGCGAGCATCGCAAGCAGCGTCGATTTGCCGACGCCGGAGCCGGCAAAGATGCCGACGCGCTGGCCGGCGCAGATCGGCGCGAACAAATCGATGACGCGTACTCCGGTGCGCAGCGGCTTGTGCACGCGTGCGCGCTTCATGGCCGAGGGCGCCTCAGTCTCCGCCGAGACCGCCTGTGGGCCCGGCGTGAGGGGCCCCAATCCATCCAGCGGCGCGCCGAGGGCGTTGATGACGCGACCCTTCCAGCTCGGATCGGGCGCGAACGACAAGGGCGGCATCCGGTAGGCGACCGAGCCGAGGCCGCCGGCGAAGTGCCGGTCGAACGGCTTGGCGATGATGCCCTCGCTGTCGATTCGCACCACCTCGCCGATCTGCGGCTTGCCGCCCGAATTGACGCCGATGAGCTCGCCGAGCCTGACGAAGCGCGACAGGCCGGAGACGCGGAAATGCGTCGGCGCGATCTCGGAGATCGCGCCGCTGACGCTTGCCAGGGGAGTGCTCTGCTGAAGCTCCAGCAGCGCCCACTCGAGTTGCCGAAGAGCGTTCAAGGAAACCGTCCAACCTCAATCTAAAGCATGATCCGGAAAAGTGTGCAGCGGTTTTCCGAAAAGATCATGCTTGAACAACAAACAAAAGCGCGGGGCGCGGTCTACTTGCCGGGTTCGCCCAGCGTCCGGATGGCGTTCTGCAGCGAGCTCTCGGTGCCCTCGATCATCGAATTGGTGCCGTCGAAGGCGCGTGAGGCCGCGATCAGCTTGGTCAATTCCATCATCGGATTGGCGCCGGAGCCCTCGACATAGCCTTGCTTGAACCCGTCGCGGGAGAAATCGGCGATGGCGCTCGCAGGCCGGTCCGGCGTCACGCCGGAGTTGCCGTAGCGCTCGAGATTGGCATCAGCGGGGATGTTGAACAGGCCGATGGTGCCGATCTCGTTGTTGTCCTGGGTGATCGCGCCGCTGCGCGAGATCGAGACCGGTCCGCCGTTCGGGTCCAGCGTGATCTGCGCGCCGCCGGAATCGACGACGGGAAAGCCGCTCACGGTCTGAAGATCGCCGTTGGCGGCGATCTGGAGCCGGCCGTCGCGGGTGTAGACCGTGCCGTTGGGACCTGCGAAGGCGATCCAGCCCTGGCCGACCACGGCGACGTCGAGCGGATTGCCGCTCTCGGTGATGTTGCCTTGCTCGCGCGAGATGATGTTGTCGCCGGGCGAGGAGAAGGCGACCGGGTTCGCGCCCGCCTTGGACAGCACGGTCTCGAACTTCACCACGTCGGTGCGGAATGCCGCCGTGTTGACGTTGGCGACGTTGTTGGCGATCGTCTGGAGGCGCTTTTCGAGAGCGACCTGGGCCGACAATCCCACATAGAGGGCCGATTGCATGATCTACTTTCCGAACCGGAGGGACTGAAGTTTCGAGAGCATGTCGATATCCATGCTGGCCGAGTTGGCGCCGCCGATCAGGACCAGCGCGGGATTGGTCGAGCTGTTGCTCTGGGCCTGGGTCGCATCCCACATCGCCGCGAAGCGCTGCACGAATTTGGTGACCTTGGCCGGGTCCTGGAAATCGGTGAGCTTGACTCTGTTCGTGATCATCTTGGCCTGGGCGTCGATGTTGGCCGCGCTGATCGTCGAGGGCAGGCCGAGCGCGGTCTGAACCACCTGCGTCAGCGCCTTGTCCGCCAGCACCTGGTAGGCGGTCGTGATCGTGGACGCCTTGCGGGTGAAATAGAGCGCCAGCCGTAGACCCTCGTTCTGGTCGCCGGCCTTCTGCTCCATCGTCTGCGTGACGTAATGGGTCGCCGTCCCAGTCGTCGCCTGGGTGGTCTTGGTTGCGTTGCTGCCGAGGGCGGCGAAATTGAAGGCGGTGGCGAATTCCCGGTAGCGGGTGTCGGTCAGCTTGTTGGCGAAGGTGTTCTTGTTCCCGACACCCTCGGTCAGCACCTTGCGCATGAACGCCTTGGCGTAGGTCATGTCGCTGAGGCCAAAGGCCTTCATCGCGTAGGAATAGAGGCGATAGTCCTTCAGGAAGTCGTCGATCGTCTTCACGTTGCCGATATGGCTCAGGAAGTAGTCGGTCTCGCGGCTGACATCCGGCTGTGTCGCGACCTGCGTCAGCGATTTGCCCATGTCCTTGGTCAGTCTGGTGTAGTCCGCGATGGTGGATAGCATGACACGCGCCCCTCTGGCCGCTGTTGCGACGCCGCCCCAAGCTGCCGCCGATTGCTTGCGCGGGGCTGGCGAGGCGGGAAGCCAGCTTCGCGCAAGGCTCGCCGACTAGATATTCCCGGTGGGATTGGCGATGGAGCGGCGCGTTGGGCAGTTTCGTGGGGATTTTCATCACGGTAGCGGCGCTGCTCGGCGGATTTGCCGCGATGGGCGGGCATCTGGCCGTGCTCATGCAGCCGTGGGAGTTCGTCATCATCATGGGGACCGCGGTCGGCACCTTCATCGTCGCCAATCCGTGGAAGACGGTGGTGGATACCGGGGTTGCCTGCATGCAGGCCATCACCGGCGCGGTGCCCGGCCAACGCTACTACCTTGATCTGCTCGGCGCGCTCCACGCCCTGATGCGCGAGCTCAGGGGCAAGGGCCGCAACGAGGTCGAGGCCCATATCGACGATCCCGCTTCCTCCGAGATATTCAAGGCGTTTCCCAGCGTGCTCGGGGATCCCTCGCTGCTCCAGTTCATCTGCGACTACGTCCGCCTCATCATCATGGGCAACGCGCGCACGCACGAGATCGAGGCGCTGATGGACGAGGAGATCCACACCATCGTGAAGAGCAAGCTGGCGCCCTATCATGCGCTGGTGACGGTGTCCGAGGCGCTGCCGGCGCTGGGCATCGTCGCCGCCGTGCTCGGCGTCATCAAGGCCATGGGCGCGCTCGACCAGTCGCCGAAGCTGCTGGGCGGCTTCATCGGCGCGGCGCTGGTCGGCACCTTCGCCGGCATCTTCCTGTCCTACGGCGTCCTTTCGCCCTTCGCGATCAAGATCAAGATGACGCGCGAGAAGAAGTGCCGGCCCTACATCATCGTCAAGCAGACGCTGCTGGCGTTCATGAACGGCGCCATGCCGCAGATCGCCGTCGAGCACGGCCGCAAGATGATCGCGAGCACCGAGCGGCCGTCGATCGACGTCGTCGAGAACGAGACCATCGCAGGTCCCAAGGCCGTCGTCACCGAGCCCGAACCCAAGGCTGCCCGCGCATGATGATGGAAGACGTCGAGGTCGATCAGCGCAAGCAGCTGCCGAACTATTTGCTGGACGCGGCCGGCATATCGATCGAACGCATGCCGATGCTCAATGTGATCTTCGATCGCATGGCGGCATCGTGTACCGACAGCCTGCAGCCGATGGCGGGAACGCCCTGCTATTTCTCGGTCAACGGCATCACCAACGATCCACTCGGCGACATTATCAAGGACTACGAGGGCAACGCGGTCGCTGCGGTGCTCTATGCCGAGCAGTGGGACTCGCGCGTCATCATCATGCTGGACCGCGACTTCGTGTTTACGATGGTCGAGGCGATGTTCGGATCCGACGGCGCGGAACCGCCGCTCGATGTCGAACGCACTTTCTCGAACATCGAGATTCGCCTGGTCCAGGCACTGTTCGAGCGGTTCGCCAAGGCGCTGCAGAGCGCCTTTGCCGGCACGTCGAACGTCACCTTCCGCGTCGAGCGGGTCGAGACGGCGATGGCCTCGCTGGCGATCGGGCGCGCCAGCAACATGTCGATCTGCGCGAACATGATGGTGCAGGCACTCTACCGCGGCGGCCAGATGTTCCTGATCATTCCGCACTCCGCGCTCAACCCGCTCAGGCAGAAGCTCGCTCACGTCGTCGTCAGCGACGGCCGGGCGACCGATCCGCGCTGGCGCGAGCAGATGGAGAGCGAGGTCCACCGCACCGAGGTGACGCTGAGCGCGGTGCTCGACGAGAAGATGATTTCCCTCGAGGACGTCGTGAAATTCAAGGTGGGGCAGGTGCTCGAGCTGGAGGCGACGCCGCGCACGCTGGCGCGCCTCGAGAGCAACAATCAGGTGCTGTTCTGGTGTCAGATCGGCCAGCTCGATGGCTATTACGCCATGCAGGTGGCCGATCCCGTGGATCAGAAACGGGAGTTCGTCGATGATATCCTATCTCGTTGATGCCGTGCTGTTGATCGCGCTCGCCTTCACCAGCATGCGGGTGACCCGGATGCACCGCGAGCTGGCGCGGCTGCGCAGCTACCAGGGCGAATTCTCCACCATCGTCCACGAGACCGCGGGCGCCTTCGACACTGTCATCACCGCGGCGCATGATTCCACGGCCAATCTCGGGCGCCTCGCCAACGTGCTGACCACCAAGATCGATCAGGCCCATGAGGCGATCGCGGCGCTCGATGCGAGGAGCGGGCTCACGTCGGCCGCGACCGCAGGCGGCGCTGAGGTGAACAAGCACTGAAGCGAGAGCCGACAGAACCAATACGAGCGGAACGCCAAGGCGCTCCGGGAGCGGAAAGACCAAGAGGCGATACCAGATGGCGCAATCCTTCGACTATGAGTCTGCCACGCGAGCACCGGCCGCCGACGAGGGCCATTCCGAAGCGTCTCCGTTGGAGCGGCTGGCGGAGATCGCCGCGCGCACGGCGGAGGAGAGCGGCAAGTTCGCCAATGTCGATGCCATCCTGCGCATTCCGGTCACCATGCAGGTGGTGCTGGGATCGGCGACCATTCCGGTGGCGAATCTGATGAAGCTTGGACGCGGCGCGGTGGTTCCGCTCGACCACCGGGTCGGCGAGCCCGTCGACGTCGTCGTCAACGGCCGCATCGTCGCCCGCGGCGAGGTGGTAGTCGTCGAAGAGGACAATTCCCGCTTCGGCGTCTCGCTCACGGAGATCGTCGGGCCGCTGGGGCAGGGTGACAGCTGACCATGGCGGCACAGGTCGGCATCGCTCCCGTCAAGCAGCGAGGCGTTGCCACGCTGGGCGGTACGGAAAAAGTCGCGGCGCTCCTGCTGGCCATGGGCCGGCAGGCGGCCGCGAGCGTGCTTGCGCAATTCGAGCCGCAGGACATTCGCATCGTTACCAAGGCCGCGGCCGAGCTGCGGCCGATCACGGCGCAAGAACTCGAATCCATCGTCGAGGAGTTCGCTCAGCAATTCTCGATGGGCGCGAACATTCTCGGCACCCTCGGTGGCTTGGAGGCCGTGCTCGGCGACGTGCTTCCAGCCGACCAGGTGTCGGCGATCATGTCGGACCTGCTCGGCAATTCGAGCCGGTCGGTGTGGGACCGTGTCTCGTCGGTGTCCGAAAACTCGCTCGCGAGCTACCTGTCCAAGGAGCATCCGCAGACCGCGGCGCTGATCCTGTCCAAGGTCAAGCCGGCCTGCGCCGCCAAGGTCATGAGCCAGCTGCCCTCGAGCCTGCGCAACGAATTGATGCGGCGCGTGCTCAGCCTCAAGCCGATCGCCGACGACGCCATGAGGGTGCTCGAGAAGACGCTGCACGAGGATCTGACGCTGAACTTCGCCCGCAACCTCGGCGCCGACACCTACGCCCGCGTCGCCGACATCATCAACAAGATGGAGCGCGGACATATCGAGGACATGCTCAAGAGCCTGTCGGAGAAGCGGCCGAAGTCGGCCGAAGTGCTGAAGGAGCTGCTGTTCACTTTCGACGACGTCATCAACCTGGCGCCGAAGGCGCGCACCATGATCTTCGACCAGGTGCCGACCGATCGTATCGTCGTCGCGCTGAAGGGCACCGACAAGCATTTCCGCGAACTGATCCTGTCCGCGGTCGCCTCGCGCGTCCGCCGCGTCGTCGAGCACGAGCTCGCCATCGGCGAGCCGTCGAACCAGCGCGACGTGCTGGAGGCGCGCCGCGTCATCACCGACCTCGCGCTCGACCTCGCGGAGAAGGGCGAAATCGAGCTCAACCCCGATCAGGAGGATGAGCTGGTCTTCCGCTGACCGCTGAACGGGCATGGCAGAATCATCCGATCAGGAGAGCAAGACAGAAGAGCCGACCGAGAAGAAAGTCCGTGATGCGCTCGAACAGGGCAAGATCCCGGTCTCTCGGGAGGCCTCTATTTTCGCCTCGATGGCTGCGCTGATGGTCATTCAGGCGTTCTTGATCGGCCAGGGCGTGCAGCAATTGACGCCGACGTTGAAGAACCTCCTGGACGATCCGGAAGGCTTTCCGCTCTCGACCGGCGCGGACGCGCAGAACCTGCTCACCGTGGTCGGCCTTGAGGCGCTGCGCTTCCTGGTGCCGCTGGTCGTCACCCTCGGGGCGTTCGGACTCGCCGCCTCGCTGCTGCAAAACGCACCGCGTCTGGTGCTGGAGCGCATCAAGCCCGACCTGTCGCGAATCTCACCGATCAGCGGCTGGAGCCGTCTGTTCGGAACGCAGGGACTGGTCGAGTTCGCCAAGTCGCTGTTCAAGCTGGCCGCGGTGACCTCCGTGGTCGCCTTCGTGCTGCGCGCGTCGGAGGCGAAGGCGTTCGAGGCGATGTACACCGATCCGGTTGCGCTGCCGGAGATGATTCTCAACATCGCGATGCGGATTGTCTCGGCGATCTGTATCGCGACCATCGTCCTGGTGGCGATCGATCTCGCCTGGGCGCGCTTCCACTGGCGGCGCCAGCTGCGCATGACCAAGCAGGAGATCAAGGACGAGCACAAGCAGGCGGAAGGCGATCCGCTGATCAAGGCGCGCCTGCGCTCGCTGGCGCGCGACCGCTCGCGGCAGCGGATGATCGCGTCCGCATCGCGCGCGACGCTGGTGATCGCGAATCCGACGCATTTCGCGATCGCGCTGCGCTACAAGCGCGAGGAAAATCCCGCGCCGCTCGTGGTGGCCAAGGGCATGGACGTGATCGCGCTGAAGATCCGCGAGGTCGCCGAGCAGAACCGGATCCCCGTCATCGAGAACAAGGCGCTGGCGCGCGCGCTCTACGAGGCGGTGCAGGTCGATCAGGTGATTCCGGCGGAGTTTTTCCGCCCCGTAGCCGAGATCATCTACTTCCTGCAGTCGAAGCAGGCGCCGCGAACCGAGAAGGTTCAGTAGAATTCCGAGGACGACGTCCTGCCCAACAGCTTGACGAAAGCTTAACGCCCTAGGCTTGCCCCAACGGACAATAACGGGGCTGTCGTGGGACCGCTTTATCTCTTCGAACTCGCATCGTCGCAGGCGCGCTATCTCGAGCTCCGCCAGTCGACCATTGCCACCAACGTCGCCAACGCCAACACGCCGGGTTTCAAGGCGCGCGACGTCGAGCCCTTCAACAAGGTGCTCGATGGCATGCCGGTGAGGCTTGCCATGACGTCGCCGTCGCACATGCAGCTGGCCGCGGCCGAGACCGACACGCGGGCGACCGCGAAGAAGGACAGCTGGGAAGTGGTTCACTCCGGCAACTCCGTCAGTCTCGAACAGGAAATGATCAAGGGTAGCGACGTCAGTCGCGATTACTCGATGAACTCGGCAGTCGTGCGGTCGTTTCACCGCATGCTGCTGTCGAGTGCGAAGAGCTGAGGTGAATTGAGATGCTGGACTCACTGCAGGCGTCATTGACGGTCGCGAGCTCCGGGCTCGAAGCGCAGTCGACGCGTATGCGCATCGTCTCCGAGAATCTCGCGAACGCGACCTCGACGGGGCGCGCCGCCGGCGCCGATCCGTATCAGCGCAAGACCATCACCTTCGATGCCGCCATGGACCGCGCCTCGGGCGCGCAGCTTGCGAAGGTCAAGGAGATCGGGGTCGACACCACGCCGTACCGCGTGGAGTACGACCCGGGACATCCCGCTGCCGACAAGGCCGGCTACGTCAAGCTCCCGAACGTCAACATGATGATCGAGATGGCCGACATGCGGGAAGTCAACCGGTCCTATGAAGCCAATCTCCAGGTCGTGAAACAGGTGAGGTCGATGCTCGGCATGACCATCGACCTCTTGAGGAGCTGACAATGCTTGAGGCAATTTCATCCACCGCGATTTCCGCCGGGCAAGCGGCGAGCCGCGCGACCGAGGCGCAGGCCATCTCGCCGGCGGCGCCAACCGCCATTCAGTCCACCGACGATGTCGGGTTCGAATCGGTGATGAAGCAGGTGACGACGGACGCAATCGGAACGTTGAAGGCGGGCGAAGCGGCGTCGATCTCGGCGATGCAGGGCAAGGAATCCACGCGCAAGGTCGTGGAGGCGCTGATGTCGGCCGAGCAGGCCTTGCAGACGGCGGTCGCGGTTCGCGACAAGGTCGTGCAGGCCTACCAAGAAGTCGTCCGGATGTCGATTTGATCTGAAGGAATGAAGCTGTGAAATCGCTTGCCATTGCGGCCACGGGCATGAACGCCCAGCAGACCAACATCGAAGTCATCGCGAACAATATCGCCAACATCAATTCGACGTCGTACAAGCGTGCGCGCGCCGAGTTTACCGATCTGTTCTACCAGATGGACCGCATGCAGGGCGTCGCGAACGTCAACGGTTCGTCGCCGATCCCGGAAGGCGCCAATCTCGGTCTCGGCGTCAAGTCGGCGGCGATCCGCAAGCTGCACATCCAGGGCGCGCTGACGCAGACCGGCAACCCTTACGATATGGCGATCAACGGCCGCGGCTGGTTCCAGGTGCTCGGTCCGAACAACGAGGTGCAATACACCCGCGCGGGCTCGTTCAACACCAATGCCAACGGCCAGCTCGTCACCATCGACGGCTATCTGCTGGATCCCGCGATCACAATACCGCAGGGCACGGTCGAGGTCACGGTCAACCAGACCGGCCAGGTCTTCGCCAAGCTGGATACCGAGGTGAACCCGCGCCAGATCGGCCAGCTCAACCTCGCCAACTTCGCCAACGAGGCGGGCCTCGAGCCGCTGGGCAGCAATCTCTACAAGGAGACCACGGCGTCGGGCACGCCGGTCGTCGGCCTGCCGGGCGATTCCGGATACGGCAAGATCAACCAGAAATGGCTCGAAGCCTCGAACGTCGACCCGGTCAAGGAAATCACCGAGTTGATCTCGGCGCAGCGCGCCTACGAAATGAATGCCAAGGTCATCCAGGCCTCGGACGAAATGGCCCAGACAGTATCGAAGGGCATGCGCTAGTTCCGGTGTCTCGATGTTGAACAGGGTGGGCCTGATCGTGCGCGGGTTGGCCGCCGTGCTGCTGGTTCTGGCTTCGGCGCGGCTCGCCGAGGCCGAGGAGAAGCGGCTTCCCGTGCCGGCGGTTGCGATCCGCGCCGGCGAGCTGATCCGGGACGACATGATCACGGAGCGCGCCTTCGCGCCGAGCCTGCTCGGCGTCGCCATGTTCGTCGAAGGGCGCCAGGTCCTGGTCGGCCGCATGGCGCGGCGCGCGCTGTTGCCCGGCCAGCCCATCCCAACTAACTCGGTGGAAGATCCTTGGACCGTCGCTCGCGGCGCCATGGTCAAGGTCGTGGTGGAAGACAGCGGCCTGTCCATCGTCACTTACGGTTCGGCGATGCAATCGGGGGCGGCCGGCGCGCTCATCCCGGTGCGCAATACGGATACCGGGGTGATCATCAGGGGCGTGGTCCAGCCGGACGGCACCGTGAAGGTCGCGGACGGGTCATGACCAGAATCCTGCTTGCGCTCGTCCTGCTGCTTTCGGCCGCCAGCGCCCATGCCGCCGTCCGCATCAAGGACATCGCGGACATCAAGGGTCTGCGCGAAAACCAGATCGTCGGTTACGGCCTCGTGATCGGCCTGAACGGCACCGGCGATACGCTTCGCAACGCTCCGTTCACGGAGCAGTCCCTGCAATCGATGCTCGAGAACATGGGCATCAACGTCAGGAACGAGACCACGAGCACCAACAATCCGACGCGTCCGACGACGCTGCGCACGCGCAACGTCGCGGCCGTGATGGTGACTGCGGACCTGACGCCCTCGATCGGGCCCGGCGAGCGCATGGACGTGACCGTGTCGTCACTCGGCGATGCGACGTCGCTGCTCGGCGGTACGCTGGTCATGACATCGCTGCGCGCAGCGGACGGCGCCGTCTATGCGGTGGCTCAGGGCGCGATCACGGTCGCCGGCTACAGCGTCGGAGGCCAGGCGCAGAATGTCAGTCAGGGCACGCCGACGGCCGGGCGCATCCCGAACGGTGCGCTGGTCGAGCGCGAGGTGCAGGGAAGTCTCCACGAGATGGAGTTCCTGGTGCTGCAGCTGAAGAACCCCGACTTCGTCACCGCAACGCGCATCCTGGACGCCATCAACCGCTACGCGGGTGGACGCTACCGCGCGCAGATCGCTTTCGAGCGCGACTACCGCACCATCGTGCTGTCGAAGCCGCGCCACATCGGCCCTGTCCGCTTCCTTGCCGAGATCGGCGAACTGACGGTCGAGCCTGATACGCCGGCACGGGTGGTGATCAACGAGCGCACCGGCACGGTCGTGATCGGGCGCGACGTGCGGATATCGACCGTGGCCGTGACGCACGGCAATCTGACGGTTCGTGTCACGGAGATGCCCGTGGTGTCGCAGCCGGCGCCGTTCTCGCGAGGGCAGACCGTGGTGGTCCCGCAGACCGTGGTCGAGGCCAACGAGGCGGGATCGCAGGTGGCGATCCTCAGCGGGGTCGATCTCCAGCGCCTCGTGCGCGGGCTGAACCAGATCGGCCTGAAGCCGTCGGGCATCATCGCGATCCTGCAGGCGATCAAGACGGCTGGTGCGCTCCAGGCCGACGTCATCGTGCAATGATGCGCAAGCGTCGTGCAAGCTTGGTCGCTCAATGCTGGGGTCTCGACCGAGAATCGCACGCGGCCCGATGCTGAAGCTGGATCACAAAGCCAAACTCCTCCTGCTGATCGCGGCATCCGTGCTCGCGGGCGCGTCGCCCGTGCTGGCCCTTGACGAGGCCAAGCCGCCGAAGCCGCTCAACCTGCTCTCCTTCGCGCGCGCCCGCGCCTCCGGCCCGCAGAAGCCGCAGCCGGTCACCACGATGCCAGGCGACAATGCGTCGATCCGGGCGACGGCATGGGCGGCCGAAGACCAGGGACCTGCGACCACCGGCGCGGTGCCTGCTTCCCAGACGCCAGCGGCTGCACCCGCACCACCACCGGCACGTCCGGCCAAGCCCGGCAGCGTCACGGCGCCGCCGAAACCTGCGCCGCCACAGGCCGCGGTATCCGCGGACAATGAAGTCGCCCTGTTCTGCAGCAACGTCGCCGATCCCGCCGTCGATGCAAGGCTGGCCTGGCAGCTCAAGGAGCTGGAAAAGGCCGAGAGCCTGCTGCGCGAGCGGATCGCCGAGGTCGAGGCCAAGCGCGTCGAGTATGAGAAGTGGATGGCGCTGCGCGATGACTTCCTGAAGAAGGCCGAAGCCAGCGTCGTCGAGATCTATTCGCGCATGAAGCCCGAAGCTGCGGCGACCCAGATTGCCGGCATGGCGGATGAGACTGCCGCCGCCGTGCTCGCCAAGCTCAGCCCGAGGAACTCGAGCGCGATCTTCAACGAGATGGATACGGCACGCGCGGCGCACCTCGCCGACCTGCTTGGCGGAATGCGTCGCGTGGATGACGGAAAGACCAAATAGATGAAGAAGCCGATCCTCATCCTCTCGCTCATGCTGGCGTCCGTGCCCTTGGCCGGATGCTTCCATGATCCGTCCGAGGTCCTGACCGGCCCGCAAATGTCGCCGGTCGGCAGCGGCCTCCGGACCCAGGCCGATCCGATCCCGGTGACGCCGCGCATGCGCACGCCTGTCAGCTATCGCTCGACCTGGGACGACGGCACCGACCTCTACCGCGATCCCCGCGCCAGGCGCACCGGCGACGTCGTGACGGTGATCATCTCGATGCAGGACAAGGCCAAGCTCGACAACAAGACCGGCCGCTCGCGCGATTCGCAAGTCAAGTTCGGGCTCGACTGGCTGATGGACGTCGCAGGGTGGAGCGACAAGGGATCGACCAACGCCAATCTCAGCACCAACACCCAGATCAAGGGCAACGGCCAGATCGACCGCACCGAGGACATCAAGCTCTCGATCGCGGCCATCGTCACCGACGTGTTGCCGAACGGCAATATGATGATCAGCGGCTCGCAGGAGTTTCGCGTCAACACGGAGATGCGCGTGCTCAACGTCGGCGGCATCGTGCGTCCGCGCGATATCTCGCGCACCAACACGATCTCCTACGAGAAGATCGCCGAGGCCCGCGTGTCCTATGGCGGTCGCGGAAATCTGTCCGACGTGCAGCAGCCTGGATGGGGACATCGGATCTATGACGCCGTGGCACCATTCTGAAGTCCGCGCCGGTCTGGCCGCGTCGCGAGGGCAGGGGACGTGATGCGCCTGATTGCGGCCATCGTGGCGCTGACCCTTGTCGCGATCGGTGCTGGCGCGCTGGCCGGGCTGCATCTGTTCGCGGCGGCCGAGCGCGTCGCCGACGCGAAGAAGACCGCCACGCCGCCGCCGCTTGCCTCGAGCTACGCCGGCAGCGCCCGGCTCAGGAAGCTGTCTCCGATCGTGACCAATCTGTCCGCGCCGGCCAACAACTGGGCCCGCATCGAAGCCTCCATGGTGACCGAGAGCATGAGCGACGAGGATGCCGGCATCCTGGCCGCCCACATCAGCGAGGACATCGTCACCTATCTGCGGTCGGCGACGGTGACCCAATTCGAGGGATCGCGCGGGCTTCAGCATCTGCGCGACGACCTGACCGAGCGCGCCAATATCCGCTCGTCGGGCAAGGTGCGCGAATTGATCATTGAGACCCTGGTGATTCAGTGAGAGTGAAAATCCTGCTGCTCGCGTTGGTTCTGGTCGTGCTGCCCGAAGTGGCGCTCGCCCAGATTCCGGACCTCAACTCGCTGCTGCCGCCCGGAAACGGATCGACCAGCGGCCGGATCATCCAGCTGATGGCGCTGATCACGGTGCTGTCGGTGGCGCCGGGACTGCTCATCATGGTGACGAGCTTCACGCGATTTGCGGTGGCGCTGTCGTTCCTGCGCGCCGGGCTCGGCCTGCAGACCACGCCGGCCAACCTGGTGCTGATCAGCCTCGCGCTGTTCATGACCTTCTACGTGATGGCGCCGACCTTCGACCGCGCCTGGGAGACCGGCGTCCAGCCGCTGATGAAGAACGAGATCTCGGAAGAGCAGGCCTATCTGAAGATCACGGATCCGTTCCGCGAGTTCATGCTGGCTCATGTCCGCGACAAGGATCTGCAGACCTTCGAGTCGCTCGCCGCGGAGAGCTTTCGCAAGAAGTTCGACGACAAGCGTGTCGATTTGCGCGTTATCATCCCGGCCTTCATGATCTCCGAGCTGAGGCGTTCGTTCGAGATCGGATTTCTCATCATCCTGCCGTTCCTCGTCATCGACATGATCGTGGCGACGCTGACGATGTCGATGGGCATGATGATGATGCCGCCGACGATCCTGGCGCTGCCGTTCAAGATGCTGTTCTTCGTGCTGATCGACGGCTGGAATCTGCTCGCCTCCGGACTGGTGCGCTCGTTCTCGTAACGGCGGCGAACGTCGGCCCGGCTCGTTATGGTTAGCGGAAAGTAATATTAACCATATGATATTGCTGCGGAATTCAAGCCGATCTTAATCCGCCGGCAAGATTCGACGTGTTAGCAAGGCGTCACGGCGGGTTGGATCTCACCCATAGCAGTCCAAAGGCATGATGCCGCCCCTCCGTACCGGTGCAAGTCCGGTATGTCCCCTGATGAAAATGTAACGCGTACATAAAGGGACATTCGCAATGTCAAGCCTGCTCACGAACTCGTCCGCCATGACCGCGCTCCAGACCCTGCGGTCTGTCAGCTCGCAACTCTCCACCACGCAGAGCCGGATCTCCACCGGCCAGCGCGTGGCTACCGCCGCGGACAACGCCGCCTACTGGTCGATCGCGACCTCGATGCGCGCCGACAACGCCGCGCTCTCCGCCGTCTCCGACTCGCTCGGTCTGTCGGCCGCGACCGTCGACACCGAGTACACCGCTCTGAACAAGGTCCTCGGCGACAGCAACTCCGGCCTGACCAAGCTCCAGTCGCTGCTGGTCGAAGCCAAGACCGCCGGTATCGATCGCAGCAAGATCCAGTCGGAAATCACCCAGATTCAGCAGGACATGAAGAACGTCGCCAGCGCGGCGACCTTCAACGGCGTCAACTGGCTGAGCACGAACGCCTCCACGCCGACGACCGTCAATCTCGTGTCGTCGTTCTCGCGTGTCGGCTCCACGCCGACCACCAGCTCGATCACGGTGACCGTCGCCAACTACTCGCTCTACACTTCGAGCACGAGTGGTATCCTCGACACGGTGAGCGGCAGCGCGTCGGTCGACAGCCTCAACATCGGTGCACTGACCGACTCGTCTGCTGACCAGACCATTCTCGATGGTTACATCGCGAAGGTCACCGCAGCGATCGGCACGGTGTCCTCGGGCGCCGCCAACCTCGGCGCCATCAAGAACCGTATCTCGAACAACTCGGAGTTCGTGAAGTCGCTGATGGACTCGGTGGATCGCGGTATCGGCCAGCTCGTCGACGCCGACATGAACCAGGAGTCCACCCGCCTGGCGGCGCTCCAGGTCCAGCAGCAGCTCGGCGTTCAGGCGCTCTCGATCGCCAACAACAACAGCCAGAGCATCCTGTCGCTGTTCCGCTAAGCCTTTAGACGATCTCGGGAGGGCCGCGCTTCTCGCGAAGCGCGGCCCTTTCGTTTGCCCGACGCGCGCACCGTGATTTCGGCCGCCCTGTTGCAGCGGGGTCACGGTGCCACAAGCCCCGCACAAGCTTCGTTGGCTAGTCTCGCCGCTACGACGGATTGGGTTTACGCGCATTTCCGCAGCCCAAAGGCATGATGCCGCCCTGTCGTACCGGTGCAAGCCCGGTATGTCCCCATCCAATCTGTTTTCAAAGGGACATCAAAGATGGCTTCCAGCCTGCTTACCAACTCCGCTGCAATGACTGCGCTCCAGACCCTCCGGAATGTCAGCGCCAGCCTGCAGACGACCGAAAACCGGATCTCCACCGGCCAGCGCGTCTCGACCGCTTCGGACAACTCGGCCTATTGGTCGATCGCGACCTCGATGCGCGCCGACAACGCCGCGCTCTCCGCCGTCTCCGACTCGCTCGGTCTGTCGGCTGCGACCGTCGACACCGAATACACCGCTCTGAACAAGGTCATCGGCGACCAGAACTCCGGCCTGACCAAGCTCCAGGCGCTGCTGGTCGAAGCCAAGACCGCCGGTATCGACCGCAAGAAGATCCAGTCGGAAATCACCCAGATCCAGCAGGACATGAAGAACGTGGCCAATGCGGCGACGTTCAACGGCGTTAACTGGCTGAGCACCAACGCCTCCACCCCGGCGACAGTCAACCTGGTGTCGTCGTTCTCGCGCGTCGGCGCCACGCCGACGATCAACACCATCACGGTGACGGTCGCCAACTACTCGCTCTACACCTCAAGCACGAGTGGTATCCTCGATACGGTGAGCGGCAGCGCGTCGGTCGACAGCCTCAACATCGGTGCGCTGACCGACTCGACGGCCGACCAGACCACGATCGATACCTACATCGCGCAGGTCACCGCCGCGATCAACACGGTCAGCCAGTCCGCCGCCAACCTCGGCGCCATCAAGAACCGCATCTCGAACAACACTGAGTTCGTGAAGTCGCTGATGGACTCGGTGGATCGTGGTATCGGCCAGCTCGTCGACGCCGACATGAACGCGGAATCGACCCGGCTCCAGGCGCTGCAGACCCAGCAGCAGCTTGGCGTTCAGGCGCTCTCGATCGCCAACCAGAACAGCCAGAGCATCCTGTCGCTGTTCCGCGGCTAAGCGGCGCTTTCGAAAACGACCGTGCTCCCTTAAGGGAGCACGGTCCCCGCCGTGACCGGCGGACGCGATGGCACGACGTGCCCGCAATCGATCTCCCGACGTTGAATTTCATGCGACGCGCAGCGGCCGATCGTGCGGCCAGGCGCACGTAGCCGCTGGCCTATCGCGTCACTCGGGCTTCTTGTAAAATTGCAACGCCTCGCCTGCGAACTGACACATTCGTGTCCTCGCGCAACCTTCAGACAAGGTTGGCAGCGGAGTGTCCCGTACGTTCGCATTGGTACGAGGTCATATGCTCAGTCGTGCGCAGGTACAGCAACTGCTCAACAATCTGCTGGAGCTTGGGCCGCGACGCCTGATGGCCCTGGGCCTGATCGGTTTTGCCGTTCTCGTGACCGTCGTCGGCGGCGCGTACTATCTGAGCCGGCCTGAATTCGAGACGCTCTATACCGGCCTCACCCGCGAAGACGTGACGCGCATGGGCGCCGCGCTGCGCGAGCAGAACATCACCTTCGACGTCAATACGGCCGGCGACGCGCTCTCGGTGCGCCCGAGCCAGACCATGCAGGCGCGGATGCTGCTGGCCGAGAAGGGGCTGCCGACCAGCGCCAATTCCGGCTACGAGCTGTTCGACAAGATCGGCTCGCTCGGCTTGACCTCGTTCATGCAGGAGGTCACCAAGCTCCGGGCGCTGGAAGGCGAGATCGCGCGCACGGTGCAGTTGATGAAGGGCGTCAAGGCGGCGCGGGTGCATATCGTGCTGCCGGTGCGCGGCTCGTTCCGCGCGACGCAGCAGCCGCCATCTGCATCGGTCGTGCTGCGCACCGACGGCGCGATCGAGGCACGCACGGCGCAGTCGATCCGCCATCTCGTCGCCGCCGCCATTCCAGGCATGAACCGGGACAAGGTGACGGTGCTGGATGCCGACGGCTCGATGCTGCTCGCCGAAGAGGACGAGGCGAGCGCCGCCCCGACCAAGATGGCGAGCCTGCAGAAGACGGTCGGCGGCATGGTGCAGGAGAACATCCGCAAGGCGCTGACGCCGTATCTGGGCCTCGACAATTTCGAGGTTAGCGTCGCACCGCAACTCTCCACCGACAAGCGGCAGATCAACGAGACCGTCTACGATCCGGAGAGCCGGGCCGAACGTTCGGTGCGGAACGTGCGCGAGAAGGAATCCTCGCAGAACGCCGACCGTTCGACGCCGACCACGGTGCAGCAGAACCTTCCCGATCAACAGGTCAACGCCGGCGGCGGCAAGAACTCCAGCGAGGACAAGACCCGCCGGGAGGACGTCACCAACTTCGAGGTCTCGTCGAAGACCACGACGACGGTGAGCGACGGCTATGCGGTGAAGAAGCTCTTCATCGCGGTCCTGGTCAATCGGGCGCGGCTGGTCGCCGATCTCGGCGACAAGAGCAACCAGGCCATCGTCGACAGCAAGCTCGCCGAGATCAGCCAGCTCGCGGCGACGGCCGGCGGACTTGACAAGCAGCGCGGCGACCAGATCCAGGTGACGGCCGTCGACTTCATCGAGGGCTCGCGCGAGCTGGCGCCGGTGCCGCCGATCAGCTTCGTCGAGATGATCAACAAGCAGCTCGGCAGCGTCATCAACGCGGTGACGATCCTGGCCGTTGCATCGATGCTGGTTTGGTTCGGCTTGCGGCCGGCGGTCAACGGCATTCTGACCCATCGCGCGGAGCAGGAGCAGGTGGAGGCCGCCGAGGCCGCTGAGATCGAGGCTGCTGCGGCCCTTGCATTGGCTGAGAGTCAGGACCCCGAGCTGAATCTCGTCGAAGACCTCGAAGGCAAGATGCAGCGAACGCCGCAGAAGCGACTGGAGCAGATCGTCCGGCTCGACCAGGCGCAGGCCGCAGCGATCCTTAAAGACTGGATGCGACGCGAGGAGGCGGCATGAACGCGGCAATCGGAAAATTCCTGACGCAGTTCGACGCGAACGGCCGGGTCAAATCACCGCCGCCTCCGCCGCCCAGGATCCAGGACGTGCTGACGAGGCCGAAGGAGGTCATGCGCGAGCCTCCGCCGCAGCCCCAGGCCCATTCGCCGCCGTTGCCGCAGTCGCCGTCTCCAGCGCCGAAGGCGGAAGCGCCGCCGGCCAATGTCCTGGACGACGCCTACCGGCGCGGCCATGCGGCCGGCGTCGCGGAAGGCGACGCCAGGCTTGCCGAGGAGCGCGTCCGCAGCGCGATCCGTCTCGGCGAGGAGCGCGCCAAATGGTCCGACCAGCAGGCGGTCGCGATCGTGAGCGGCTTCGAGACGGCTTGCCGCGAGATCGAGACCAACATCGCAAGCTCCGTGGCGCGGATATTACTGCCGTTCCTCACCGAGGCGGTCCGCGACAAGGCGATCGGATCGCTGGTCGAGCAGATCGCGGCGCTGACCGGCAACTCGTCGGTGCCGGCGTTCAAGGTCACCGGCCCGAGCGAGCTGCTCGACCTCGTGAAGACGCAGCTCGAGACGTCCAGGCGCACCGGCATCGAGTACGAGGCCGCCGACACCTTGGAGGTTCGCGTCGTGGCCGACCAGACCGTGATCGAGACGCAGATCACGGCCTGGAGCGAACGCCTGAAGGAAGCACGCCGGTAACCCGCCATGGAAGAGGTCAAGCATGAACTCGTGATCGTCCGCCGGCGCAGCGCTTTCGCTGAGGAGGCGCATCACGGCGGCGTATGGAAGATCGCCTATGCGGACTTCATGACCGCGATGATGGCGTTCTTCCTGGTCATGTGGCTGCTCAACGCGCTCAACCAGGATCAGAAGCAGGTCGTCGCGAGCTATTTCAATCCGATCCAGCTCGCGGAAAATGCCCCCGCGCCGAAGGGCCTGAAGAATCTCTCCAAGAAGGAGCCGACCTCGTTCGAAGGTCAGGACGGCAAGCGTCAGCCGGCCGGCTCGAACGAGGAACGTCGTGGTGACTCGCCGACGGCCGAGAAGCCGGCCTCCTATGAAGAGAAGGTCCTGTTCCGTGATCCCTATGCGACGCTCTCCGAGATCGCGAACAGCGCGAACCAGTCCACGGGACAGCGGCGCGCCGGCGCGCTGACGTCCGCCGAAGAGGACGGCCTCAAGGGTGGCGACGCCTACCGCGATCCCTTCGACCCCGGCTATTGGAAGCTGGCGCCGCAAGCGTCCAAGGATGCCGATCGCATGATCGAGAGCGAGCCCAAGCCGAATGCCTCCGCGCGCGAGGGCGCCTCAGGCACAAATCAGGGCGAGCCGCAGGCCCGTCGTGCCAAGGCGGACGATGCCGGCGGAAGCCTGGCGCCGAACGCGGATGCGTCGTCCGCAAACCAGTCGCCGTTGCTGCCGCCGGGGCCCGCGCCGGCGCAAGCCCCGCGCGAGGGCAGCGCTCAGGCGAGCGTTCAGGCCAACGCCGCCGCGCAGGCGCGTCCCAACGATACGACGAAGGAGTCCGAGCCGCGCGATGCGGCGCAAACCCAGCAGCCGACCGTCAAGCAGCTTCAGGCCGCGATCGCGGACGCGCTCTCGGACATCAAGGCGGGCGCCGGGCCGGCGGCCGAGGTGCGTCAGGTCGAGGAGGGCCTCCTGATCAGCCTGACCGACGATGCGAGCTTCGGCATGTTCGCGGTCGGCTCGGCCGAGCCGCGGCCCGAGCTGATCCGCGTGATCGACAAGATCGGGCCGTTGCTGACGAAACGTCAGGGCATGATCATCGTCCGCGGCCATACCGACAATCGACCGTATCGTTCTGAGACTTACGACAATTGGCGGCTGTCGACCGCTCGCGCGCAGATGGCCTATTACATGCTGGTTCGCTCCGGCGTCGACGCACTGCGGATCGAGCATGTCGAAGGCTATGCCGACCGCCGGCCGAAGCTTCCGAGCGATCCGGCGGCCGCGCAGAACCGCCGGATCGAGATCCTGATTCGTGAGAAGCGCCCTTGATGAGGCCGCTCCTCTGCGCCGCCCTGCTGCTCCTGCCGTTCACGGCAGCGAACGCGCTCGCACAACCCGCGCGCCAGTCGGGCGAGCCCTATGAGCTCGTCCGCGCGTTGCAAGCCGTGCAGGACGGCATCGCCAACGGTGACACCGCCGCGCATGGCAGCCACGTCACGCTGATCCGGCAGATCGGAGAGAAGTTTCTCGCCGCCGATCCGGGCGTGTGGAGCAATGCGCAGAACAGCCAGGCTGCGGTCATCTACCTGCTCAGCGGCGGCGCGCCGCAGATCGTCCGCAAGCTGCCGCGCGACAAGATGAACGTCGACGAGCGGCTGTTCAACGGCGCGCTCGCCTATGTCGAGGGCCGTCAGGAGGAAGCGCGGGAGCTGCTCAAGGACGTCAAGCCGCGGACGCTGTCCTCCGGCCTCGGCGGACAGGTCGCGCTGGTCCAGGGCGCGTTGTTCGCGCGTTCCGAGGCATCGCTCGCGATCGAACGTCTGGACGACGCGCGCCTGCTCCTGCCTGGCACGCTGGTGGAGGAGGCGGCGTTGCGGCGCGAGATCCTGCTGGTGGGGCAGGCGGAGGATTTCGACAAGTTCGAGTTCCTGGCGCTGGCCTATATCCGCCATTACCGTAACTCGATCTATGCCGGCGATTTCTGGCAGCGCTTTTCCTCGGGCCTGACGCAATCGAGTCTGGCGCTCGATGATCGCCGCTTCGCGCGGATCGCAGCGCTGCTCGAGCAGATCGATCGCGCGAGCCGCCTCAAGCTCTATCTCGTGATCGCGCGCGCGGCGATGGTGCGCGGGCAGCTGGCCGTGACGCGGCTTGCCGGCGAACGGGCGCTGACGCTCAGCGCCGACGCCTCGGCGGATCGCGAGCGGGCGCATTTCTTCCGCGGCGCCGCGCGGGCGCTCACCGACGAGTATGACGGCGGTCTTGCCGAGCTGAAGGCAGTCGACCGGTCGAAGCTGCCTGAGCGCGACGTGCCCCTTATGAATGCCACGCTGCAGCTTGCGCTCGACATTCGCAAGCCGCTTCCGGGCGGATCCGCCACTGCTTCCGACAAGCCTCCGGCAACGCCGGCGCGTCTCGATCTGGCGTCATCGACCGTGACGCTCGCGCGCGCGCAGAAGCAGCTCGGCGAACTCGAACTCCTTACCAGGGACCGCCGCCCATGACCAAGCTCAGTGGAACCTCCGGACAGCTCTTCTCGGGGCTCGCCGAGAGCCTCAACATCCGCGGCACGTCGCGTTCGGCAAAGAGCGCCGGAGCCAAATCGCAGGCGGGCTCGTCGTTCAACGATCTGCTCCACACCGTCTCGAACCTCGCCAAGCAGGCACTCAACGATGAGGGCAGCGATACGACCGCGAAGGCCGGAGCGCTGCGCACGCGTCTGGCCCACCCAGCGGGCAAAGACAAGTCGAAGGACGAGACGGACGAGCGCACCGAGGCGACCGACGTGCTCAAGGCTGGCGACCAGACGACCGACAAATCGTCGGAGACGCAAAGTCCGGTCGACCATGATCCGAAGCCGGACGTTTCGAACCGCCCGAACGCTCCCGTGATGGTCGGACAGGATATCGTTGCCGCATCGGCCGCGAAGCCGCAAATGCCGTTGCAGTCGGGCGACAGGAAAGACGTGCCCGCGCGCGACGAGCGCCCATCCGGGACGAAGCGCGAAGTTGCGGCCACAGGCATGGCGAAGGCAACGACGGCGGATTCCGCGCCGTCTGCTACCGTTCCGACCGGCGCGCGTGCACAAGGCGATGCATCGCAAGCCGCGGCCGCACAGCCAGGCAGCGAGGCTTCCGCCAAAGCCATGCCCGCGACATCAGGCTTCGAGGCGGTCACGGCCAATGTCGAACGCGCCGCCAAGGTCTCGACGCGCGACGCGTTGCCCGAGACGACCAAGGTCACCGTGGTCCAGCAGGAGACCCATCTGCCCCCGGCGCAGTTCAACGCCCCGCAACAAGTCGCCAATGCGGTCGTCGCCGAACTGAAGGACTCCGCAGGCCCGGCGGCGTCCGCAGCGCCCGATCTCGCAGCATCCCAGACCAATGCGCCGGATCAGCCGCTCAAGATCCTGACCATCAATCTCGAGCCGCCCGCTCTCGGCAACGTCACCGTGCGCCTTCGTCTCGTCGGCACCGAAGTGTCCGTCCACCTTGCGGCCGCGCGCAAGGACACGAGCCAGATGCTGGATCAGCAGCGCGACCAGATCCGCGATCTCATGCAGACGGCGGGTTATGTCGCCGACGTCGCGCCCGTGCAGCACGGCTCGCTGGATGGATTCCAGAGCGGCTCCGGCCAGTCGCAGCCGCAGCTCTCGGGCCAGCAACAGCCCTCGTCGCAGTCGCAAGGTGCGTTCGGTGGCGCAGGCACGTCGTCGGGGCAATCCGATGGCGGCGCGAAGCAGGCCCGCCAGGAGCGCCAGCCCAGCCAGGAGACGCGTCATGACCAGGACGTGGCGCCGCATCTTCGTCGCGGCCCTGTTTATCTGTAATGCCGGCGCCGCGGACGCGGCCGCCGACGCCGCGCGCCCCTGCGAGCGCGAGATGGCGCGCGCGGCCCAGCAGCATGGGATTCCGCTCGGCATTCTCTACGCAGTCGGTCTCACCGAGACCGGCCGCCGCGGCGCGCTGCATCCTTACGCCCTCGGCGCCGACGGCCAGACCGTGTTCGCCAGGGACATGGATGATGCGATCGCAAATTTCCAGGCCATGCGCGGCAAGGGCATCAAGCTGATCGATCTCGGCTGCATGCAGATCAATCACTACTATCACGGCGACAAGTTCGCCTCGGTTCGCGCGATGTTCGATCCCGCGAAGAACGTCGAATATGCCGCGCGCTTCCTTAAAGAGCTGAAGCAGCGCGAGGGCAGCTGGACCATGGCGGTGGCTCGCTACAATGCCGGCCCCAACAACCAGCCGGCGCAGAAGCGCTATGTCTGTCACATCGTGGCTCACCTCGTGTCGAGCGGCTTCGGTGCCTGGACCGACAAGGCACGCTCGTTCTGTCAGCCGAAAACGACATGACGACGTGAAGTTGTGCATGGTTCCGAACCATCAGCCCCGCGCAAGCAAGATCCCCCATTGTAACTGCAACCTACCAAAGGAGCCCACTTCATGAGCCTGTATGGTGTTATGCGCACCGGCGTTTCCGGTATGAGCGCGCAGTCCAACAAGCTGTCGACGGTTTCGGACAACATCGCGAACGTCAACACCACCGGTTACAAGCGGGCTTCGACCGAATTCTCCTCGCTGATCCTGAAGAGCGGCTCTGGCAATTACGACTCCGGCGCTGTCGAGACAACCGTCCGTTACGCCATCAGCGACGCCGGGCATACGCAGTTCACGACCTCGTCCACCGACCTTGCCGTGCAGGGCAACGGCTTCTTCGTGGTCTCGAACGCCACCAACACGCAGCAATATTTGACGCGCGCCGGCTCCTTCGTGCCGGACGCTCAGGGCAACCTCGTCAACGCGGCCGGCTACTACCTTCTGGGCCAGCCCGGTAAAGTGACCAATTTTTCGCAAAACAGCTTGGCTGGAATGCAGATCGTGAACATCGCCCAGGTCTCGCAGGTGCCGGTGCCGTCAACTGCGGGGACCTTAACGACGGGCAATCTCGATCCGAAGGCGGCTGTCATTGCCGGTCCGCCCGGTCCGGCGTCATATTCGTCGAAAAGCTCGATCGTCGCCTACAACAATATCGGCCAGGCCGTTACGCTCGACGTCTATATGTCCCACACCGCGACGGCGGCCGGCTCGGATACCTGGCAGGTTCAGGTCTACAACTCCGCGACGGGCACCTCTCTCGCCGCCGCCACCACTTTCACCTTCGACACCACCGCGACCGGAAAGGGCGCGCTGGCCGCGGCGAGCCCGACGGGCCTTACGTTCACGGTCCCGGGCGGCGCGGCGATGACCATGGACCTGTCGAACATGACGCAGGTTGGAGCCGACTTCAGCTTCAAGGCCACCGTCAACGGCAGCGTGCCCGCGGCGATCGACAAGGTCGATGTCGACGAGGCGGGCCATGTGACGGCGATCCTCAAGAACGGGCAGCAGTTGACGCTCTACACGATCATGCTCGCCGACGTCGCGAGCCCCGACAATCTGACGCCCGAGCCGGGTAACGTCTATTCGACCAACATGAATTCCGGCAATGCGCAGGCTGGGAATGCCGGCACCGGCGGGCTCGGCACGGTCCAGTCCGGTGCGCTGGAGGACTCCAACGTCGATCTCGCGGACGAGCTCACAGGGATGATCGAGGCGCAGCGCGGCTTCACCGCCAACTCGAAATCGTTCCAGACGGGCGCCGACCTGCTCGACGTCGTCGTCAACCTGAAGCGCTGAATTCTTCAGCGCTCACCCCCGGCAAGAGCAGATCATGTCCCTTACCGCCGCTCTCGACTCCGCTCGCGCCTCGCTCATGGCGTCGGGCATCCAGTCGTCGACGATCTCGCGCAACATCGCCGGTGCCAGCGCCACCGGCTATTCGCGCAAGATCGCCGTGCTGGACAACCTCCCCGGCACCGGCGTCTATGTCGCGGCGATCCAGCGCGCCGCCAGTTCGGGTCTCTATTCGAACGTGCTGACCGCGACCTCGTCGTCGGCCAAGCAGAGCGTGATCTATGACGGGCTGCAGAAGATCGCGGCCGCGACGGTGGACGATCCCGAGCTCGAGCAGTCGCCGACCGCCCAGCTCAACAAGCTGAAGCAGGCGTTGCAGCAATACGCCAACTCCACCGACAATGCGACCCTGGCGCAGGCCGCCGTGACGTCCGCCAAGGACATGGTGACCGGGCTCAACCAGGCCACCAAGACGGTGCAGTCGGTCCGCGAGGGGGCCGACGCCGACATGGCGAATTCGGTCGCCAACATCAACCAGCTGCTGTCCCAGTTCCAGACCGTCAACACCGCCATCGTGAAGGGCACGATCTCCGGCGACGACGTCACCGACTATCTCGACCAGCGCGACAGCATCGTCTCGAGGCTGTCGCAGGAGACCGGCGTCTCGATGTCGATCCGGACCAATGGAGATGCCGCGCTCTATACCGACAGCGGCGTCGTGCTGTTCGACAAGACGGCGCGGGCCGTGAGCTTTGCGCCGACCAACGCCTATACCGCCGGCACCACGGGCAATGCCGTCTTCATCGACGGCGTTCCCGTGACCGGTGCCAATTCCGTCATGCCGCTCAAGTCCGGCAAGCTCGCCGGCCTGGCCCAGCTGCGCGACAAGGACACGGTCACGTATCAGAGCCAGCTCGACGAGATCGCGCGCGGCCTGATCGACGCCTTCAAGGAAAGCGACCAGTCGGCTGTCCCGACGCTGGCGGACCGGCCCGGCCTGTTCACTTATCCCGGCGCGCCCGCGATGCCCGCGAGCGCCACGATCTCGGTGGGCCTCGCCGGGAGGATCTCGGTTGCCGCTTCGGTCGATCCGGCCGTGGGCGGAAACCCGAACCTGCTGCGCGACGGCGCAATCAGCGGCGTTGCCGCCTATAATTACAACACGACCGGCAATGCCGGCTTCTCGGCGCGGCTCCAGCAGCTCATCAACAAGATGGAAGCGCCGCAGCCGTTCGACGCCACGGCCCAGGGCAAGCCGAGCGGCAGCGTGATCGAGTTCGCATCCTCCTCGGCGAGCTGGATCGAGAGCCAGCGCAAGACCGCCGACGACAACGTCCAGTACCAGAATACGCTGCTCGACCGCAGCACCGCGGCGCTGTCCAACGTCAGCGGCGTCAATATGGACGACGAGATGGCGTTGATGCTCCAGGTCGAGCGCACCTATTCGGCGTCGTCGAAGATCATTTCCACCGTCGATGAGATGCTGCAGAGCCTGCTGGCTGCCGTGGGGAATTAAGTCATGATGAGCGCGAACTACATCTCGACCCTGATGCTGTCTTCATCGTTGAGGTCGTCGATCACGAACAACCAGAGCGCGCTGACCAAGGCCTCGAAGGAGGCGACCACCGGCCGTTTCGCCGATGTCGGCCTCGAGCTCGGCACGGGAACGGGCCGCGACGTGGCGCTGCGCGCCGATTTCAACTTCGCCGATCAGCTCGTCGACACCAACGAGCTGGTTGCGGGGCGGCTCGACGTGACCCAGAACCGGATTACGCAGCTCGGCAAGACCGCGTCGGAATTCCTCAAGAACCTGATCGCGGCCCGCGACGCCGAGAGCGGCGCGAAGATCATCCTGCCGAGCGCGTCCGCAAACCTTCAGGACGTCATCGGCGCGCTCAACGTTTCCTACAACGGGTCGTATCTGTTCGGCGGAATCAATACGCAGACCGTGCCCATCACGAACTATACGGCCGGCTCGGCCAGCAAGAACAAGGTCGATGCGGATTTCGCGGCGGCGCCGCCTGCGGGCTTCGGCTTCTCGCAGTCTGCACCCGGCGTGAGCACCATCACGCCGGCGCAGATGCAGAATTTCCTCGACAATGCCTTTGACACCGAGTTCGCAAGCCCGGCCTGGAACACCAACTGGTCGTCGGCCACGGACCAGACGCTGTCGAGCCGCATCTCCACGACCGAGGTCGTCGACAGCTCGGTCAGCGCCAACCAGCCGGGTTTCCGCAAGCTGGCCGAGGCCTACACCATGCTCACCGACCTCGGGAATACGAGCCTGAGCAAGGACACGTTTCAGGTCGTCGTCGACAAGGCGATCGGTCTGGTCAGTGGCGCGATCAACGATCTCGCCGTGCTCGGCGGGACCGTCGGCTCGATCCAGCAACGGGTCACCGGCGCGACCGAGAAGCTGAAGATCCAGAAGGACATCCTCAACGACCAGATCGTCAAGCTGGAGGCGGTCGACCCGACCGAGGCCTCGGTCCGCGTCAACACCCTGCAGACCCAGATCAAGACGGCGCTCGCGCTGACCTCGCAGCTCCAGCAGATCAGCCTCATCAACTATCTCTAGAGCCGAGGCTCGCAACCTCGTCTTGTTACCCGGTCTCCTGCGCAGAGTGATGCTGATGACGTTTGAAGCCTATGAATCGGTCGTCGACGAGAGCGGTTACGAGGCGCGGGGCCGCGAGCGGCAGGCGCTCAGCCTCGGCATCGACCGGCTCGAACGGATTCAGCGAGGCGTGTTCCGCCTCGAGGATCTGGTCGAGAGCCTGCTCTATGTGCGGCGGCTGTGGACGATCTTCATCGAGGATCTCTCGCACCCCGAGAACGGGCTTCCGGACAAGCTGCGCGCCGACATCATCTCGATCGGCCTGTGGGTCGTCAAGGAGGCCGATCGGCTTCGCGAGGAGAGGTCGAACGACGTGATGCAGCTCATCGAAATCAACCGCCTGATCCGAGACGCTCTTTGATGAAGATCTCCTTGCGGGCGGGCGAACGGATCTACATCAACGGGGCGGTGCTGCGCGTGGACCGCAAGGTCTCCGTCGAGCTCGTCAACGACGTGATGTTCCTGCTCGAAGGGCAGGTCATGCAGGCGTCCGACGCCACCACGGCGCTGCGGCAGCTCTACTTCATCGTCCAACTCATGCTGATGAACCCGACCGACATCCGCGACGCCGCGGCGCTCTATGCCCAGCATCACGCGGCCCTGTGCGCCGTGTGCGAGAGCCGGGAGATGCTGGACGGACTGGGCGCGGTCGACGAGCTGGTCGAGGCGACCCGCTACTTCGAGGCGCTCAAGCGGATCCGGGCCCTGTTCCCGGTGGAGCAGGCCATCCTGGCCGGCGCCATCACCGAGTCCCCATTCCAGGCTGCCTGACAGCGGAGAGGTACATGAACGTCAACAGTGCGACCGACAGCAGGAGCAAGTCGTCCAGTTCGACCGGCTCCACCAATTCGACCTCGAGCAACAGCGTCGACTACAACACGTTTCTTCAGCTTCTCGTCGCCGAGATGAAGAACCAGGATCCGACCAATCCGATGGATACCTCGCAATATATGAGCCAGTTCGCGCAGCTCTCGACGGTCGAGCAGGCCATGCAGACCAACTCGAAGCTGGATGCGCTGCTGTCCTCGCAGTCGTTGTCGCAGGCCAACGGCCTGATCGGGAAGACAGTCAGCTTCACCGACGCCACCGGCGCGAACTTCAGCGGCAAGGTCGTCTCGGTCTCCATCAACGCCGACGGCTCCATCGCGACCCTCGAGAACGGCACCAAGGTCGCGGTCGGGCCGGGACTCACGATCAGCCAGTCATGAACGAACGCGACGCTCTCGACATCGTCCAGGCGGCGATCTGGACCATCATCGTCGCCTCCGGGCCCGCGGTCGGCGCCGCGATGCTGGTCGGCACCATCATCGCGCTGATCCAGGCCCTGACCCAGATCCAGGAGGTGACGCTGACCTTCGTTCCGAAGATCATCGTCATTCTCCTGGTCGTTGCCGTCTCCGGCTCCTTCATCGGCGCGCACCTCTCTACTTTCACCGAGATGGTCTATTCGCGGATCGAGCGCGGCTTCTGATCCGCGCGGGCGATCTGCCACCATCCCCGCGTAAGCTTTGCCGGGCAGATTAGGGGTGGACCCTCTGCCGGTGACCCATGGCCGATACGTTAGCTGCTAGCCTGCCGACCCCACGACGATTGGGGGCCGACGCCTTTTTCGCCGGCGGTATCGTGGCCATGCTCACGATCCTGTTCCTGCCGATCCCGCCGATCCTGATCGATCTCGGCCTTGCGTTCTCGATCGCGCTGTCGGCGCTGATCCTGATGGTCGCGCTGTGGATCCAGCGACCGCTCGACTTCTCGGCCTTCCCGACCGTGCTGCTGATCGCGACCATCTTGCGGCTGGCGCTGAACGTCGCAACCACCCGCCTGATCCTGTCGCGCGGCGGGGAGGGCGAGCAGGCCGCCGGCCACGTCGTCGCCGGCTTCTCGAAGTTCGTCATGGGCGGCGACTTCGTCATCGGCCTGATCATCTTCGCCATCCTGGTCACGGTGAATTTCGTCGTGATCACCAAGGGTGCGACGCGTATCGCCGAAGTCGGCGCCCGTTTCACCCTCGACGCCATCCCCGGCAAGCAGATGGCGATCGACGCCGATCTGTCGGCGGGCCTGATCGACGACAAGGAGGCCCAGCGCCGGCGCCGCGAGCTCGAAGAAGAAAGCGCGTTCTTCGGTGCCATGGACGGTGCCTCGAAGTTCGTTCGCGGCGATGCCATCGCCGGCCTGCTCATCACCGCGATCAACATTTTCGGCGGCATCATCATCGGCGTCACCCATCACGGGCTAACGCTGTCGCGCGCCGCCGACGTCTACACGAAGCTCTCCGTCGGCGACGGTCTGGTGTCGCAGATGCCGGCGCTCATCGTATCGCTGTCGGCCGGCCTGCTGGTCTCCAAGGGCGGCACGAGAGGATCGGCCGAGCAGGCCGTGCTGCGCCAGCTCGGCGGCTATCCCCGCGCGGTGTCGGCCGCCGCGCTGATGATGTTCGTGCTCGCCTTGATGCCGGGGCTGCCGTTGGCGCCCTTCGTGCTGCTCGGCGGCGTCATGGCCTTCGTCGGCTACTCGCTGCCGAAGCAGCAGGCGGCCTTGAAGCAGAAGGAGGATGCGCGCAAGGCCGACGAGCGCGCCCAGGCTGAGGCCAAGGAATCCGTCAAGGACCAGCTCAAGACCGCCGAGATCGAGCTGGCGCTCGGCGGCCATCTGTCGGTCCATCTGCTGGGCTCGCGCACCGAGCTGGCCCACCGCGTCGCCAAGATCCGCAAGAAGTTCGCCAAGCAGTACGGCTTCGTCATTCCCGAGATCAAGCTCAGCGACAATCTGTCGATCGACCCCAAGGGGTATCAGATCCGGATCCACGACACCCGCGTCGCCCATGGCGAGCTCAGGCTCGGCGAGGTGCTGGTGCTGGTCGACAAGGACGGCAAGCCCGACGTGCCCGGCGAAGAGGTGGTCGAACCCGCTTTCGGCATGAAGGCGCTGTGGGTGACGGAAGCCTTCACGGACGAAGTCAAGCGGCAGGGCTGCAAGCCGGTCGACAATCTGTCGGTGCTGCTCACGCATTTGAGCGAAGTGATCCGGGCGAACCTCGCCCAGCTCCTGTCCTACAAGGACATGCGCGCGCTGCTCGACCGGCTCGATCCCGAGTACAAGCGCCTCGTCGAGGATCTCTGCCCGTCGCAGATCTCCTATTCCGGCCTGCTGGCGATCCTGAAGATCCTGCTGGCCGAGCGCGTCTCCATCCGCAATCTTCACCTCATCCTCGAGGCGATCGCCGAGATCGCGCCTCATGTGCGGCGCTCCGAGCAGGTCGCGGAGCACGTGCGGACGCGGCTTGCCCAGCAGATCTGCGGCGACCTCTCCGACAACGGCGTGCTCAACGTCGTCCGTCTCGGCAACCGCTGGGACCTCGCGTTCCACCAGAGCCTGAAGCGCGACGCCAAGGGCGACGTCGTCGAGTTCGACGCCGACCCGCGCCTGATCGAGCAGTTCGCGACCGAAGCCAGCGCCGCGATCCGCAAGTTCACCGAGAACGGCACCAGCGTGGTGCTGGCGGTGACGCCGGAAGCCCGGCCCTATGTCCGGATGATCCTGGAGCGGGTGTTTCCGACCTTGCCGATCCTGTCGCATGTCGAAGTCGCGCGCAGCGCCGAGATCAGGGCGCTCGGAGCCGTGTCGTGATCAGCGGCCTTGCCGACAGCGTGCTGGTGACGTTCATCGTGTTCTGCCGTATCGGCGCCTGCCTGATGCTGGTGCCCGGCTTTTCCAGCGTCAACGTTCCGGCCCAGGTCCGCCTATTCGTCGCGCTCGTCACGACGTTCGCGCTGACGCCGATCCTGATCGCAGTGCTGAAACCGCTCACGGACAACGCCGCGCCGCTGACGCTGGCGCTCCTGATCTGCTCCGAGCTCGTGGTCGGCAGCGTCATCGGGCTCGGCGGGCGGGTGTTCTTTCTCGCGCTCCAGACCATGGCGACGGTGATGGCGAGCGCGATCGGGCTCAGCAACATCCCGGGAACGCCGGTCGCCGACAGCGATCCCGCGCCGGCGCTGGTGCCGCTGATCATGGTGTCGGTCACCACGCTGTTCTTCATGACGGACCAGCATTGGCAGGTCCTGCGCGGGCTGATGAACTCCTACGACGTCTGGCGTCCCGGCGACAGGCTCGGCGGCGGCATGGCACTCGACCTGCTCGTCGGCCGCCTGTCGGAAGCGTTCGTGCTGACGCTGCGGATCGCCAGCCCGTTCATCGTCTATTCGGTGATCGTCAACCTGGCGGTCAGCCTGATCAACAAGCTGACGCCGGCAATTCCGGTCTATTTCATCTCCGTGCCCTTCGTGCTGTTCGGCGGCTTCCTGCTGCTCTACCTCACGAGCGACGAGCTGCTGACGCAATTCATGCTCGGCCTCTCGTCCTGGCTGGCGGAGTGAGCCTGTGATGACGTCGCGCGCGGACAAGCTCGGCCGGATGGTTTCGCTGGTGAAGCTCCAGCTCCGGCTGTCCGAATGGCAGCTCGCGCAGCTGCGGCAGCAGGAGAGAAGCCTGCAGGACGAGCAGGAATGGCTGGTGGGAGCCCTGAACGATGGCAAACCGCCGGCGGGATCGTCGAGCGAATCGATCGCGCGGCGCTTGAACAGGACGAGCGTCGGTGCGCGCGCGATCCAGACGCAGGCCGCGCAGCAGCTCGACCAGGTCCGCGCCGAGAGCCGCCGCGTGAAGCAGCTCGAGCAGGTCGCGAAGGCGGCGCTGGCCGACAAGCTCCGTGACGCCGAGAAGCGCTCCCTCGAGGAGATGATGGGAATAAGCCCAGCCGTGCGCGCGTGGACGCCACGGCCAGCCAACCGGAACAAGCCATGATCGTGACCGCGACGCCCGACCTCGTTCTCGACGTCCTCGAGGCCGCCGATCCCGTGACCCAGCGCACGGCGACCGCGAAACTCGATGCGCTGAAATCCTCCGATGCCGACTTCGCCGCCACGATGGACGCGGAGGCCGGCAAGGCGGCGGCAGCTACCGAGCAGTCCGCGACCAAGTTTTCCGAGGCGCAGTCGGATGCAGTGAACGGGGCCCCGGTGCGGATGATCAAGGCGCCGGCGTCGGGCGAGGTGTACCGGAAGTTCGAAGCGTTCATCCTCCAGACCTTCGTCGAGACGATGTTGCCGAAGGAATCCGAGCAGGTCTTTGGCAAGGGCACGGCTGGCGGCGTCTGGAAGTCGATGCTGGCGGAGCAGCTTGGTAGCCAGCTGGCAAAGGGCAACGGCATTGGCATCGCCAAGCAACTGGCCGCCGCCAATCCGGCGGGGCCGAACAGTGCCGGCAAGGCCGGATGATGATCCGCGAACGGGCGACAGAAGTTGAAGGGTGAATTTCCTATGCAGGCACAAGACAGCGCGGCGGCCATGGTGATCGAGCAGCCGGTCGTGGACACCGGGGTGATGACGACGGAAGCAGCAGAAGCCGATGCGCTGCTGCCGGTGCTGCTGCCGATCATAAGCGGCGAGGCCGTGGTTGACGGCGCGGATGCGGCGAGATCGGATGAAGTGCGCGGCCTGCTGGCAGCGATCCGCCGGCTCGAGAGCATCGTCGAGGAGGAGACGGTCGCGCTCACGACGCGTCAGAAGATCGATTTCGACGACTTCAGCGCGCGGAAGAGCCGGAGCATGCTCGAATTCGTCCGCCTGATGCGGGCGCGGATGCATCTCGGCGGCGACGTCGAGGTCACCGAGGAAATTCGGCGGCTGCGCGAGAAGCTCGAGCGGAATCGCTCGATCCTCGAAATGCACTACGACGCGGTGCGCGAGGTCGCGGGCATCATCGTCAAGGCGATCAAGGAGGCCGAGTCGGACGGCACCTATACCGGCCGCGCAGCGCAGGACGGAAAATGATCAGGCTGGTGCTGGCCGGGCTCTGGGTATGCATCCTCACCGCGGGCACGAGCTATGGCGTGGCCTATTGGAAGGAGAACGGCAGCCTGCTGCCGGCGAAGGATGAATATCTCGACGGGCTGCAATACCAGAAGACCCGGGCATTGAGCGTGCCCATGGTCGAGAACGGCAATGTGCAGGGCTATATCGTCGCGCGCTTCGTCTACACCGTGGAGGCGCGGACGATGCACCAGCTCAACGTTCCGCCGGAGCCGTTCGTCGTCGACGAGGCCTTCCGCAGGATCTATGCCGATGACCGTCTCGATTTCAGGAAGCTCGCCCGTTACGACCTCTCCATCCTGACGACCGCCATCAAGCAGCGCGTCAACGAGCGGATGCAGGCTGATGTCGTCCAGGACGTCCTGGTCGAGGATTTCAATTACGTCTCCAAGGAAGAATTCCAGCAGAAGCCGTAGGTCGGGATGGCTTGGAGGCAAATTGAGTTCGGCCGACAGCAGCGCTCTCTGCGTTCCCTCCCCCCTTGTGGGGGAGGGAGCGCACCTCCATCGAGGTGCCAGCGGCGCTCATCCCATCCGTCTCCCGCCCCCGAACGTGCAACGGCCTCCGCGAGGGTGCTTCGCGGAGGCCGTTGTCGTTTCGCCCGCAGGCTTGTGCCGTCTCAGTTGCCGACCGGGTAGGCGGCCGGGACGGCATGCGCCCTGTTCAGGATGATGCCGACCTCGTCGAGCTCCTGCATCGGCACGTCGAGGGTCTCGCCGGCCGGGATGTCGAGGCGGTATCCGACGTAGCGCCGGGCCACGATCGCGTCGAAGCCGAGGCGGTCGCGGAGCTTCTTGCGCAGCTTGCTGACGTGGCTCTCGATCACGCTCTCGTCGAAGGTGGACTCGAAGATGCCGTACACCGCGTTGAATATCTGCGTCTTGGTGATCCACTTGCCGTGATTGCTGACCATATATTCGAGAATGCGCAGTTCGCGGCGGGGCAGCGTGAGGGCGTGGCCCGCGATCTCGGGGTCACGGCCGTTGAAGAAGACCTGGATCCTGCTCTCGCAGGGCCTCGGCAGCTCGCCCACCCGGCGGCGCGCGATCGCGGCCGTTCGGGCAAGGATCTCGCGCAGGTGGATCGGCACGTGCACGACGTCGTCGACGCCCGATTCGAATAGCTCCAGCGTGTTCTTGAGCATCTTCTGGCCGCTCATGGCGATGATGGGAGCCGAGGAACGCTTGCGCATCGCCCGCGGCAGGCTTCCGCGGGCATCGCAATCCCCGAGGAGGAAGGCGTCCACCGCCGCCAGATCCGATTCACTCGCGGATTGCAGCCAGTCCCAGAATTCTCCGGAGGAGAAGCCGATCGACGATACGCCTTCGCGAACGAGCCCTCCGACATAGCTGTTCGCGACGCTCTCGCGATCATCAACGATAATATACATCAGTCTTTCGCCCCTGTTTCGCACCTGTCGCGGCCGGTTGGTTGTTGTGATGCCCGGCTCGGCAACGATGCTGTTTGACGACATTCCTTCCCGCGAACCGTTGTTATGGTTTCGATATTCGCGGGCAGCCCTACGCATTCAGTGCCTGCGTCTCGCAGGCCTGCTACTTCAACTCGATACTGAACGCTTACTGCGTGAGGCCCGGCGGGTGTCTTACGGATCACCTCGCGGGGCGGATTGAGAAACGACCTAGAACAGTTGCGCCAAGTTGCTCATCGCGTCCGAACGCCGCTGAATCTGTGTCGATCTCCTCGCCAACTGGCGAGAATCACTTGAGTAGGACCGTAACAATTGCCGATTTCCGATCAAGCGTGCGTAACAAAGCGATTGCTACGTGTGCTTGATGCTGTTGGTTTGTTTCGGGTTGTTTCTTGATATATTCAAACGCATCAGTTGATTTGGAAACTAAACTAGTTCTGCATGGTCATGGGTCTAAGGTTCCGCATCCCCGTTCAATCACAGCTATTTTAGGCGGTGTGGTGGATCAGGCATATCGAGGGGTTTTCAACCCGGGATTGACTCTCGTGGGCGTGTTTCCCCATGTGACAATTCGACTCACGTGTGGCGGCGAGACTCCAGCTTGGCGAAATCTTGGCGAGTGTGTGTCTTTCGAGTCGCACTCTTGCCACGTCCATGACGCGATTGACTCATGTGACGTCGCATCGCGCGCGATAGAAAAGTTTTCGATGCGCACGTTTCAGGCAAGCTTCGGCAAATAACGTCACCGTTCGACAGATCGAACCGAACGGAGCATTTTCACATGTTGTCCGATGGACAAGCTCGTCCCAACGCGACCACTGATGTTTCCGCAACGACGAAGCCGGCTCCCGAAGCGCGCGATACGAAGGACGATACGGCGCGAGCGCCCAGGCCTGCTGCGGGCGCAAAGCGAGCGTCGGCCGCGGCAAGCGATGAAGCTCTCGCGAAGGAGGCACTCGAGGGGCTGAAACGTATTCGCGCCAAGGCGCGCCTCGACAAGATGGCGATCCCCAAGCCTGCGCCGACCGTGATCAAGCCGGCCGTGATCGTCGCCAAGCCCCCGCCGCCTCGTCCGACATGGGTTGCGCCGCTCGCAACATTGGCGGTCGCCGCCATGTTGGTGGTCTGCGCCTGCACCGGCGTGATCGCCTATCTCACCACGCAGCCCGCCCAGAACAACGTTGCAGCCAATACGGAGATCAGGAATCTGCGCGAGACCGTCGCGCATCTGCGCAAGCAGGTGTCGGGCGTGTCGGAAAATCTCGACGGCCTGCGCACCGCGGTGGATCAGTCGAGCAAGGCGACCAATGACCGTTTCGGCAGGTTCGCCGAGAATCTGGACCGTATCGAGCGGGTGAGTTCGTCCTCGACGGTGAAGCTCGACAAGCTCGCTCAAGCGCAGGTTCAGACGCCGGCTCCGGCGCCGGCCATGGTGCAATCGCAGCCCTCGCCACCGCAAGGATCGATGATGGCCTCGGTCGCAGCGCCCGAGTTTACGGGCTCGGTGTCCCCGTCCGAGCGCGCGCCGGCGCCGCGGAAGGTGATCAAGGGTTGGTCGGTCCGCCAAGCCTATGAAGGCATTGCGATCCTGCAGGGTCCGAACGGCGTCATCGAGGCCGTGCTGGGACAGCAGGTGCCAGGTCTTGGCCGCATCGAGGAGATCAGGAGCGAGAACGGGCGCCTGGTGGTGGAGGCGAGCGGCGGTGTCATCTATTCGTCGCGCAAGGCGACGCCCTGATCTAGGGGCTGTCCTCTATTGGCGGTGATGCTCGAAGCTGGTGCATAGCAGATCGACCTCCGCCTCCGCGATCGGCGAGCGGAACAGGCGGCAGCTGAACTCGGCCGCTGCCTTGCTGTCGTTGGTGGTGCGCTCCTCCCGGAGGAAGATGCATCGTTTGCAGACGTCGGTGTGGTGCCGCTGCTCGGCCGCGTCCGACTGATCCAGCACGTGCCGGAACGTGTCGCGGAAGCGGATCTTGACCTCGTCGTCGAGAACGGCAATCGCCTCGATGAGAACGCTGACGGGGTCGCGCACCAGGAACTTCTTGCCCTGCTGCGTCACGCTCAGCATCACCGAGCGCTTGTCGGTGGCCGAGCGTTTTCGCTCGATATAGCCCAGCCGCTCGAGCTCCCCGATGATGAACGAGGCGGTGCCGCGCGTGGTGCCGACGTAGCTCGCGAGCGCCGAAGGCGTCCGGGAAAAACGGTTGGCGCGGGAAAGGAAGCGCAGCGCCATCCACTCGCGGTCGCGCAAGCCGTGCTTGGTGCCTTCGAACCACAGGATTCGTGCGACCTGCTCCAATAGTTCAATCGATTCGCGAGCCAAATTCATTTCAATTCCAGATCGGATAAAGCTTTATTCAATTGAGCCTTGGGGTGCGCAATCTGTGTGGACGAGAATGAAGTCCTCGCGTGATCCTTCGTCCGTTGCCGGACGGCGGACCGCGCGTGGGGAAGAAGCTCTCCGTTGCAGAGATGGAACTTCCGGCCGTGGAACTAGGGCGTCACAAAGAAAGTTCGAGTAAATCGCACGGCTCAAGTCCTCCGAAAATTTCAATCAAATGACGACGGCTCGCGCGTGATTGAACGGTGATGTGCGATGCGCGAGCAACATGATGTGTCATTGTGGCCGCTGCGGTGCCCATTTGTTGCGGGTGTGCGTCTCGAAGGCGCGCACATGCGCGTCACCTGCAGCGCCTGGCGGTGTGGCCAGCCGAGGGAGAGTCGTCTTTTTCGGTTAATGGATGTTGCGATGCGGTGCAGCTAGACGGTTAAGTCCGGCGCACGAGCGATGCGAATGTCAGAGTGCCGTGCCGCAGTCGTCGAACTTTGGCGCGATGAGCCGATGCCCGAGACTGCGCCGGTGCAGAAACGGCACGGTCTGGCCTGAAAGCGCGCGTGCTCGCAGGCTGGTGATTTGCATCTCGCCGGCAACTATTGGCGAATGCGTCGCCCCCGGGGCACCAGTATAGGCAGCAAGGGATAGACCGATGAGCTTCGAAACCACCATGACATCCGACGTCGTCGGGTTGACGAAAGTTGCCCCGGTCTCGCGCCGCGGATTCATGAGCGCCACCGCGGCCGTGGCGGCCGGCTATACACTGGCGGCCGGGCCCGTGCGCGCCGAAGTGATCACGACCGACACCCATGGCCTCCAGACCGGCGAGGCCAAGGTCAAGGTCGGCTCCCAAGAGATGCCCGTCTATTTCGCCCGTCCTGCCGGCAATACCAAGGCGCCGGTGATCATCGTGGCGATGGAGATCTTCGGCCTGCACGAATACATCAAGGACGTGACGCGGCGCCTCGCCAAGCTCGGTGCGTTCGCCATCGCGCCCGACTATTACTTCCGCAAAGGCGTCGACCTCACCAAGATCACCGACATCAAGGATCTGCTGCCGGTGGTCAATGCCAAGCCTGACGCCGAGCTCATGTCCGATCTCGACGCGACGGTGGCATGGGCAGGATCGCAGGGCGGTGACACGGCCAAGCTCGGCATCATCGGCTTCTGCCGGGGCGGTCGCACGGTCTGGGAATATGCCGCCCACAACGGCGCGCTCAAGGCCGGCGTCGCCTTCTATGGCACCTTGGTCGATCCCGAAAATCCGCTGTTGCCGAAGAGCCCGATGCAGCTCGCCCCCGAGATGAAGGCACCGGTGCTCGGCCTCTATGGCGGCGCCGATACCGGCATTCCCGTCGCCCAGGTCGAGCAGATGAAGGCCGCGCTCGAGCAGAGCAAGAAGACGGCCGAATTCAAGATCTACCCCGAAGCGCCGCACGGCTTCCATGCCGACTACCGCGGCAGCTACCGCAAGGACGCCGCGGAAGATGCCTGGAAGCAGGCGCAGGCCTGGTTCAAGAAGTACGGCGTGTTGAGCTGACGCTGGTCAAAACAAAGGGGCGGCCCGATCGGTCGCCCTTTCTCTTTCAATGCGTGCCGATCTTACTTCACCATCGCGCCATAGACGATGTCCTGAACCTGCTCGCGATAATACTTCCTGAGCTCGCCGGGCGCAGCCGTTCCCACCACGACGACGAGGCGTTCCTTCGGGTCGCAGAAGAACTGCGTTCCGTAGGCGCCGTTCCAGGTGAACTCGCCGGGATTGCCGGGGACCGACGACAGCCCTTCGCTGGTGCGAACCGCGACCGAAAGGCCGAAGCCGAAGCCGCCGCGATGCGGCTCGACATTGGCCACGTTGTTCTTGATCTCGGGGCCAAGGTGGTTGGTCGTCATGTGATGCACGGTCTTCGGACCGAGGATGCGCTGGCCGTCGAGCTCCCCGCCGTTGAGCAGCATCTGCCCGAAGCGGGCGTAGTCGCCGACCGTCGCAAACGAGCAGGCGCCGCCGCAGTCGAACTTGGTCGGGGTGTCGAGCAGCTTGATCGCCTGCGGCTTGCCCGTCAGCGGATCGTTGGCAAACGGGCGGGCGAGGCGAGGGCGCTGCGCGTCGGTCGGGTGGAAGGTCGCGTCCTTCATGCCGAGCGGCTGCCAGACATTGGCGGCGAGATACTCGCCGAGCTTCTGCTCGCTCACCTTCTCGACGACGGCGCCGAGCACGTCGATCGAAAAACCGTATTCGAACTCGGTCGAGGGCTGATGCGCCAGCGGCAGTTTGGTGATGCGGTCGATGAACGCCTGGGTGTCGCCTTCGATCGCCGGCGCGACGCCGTCGGGATATTGCCGCGCCACCGGGCTCGAACTGTCGGGCCGGCCGCCATACATCAATCCCGAGGTGTGCCGGTAGAGATCGTGGATGAAGATCGGCGAGGCCTGCGGCTCCAGCTTGAGCGAACCGTTGGCCTCGGTCACGCCGACCTTCATGTCGGCAAAGCCGGGATAGTAATCGGACAGCTTGGCCTGGAGCGCCAGCCGTCCCTGCTCCATCAGCGTCAGGCCTGCGACCGCGGCCATCGGCTTGGTCATCGAGGCCAGCGCGAAGATCGCATCGATCGGCATCGGCGTGCCCTTGTCCGGATCGAGCATGCCGTAAGCCTTGTAGTGCACGAGCTTGCCGTCGCGCGCGATGGCGACCACCGCGCCGGGAACGCGCTTGGCGGCGATCTCGCGAGCGAAGAAATTGTCGAGGCGCGCAAGGCCCTGACTGGAGAAGCCGACGTCGTCGGGTTTGGCTTCGGGCAGCGGCGCGGCGATAGCCGTGCCGAATGTGATGACGGCAGCCGCCGCCGCGATCATAGCGATCGTCTTGTTCATTATGTCCTCCCGCACGAGCTCGTTGTGTGAGTGGCTCGTTGCACGCCTAGATCACGACTGCCCCGGCGCGAAGTCAAGCGCGGGCAGGGCATGTCTGGGACGTGCCGGACGCGGCGGTGCCTTATCGTGCTTCGCCTGCATGCCACAGCGCATCAAGGCCGTGCCGATAGGTCGGGTGGACAAGCGTGACGCCGAGCTCGCGCTTCAGTTTTGCGTTGGAGACGCGGGCGCTGCTGGCATAGAAGCTGCGGGCCATCGCCGACATCTCGGCCGTCGCGAACGTCTCTTCGGGCGGCGGCGCAACGCCCATCAGTTTCGCTGCATAGGCGATCACGTCCTGCGGCGGCGCCGGCTCGTCGTCGCAAACGTTCCAGATGCCGCCGCTTCCGTGGTGAATGGCAGCCATGATCGCGCTCGCGATGTCGTCGACATGGATGCGGTTGAAGACCTGTCCCGGCTTGATGACGCGGCGGGCTGTCCCGGCCCGCAGTGTCGCCAGCGCGTTGCGGCCGGGGCCGTAGATGCCCGCAAGCCGCAGGATCGCGGCATCGCCGCGCGCAATGTCCATCCAGGCCTGCTCGGCGGCAACCCGCATGCGGGCGCGGTCGAGCGTTGCCTGCGGCGGGGTACTCTCGTCGACCCAGCCGCCGGCGTGATCGCCGTAGACGCCAATAGTGGAGAGATAGACGATCTTGCGGCGGCCCGCCGCCAGCACGTCGCCGAACGCGGCGATGGCGGGGTCGTCGGCGCCGCCGGGTGGGATCGACACCACAAGGACATCGGCGTCGCGAACCTGCTCGACCGTCTCGCGCGACGGGCGGCTGCCGGAAAAGGCGTGGACCTCGATGCCGGCGAGGTCGTTCCGCTGCGCGGGATCGCGCACGGTGCCGGCGATATGTGAGAAGCTGCCGCCGTTTTTGCGGGCAAAATGCCGGGCACTATAGCCGAGGCCAAGGATGAAGAGCCGCATGCGTCTCCTGTGCAGGTCGAAAGTTCCCGTCTGCGCCGTCGCGCGTCGTTTGCTCATAAGAGATTTTTGGGTCCGGCAAAAGATATTGCGATTTGTCTCGCCTCCTGCCTCGGGCGATGTTCGCCTGTCACAGGGAGGCATCGATCATGCAGGCAGAAGCGCTCGCCTTGGTGCCGCCGGATGCCAATGAGCTGGTCCGGCGCGCGGCCGCGCTGATCTTCGACGTCGACGGCACCCTGGCCGAGACCGAGGAGCTGCATCGGCAGGCCTTCAACCATGCCTTCGCGCGCCACGGTCTCGACTGGCAGTGGGACCGCGCCGTCTACAAGGACCTGCTGCGGGTGACCGGCGGCAAGGAGCGCATGCGCGCCTACCAGGAAAGGCTAGGGATCGCGCCGGCTCTGTCGGATGCGGACATTGCAGCGCTTCACCGCATCAAGACCGCGCATTACGCCGGGCTGGTCGAAACCGGTTGCTGTTCCCTAAGGCCGGGCGTGATCGAGCTGCTCGCTGCGGCGAAGGCGCGCGGCCAGCGGCTTGCGATAGCGACCACGACCTCCCATGGCAACATCGATGCGCTGCTGTCGCAGGCGCTGGGGGCAGGTTGGGCTGCGGAGTTCGACGCGATCGTCGCCGGTGACGACGTCAGGCACAAGAAACCCGCGCCGGACGTCTATCTGGAAACGCTGGCCCGGCTGAGGCTGGACGCTGCCGACTGCGTCGCCATCGAGGATTCCGCCAATGGCTTGATTGCGGCCTCTCGCGCCGGCATCCCGGTTCTGATCACCCGGAGCATGTTCTTTGCGGATGATGATTTTTCCGCGGCGCGGGCCGTGCTGGATGACCTGTCGGAACTGGCCGCCAAACAAAAAACTGAAAAACAACCCCATGCACAGTAGCTCACGCCCGGGTGCTGGCAGCGTTCAGTGGACCCGGTGGCTCGCTCTATCGTCCTCAGCCTGCTCGACAATCTGCGCGATCGGGCTCGACTGGTGGTGCACCAGGCGCCACTCGTCGCCAACGCGGCGAAAATGGTTGGCGGCGGCCAGAGCGGTGCCGTCGACGATCTCGATGCAGAGCACGCGGGCGCTGTCGCCGTCGACGATGACCTGCGGCTCGGCGCAGACGATCTGGGGGCGCTCCGGGTTTTGCAGGATGTCGCGCCAGCTGCCGATCACCGTGGCGCGCCCGATGATGGCCGGCCAACCGGGATGGATGCAGGAGATGCCGTCGTCGTCCGCCCACATCCGTTCCATGCCGTCGAAGTCGCCGGTCGAGAATGCGGCGTAAAAGGCCGCGTTGGCGGCGATGATCTTGCTGTCCTTTGCCATCGCTCTCGGGTGGGGCAAGGACAGGCAAAAATCAAGCGCGACTTCCGTCGACTTTGAACGCAGTGCAGCATTGCCCGCTTTGTAGTCACACGGAGACGTGTGTCTCTACGGCACGCCGCGTGCCATCCTTGTAGAGCCGGCCGAGCGCCGCGGTCACGGCCTCGCGCAAGCGCGGATCAGTGCCCAGCGGTCCGAACACCTTCTCGACCCCGAGCAGTGCAGGGGCGAGCCGTTCGGCGATGGGGCCGGCCTCGCGCGCCAGCGCGGCGAACTCGGCGGCAAAGGGATCGCGCACGTCGATCGCGCGGCCCTGCTCGTCGATCGCGCTGACGTAACGCATCCAGCCGGCCACCGCGAGCGCATGCGTTGCGATCGGCAGACCCCTGGCGAGGCGGTCCTGCATCGCACCGAGCAACCGCTGCGGCAGCTTCTGCGAGCCGTCCATTGCGATCTGCCAGGTGCGGTGATGCAGCGCCGGATTGGAAAAGCGCTTGAGCAGCGAGGCGCGATAGGCGACAAGGTCAGTGCCGACAGGCATCGTCAGCGTCACCGCGGCTTCCTCCATCACCTGCGCGGCGAGCCGCGCGAAGTGCGGATCCTGCATGGTGTCGGCAATTGTCTCGTAGCCTGCGAGATAGCCGAGATAGGCCAGCGCCGAGTGGCTGGCGTTGAGCAGCCGCAGCTTCATCAGCTCGAACGGCCTGACGTCGGTGACGAGCTCGACGCCGGCGGCGGCGAGGTCGGGCCGGCCGGCGGTGAAACGATCTTCGACCACCCATTGCGTGAACGGCTCGGTCATCACGGGCCAGGCGTCGCGCATGCCGAGCGCGTTCGCGACCGCATCGCGGTCGGCATCATTCGTCTCCGGGACGATGCGGTCGACCATTGTTGAGGGGAAAGCGGCATTATCCACGATCCACTTGCCGAGTTCCCTGGAGCGGAGCGCGGCGAACTGCGTCACGATGCGCTGTACGGTGTGGCCGTTGGCGGCGAGGTTGTCGCAGCACATCACGGTGAAGGGCGGGGCGCCCAGTGCGCGCCGCCGCGCCAGCGCAGCGACGATGAAGCCGGGCGCCGAGCGCGGCGCGTCGAAATTGTTGAGATCGTGCACGATATCAGGATGCCGTTCGTCGAGATCGCCAGTCTGCGGCGTGTGGCAATAGCCTTTCTCGGTGACCGTCAGCGAGACGATGCGAATGGCGGGATCGACCATCCGCTCGACCAACGCTGCCGGGCTTTCGCGTGCGACGACGCTGTCGAGCAGCGCGCCGATGACGCGGTGCTCGGTGCCTTCGGCGGCGCGCACGGCAACGGTATAGAGATGATCCTGCGGGGCGAGGGCGTCGCGCGTATCCGGGCTGCGCAGGCTGGCGCCGACGATGCCCCAGGACGAGCTGCCTGCCGCAAGGCAATCGTCGATGACGACGGCCTGATGCGCGCGATGAAACGCGCCGAGGCCGAGATGCACGATGCCGGGCGTGATGCGCGACCGGTCGTAGGCCGGACGGCGGATGCTAGGTGCCAGCCGGTCGAGATTGGCGCAGCCAAGGCGCGTTGAACCTGGGCGCATGGACGTCTCCCCTTTGCTTTGCCGCTGCTTGACATGGCGCCCGTATCGGGTCAATGCTCCGGTCAATTGGTAAGACCAATTTTCCAAAATTGGCGGGCCGTGGGCATTTCAGGTGCCCCGCGCGACCCTTTCGGGAGGACCAGCGTGCCGCTGGAAGCTGTGGAGGCGAGACGGCTTTACCGCCAGGTCGCCGATCAATTGCGAAGCCTGATCGACAGCGGCGAGTACGCGGTCGGCAGCCGCTTGCCGACCGAGCGCGAGCTCGCCGAGCAGCTCAGAGTGTCGCGGCCGACCGTGCGCGAAGCCCTGATCGCGCTCGAGGTCGAGGGCCGCCTGCGCATCCGCGTCGGCTCCGGCATCTATGTGATCGAGCCCGCCGCAATCGCCGCGCCCGCAGCCGCGTCCGTCATCGAGGGCCCGTTCGAGCTGCTGCGCGCCCGCGAGTTCCTCGAAAGCGCCATCGCCGAACAGGCCGCGCGCGTCGCGACCAGGGACGATATCGCCCGCATCGACGCCTCGCTCCTCGCAATGGAGAATGTCGAGCATCCCGGCGAAGCCTCGATGGTGCACGACCGCGCGTTTCACGTCGCGATCGCCGGCAGTCTCGGCAATGCCGTTCTGGTGCGCGTCGTCGGCGAGCTGTTCGACCAGCGCCTCAATCCCTATTTCGCGCAGCTTGCGCATTATTTCGAGAGCCCGGGCACCTGGCGCACCGCGCTCGACGAGCATCGCGCCGTGCGCGAGGCGATCGCGGCGCATGATCCGCAAGCTGCGCGCGAGGCGATGCGCGCCCATCTGGCGCGGTCGCAGGAGCGCTTCGCGCAGAATTTCGGCGCCGAGAAAGCAGCAGGATCGTCTTCGGGGCGGGGCCGCACCGTGCGATCCCCGGCGAAGCCGGCGACACCAAAGCGCCCACCGAAGAAGCAGGCCAAGAGCGGCAGCGCGCGGCGGCGATGAGATTGTACGGCCCGCTTCCAGCCGGGGCGGGCGAACAAGAAGCAGACTTGAACGATGGAGGAAAAGTCGATGTTGAAGAAAATGACGATTGCAGCAGTGATGTCCGCCGCCACACTATTGGCGGCCACCCAGGCCAGCGTGGCGCAGACCAAGCTCAAATGGGCCCATGTCTACGAGACCTCGGAGCCGTTCCACACCGCCTCGGTCTGGGCCGCGCAGGAGATCGGCAAGCGCACCAACGGGCGCTATGCGATCGACGTCTATCCGGCCTCGCAGCTCGGCAAGGAAGCCGACATCAACCAGGGCCTGTCGCTCGGCTCGGTCGACATCATCATCTCCGGCTCGAGCTTCGCGGCCAAGAGCTTCCCGCCGATCGGCGTGACCTATTATCCCTATACGTTCCGCGATGCCGATCATCTGCTCGCCTACACCAAGAGCGACATCTTCAAGGAGCTCGCCAAGGGCTATGAGGACAAGAGCGGCCACCACATCGTCGCGGTGACCTATTACGGCGTGCGCCAGACCTCGTCGAACAAGCCGATCAAGACCTGCGCCGACATGAAGGGCCTGAAGATGCGCGTGCCCGACGTTCCTGCCTATCTCGCGATGCCGCGCGCCTGCGGTGCCAACACCGCGCCGATCGCCTTCGCCGAAGTCTATCTTGCGCTCCAGAACGGCACCGTCGAGGCGCAGGAAAACCCGCTGACCACGATCGAGGCCAAGAAGTTCTACGAGGTGCAGAAGCACATCGTGCTGACCGGCCATATCGTCGATCACCTTAACACGGTGGTCGCGGGCGCGCTGTGGAAGAAGCTCTCCGACGAGGACAAGAAGATCTTCACCGACGTCGCCCAGGAGGCCGCCGCCAAGGCGACCGCGGAGATCAAGCAGAACGAGGCCAAGCTGGTCGCCTTCTTCAAGGAGAAGGGCTTGAGCGTGACCGAGGTCGACAAGAACGAGTTCCGCGACACCGTGCTGAAGAACGTCGCGTTCGAGACCTTCGGCTATCGCAAGGCCGACTGGGAAAAGATCCAGGCGGTCAAGTAATCGATGCCAAGTCGTTCCGGAGCGACGCGTAAGCGTCGAATCCGGAACCTCGAGATTCCGGGTTCGGCTCTTCGAGCCGCCCCGGAATGACGATCGAGAGATTTGAGGAGCAACCCATGTCCACCGCCGAAATACACCGGCAGATCACCGCGGACGAGATCGCCCATACCTTCGAGGAGGAGGCGACGCCGAAGGTCGACCTCGGCATCTACGCGTTCGAGGACTGGGTGGCGCTCGCGATCTTCTGGGTGATGGCGCTCGCCGTCTTCCTCCAGTTCTTCACCCGCTACGTGCTCAACGACAGCTACGCCTGGACCGAGGAGATCGCGACCTATTGCCTGATCGGCGTGGTCTTCATCGGCGCCTCGATGTGCGTGCGGCTGTCGCGGCACATCCAGGTCGACCTCGTCTACCGCTATCTGCCGCACCTCGTGGCGCGCGCCCTGTCGACGGTGATCGACCTGATCCGGATCGCCTTCTTCGGCTACGCCATCAAGCTGGTCTGGGTCTACATCCAGATCATCGGCGATGAGTCGATGACCACGATCAACTTGCCAAAGGACTACGTCTATTACGCCGTGCTGGCCGGTTTCGTGCTGATGTTCGTGCGCTCGGTGCAGGTGGCCATCCAACATTTGCGACAGGGTTATTCGATCCTCGAACGTCCCGGCGCCTACGACGGTTTTGAAGGATAAGACCATGCTGCTGTTGCTTGGAGGCTTTCTCATCCTGATGCTGCTCGGCGTTCCCGTGGCGATCGCCATGGCCGCATCGTCGCTGCTCTATATCTTGGTCAGCGGCGTGACGCCCGATGTCACGCTGGCCCAACGCATGATCGCCGGCGTCGAGAGCTTTCCGCTGCTCGCCGTGCCGTTCTTCATCCTGGCCGGCAATCTCATGAACATCGCCGGCGTCACTGGCCGCATCTACAAATTCGCCGTGGCGCTGGTCGGCTGGATGCGCGGCGGCCTCGGCCACGTCAACATCATCGGCTCGGTGATCTTCTCCGGCATGTCCGGCACGGCAATCGCCGATGCCGCCGGTCTCGGCACCATCGAGATCAAGGCGATGAAGGACCATGGCTACTCCACCGAGTTCTCGGTCGGCGTCACCGCGGCCTCGGCGACACTCGGGCCGATCATCCCGCCGTCGCTGCCTTTCGTGATCTACGGCATGATGGCAAACGTCTCGATCGGCGCGCTGTTCCTCGGCGGTGTCATTCCCGGCATCGTCATGACGCTGCTGATGATGGCGACGGTCACCTATTTCGCGCACAAGAACAAATGGGGCAGCGACACGCCGTTCTCCTGGCCGCAGCTCGGTTCGGCCGGCCTCGAGATCGCCATCGTGCTGGCGTTCCCGATGGCGATCTGGCTGATGGTGCTTGCGGGCATGTCGGTCAACATGGCGGTCGTCATCGGCCTCGGCACGCTGCTGATCATCGACTGGTATTTCGACTTCTCGGCGGTGATGGCGCTGATGGCGCCGGTGATCCTGATCGGCGGCATGACGCTCGGCTGGTTCACGCCGACGGAGGCCGCGGTTGCCGCGGTGATCTGGTCGCTGTTCCTCGGTCTCGTCCGCTACCGCACCATGACCTTGAAGACGGTGGCGAAGGCGACCTTCGACACCATCGAGACCACGGCCTCGGTGCTGTTCATCGTCACGGCGGCCTCGATCTTCGCCTGGCTGCTGACGGTGTCGCAGGCGGCGCAGATGCTGTCGGACTGGATGCTCAGCATCACCCACAACAAATGGGTGTTCCTAGCGCTCGCCAACGTGCTGATCCTGTTCGTCGGCTGCTTCATCGACACCACGGCGGCAATCACCATCCTGGTACCGATCTTGCTGCCGATCGTGCTCAAGCTCGGCATCGATCCGATCCACTTTGGCCTGATCATGACGCTGAACCTGATGATCGGCCTGCTGCATCCGCCCCTTGGCATGGTCCTGTTCGTGCTGGCGCGCGTGGCCAAGCTCTCGGTCGAGCGCACCACGGTGGCAATCCTGCCCTGGCTGGTGCCGCTGATGCTCGCGCTGATCGCGATCACCTACATTCCCGAACTGACCCTCTGGCTGCCTAAATATATGGGACTCTCCAAATGACCTCCGTTGCTCTCGCCGCTACCCTGTTCGGGCCCGAAGATCTGCGCATGGTCGAGCATCCGCTCGACAAGCTCGCCGACGGCATGGTGCGCATCCGCTTCGGCGCCGGCGGCATCTGCGGCTCGGACATGCACTATTTCCGCCATGCCCGCACCGGCGATTTCGTGGTGAAGTCGCCGCTGGTGCTGGGACATGAGATCTCGGGCGAGGTCGTGGAGATCTCCGGCGGGGCTGTGAACCTGAAGGTTGGCGACCGCGTCGCCGTCAATCCGTCGCGCTGGTGCGGCCATTGCGTTGCCTGCCGCGAGGGCCGGCCGAACCTGTGCGAGAACATCTACTTCATGGGCTCGGCCTCGAAGACGCCGCACATGCAGGGCGGCTTCGCCAATTATTTCGACGCAATCCCGGCACAGTGCGTGAAGATTCCGGACCATGTATCTTACCAGGCCGCCGCCCTGGCGGAGCCGCTTTCGGTCTGCCTGCACGCGGTTGCGCGCGCCGGCAATATCGAGGGCAAGCGCGGCATCATCTTCGGTGCCGGCCCGATCGGGCTTCTGACCATGCTCGCCGCGCACCGCGCCGGCATGGCCGATGTGACGGTCGCCGACATCGCGCCGGCACCGCTGGCTTTTGCGACCAAGCTCGGTGCTTCGCATGTCGAGAACGTGTCGGCCGGGGAAGAGGGCATGAAGGCGCAGGCTGCGTCCCGTCCCTACGACGTCGCGTTTGAAGTCTCCGGCACGGCCGCGGGTCTTGCGAGCGCCATCGGCATCGTCAGGCGCGGCGGCATCGTGGTGCAGATCGGCAATCTGCCGGGCGGCCAGATCCCGACGCCGTCGAATGCGGTGATGGCGAAGGAGATCGACCTGCGCGGCTCGTTCCGCTTCGGCTTCGAATTCTCAACCGCCGTGGAACTGATCTCTAATGGCAGCGTCGACGTGCTGTCGCTGGTCACCGCCGAGCGGCCGCTGTCGACCGCGCCCGATGCGCTCAGGCTGGCGCTCGACCGGTCGCAGAGCGTCAAGGTCGTGCTGACCGCGAACTGATCGGAGATTGTGCATGATGCTCGAAGGTTGGCGCTGGTACGGGCCCGATGATCCCGTGTCCCTGGATGACGTCAGGCAGGCCGGGGCGACCGACATCGTCTCGGCGCTGCATCAGGTGCCGATCGGCGAGGCCTGGACGCGCAAGGCGGTCGAGGAGCGCAAGAACTTCATCGAGCGCGGCCAGCCGGGGCGCTCGCAGCTGACCTGGTCGGTGGTGGAATCGATTCCGATCCCCGACGACGTCAAGCGGCTCGGCGGCAAGGCGACCAAGTCGATCGAGGCCTGGATCGCGAGCCTCGAAGGTGTCGCGGCCTCCGGCATCAAGATCATCTGCTACAATTTCATGCCTGTGGTCGATTGGTGCCGCACTGACCTCGAGTGGGAGCTGCCGAACGGGGCCCGCGCCATGCGCTTCGACCAGGACCGTTTTGCCGCGTTCGAGCTGCATATCCTCAAGCGCCCGGCTGCCGTACAGGAATATTCACCTGAGCAGCAGGCGCGCGCGAAAAAGCTGTTCGACCAGATGAGCCAGGCCGATATCGATTATCTCGTCATGGTCATTGCCAGCGCGCTGCCCGGGTCGACCACCGAGCCGATGACGATCCCGCAATTCCGCGATCGGCTCGAGACTTATCGCGACATCACGCCAAAAATCCTGCGGCAGCATCTCGCCGAATTCCTCGGGCGCGTGACGCCGGTGGCCGAGCAGCTCGGGGTGTCCTTGACCCTGCATCCGGACGACCCGCCGCGGCCGCTGTTCGGCCTGCCGCGTATCGCCTCAAGCGCTGATGATTATCAGGCGCTGTTCGACGCCGTGCCGTCCCGGGCCAACGGCATCTGCCTGTGCACGGGCTCGCTCGGCGTGCGGGCGGAAAACAATCTGCCTGAAATGGCCGAACGCTTCGGCCCGCGTATTGCGTTCGCGCATCTCCGCGCCACCAAGCGCGAGGCCGACGGGCTGTCGTTCTACGAATCCGATCATCTCGACGGTGACGTCGACATGGTCGCGGTGCTCAAGGCGCTGCTCAAGGAGAACGCCAAGCGTTCGCCCGACAAGCAGATCGTGTTCCGTCCCGACCATGGTCACCGCATGCTCGACGATCTCGCGGCGACCAAGCGCACCAATCCCGGCTACACCGCGATCGGCCGCCTGCGCGGTCTCGCCGAGCTTCGCGGCGCGATCCGCGCGATCGAGCATCGGTGATAGAGGCGGGGCTCGGCGACGGCCGACATCGCATCACCCGATGGCGAAATCCGCCGCCGTCTCGGCGTGAATGGCCGTCGTGTCGAACGTCTCCACTGATGTGTCGTCAGGGCCGACCAGCATCGTGATCTCGGTGCAGCCGAGGATGATGCACTCGGCGCCGGCGGCGACCAGCGCTGCCATCACCTCCTGGTAGCGGCGGCGCGAGGGATCGGCGACAACCCCAAGGCACAGCTCGTCGTAGATGATGCGGTTCACGTCGGCGCGGGCCTCAGTGGGAGGAACCAGCACGTCGAGATCATGCGCGCGCAGCCGGTCGATGTAGAAGTCCTCCTCCATCGTGAACTTGGTGCCGAGCAGCCCGACCCGCCGATATCCCTTCGCCCGGATCCGCTTGGCCGTCGCGTCGCCAAGATGGATGAACGGAACGGTCACGCTGGAGATGATGTCGGGCGCCAGCTTGTGCATCGTGTTCGTGCACAGCACGATCGCCCGCGCGCCGGCGCCCTCAAGACGCCGCGCGACCTCTGCCAGGCTGGCCGCCGCCTCGCTCCAGCGACCCGCGTATTGCATCTGCTTGATCTCTTCGAAATCGTAGGAATACAGCAACAGCGGAGCCGAATGCAGCTTGCCGATGCGGTCGCGGACCCGCTCATTGATGAGCTTGTAGTAGAGCGCCGTGCTCTCCCAGCTCATGCCCCCGATCAGACCGATGGTTTGCATTCCGGTGTCCTCGACGATGTGGTTCGGCCGGATCGTAAACGAAGACGTCGAAGCGCGGTAGCCATCGCTTGATTGCGGCTTAATGCACCGTCAGGCCTAACCAGAGCCCGACCGGGCGACGCGCGCCGCCAATTCGCGGGGTGACGGAGGCAAGCAGGAACTCGTCTCCGGGGAGAGCGCGCCATACGCCGTCAGACCATCGCGCAGGGAAGGCCGGACGTTTCGGCTTCACCTGTTGATCCGTTGTGCATTGCGTGTGCATCTCATCGCGCGACGGACCCGCGGGTGCCAGCCGGCGCCCGGCTTCCCTGCGCCTTTCTGTTGAGGGGGGATGCGGAGCGCAAAGCTCGGGCGGAAGCGCCGCGGGAATGCGAAAGCGTGTCTGCATGTCACAAACTCCGACATCGTAGGGTGGGCAAAGCGCAAGCGTGCCCACGCATCTCGTGTCGCGATTGAATCTGGTGGGCACGGCGCAGTGCGCCTTTGCCCACCCTACGGCATTGTGTCTGCCACACACATTCGCTGTCATCGCCCGGCTTGACCGGGCGATCCAGTATTCCAGAGACGCTTGTGATTGAACCGATAGGCCGCGGCGTACTAGATTCCCCGCCTTCGCGGGGAATGACAGTGACATCCATGGAGGGATTCTGGCTTGCTTCGTCGCAAGGGGCTCTCGCAATGACGGCGTGGAGAGAGCGCTCGTGCCCCGGACGCGGCGCAGCGTCCCCCCGGCGACGCGAAGCATCGTCCGGTGCGACGGTGCGCTGCAGAGCCGGGACACCCGGGCGGTGGCATCTCAACCGCAATCCTTCCATCAAGCCCGACAAATGGGCGGTCGTGCAAACGGCAAAGGCGGGCATGACGCCTGCGCAGGGTGCGAGAAGCCTTTCGATCTTGCGCGCTCTACCTGCCTGTCCTACGCCAGCGTCGAACCAAATGATCGAGAGGCGGTGAGGCGCATCGCCCAAACCTTGATCGCCAGATCCTTGAGGGAGCCGTCATGACCATCCGCAACACCCGCACCGGGGGCCAGATCCTGATCGATCAGCTCGTCGCCCAGGGCGTCGAGCGCGTCACCTGCGTGCCGGGCGAGAGCTATCTCGCCGCGCTCGATGCGCTGCATGACAGCCCGATCGACGTCATGATCTGCCGCGCCGAGGGTGGTGCTGCGATGATGGCGGAAGCCTATGGCAAGCTTACGGGCCGGCCCGGCATCTGCTTCGTCACCCGCGGCCCCGGCGCCACCAATGCCAGCCACGGCGTCCACATCGCGATGCAGGATTCGACGCCGATGATCCTGTTCGTCGGTCAGGTCGACACCGGCATGCGCGAGCGCGAGGCGTTCCAGGAGCTGGACTACAAGGCGGTGTTCGGCACCATGGCGAAGTGGGCGGTCGAGATCGATCGTCCCGATCGCATTCCGGAGCTGGTGGCGCGCGCCTTCCGCGTCGCCATGCAGGGCCGTCCCGGTCCCGTCGTGATCTCGCTTCCCGAGAACATGCTGACCGAGACCGCCGCCGTAGCCGATGCCATGCGCATCGAGCCTGCCGTGAGCTGGCCCGCGCCGGCCGATATCGAAAAGCTCGGTGCCATGCTCGCCGGCGCCAAGGCGCCGCTCGTCATCCTCGGCGGCTCGCGCTGGACCGATGACGCCACCAAGAGCATTGCCCGCTTTGCCGAGCGCTTCGACCTCCCGGTCGCGACCTCGTTCCGCCGGGCCTCGCTGATCGATGCCGACCATTCGCATTATGCTGGCGATCTCGGCATCGGGCCGAGCCCGGGGCTGAAGGCGCGCATCGACAACGCCGATGTCGTACTTCTCGTCGGCGGCCGCATGTCGGAGATGCCGTCCTCGTCTTACACGCTGCTCGATATTCCGAACCCGCAGCAGAAGCTGATCCATGTGCATCCGGGCTCCGAAGAGCTCGGCCGGGTCTATCAGCCGGCGCTCGCGATCCAGGCGACGCCCGCCGCGTTCGCCGCCGCGGTCGAGACGCTCAAGCCATCAGGCGCGGTGGCCTGGAAGGGCGAGGCCGCCAAGGCGCACGCCGATTATCTCGCCTGGACCGAGAAGGCCCGCGAGCTGCCGGGCACGTTCCAGTACGGCCAGGTCATGACCTGGCTGCGCGACCGGCTGCCGAAGGACGCCATCGTCTGCAACGGCGCCGGCAATTATGCCGGTTGGATCCATCGTCATCACCGCTTCCACAGCTTTGCCGCGCAGTTGGCGCCGACCTCTGGCTCGATGGGCTACGGCGTCCCGGCGGCGGTTCTCGCCAAGCGGCAATATCCGGATCGCACCGTCGTCGCCTTTGCCGGCGACGGATGCTTTCTGATGAACGGCCAGGAATTCGCGACCGCCGTGCAGTACGACGCGCCGCTGGTCGTGATCGTGGTCGACAATTCGCAATACGGCACCATCCGCATGCACCAGGAGCGCGACTATCCCGGCCGCGTGGTCGGCACCCAGCTCAAGAACCCCGACTTTGCAATGTACGCGAAGGCGTTCGGCGGCCATGGCGAGCGCGTCGAGCGCACGGAAGAATTCGCGCCCGCATTCGAGCGGGCGCTGGCCTCGGGCAAGCCGTCGATCCTCCACTGCATCATCGACCCGCGCGCGATCTCGGTCGGCAAGGACTTTGCGCCCGCGGTGAAGGCGTAAGCGATGACGTCCGGTCGCCACGTTGCGATCATCGGAGCCGGCGCTGTCGGGGTGATCAGCGCCATCGAGGCGCTGCGCGAGGGCCATCGCGTCACGCTGATCGATCCGGGCGAGCCCGGCGGCGAACAGGCGGCGAGCTATGGCAATGCCGGCTGGCTGTCATCGCATTCGGTGATCCCGCCGGCGGAGCCGGGCATCTGGAAGAAGGTGCCGGGCTATCTAATGGACCCGCTCGGGCCGCTCGCGATCCGCTGGTCTTATTTGCCGAAGGCGCTGCCCTGGCTGACCAAATATCTGCTGTCGGGCTGGACCGAGGCGCGCGTCGAGACAACGGCGTTTGCCCTGCGCGACCTGTTGAAGGACGCGCCGCTGCTGCACCGGAAGCTGGCAGAGGAGGCCGGCGTGCCCGAACTGATCGAGCGCAATGGCGTGATGCATGTGTTTCCGTCGCGCGGCAATTTCGACAACGATCTCGGCTGGCGCCTGCGCAAGAAGGTCGGCGTCGAATGGCTGGAGCTCAAGGCCGACGAGATGCGCCAGCGCGAGCCCGATCTGCATCCGCGCTACACCTTTGGCGTGGTGGTGGAGGAGGCCGGGCGCTGCCGCGATCCCGGTGCTTATGTCGCGGCGCTTGCCAATCATGCGATCGCCAGCGGCGTCACGCATGTGCGGGCCAAGGCGACCGGCTTGAGGTTGAATGGCGACAAGCTCATGGCCGTCCTTACCGAGACCGGCGAGATCGCCTGTGATGCTGCCGTCGTCGCGGCCGGCGCCCGATCAAAGCAGCTCACCGCATCGGTCGGCGATCCCTTGCCGCTCGAGACCGAGCGCGGCTACCATGTCATGATAGAGAACCCGGAGTCAGGTCCGCGCAGCTCGATGATGGCATCCGACGCCAAGATGGTGGTGAACTGGACCAACAAGGGCCTGCGCGCCGCCGGCACGGTCGAGATCGCGGGCCTTCAGGCCGCGCCGAACTGGAAGCGCGCCGAGATCTTGCGCAACCACCTCATCAGTATGTTTCCAAAGCTGCCGAAGGATATTCCGGCCTCTCGCATCAAGACCTGGTTCGGGCATCGGCCGAGCATGCCCGACGGGCGCCCCTGCATCGGCTATGCGCGCGCCTCGCGCGACATCGTCTATGCCTTCGGCCACGGCCATGTCGGCCTGGTCGGTTCGGCCCGTACCGGCCGGCTCGTCGCGCAGCTCCTCAGCGGCAAGGCGCCGGAGATTCCGCTGGCGCCGTTTGCGCCTGAACGTTTCCTCTGAGGTCGCAGCATGACCCATTCAGCCAACTCGTCCTTCCGCACCGCCCGCGGCGGCAAGGCCATCTATGGCGCGCCGCTCGGCATTTTGATGCTGGAAGCGCGGTTCCCCCGCATTCCCGGCGACATGGGCAACGGCACGACCTGGCCATTCCCCGTGCTCTATCGCGTGGTGAGCGGCGCTTCGCCGGAGAAGGTGGTGCTGAAGGGCGCGGCCGGCCTGCTGCCCGATTTCATCGATGCCGCCAAGGATCTGGTCCGGCTCGGCGCCGAGGCCATCACCACCAATTGCGGCTTTCTCTCGCTGTTCCAGAAGGAGATCGCCGCCGCGGTCGGCGTTCCCGTTGCGACCTCGTCGCTGATGCAGGTGCCATGGGTGCAGGCGACCTTGCCGCCGGGCAAGCGCGTCGGCCTCGTCACGGTGTCGGGCTCGACCTTGACGCCGGCCCATCTCGAAGGCGCGGGGGTACCGCTCGACACGCCGCTGGTCGGCACCGAGAACGGCAAGGAATTCTTCCGCGTCCTGATCAAGGCCGAGAAGGACGACATGGACATCGCGCAGGCCGAGCGCGACGTGGTCGAGGCCGGCAAGCAGCTCGTCGCCAAAAATCCCGATGTCGGCGCGATCGTGCTCGAATGCACCAACATGCCGCCTTATGCGGCAGCACTTCAGGCCGAGGTCGGCCTGCCGGTCTACGACATCTATTCCATGATCACCTGGTTTCACGCCGGACTGCGCCCGCGCGTCTTTGCGTGATTCCGATCGTCGCAAAGGCTTGAACAACTTCTGCTAGCTCTGCCCCCGCGCATTGCCATCGCGCCCGCGTCCCCCCTATATTCGGCTGTGTTCGAGCGCAAGTGCAACCTATGAAGAGCAACGTGGAACTGGCTTCCGACAGCATCGTTGATCGTGTCTATGAACAACTCAAGGCGATGGCCGTGAGCTACGCGTTCAAACCGGGCGAGCGGCTCAACGAAGGTGAGCTGGCCAAACGCCTCGGCGTCAGCCGCACCCCGCTGCGCGAGGCGCTCAACCGTCTCAACACCGAGGGTTTCCTTCGCTTCACGCCGGGCAAGGGTTTCTTCTGCCGCGAGCTCGACGCGCGCGAGATCTTCGATCTCTACGAGCTGCGCAAGTCGATCGAGGTCGCCTCGATCCGCCTCGCCATCAAGCGCGCCAGGGACGAAGACATCGATTCGCTCTTGAAGTTCCTCGAAGCCACCGGCCCCGATCCCGGCGAGCGCTCCTCGCTGGAGCAGGTCGAGCTCGACGAGACCTTTCACGAGCGGCTGATGGCGATGTCTGAAAATGCCGAGATGCTGCGCGTGCTGCGCAACGTCAACGCCCGCATCCGCTTCGTGCGCTGGATCGACATGGACCGCGTCAACCGCTCCAACACGCAAGGCGAGCACCGCGCCGTGGTCGAAGGCCTCAAGGCGCGCAATGAGGGGACTTGCGTCTCCGTGCTGGAAAAGCACATCGACCGCCGCCTCGACCGCATCACCGCCGCGATCAAGGAAGGCTACGCGCAGATTTACATGCCGGCGACGACGCAGTCGGCGGCGAATTGAGGTTCTCTTATCTGGAGTGAGACCATGAAGCTATCCGGTAAGGTCGCCGCCATCACTGGCGCAGCGCGCGGCATCGGCAAGGCCTGCGCGAAGAGATTTTTGGATGACGGCGTCAAGGTCGTGATCTCGGATGTCGATGCCGAGGGCCTCGCCAAGACGGCTGCCGAGCTCGGACATCCGGAGGCCTTGCGCACCGTCGTCGGCAACGTCGCCAAGCGCGCCGATGTCGACCAGCTCGTTGCCACCGCCGTGAAGGAATTCGGCCGGCTCGACATCATGGTCAACAATGCCGGCGTCGCCCGGAACCGGGACATCCTGGAGATATCCGAGGAGGAATTCGACGAGATCATCGGCATCAATTTGAAGGGCGCGTTCTTCGGCGTGCAGGCGGCGGCGAAGCAAATGATCACGCAAGGCGGCGGCGGGGTCATCATCAACATGTCCTCGGTGAACGCGCTGCTGGCGATCCCGGCGCTGGCGACCTACGCGATGTCCAAGGGCGGCATGAAGCAGCTGACCTCGGTTGCCGCCGTCGCGCTCGCCCCGCACAACATCCGCGTCGTCGCGGTCGGGCCGGGCACGATCCTGACCGACATGGTGGCGTCGTCGATCTACACCTCGGAGGACGCGCGCAAGACCGTGATGTCCCGCACGCCAGCTGGCCGCGGCGGCGAGCCGAGCGAGGTGGCCTCCGTCGTCGCGTTCCTGGCGAGCGACGATGCGTCCTACATCACCGGGCAGACGATCTATCCGGATGGTGGGCGATTGATCCTGAACTACACGGTGCCGGTGAAGGAGAAGTAGGGCGACGACGTCGCTCCACATTCGCTGTCATCGCCCGCGAAGGCGGGCGATCCAGTATCCCAGAGGCAGTCGTGATTGAGCCGAGAGGCCGCGGCGTACTGGATTCCCCGCTGCAGGGCTACTCCGCCGCAACCGTCATCCCGTAGCCGAGCCGCTTCGAAATACCACCGGCGCAATCCCGCAACGCATGCGCGATCGGGCTGTCCCAGCGCGCATCGAAGGTGCCTTCCGGCCCCATCGCCGTGATGACCAGCGCGACATGGCCGGAATGATCGAACACGGGGGCCGAGAACGCGTTGACGCCGGGCAGGGGATCGCCGAGCGCGCGGGCGAGGCCGTGCTTGCGCACCTCGGTCAGCATCTCGGCGACCTTCGGGCCCTTCACGGTGCGCTTCGGATTGTAGCCGACGCCGTGACGATCGAGCCCGCTCTCCAGCGCGGCGTTGATGGTCTTCTCCGGCAGGAAGGCCGCAAAGGCGCGGCCGGTGGCCGTCTCCAGCAGCGCCATCACCGACCCCGCGCGCATCACGATGTGGACCGGTTGGGCCGGCTCTTCGAGCTGGACGACGGTCGGGCCGTACGTGCCCCAGACTGCCAGTGAGACCGCATGTCCGATCTGGCTCGCGAGCGCGGCGATCTTCGGCCTTGCGATGCGCACGCCGGAGAGGCGGCGCAGGCTGATCAGGCCGAGCTCCAGCGCCAGCGCGCCGATCTCGTAGCGGCCGGTGGTCTCGTCCTGCTCGATCAGCCTGATGCGGGAGAAGCTGGCGAGATAAGGATGCGCCTTGGCCGGCGACATGCCGGCCTCGCGCGCGAGATCGCGCAGCATCATCGGCTCGCCGCACCTTGCGAGGGCGCGGAGCAGCTCCCCGCCGACCTCGATGGACTGGATGCCGCGGCTTTCTCTCTTCATGCGCCTCCTGGCGTGGCTTACGCCGCGTCGCGCTTGGCGGCGCTGTCGGCGAGATGACGGCCGGCAATGTAGCCGAAGGTCAGCGCCGGCCCAAGCGTGATGCCGGCCCCCGGGTAATTGCCGCCCATGATGCTCGCCATGTCGTTGCCGGCGGCATAGAGCCCGGGAATGACCCGGCCCTCGGCATCGAGCGCCCGCGCGTTCGCGTCGGTGACGATGCCGGCATAGGTGCCGAGATCGCCGATCACCATCTTGATGGCATAGAAGGGCCCGTTCTCGATCGGCGCGACGCAGGGGTTCGGGCCGTGCATGGCGTCGCCCTGGTAGCGGTTATAGGCCTTCGAGCCCTTGCCGAAGGCGGCATCATGGCCTTGCGGCGCGGTGGCATTGAACTGCCTGACGGTCTCGACGAATGCCGCCGCGTCGATGCCGGCCTTCGCCGCGAGCGCCTCCAGCGTATCGCCGCGCATGAGATAGCTGGTATTGAGGTGATGACCCAGCGGCATCGGGAAGGGCGGCACGCAGCCGAGGCCGTATTTGCGCAGCGTTGGGTGATCGCAGACCAGGAAGGCGGCGATCTCCTCGCCGGGCTTGGCGGCCTTGATCATGGCCTGAACGAAGTCGTGATAGGAATTGCCCTCATTGGAAAAGCGCTTGCCGTCGCGCATCACCGCGATCACGCCGGGTTTGGCGCGATCGATGAAATGGGGCATCACGCCTTTCGAGCCGTCCTTGCGCGTGGTCAGCGACACCGGCACCCAGGCCGCTGCGTTGGGCAGACGATCCTCGACATGTCCGCCGGCGCGCTCCGCAAGACGCAGTCCATCGCCGGTATTGCCGATGGGCCCCGGCGAGAAATGCTCGTTGCCGGTCGGGGCGTGCGGAAACATTTTTCTGCGGCGTTCGACGTCATGCGGGAAGCCGCCGCAGGCCAGCACGACGCCTTGCCTCGCGCGGACGCGCATCTCGCGTCCCTCGCGCGAAACGATCGCGCCGGTGACCGCGCCGTTCTCGACCGTCAGCTCGCGCACGGGCGAGGACAGCCACATTGGAATCTTCAGATCCTGCGTGGATTTCGCGAGGCGCCCGGCGAGCGCATTGCCGTTGGTCAACGTCATGCCGCGACCGTAGCGCAGCACGTCCATCAGGTGACGCGACAGGCGCTTGGCGACGTAGACCGCGGAAGTCAGCGACTTCGTCACCCGCATGAAGTGGATGATCTCCTTGCCGCTTCCGAGCATCATGCCGAACACGGTCAGCTCGGGGAGCGGCATGCCCAGCGTCTTGATGAGGTCGCCGAGCTCGCGGCCGTCGAACGGGCGCGTCACCATGGAGCGTCCGCCTTGCGCGCCGCCGGGTGCTTCGGCGTGGTAGTCGGGAAACACCAGCGGCATGTCGAAGCGGAGCGCGGTCTTGGTGGTGAAGAAATCGACGGCCTCGGGACCGGCCGAGAGAAATGCATCGACGCGCGCGGCGTCGTAATTGTTGCCGGCCTCATGCCGCAAATAGGTGCGGGCCTGCTCCGGCGTCTCGGCGATGCCGTAGGCCTTTGCCAGCGAGGTGCCGGGAATCCAGAGCCAGCCGCCGGAGCGGGCGGTGGTGCCGCCAAAGCGCGGCTCCTTCTCGACGATCAACACGTCGAGGCCGCGCTGGCGCGCGGTGATCGCGGCCGACATGCCGGAGCAGCCTGATCCGGCCACGAGCACATCGCACTCGTAAGTCTCAATTGCGCTATGCTCGCTGCCGGTCATCTTGGCCTCACTTCTTCAGGAGCGGACATTTGGACTCGGAGACCGGGCGGAAGGCGTCCTCGCCCTTCACGGTCTTGACGATGTCCAGATAGTCCCACGGCTCCTTCGACTGCTCGGGCTTCTTCACCTTGGCGAGATACATGTCGCGGATGACGCGGCCATCCTCGCGCAACTTGCCGCCATGGACGAATGTATCCTCGATCGGCAGCTCGCGCATCTTGGCCATCACCTTGGCGGAATCGTCGGTGCCGGCCGCCTTGATGGCCTTGAGATAATGCAGCACCGAGCCGTAGACGCCGGTCTGGATCATGGTCGGCATCACCTTGGTGCGCTCGTAGAACTTCTTCGACCAGGCGCGCGTTGCCTCGTCCATGGCCCAGTACGAGGCCGTGGTCATGTAGGTGCCCTGCGCGGCCTTGAGGCCGATCGCGTGCACGTCGGTGTCGAACATCAAGAGGCCGACGAGCTTCTGGCCGCCCTGGACGAGGCCGAACTCGCCCGACTGCTTGATCGCGTTGTCGGTGTCCTGGCCGGCATTGGCGAATGCGACGACGTCGGATTTCGAGCTTTGCGCCTGGAGCGCGAAGGAGGAGAAGTCCGCGGTGTTGGTCGGATGCTTGACGCCGCCGAGGACCTTTCCGCCCATCTCGTTGACGAAGCGCGTGGCGTCCTTCTCGAGCTGCTGGCCGAAGGCGTAGTCCGCGGTGATGAAGTACCAGGACTTACCACCCTCCTTGATCACGGCGGAGGCCGTCACCTTCGACAGCGCGTAGGTATCGTAGGTGAAGTGCACGGTGTTCGGGCTGCACAGCTCGTCGGTCAGCGAGCTTGCGCCGGGGCCGGAAAGCAGCGCGACCTTGCCTCGCTCGCGCACCATGTTGTGGACGGCGATCGCGATGCCGGAATTGGGGATGTCGACGACGGCGTCGACCTTTCCGTTGTCAAACCAGCCGCGCACGATCTGTACGCCGACGTCGGTCTTCATCTGGTGATCGGCGCTGATGATCTCGATCGGCTTGCCGAGCACGGTCGGCCCGAACTCCTCCACCGCCATTTTCGCGGCTTCGACCGAGCCCGGCCCTGAGTTGTCGCGGCCCCAGCTCGACAGATCCGTCAGCACGCCGATCCGCACTGCGTCGTCGGAGACTTGTGCGGTGGCGACTGTGGTCATGGCTGCCGAAGTCATGGCCGCGAGCATGGCGCAGGCCAGAAGCCCTCTCATCGTCGTTTCCTCTCTTTTATTGGCCGCATGGCGCGGCGGGCTGTTCTTGAGGTAAATTAGATATAAACAAATAAGTTTGTCAATGATGAATTCGGCTTCGAGATGAGTTCCTCTCGGCGGGTCGGACGACAGGGGCACCGCTGCTTCAGCACCCGTCATTGCGAGCGCAGCGAAGCAATCCAGACTTTCTCCACGGAGGCAGCCTGGATTGCTTCGTCGCAAGAGCTCCTCGCAATGAAGGATGTTGCGACACCTGCGCACAAAATCCCGCGTTGTTATCCTGTGAGAGCCATCACCCCTGCAGGTTGCAACCCTCGGCACGATTGGCCATGATGCTCTCGGGAATCTCTGGGGCAGGGCATGACGGCAGCAACGGGAGTCTCCGCGGCGGCGGAGAAATCGACGACGGCGCACGTGGTGTGGGCGAGCGCGCTCGGCACCGCGATCGAGTGGTACGACTTCCTGATCTACGGCACGGCGGCGGCGCTGGTCTTCAACAAGTTGTTCTTTCCGAGCTTCGATCCCTTCGTCGGCACGCTGGCGGCGTTCTCGACCTATGCGGTCGGTTTCGTGGCGCGGCCGATCGGCGGCGCCATCATCGGGCATTACGGCGACCGGCTCGGCCGCAAGACCATGCTGGTCGCGACCATGATCGCGATGGGACTCGGCACCTTCCTGATCGGCTGCCTGCCGACCTACAACCAGATCGGCGTGTGGGCGCCGATCCTGCTCATCGTGCTGCGCTTCGTCCAGGGCATCGGCTTAGGAGGCGAATGGAGCGGCGCGGTCGTCATGGTGATCGAGCATGCCGGCAATCGCCGCGGCTTCTACGGCAGCCTGGTGCAGATCGGCTTTCCCGTCGGCGTTGCCGCTTCGACCGGCATTTTCGGCTTGATGACCAAGCTGCCCGAAGCCGATTTCCTGAGCTGGGGCTGGCGCGTGCCCTTCCTGATCAGCATCCTGCTCGTCGGTGTCGGCTTCGTCGTGCGGCTCAAGCTCGCGGAGACGCCGCACTTCAAGGAGGTGGTCGAGCGCAAGGAGGTGCTGGCGCAGCCGGTGCTGGAAGTGCTCCGCCGCGACTGGCGCAGCTTCCTGCTGGCGATCGGCATCACGGTGTCCGAGGTCGGGCTTGCTTATCTCCTCACCGTCTTCACCGTGGTCTATGCCACGACGAAGCTCGGTCTGCCGCGCCAGGTGATCCTGGATGCCGTGGTCTATGCCGCCCTCGTCGAGTTCGCGACGTTGCCGCTCGCCGGCTGGCTGTCCGACATCTTCGGCCGCAAAGCGCTGTATCTCGCCGGCGGCGTGTTCTCGGTGGCGTTGGCGTTTCCGTTGTTCTGGTTCCTCGATACGAAGGAGCCGGCGCTGATCACGCTGGCGCTCGTCGTCACGATGACGCTGACCCATGCGCTGCTGTTCGGGCCGAAGGCCGCGTTCATGCCGGAGCTGTTCCGCACCCAGGTGCGCTACAGCGGAGCCTCGCTCGGCGCCAATGTCGCGGCGGCGCTGAGCGGCGGCTTCTCGCCCTTGATTGCGACTGCGCTGCTGGCGTGGGCCGGCTCGTACTGGGCTGTGTCCGTCTACATCATCGCCCTCTCGATCATCACGATCGTCGCGACGCTGATGGCGCCGGAGACGGCGCAGAGTTCGCTGAAATCATGATGTCGATCGTCTCGCGGCTTAAGGTGTAGCGGACGGGCCATTGGCCTGCCGACCGTTTGGTTCTAAGAAAGCCCTTGAGGAAACTTCCCCCAAGCCAGGGAACAGAACCATGACGAAGACGTCTCGACGTGACGTGCTCACTGCCGCAGCCGCGATGACTGCGGCGGGCATCGCCGAAGCGGCGCCGGCCGCAGCGCAGGCTGGACCGAAGCCGATCTTTCCGGTGCCGATGGTGACGATCCCGATCGTCGGCGAGAGCCAGGTGTTTCAGGTCCGCCGCATCTACTGCATCGGGCGCAACTATGCGGCACATGCGATCGAGCGCGGCTCGGATCCGAACCGCGAGCCGCCGTTCTTCTTCCAGAAGCCGACCGACGCGATCCAGAACGTCGCGGTCGGCGAGGTCGCCGATCATCCCTATCCGTCACTGACCAAGAACTATCATCACGAGGTCGAGCTGGTCGCCGCGCTGAAATCAGGCGGCACCAATATCCCGGTCGATAAGGCGCTCGACCACGTCTATGGCTACGCGCTTGGCCTCGACATGACCCGGCGCGACCTCCAGAACGGCATGGCCGCGGAGAAGAAGCCCTGGGAGATCGGCAAGAGTTTTGACCACGCCGCGGTGATCGGCCCGATTCATCCGGCCAGCAAGACCGGCCATTTCGAGAAGGGCGCCATTTCGCTGGCGATCAACGGCACGGTGAAGCAGAACTCGGATCTCAGCAAGATGATCTGGAACGTGGCCGAGCAGATCGCAAAGCTGTCGGAAGCCTTCGAATTGAAAGCCGGCGATATCATCTATTCCGGCACGCCGGAGAATGTCGGTCCCGTCGTGAAGGGTGACGTGCTGCTGTGCAAGCTCGAGGGCTTGCCGGATATGTCGATCAAGATCGTGTAGTTGCTCTCGCCTCTCCCGCTCGCGGGAGAGGCCGAGCGCCCCGAGCGATGCGAAGCATCGTCCCGAGCGCGGCGGGTGAGAGCTCTCGCCGCGCAGGGACATCCTCGGTTGTCTTCAAGAATCCCCCGCAAGCGGGAGAGGGAGCCGAGTGCCGATGCCGCCCCATCTGCCACTTGCGATTGTCCTGCGCTCGCAGGCAGAGAGTTGGCACGCTCCACTGCCGGGTTCCACCAGTCGATTGCCATTTGTTGGCCGGCAAGCGAACCTCCTGTGGCCATATTTGAGAACGAGTGATTTCCCGTGAGGGAGGCACTCCGATGAGCAAGGCTTTGATCACCGCTGTCGCAATGCTGGCCTGTGTGCCCGTGAGCGCTGTTGCGCAGGAGCGCGCGGGCGATGCAGCGCTCGGCGCGGTCTCTGGCGCGGTCGTGCTAGGGCCGGTCGGTGCGGTTGCCGGAGCCTTGATCGGCTACACTGCCGGACCTTCGATCGCCCGTTCCTGGGGTATGAGAGGTTCGCACTCGGCAGGACATCGGCCGCCGCCGCGCCGCGCGGCCGCGACCAGGAGCCCGACGCGCACCCGCGAGGCGATGGCAGCCAACGGTCAGATGCGAGCTGCCGGTAATCCGGCTCCGCTGGTTCAAGCCGCTCCCGCCGCTCCGGCGCAAGCCTCGGCGCCGCCGGTTCAGGGGTTCGACTAAGGCCGCAGCTTCAAGCCGAGGCCTTCGGCCGCAGCCCCCGGCTGCCCTAGGGCTGGCCGAGGATCTTCTTCGCGGCGCGAAGATGCGGCTTGTCGATCATCTGGCCGTCGAGCCGCAGTGTGCCGGAATTGGGATTGCTGGCGAATGCCGCGATCACTTTTTCCGCCCAGGTGCGTTCGGCTTCGGTCGGCGCGAAGGCGGCGTTGACGACGTCGACATGTTTGGGATGGATCAGCGCCTTGGCGGAAAACCCGTCGCGGCGGGCCGCGCGTGTTTCGGCTTCCAGGCCCGCGAGATTATCGATGTCGGTATAGACGGTATCGATCGGCGCGACCTCGGCCGCGGCCGCCGCCATCAGGCAGAGATCGCGCGCGAGACGATAGGGGCTGTGGAACACGCCGCCGGACGCCTTTTCGGTGGCGCCGAGCGAAGCCGAGAGATCTTCCGCGCCCCACATCAGGCCGGCGAGGCGGGGGGAGCAGCCCTTGTAGCTGCCGAGGCCGAAGATCGAACCCGCGGTTTCCGTCGCCACGCAGACGATGCGGGTGATGCCGATCTCGATGCCGGCCGCGGCTTCCAAGGCTTCGAGCCAGGTTGCGACCTGCCTTACGTCATCACCGCCCTGCGATTTCGGCAGCACGATGCCGTCGGGCTTGCCCGGCATCACCGCCGCGAGATCGGCGAGCGTCATTCCGGTGTCGAGCGCGTTGACGCGGACATAGAGCTGGTGCGAGCCGCGTCGGCCCTTGAGCATCGTCAGCGTCAGCCCGCGCGCGTCCGCCTTCTTCTCGGTGACGACGGAATCCTCGAGGTCGATGATCAGCGCGTCGGCCTTGCCTTCGCTCGCCTTCTCGAATTTGCGCGGGGAATCGCCCGGCACGAACAGCATCGAACGCATCAGACCGGCCTCTTGTGCATCATCGCCATGCGGCGGCATTTGCCGACGATCTCGTCGTTCTGGTTCAAGGCATGGTGCTCGAACTCGACGATGCCGGCCTTGGGCCGCGATTTGGATTCCCGCACCGAGAGCACCTTTGTCGTGGCCCGCAACGTGTCGCCATGGAAGACCGGTTTTGGAAAGGTCACGTCGGTCATGCCAAGATTGGCAACGGTGGTCCCCATGGTCGTATCATAGACCGTCATGCCGATCATGATGCCGAGGGTGTAAAGGCTGTTGAAAATGCGCTGGCCGAACTCGGTCTTTTCGGCGAAATGCGCATCGATGTGCAGCGGCTGCGGATTGAGCGTCAGCAGGCTGAACATGGTGTTGTCCATCTCCGTGACGGTCCGGGTCAGCGGATGCCTGAACTCCTGGCCCACGGAAAAGTCTTCGAAATAAAGTCCGGCCATCGCGGTTTCCTCCCTGCGAAATAACGGCGCGCTCATAGCTTTACGTCGCATGACCCTATGCATGGTGGACACAGTTGATAGACAAATTCACGTATCTGTACGCGGTTTTTCGAGCTAAGAACCCAGGCAAGGGCACGTCAGGGCGCGACGCAGGCGGCCACGGCCTTTGAGCGGGGAACGCGAAGAGACGGGAGATGGCGCGGTCGCGGCTCCCGACAAGGAGATCAAGAACATGGATTTCGCGCTCACCGATCAGCAGGAAGCCATTCGCGATGCCATCGCCAAGATCTGCGAAGGCTTTCCGGATGCCTATTGGCTGAAGAAGGATCATGACGGCGGCTTCCCGCACGATTTTCATAAAGCACTTGCCGACGCCGGCTGGCTCGGCATCTGCGTGCCGGAGGAATATGGCGGCTCGGGCCTCGGCATCACCGAAGCCGCGATCATGATGCGCACGATCGCGGAATCCGGCGCCGGCATGTCCGGCGCATCCGCCGTGCACATCAACGTGTTCGGACTCAATCCCGTCGTCGTGTTCGGCACCGAGGAGCAGCGCAAGCGCATGCTGCCGCCGATGGTGGAGGGTCGCGAGAAGGCATGCTTTGCCGTCACCGAGCCCAACACCGGCCTCAACACCACGCAGCTGAAGACCCGCGCGGTCGCCAAGAACGACCGCTACATCGTCAACGGCCAGAAGGTGTGGATCTCGACCGCGCAGGTCGCGCACAAGATCCTGCTGCTGGCCCGCACCACGCCGTTGGAGGAAGTGCGCTCGCCGACCCACGGCCTCAGCCTGTTCTACACCGATTTCGACCGCAACAAGATCAAGGTCCACGAGATCGAGAAGATGGGCCGCAAGATCGTCGATTCCAACGAGCTGTTCTTCGAAGATTTTGAGATCCCGATGGAGGATCGCATCGGCGAAGAAGGCAAGGGTTTTCAGTACATCCTCGAAGGCATGAACCCCGAGCGCATCCTGATCGCGGCGGAGGCGGTCGGCCTTGGCAAGCTGGCGCTGGCGCGGGCCACGGAATATGCCAAGACGCGCGTGGTGTTCAACCGTCCGATCGGCAAGAACCAGGGCATTCAGCATCCGCTCGCGGTGAATTGGGTCGAGCTCGAGGCGGCCTGGCTGATGGTGATGTCGGCGGCGTGGCAATACGACAAAGGAATGCCGTGCGGCGCTGCGGCCAATGCCGCAAAATACCTTGCGGGCGAAGCGGGCTTCACGGCCTGCGAGCAGGCCGTGATGACCCATGGCGGCTTCGGCTACGCCAAGGAATTCCATGTCGAGCGCTACTTGCGAGAAGTGCTGATCCCGCGCATCGCGCCGGTCAGCCCGCAACTCGCGCTCAGCTTCATCGCGGAGAAGGTGCTGGGGCTCGCGAAGTCGTACTGAACGAGCCTTGTGGCGCAAACCAGATAGGCCCGCCTATTCGGCGGCGATCCGCTCCATCGCCATGGCGCGAAGCCTGGCGCGCTGGATTTTCACGCCGTTGGCGCTGTCGGTGACGGGGAAGGCTTCCACGACATAGATCCGCGCCGGGACCTTGTAGCCGGCGAGCCGCTCGCGCAGGCGCGCGACCAGCGTCTCCTGCATTGGCGGCTCCTTCGCCGGGATCACGAAGGCGACGCAGCGTGCCTGGCCCTTGAGATCGACCGCAACCACCTGGGCGTCGGCCACGCCGTTGCATGATTTGAGCTCGTCCTCGATCTCGCCGGGCGCGACGAGGAAGCCGCCGAGCCGCATGGCGTCGCCCGCGCGGGTCTCGTAGACGAAGGAGCCGTCGCCGCGCAGCCGGCCGATGTCGCCGGTGCGGAAGAACCCGTCCGCGGTGATCGCATCGCGCGTCGCATCCGGATTGTTGAAATAGCCGAGGAAGAGTGACGGCGCGCTGACCTCGATCTCGCCTGAGATGCCTTCGGCCGCCGGCTCGCCGGTCTCGGTGTCGCGCACGCGCACTCTTGCGTCCGGTGACATCGGCCAGCCGCCGCCCTCGATGCGATTGGCGAAGGCATCACCTTGGAGGGCGATCGAGAACAGGGCCTGAACCTCGCTCGACCCGTAGAGGCCGAACAGCGGCAGGCCGCGCGCCTCGGCCTCCGCGGCAAGCTCGCGCCAGCCAGGCTGGAACGCGGCGAAGCCGCAGAGTTCGAGATGCGGAAATGGGCGTGGCGCATCGCTGAAGGCGAGAATGCGCCGGAACATCTCGTCGGAGCCGAAGGCGTGCGTGATCCCGTGCGTGCTGAGGATCTCCAGTGCCGGTGCCGCCTCGAAGGCGTCGAGCACATGGACGGTCGCGCCCGCCGCGACGAAGCCGAGCAGGCTCGTCATGCCGAACGTGCCGCAGAACGGCAGCATGGCCAGCAGCGAATGACGCAGCGGATCAAGCCGAAGCGCCTTGGCGACGGAGACGGCGTGGCCCGCCAGCGTCCGCTGCGAATGCGCGACGAGCTTTGGCCCCTTGGTGGTGCCCGATGTCGTGTAGAGCAGTACTGGAAGATCGACGTGATCTTGAGCTGGCGCCGGCGGATAGGGCGTGTCGAAAGCGTCGAAGCGCACGCAGGGCCAGTGCGCGGGGATCGCATCCGCGCCGATCACCGCGAGCCGTTGCAGCGCGGGCACCTCGTCTTTGGCGATGTCGGCGAGGATCGCGGCAAAATCGATCGCGCGGAATGCGGCCTCGACCACCATCAGCCTGGCGCCGGACAAACGAAGCAGATGCGCGACTTCCGCGCTGCGGTAACGCGTATTGACGGCCGCGACGATCGCACCAAGGCGGGCGGCGGCAAACAGCAGCGCGAGCCATTCGATCCGGTTGATCAGCCAGACGGCGACGACGTCGCCTTTGCCGATTCCCTGCGCCGCAAGCCAGGCCGCGGTCTGCTCGATCCTTTCGGAGAACTCAGCTCGCGAGACCAATGTCCCGTCGCATACGAAGGCGGGATCGGCGGCGGCCTCGGTCCGGATCAGCGATTGCAGCGAAAACGCGTTGGCACTCATGGCAAGGGGAGTAACCCGATCGCGCCAACCTGTCTACTTGGTGCCGAACATCCGGTCGCCAGCGTCGCCCAGGCCCGGCACGATGTAGCCGTGGTCGTTGAGCCGCTCGTCGATCGCGGCGGTCCAGATCGGCACGTCCGGATGCTCGCTCTGGAACTGGGCGATGCCCTCGGGCGCGGCCAGAAGGCACACGAAGCGAATGTCGCGGGCGCCGCGGGCCTTGAGCAGCGAGGCGCCGGCGCAGGCCGAGTTGCCGGTCGCCAGCATCGGGTCCATCAGGATCACGGTGCGGTCGGACAGGTCCTGCGGCGCCTTGAAGTAATATTCCACGGCCTGCAATGTCTCGGGGTCGCGGTAGAGCCCGATATGGGCGATGCGCGCCGATGGCATCAGCGCCAGCATGCCGTCGAGGAAGCCGACGCCGGCGCGCAGGATCGGCGCCAGCGTGAGCTTCTTGCCGGCGATCTTGGGCGCCTGCATCGGCGCGATCGGCGTCTCGATCTCCACCAGCTCCAGCGGCAGGTCGCGCGTCACCTCGTAGCCGAGCAGCATCCCGATCTCGTTCAGGATCTCGCGAAAGCTCTTGGTCGAGCGGTCCTTCTCCCGCATCAGCGAAAGCTTGTGCTGGACCAGGGGGTGGGCGACGACGTTGACATTGCCAGTGCTCATGCAACCGCTCTACACGTTTCCCTAGAATTGCGCCAGATCGGCCGGGTCTTTTCCGCGGGATGCGCGGCCTCAAACGGGCATTGCGACTGTACTGCGCGCCCGGTTGCTCGCCTCGTAGGCAGCCATGGTCAGTTCACGGTCGATCGCCATACGCATCGCGTCCGTGGCCGGTTGGCGCAGGCGCTTTTTTGCGGTCGCATGCGACGGCTTGTGGATCGCGCGCAGCGCCGCGACGATCTCCTCAAGGGCTTTGTCGACGGCTTCCGGCTCAACCACGCGATCGAGAAAGCCGGCGGTCAGCGCCTCCCCGGGCTCGTACATCTCGCCCAGCGTGACGGTGCGGCTGAGCCAGGCCGGATGCAGGCGGCTGCGCGCGAGCTCGATGGCAAAGCTCGGCGGCGCGATGCCGATCCCGACCTCGTTCAGCCCCATGCGGTGCGGCCCGCGCGCGCCCAGCCTGACGTCGCAGGCGAGCAGCAGGAACGTTCCCATCGGAAAGGCATGACCTTCCATCACGCCGACGATCGGATGCGGAAATGACATCAGCCGCAGCGCAAGCTCGGCGCCGGCGCGGACCATCTCGAGGCTCTTGGCGGGATCGCCCGACGCGAACACCTTCAGGTCGAAGCCGGCGGAAAAAATGCCGGGCCGCGCCGAGCGCAGCACCACGATCTCGGCTTCCGTCTCGGCCCGGTCGAAGGCGGCGCCGATCTCGCCCAGCATGGTGGTCGACATCACATTGACCTTGCCGTCGTCGAGCCCGATCTGCGCGACGCCGTCGTTCACCTCGAAGGTCACTCCCATTGGCATTTGCCTCTCCTGTCATGGACCAGGCTTGACTGTCGGAGGCTGATGTAGACCAATCAATATAATTTCGTGCGAGGGGGAGAGCGCCATGCCGGCCGTGCCAAAACACCGCCAGCCCATCATCAATGCCGCGGTGACGCTGTTCCGCCGCCAGGGATATGCCCGGACCGGCCTGAACGACATCGTCGACGTCAGCGGTGCACCAAAAGGCTCGCTCTACCATTACTTTCCGGATGGAAAATCCTCCATCGCGGTGGCGGCTGTGGAGGAGGCGGGCCGCCGCGTCGCGGCGACGGTCGCCAGGCTCGCGGAAGAGTGCGGCTCGACCGCCGACCTCTTGCGAGCGCATGCAAGATTGCTGGCAGGCTGGATGCAGGATTCCGGCTTTCGCAACGGTTGCCCGATCACGACCGTGCTGCTCGAGCTTGCGCCGCGCGAGCGTGCCGTGTCCGATGCCGGTCGCAAGGCCTATGCGGCGCGAATATCCATCCTGCGTGACAAGCTTGTCGCTGACGGCTTCGTCAGATCTCGTGCGGAAACACTTGCCGTGCTCTGCACGTCGTCGCTCCAGGGTGCGCTGATCCAAGCCCGCGTCGAGCGCAGCGGCCGGCCGATCGAGGTCACGGCGGCGGAATTGGCGCGGCTGATCGAGCGGGAAGCGAGGAGCTAGACGCCGAGGCCGCGCGCGACAAGCGTGATCACGAGCGTCAGGATCGCGCCCCAGATCAGGCTCAGCGTCATGGTCAGGATGGTCGTTGTGACCGCCTGCTCGAGATTTCCCTTGAAGGGCTGCATGCTAGCCATCCGAGGCCGGGCGGGCGATGACACGCATGCCCAGCAGCAATGCGCCCATCAATGCGACCAGGATGACGATCTTGAGTTCGATCATGTCGTTACCTCGCAAGGTGGGCCAGATGTCGCTTCACGCCCTCCAGCCATCGTGCTGTCAGTGCGACCAGCGGATTGCCCTGGTTCTCGACGTCGAGCTCGAAGGTCTCGGCCGGAAACACCAGTGCGCATCGGGCCGGTGCGCTCCGGCCGTTGGCGAATTCGACCGCGGTGCTCTTGAGCAGGAAGAGACCGCCGGCGCGGCCCTGGGCCTCACGGGCAACCCAGAGGCCGGCGCGGTTATGCCCGATGAAGAAGGCGGGAATGGCGGGGCTGACGACATCGGGATCGAGCGGCTTGAGCGCGGTCGCCGCGCCAATGTCGAGCGCCCCAGTTCGTGACTTCGGCACACGGTGCGCGGCTTGAAGAGCAATGGCAGCCATGGCGGCTTCCTCACACATCTGCAGGGTCATGATGTCTGCCTCGGCGGGTCAGGGGTGGAGATGCCAGACATAGATTGCGGTCCGCAGCGCAATGAGCGCGGTGAGCACGCTGCCCATCGAGAGCAGGGTCAGAGCGCCGAATGCGAGGCGTTTGAGCTGGGCTTTGCGCGTTGCTGATATCCGCATCGGGCGCTCCGCCCAGGCGAGAGGTCGTTCAAGGCCGTGGGTCAGCATCGACATTGTCGGAAGTCCTTCTCTGTGGCGCGGCGAGAGCCGCCCCAATCCATCCCGTAGGATGATGATCGCGGCGTAGGATTGCGAGATGAGCGCCGGGGCCTCCGTATAGGAATGTCATAGTCAGGCGCCGACGCCATCGATCAGTTCCTCGTCTGCGATGGCGGCGAAGGCCCTGGCGATCTCCGCCTGGCCGGCGGGGTTGAGCGGCACGATCGGCAGCCGCGTGTCCCGCCGCATCAAGCCGAGCATGCCGAGGGCGCCCTTGAGCGCCCCCGGGCTTTCCCTGGAGAGGCAGGTGACGAGCGGGATCAGGCGCCTGTGCAGATAGCGTGCCGATTGCAGGCGGCCTTGCCTGATCTGCGAGAAGATCGTGCGGCAGAGACCCGGCGCGATGTTGGCGACCTCGGAGATCGCGCCATCGCCGCCGTCCGCGATGTAGGCGAAGGCGGTAACGTCGTCGCCGGATAGAAAGCGAAAGCCGGCCGGCAGATGCCGGGCGAGGCGCATCGGGCGGGTGATGTCGCCGCCGCCGTCACGCAGGCCCACGAATTGGCGGGACTCGACCAGGCGCAGGAGCGTCTCGTCGGCCAGTGGCCGCAGCGTGCGGGAGGGCACGTCGTGCAGGATCATCGGCAATCCGATCGCGCCGGCGACCGCGCGGAAGTGCGCGAGCATGCCCTCCTGCATCGGCTTGTTGTAGGCGGGCACCACCGACATGACGGCATCGGCGCCGGCAGCTTCCGCGCGCCGCGCGAGTTCGATGGCGCGGCTGGTCGCGTTGGAGATCGCGCCCGCGATGATCCGCACGCGGCCGCGAGCGACGCCGACCGCGGTGCGAATGACGAGCTCCTGCTCGGCCGGCGAGAGCGTCGGTGCCTCGCCGGCCGTCTCGCAGACCACGATGGCTGGAACGCCGGCCGCGACCTGCCGTTCACACAGCGCGGCGAACGCCTCGAGATCGACCGCGTCAGCCGCATCGAACGGCGTCGGCAGGTCCGGAATGAAGCCGGTGAACCAGGCAGCGGGAGGGATAAACATGGTGCTTCGCCGTAAGATCGCCGGCTCAGGCGGCGCGGTGCGAGATGTCTGGAGTGGGACTTCTGGCCATGTCGAGCTCGATCTCGCGCGGCAGCTCGACAATGGTCTCGGGATGCCGTCCGTTCTCGAACAGCGCATATTTGATCGCCTGCGCACGGCTGACGAACAGGCCGCCATAGAGGCCGTGTTGTTCCTGAGCGACCCATTGTCCCCGGCGATTCCTGCCGATGAAGACGATGGTCGAAAGCGAGCTGAACGAGGGAGGTTCGACGAGTTTCACGGATCTATTCCTTCTGAACGATGCCGGCTCGGGACGCGTGTCCCTGCCTGCGCGCTCAATATCCATAGTGACGAATATGATTTCGAGGGCGGAGCCGCGGCGATCTCATAGGAAGGTCATAAAGCCGGGAACGGCGGTCGCTCAGGCTACATCGTTGACGAGGTGGACCTGCGCGAACAGTGCGAGGCTGCCCTAGCCGAAATTGTCGCAAGCGAGCGGCTCGTAAAGCGGATCCAGCACAGGACGAACGGAAGGAACGCTTGGCCGCGGCACGTCCGCGGCCAATGCCCGGACCTCGATGAAGGCCGACAGCAGAGCTAGCGCGAGGTCGGAATGGCGCGCCTCGACCGCGGCATCCAGCCAGTCCGGCAGCTCTCGCTCGCGCGACAGTGCACAATGCCACTCGCCCTCGTCATAGGCGATGCGGCGGACCTGCCACATCGGCAGCTCGAGCTCGATCAGCGCCAGCGCCGCATCGGCCCAGGCTTCAACGTCGATCAGGCGCATGATGCGTGCGGTGCGTTCGCCTTGGCCGAGCGTGGCGACGCGTCGGCAGGCGTGCGCGACGATGTCGAGCATCAGCGGCCGGGTCACCGCCGGTGCTGCACGAAGCTGCTGGCAGTGGGAAGGTGGGTCGAGGCGTCGGAGAGCGGCGGTCATGTCAGGCCTCCTGGAGTGGCGTCGGTCAGTCGGCCGGCATTGCCAGGATGGGCCTCAAAGGCATTTGAAAGCGAGATGGGGAAGAGGAGGGAGATATAGGGATTTCATAAGTGCGGGGTGGGGAGGTGGCGCGCCATTCTCCACCGTCGTCCCGGATCTGCGCGCGCTTGAGGCGCGCGTGTCCGGGACGACAGTGAGGTTGCCTCGCGAGCAGCACCGCCGCCTTTATGAGATTCCTATATCTTCGCCATAGGCCTCATCTCGAAAACCTATGCCTGCGATGGCATTTCAGCACGGTCAAAAGTCCCGACTATCGCCCGTGGAAATCATTTCCTTCGCGAGCCGCCGGGTCACCGAGAGAAAGTTGCGCCGGATTTGATGGCGCAATGAGGAGTATCGCCATGATGGACATTCTGATGCTGGCGCTGGGCTTCGGCTTCTTCGCCCTCGCGATCGGCTACACCTATGCCTGCGAACGGCTGTGACGGAGCAAACCATGATCTTCGATTATGCGCTCGCCGGTGCCGTCTCGTTTGGCCTGCTGATCTACCTCACCTATGCACTGCTGCGGCCCGAGCGGTTCTGACCCGTGCTGCTGCTCGTCGAATTGCTGCTGGCGGACGCCGTGCTCGTCGCCTGCCTGCTGACGGTGCTCCTGCCGCTGTTGCGCCGGGCACCAAGCCTGAAGGGTTGATTCCATGACTGTGATCGGTTGGCTCCAGATCATTCTGTTTTGCGCCATTATTGTTGCGCTGACCAAGCCGCTCGGCTGGTACATGACGCGCGTATTCAACGGTGAGCGGACGTTCCTGTCGCCAGTGCTGCGCCCGATCGAGGTCGGCGTGTACTGGATCTCCGGCGTCGACGAGAAGCGCGAGCAACATTGGATGACCTACACGGTCGCCATGTTGCTGTTCCATGTCGGCGGCTTCCTCATCATCTACGGTGTGATGCGGCTTCAGGCCGTATTGCCCTTCAATCCGGCCGGGCAGGGCGCGGTCGCCGAGGATCTCTCCTTCAACACCGCGGTCTCCTTCATCACCAACACCAACTGGCAGAACTACGGCGGCGAGAGCACGCTATCCTATCTCGTGCAGATGCTAGGCCTGACGCCCCAGAACTTCCTGTCGGCGGCAACCGGCATCGCGCTGGCGATGGCCCTGATCCGCGGCTTCTCGCGCGCCTCGATGCGCACGGTCGGCAATTTCTGGGTCGACGTCACCCGTTGCACGCTCTACGTGCTGCTGCCGATCTGCGTGGTCTACACGCTGTTCCTGGTCTGGCAGGGCATGCCGCAGACGCTCGGCCCGTATATCGAGGCGACCACGCTCGAGGGCGCCAGGCAGACCATTGCGGTCGGCCCGGTCGCTTCCCAGGTGGCGATCAAGATGCTCGGCACCAATGGCGGTGGCTTCTTCAACGCCAATGCGGCGCACCCGTTCGAAAATCCGACTGCGTTGTCGAATTTCGTGCAGATGCTTTCGATCTTCGCACTTGGCGCTGCGATGACCAACGTGTTCGGCCGTATGGTCGGCAACCAGCGCCAGGGCTGGGCGATCCTGTCCGTGATGGGCGTGCTGTTCGTCGCAGGCGTCGCCATCACCTATTGGGCGGAAGCGAACGGAACCTCGATGCTGCATGCGCTGGGCCTGACCGGCGGCAACATGGAAGGTAAGGAGGTCCGCTTCGGCATCGTCGCGTCCTCGCTGTTCGCGGTCGTCACCACCGCCGCTTCGTGCGGTGCCGTCAATGCGATGCATGACAGCTTCACCGCGCTCGGCGGCATGATCCCGCTGATCAACATCGAGCTCGGCGAGATCATCGTCGGCGGCGTCGGCGCCGGCATGTACGGCATGCTGCTGTTCGTCATCCTCGCGATCTTCGTCGCCGGACTGATGGTCGGCCGCACCCCGGAATATGTCGGCAAGAAGATCGAGGCGCGCGAGGTCAAGATGGCGATGCTGGCCATCCTGGTGCTGCCGCTGATGATCCTCGGCTGGACCGCCGTCGGCGTGGTCTATCCTGCGGCCGTCGCCTCGATGGCGAATGCGGGACCGCATGGCTTCACCGAAGTGCTCTATGCCTTCACCTCGGCGACCGGCAACAACGGCTCGGCCTTCGCAGGCCTCACCGGCAACACCTTCTTCTACAACCTGACGCTCGCAAGCGCGATGTTCGTCGGCCGGTTCTTCATGGTCGTCCCGGCCATGGCGATCGCGGGATCGCTCGCGGAGAAGAAGTCGATCCCGCCGTCCACGGGCACGTTCCCGACCACGGGGGGCCTGTTCGTCGGTCTCGTCGTCGGCGTCATCCTGATCATGGGCGGCCTGACCTTCTTCCCGGCGCTCGCGCTCGGCCCGATCGTCGAACATCTGGCGATGAACGCCGGCAACCTCTTCTGATTGTCTGGAGTGACCTCCATGGATACGATGAAACTGCAAAAACGTGCTGCCGTCTCGGCAATGCTCGATCCCAAGATCGTGACGCCCGCGATCCGCGCCTCCTTCACCAAGCTCGATCCGCGGCTGATGGTGAAGAACCCCGTGATGTTCGTGGTCGAGGTCGTGGCCGCGCTGACGACGGTGATCTTCCTGCGCGACGTCGTCACCGGCGGCGCAGGCCTCGGCTTCACCTTCCAGATCATCGTCTGGCTCTGGTTCACGGTGCTGTTTGCCAATTTCGCCGAAGCGGTGGCCGAAGGCCGCGGCAAGGCACAGGCCGAATCTCTGCGCAAGACCCGCACCGAGAGCCAAGCCAAGCTCCTGACCGGTGCGGGCCGGGCCTTCAAGATGGTGCCGGGCACGAGCCTGAAGGTCGGCGACATCGTGCTGGTCGAGGCCGGCGACACCATTCCGTCCGATGGCGAGGTGATCGAGGGCGTCGCCTCCGTCAACGAGGCCGCCATCACCGGTGAGTCCGCGCCTGTCATCCGCGAATCCGGCGGCGACCGGTCGGCGGTAACAGGCGGCACGCAGGTGCTGTCCGACTGGATCCGCGTCCGCATCACCGCCGCCCAGGGCTCGACCTTCATCGATCGCATGATCAAGCTGGTCGAAGGCGCTGAGCGGCAGAAGACGCCGAATGAGATCGCGCTCAACATCCTGCTCGCCGGCCTCACCATCATCTTCGTGTTCGCAACCGTCACCATTCCGAGCTATGCGGCCTATGCCGGCGGCTCGATCTCGGTGATCGTGCTGGTCGCACTGTTCGTGACGCTGATCCCGACCACGATCGGCGCGCTGTTGTCGGCGATCGGCATTGCCGGCATGGACCGCCTGGTGCGCTTCAACGTGCTGGCAATGTCTGGCCGAGCCGTCGAGGCCGCCGGCGACGTCGACACGCTGCTGCTGGACAAGACCGGCACCATCACGCTCGGCAACCGGCAGGCGACCGCGTTCCGCCCGGTGCGCGGCGTGTCCGAGCAGGAGCTGGCGGACGCGGCCCAGCTCGCCTCGCTCGCCGACGAGACGCCGGAAGGCCGTTCCATCGTGGTGCTGGCAAAGGAGAAATACGGCATCCGAGGCCGCGACATGGCGGAGCTTGGCGCGACCTTCATCCCGTTCACGGCGCAGACCCGCATGAGCGGCGTCGACGCCGGTGGCTCGTCGGTGCGCAAGGGCGCGGTCGATGCGATGCTCAACTATGTCGGCGGTGGTGCGCCGCTGGCCGTTGCCTCCGGCAACACCGCCCGTGCGCTTCAGCCCGCCGTGCTCTCGGACGTCGGCCGCGAGATCCAGACCATTGCCGACGAGATCGCCAAGGCCGGCGGCACGCCGCTGGCGGTCGCGAAGGACGGCAAGCTGCTCGGCGTCATCCAGCTCAAGGACATCGTCAAGGGCGGTATCCGCGAGCGTTTTGCCGAGCTGCGCCGCATGGGCATCCGCACCATCATGATCACCGGCGACAACCCGATGACGGCAGCCGCCATCGCGGCCGAAGCCGGCGTCGACGATTTCCTGGCGCAGGCGACCCCTGAGGACAAGCTCAAGCTGATCCGGGATGAGCAGGCCAAGGGCAAGCTGGTTGCGATGTGCGGCGACGGCACCAATGACGCGCCGGCGCTGGCGCAGGCCGACGTCGGTGTCGCCATGAACACCGGCACGCAAGCCGCCCGCGAAGCCGGCAACATGGTCGACCTCGATTCCAACCCGACCAAGCTGATCGAGGTGGTCGAGATCGGCAAACAGCTCTTGATGACGCGCGGTGCGCTGACGACGTTCTCGATCGCCAACGACGTCGCCAAGTATTTTGCGATCATCCCGGCGATGTTTTTGGCATTCTATCCCCAGCTCAATGTGCTCAACGTCATGAACTTGTCGAGCCCGCAGAGCGCCATCCTGTCGGCGATCATCTTCAATGCACTCATCATCATTGCGCTGATTCCGCTGGCGCTGAAGGGCGTTGCCTACCGCGCGGTCGGTGCCGGCGCGCTGCTCCGGCGCAACCTCCTGATCTACGGCCTCGGCGGCATCGTCATTCCCTTCATCGGTATCAAGGCAATCGACCTCGTCGTCACCGCCTTGCACCTGGCTTAACCGTCCTGGCGCGGCGCAAGGCGCCGCGCGCCATGCCGAAGACTTAGGAGACCAACATGCTCAGAGAAATCCGCCCCGCCATCGTCCTCTTGCTGGTGCTCACCGCCATCACCGGCCTTGCCTATCCGCTGGCGATGACGGCCATCGCCGGCGCGCTCTTCCCGGCGCAGGCCCAAGGCAGCCTGATCGAGAAGGACGGCAAGGTGATCGGCTCCGCCCTGATCGGGCAGGCGTTCAGGGACGACAAATACTTCCACGGCCGTCCCTCGGCGACGGTTGCGCCGGACCCCAATGATTCGACCAAGACGGTGCCCGCGCCCTACAACGCCGCCAATTCCGGTGGCTCCAATCTCGGCCCGACCAGCAAGGCGCTGGCCGACCGGCTCAGGGAAGATGTAGACAAGCTCAAGGCTGAGAATCCGAACGCTGCCGTGCCGGTCGACCTGGTGACGACGTCGGCCAGCGGCCTCGATCCTGATATCTCGCCGGAAGCGGCGCAATTCCAGGTGCCGCGCGTGGCCAAGGCGCGGAATATTCCGGAGGATCAGGTCAAGCAGATCGTGACCGCCAACACCGAAGGCCCCTTGCTCGGCCTGATTGGCGAACCCAGGGTTAACGTTCTGGCACTGAATCTCTCGCTGGATCGCGCCGCCGCCAGGTAGCGGTCTAGGCTCGCGTCAGGCAGATGATTATATTGGCAAAATGGTCCGAGAGCGCCGCGATCCCGAACAACGTCCGTCGCCCGAGGCGCTGCTGGAAGCAGCGCGGCGGGAAGGGAGCGCGAGCGGCAAGCTGAAGATCTTCGTCGGCGCCGCTCCCGGCGTCGGCAAGACCTATGAGATGCTGCAAAGTGCCCACGCCAAGTGCAAGTCCGGCATCGACGTCGTGGTCGGCTTCGTCGAGACCCATGGCCGCGCCGAGACCGAGGCGTTGGTGCGCGGGCTCGAGATGGTCCCGCGAAAGCGGCTGGATTATCGCGGGCAGGTCGTCGAGGAGATGGACCTCGATGCGGTGATCGCGCGCCGGCCGCAGATCGCTTTGGTCGACGAGCTCGCCCACACCAACGCGGCCGGCAGCCGCCATCCCAAGCGCTATCTCGACGTCGAGGAGTTGCTGTCCCACGGCATCGACGTCTACACCGCCGTCAACATCCAGCACATCGAGAGCCTGAACGACGTCGTCGCGCAGATCACCCATGTCAGGGTGCGCGAGACAGTGCCGGACTCGGTGTTCGATCGCGCCGACGCGATCGAGCTGATCGACCTCACGCCCGACGATTTGATCCAGCGCCTGAAGGAGGGCAAGGTTTATGTGCCCAAGCAGGCCGAGCGGGCGCTGGAGCATTATTTCTCGCCGGGAAACCTGACGGCGTTGCGCGAGCTCGCTTTGCGGCGCACGGCCGAGCGGGTCGACGAGCAGCTGCTCAATCACATGCAGGCCAATGCGATTCCCGGGCCCTGGGCTGCGGGCGAGCGCATCCTCGTCTGCGTCAGTGAGGATCCCCGCGCGGCCGGCCTCGTGCGCTACACCAAGCGGCTGGCGGACCGGCTGCATGCGCCATTCACCGCGGTTTCGATCGAGACGCGGCGATCGCTGCAACTGTCCGATGAGCAGCGCGACCGGCTGGCTGATACGCTGCGGCTCGCGGAATCGCTCGGCGGCGAGGCGTTGACCATTCCGGCGGTCGGTCGCCGCATTGCCGATGACGTCGTTAATTTCGCGCAAGGCAACAACGTCACCCAGATCGTGATCGGCAAGTCGACGCGCTCGCGCTGGTTCGAGATGACGCGCGGCTCCGTCGTGCACGATTTGGTGCGCCGCGCCGGAAACATCACGGTTCATGTCATCGCCGGCGACGAGCTGCCGGGCGAAGCGGCGACCAAGACGGCGGTGCAGGCCGCCGTGCGGTCCGAGCCGTTCAATCCGTTGCCTTATCTGAAGGCGCTCGGCATCGTGCTGATCGGCCTTGGCGCCGCCGAGTTGATTCAACCGCGGTTCGGCATCGAGAACGTCGACCTCGTGCTGCTGACGGCGGTGGTGGCGGTCGCGGTCCGCTACGGACTATGGCCGTCGCTGCTGGCGACTGTCGCGGCCTCGCTCTGTTACAACTTCTTCTTCCTGCCGCCGATCCACACCTTCACGATCACCGACCCGACCAACGTCGCCGCCTTCGTGCTGTTCATGATGGTGGCGATGATTGTCTCCAATGTCGCGGCGCGCGTGCGCACCCAGGCCGATGCCGCCATCGGCCGGATCAGGATGAGCGAGCAGCTCTACGCCTTCAGCCGCAAGCTCGCCGGCACCGCGACGCTCGACGATGTGCTGTGGGCGACGGCCTACCAGATCGCGTTGATGCTGAAAGTCCGGGTGGTGTTGCTGCTGCCGGAAGAAGGTCTGCTCACAGTGAAATCCGGCTATCCGCCCGAGGACGAGCTCGATCAGGCCGATCTTGCCGCCGCCAACTGGGCCTGGAGCAACGACCGCCCCGCCGGCCGCGGCTCGGATACGCTGCCGGGCGCAAAACGGCTGTTCCTGCCGATGCGCACCGGACGCGGCCCGATCGGCGTCATCGGCATCGACGACGACCGCACCGGTCCGCTGCTGACACCGGACCAGCGCCGCCTGCTCGACGCGCTGGTCGATCAGGGCGCGCTGGCGATCGAGCGCGTGCTGCTGGTCGAGGACATGGACCGTGTCAAGCGCACCGTCGAGTCCGAGCGGCTGCGCTCGGCGCTGTTGACCTCGATCTCGCACGATTTGAAGACGCCGCTCGCCTCGGTGCTGGGGGCGGCCTCGACCATGCGCGATCTCGCCAGCGCCCTCTCCGACACCGAGAAGCGCGACCTGCTCGCGACCGTGATCGACGAATCCGAGCGGCTGAACCGCTTCATCGCCAATCTGCTCGACATGACCAAGCTCGAATCGGGTGCCGTCGTGCCCAACGCGGCACTACACGATCTCAGTGAGATCGTGGGGAGCGCGCTGCGTCGCGCAGCCAAGATTCTCACCGCGCACGAGGTCGATCTCGTGCTGGCCGCCGATCTGCCGATGCTGCAGCTCGATGCGGTGCTGTTCGAGCAGGTGCTGTTCAACCTGCTCGACAACGCCGCCAAATATTCGCCGCCCGAGACCACCATCTCGATCCGCAGCCGGCGCGACAGCGATCATGTCGTGCTCGAGATCGCGGACGAGGGGGCCGGCATCCCGCCTGACGAGCTCGAGAGCGTGTTCGACAAATTCTACCGCGTGCAGAAAGGCGATCACGTCCGTCCCGGCACGGGGCTTGGGCTCGCCATTTCGCGCGGCTTCGTCGAGGCGATGCGGGGCACGATCTCGGCCGCCAACCGCGGCGACCGCAGCGGCGCCGTCCTCACCATCCGCCTTCCCGTTCCGGCAGAGAGCCGCGCATTGGATACCGCCGCATGAGCGCTGCCCCGATCAAGGTCCTGGTCATCGACGACGAGCCGCCGATCCGCAAATTGCTGCGGATGGGGCTGACGACGCAAGGCTATGAAATCCTGGAAGCGTCGAACGGCAAGATCGCACTGGAGAAGCTCGTTGAGGAGCCGGCGCTGATCATCCTCGATCTCGGCCTGCCCGACGTGCAGGGACACGAGTTGCTGCGCACCATCCGCGCCCGCAACGAAGGCGTGCCGATCGTGGTGCTGTCGAGCCGCGGCGACGAAGCCGGCAAGGTACAGGCGCTCGATCTCGGCGCCGACGATTATCTCACCAAGCCGTTCGGCATGGACGAGCTCCTGGCCCGCCTGCGCGCGGCGCTGCGGCACCAGCTTCAGGTCCAGGGCGAACGCCCGGTGTTCCGCACCGGCGATCTCTCGGTCGATCTCGTGCGCCGCATCGTCAAGGTCGGCGAACGTGATGTGAAACTGTCGCCGAAGGAATACGACCTTCTGCGCGTCCTGGTGCAGCACGCCGGCAAGGTGCTCACCCACCGCTTCCTGCTGAGGGAGCTCTGGGACGAATTGACCGATGCGCAATATTTGCGGGTCTATGTCCGCCAGCTCCGTCAGAAGATCGAAGCCGATCCGGAGCGACCGCAATATGTGCTGACCGAGACAGGGATCGGGTACCGGTTGAAGGCGGGGGATTAGCTGTCGATCCTCATCCTGAGGAGCTGTAGGGTGGGCAAAGCGAAGCGTGCCCACGAACTTTCGCGATCGTGGAAAGTTGGTGGGCACGGCGCGTTGCGCCTTTGCCCACCCTACGATATCGAGTGCTGGGCGAGCAGTCTCCTCAACCCGCCTTCCGATGCCGCGCCGTGGACCGGTGCGCCTTCTTCGCGGTTCGCTGCCGTCCGGTTGCCCGCCGCGCATGCGACTTCGCGGCCGTCTTCTTGCCGCCACGTCCTTTCAGGCTCTGCTTCAGCGCGTCCATCAGGCTGACGACGTTGCTGGGGCGCTCCTCGGGTTCCGGCAGCTCGATCTTCTTGCCGCTGGCCTTGCGTTTCACCAGCGCCTTCAGCGCGTTCTCGTACTCGTCCTTGAACTTGCCGGGGTCGAAATGGGCGGCCTTGGTCTGGAGGATGTGGCTGGCGAGCTCGACCATGTCCTTGGTGATCTTCGGGCTCTTGATGTCGTCGAAGAACTGGTCCTCGTCGCGCAGCTCGTAAGGAAAGCGCAGCGTGGTGCCGAGCAGGCCCTTGCCGAGCGGCTCGATCGCCATGATGTGCTCACGGTTGGTGAGCACGATCTTGGCGAGCGCCACGCGCTCCTGGTCCTTCATGGCGTCGCGGATCACCGCAAAAGCATCTACCGCGGCCTTGCCGTCGGGTGCAAGATAATAGGGATGGTTGAGGTAACGCTGGTCGATCTCCTCACTCGGCACGAAGCTCTCGATGTCGATGGTATGGTTGCTCTCGATCTGGACCGCCTCGAGCTCCTCCGGTTCGATCTCGACATATTTGCCCTTGCGCAGCTCGTAGCCGCGGCCCTTCTGGTCGCTCTCGACGACATCGCCGGTCTCGGCATCGATCATCTGTTGCTTGAGCCGGTTGCCGGTCTCGCGGTTGATCAGGTGAAACCGCGTTTTCTCGGCCGCTGTGGTCGCCGGATAAAGCACGACCGGACAGCTGACCAGCGACAGCTTCAACGTTCCCTTCCAATAGGCGCGCGGGGCCATTCCATTCTCCAGTGTTTTCAAGGCATTTTGGAACCCCAACCGCTCCGCTGGGTTTTGGTTCCGGATGGGACTTTGGCCGTGATAGGCTTGAATCCCCGAAAGAGAAGCGGGACCGGTCGTGCTGCAAAAACTCTCCACCTATCGACAGAAGCGTGATTTCGAGAAGACGCCGGAGCCGTCGGGCAAGACGGCGGTGACGCCGTCGAAGCAGCGCCGCTTCGTGATCCAGAAGCACGATGCGAGCCGGCTGCATTACGATCTCAGGCTCGAATTCGACGGCGTGTTCAAGTCCTGGGCGGTGACCAAGGGTCCCTCGCTCGATCCGCACGACAAACGGCTGGCGGTCGAGGTCGAGGATCATCCGCTCGACTATGGCGATTTCGAAGGCACGATTCCGGAAGGGCAGTACGGCGGCGGCACGGTGATGCTGTGGGATCGTGGCACCTGGGAGTCGGAAGATCCCGAACGCGGCTTCAAGAAGGGCGATTTGAAGTTCACCTTGCATGGGGACAAGTTGCACGGAAGCTGGGTCCTGGTGCGCATGCGCAACGACCGTACCGGTGGCAAGCGCACCAACTGGCTCTTGATCAAGCACCGCGACGAATTCGTCCGCGAAGGTGCCAAGAACGACATTCTCGATGAGGACAAATCCGTCGCCTCCGGCCGTGCGATGGAGCAGATCGCCGAGGGCAAGGGGCGCGCGCCAAAACCGTTCATGCTGGCCAAGGGTGCCAAGACTAAAGCCGACGCGGTCTGGCAATCCAACCGGGCCGAGGAAGCGAAAGGGCGTACGGTCAAGCCGGCGCCGCGCACGGCGCTGAAATCAAGCAAATCGGCAAAGAAAAAGACGACGACCGCGACTAATGCGAAGAAGGTCTCGGAGATGCCGGACTTCGTCGCGCCGCAGCTCTGTACGCTGGTCGAGCGGCCGCCGGCTGGCGAGGGCTGGTGCCACGAGATCAAGTTCGACGGCTATCGGGTGCAGCTCCGGGTCGAGAACGGCGAGGCAACGCTGAAGACGCGCAAGGGCCTCGACTGGACCGATAAGTTCGCGGCGATCGCGAAAGAAGCTGGGTCGCTGGCGGACGTCATGATCGACGGCGAGATCGTGGCGCTCGACCATAACGGTGCGCCGAACTTCTCCTCGCTTCAGGCGGCGCTGTCGGACGGCAAGACCGGCGAGCTGATCTTCTTTGCGTTCGACCTGCTGTTCGCCGAGGGAAAAGATTACCGCCGGCTGCCGCTTGGCGAGCGCAAGGCGCAGCTCAAGAAGCTGCTGCAGGCCCGCAAGCGGAAATCGACCCAGATCCGCTATGTCGAGCATTTCGAGAGCGGCGGCGATGCGGTGCTGCAATCGGCCTGCAAGCTCGAGCTCGAAGGCGTGGTGTCGAAGAAGCTGGACGCTGCCTATCGCTCCGGCCGCACCGAGAGTTGGGTCAAATCGAAATGTCGCGCGGGCCACGAAGTGGTGATCGGCGGCTACAAGACCACCAATGGCAAATTCCGCTCGCTGATGGCCGGCGTGCAGCGCGGCGATCATCTCGCCTTCGTTGGCATGGTCGGCACCGGCTTCGGCGCCGACAAGGTCAAGCGCATCATGCCGTCTCTGAAGGCCATGGCGGCCAAGGAGAGCCCCTTCGGCGGCAAGAACGCGCCGAAGAAGAGCCGCGAGGTGCACTGGCTGAAGCCGGAGCTCGTCGCCGAGATCGAGTTCGCCGGCTTCACCGCCGACGGCAATATCCGCCAGGCCGCGTTCAAGGGCTTGCGGCAGGACAAGCCCGCCGAGGAGGTCGAGGCGGAGACGCCTGTCGACACCGAGCTCGCCGAGCCCACGCCCAGCAAGCGCGCGGCGAAGACAGCCAAGCGATCGAAGGACACCGGCACCGCCGAGGTGATGGGCGTCGTCATCTCCAAGCCTGATAAGGAGCTGTGGCCCGGCGGCCGTGACGGCGAGGGCGCGACGAAGCTCGATCTCGCGCGCTACTTCGAGGCGGTCGGCGATTGGATGATCGAACATCTGAAAGGGCGCCCGTGCTCGATCGTGCGTGCGCCCGACGGCATCGGCGGCGAGACGTTCTTCCAGCGTCATGCGATGCAGGGCACCTCGAATTTGCTCGAACTGGCCAAGGTCTCAGGCGACCGCAAACCGTATCTGCAGATTGATCGCGTCGAAGGGCTGGCCGCCGTCGCGCAGATCGGCGGTGTCGAGTTGCATCCCTGGAATTGCGCGCCTGATGCCTACGATACGCCGGGCCGGCTGGTGTTCGATCTCGATCCGGCGCCGGATGTGGAGTTCGCCGATGTCGTCGAGGCCGCCAAGGAGATGCGGCAGCGACTGGCCGATATTGGCATGGAGAGCTTCTGCAAGACCACGGGCGGCAAGGGCCTGCATGTGGTGGTGCCGCTGCTTCACGGCGCGCGCGACAAGGTGAGCTGGAAGGAAGCCAAGGCCTTCGCGCAAGGCGTCTGCCAGTGGATGGCCGACGACGATCCAGAGCGCTATCTGCTCAACATGTCGAAGAAGCTGCGCAACGGGAAGATCTTCCTCGACTATCTCCGTAACGACCGGATGTCGACGGCGGTGGCCCCGCTGTCGCCGCGGGCGCGGGCCGGTGCCACGGTCTCGATGCCCGTCACCTGGGCGCAGGTGAAGAGCGATCTCGATCCGAAGCGCTATACGCTGCGGACCGTGCCGGGCCTGCTGCCGCGGTCAAAGGCGTGGGAGGACTATGACGATGCGGCCGCCTCGATCAAGGCGGCGATCAAGAAGCTTGCGGGGAAGAAGAAGTAGGTTTGTCGCCCTTGCGGCGAAGGCCGGCCTCGTAGGGTGGGCAAAGCGAAGCGTGCCCACGTTTTTTTCGTTGTAACGAATCTTTTTCATTACGACGAATAGGTGGGCACGGCGCAAGAGCGCCTTTGCCACCCTACGAGTCCTCGTCCTAGATCCGTCCCAGCAGCAGCAGGATCAACAGGATGACGATGACCAGTCCGAGGCCGCCGCCGCCGTAATAACCGGTGCCGTAGAACGGGCCGCCGCCGATGCCGCTGAAGCCGCCAAGCAGGGCGATGACCAGAATGATCAGAATGATCGTACCGATTGACATGCGAATCTCCTCAGCCCTTCGATGAAAGGGTCGTTTGCACCTGTCCCCTTGTGCGAGGGCAACTTGCCGCAGGTTTTTAAGTTCCGGTTTTGAAACAGAGCCACAGGTCCAAGTTGCATGGAACCTTTGCCGCTTCGTCCGGCATGACTATGTGAGGATCGATCATCACGGGGCAAGGCCATGTCAGCACCGCTTGTCGTTTCTATCCCGCATCGTCTCGGCCGCGAAGAGGCGGTGCGCCGGCTCAAGACCGGGCTCGGCCGGGCGGCAGCCAGCATTCCGGTGATGCAGGTCGAGGAGGAGCGCTGGACCGGCGACAGCATGGCCTTTCGCATTCGCGCGCTCGGGCAGATCGCGACGGGTCAGGTCGACGTCGCCGAAGACCATGTCAAGGTCCAGGTGGTGCTGCCCTGGCTGTTGCAGCGCTTTGCCGAGATGGCGCAGGCCACGATCAAGAAGCGCGGGCAGTTGCTGCTGACCAAGGACGACGGAAAGTAGCTTCAGGCGCGCACGCGCGGCCGAGCGGGCCTGATGGCGTTTGCCGTGCGGGCCTCGATGACAGCGGCGGGAAAATCACCGAAAGCCTGCGTGACCGGCAGTTCGTGGCCCTCATGGCCCGTTGCGGCATAGCCCGTGATATCGACGGTCGCGTCAATTCCCTCCAGCGCGGGCCATTCCCGGCCCGCTTGGGTGAACGGCGCGAACTGGCGTCCGACCACGACGATCGCCGCAGCGCGACCATGGCGCCGGGCGTAGGCAATGACATGGTCGGCATGTGCGCCGCGCACCGCCAGCGGCTGATAGTCGCCTTGAGCGAAGACGTCGGCGAGTTCATTGCGCAGCTTGAGAAGACGCCGTGTCCAGGTCAGCTTGAGCAGGCCGTCGGGCCAGCTCTTGATCAGGCCGCGCCAATCCGGATCGTCCAACGAATTCAGCGCCGCGTGCCGCGCGCCAAAATCGACCGGGCGGCGGTTGTCGGGGTCGACCAGCGACAGGTCCCAGAACTCGGTGCCCTGATAGAAGTCGGGCACGCCGGGCAGGGTCGCCTTGAGGGTGAGCTGGCTCAGAGAATTCAAGGCGCCGAGCAGCGCCAGGCGCCGGGCCAGCGTTTGCAGTGCCTCCAGGAATTCGCCGGATAGTGCGGGATCGAGGATCTTGTCGATGAAACCCTTGACGCCGTTCTCATAGGCTTCATGCGGGTTGAGCCAGCTCGTCTCTTCCTTGCCCTCGCGCGCGGCCTTCAGCGCATAGGCCTGGATGCGCTCGACGAAGCCGGCATCGACCGGTCCCTGCAGCGGCCAGGCTCCGAGCAGCGTCTGGTAGAGCATGTATTCGAACGTCGCCGACGGCGCTCGGTAATTGCCGTGGAGCGTGAGGTGCGGCGCGTTCAACACCTTCCAGCGCGCCACTGCGCTGGTCCATTCGCCGGGAATCTCGCTGATCGCCGCGATGCGCGCGCGGGCGTCCTCGCCGCGCTTGGTGTCGTGGGTGGCGGTCGCCGTCATTCCCAGCGGCCATTCCCTGGCGCGGGCCTGCATGGTCTCGTGGAAGGCGGAAATCGTGAGCCCGGTGCTGGCGGGATCGCCGCCGACCTCGTTCAGCGCGAGCAGTCGGTGGAATTGATAGAACGCGGTGTCCTCCAGCGACTTCGCCATCATCGGCCCGGTGAATTGCTGCACCTTCAGCGCGAAACGACGCACGCGCGGGGCGCTGTGCGGGGGGCGACCGGGCTTGAGCAGGTCCATGGTCAGCGCGTCGCGCAGGAAGTCGAAGATGCCTTCGTCCGCGGCGAACCATTCCGCGCGGGCGCGCGCGATGGTGTCGTCGATCAGCTTGCGGTCGGGCGCGGTCGGGCCGCTGTTGGTCAGATAGGTGCGGTACACCGGGAAGTGCAGCACATAGAGCTCGAGCGCCTGCCGCAGGCTGTCGGCGGAGAAATCCCGGGTCGAGTAATGCCCGTTGGCGATGCGCGCGAGCAGGCGGGTCAGCACGGTGAATTCGCTGGTCAGCAGCGTCTCCAGCACGCGCCGCTTGGCGTCCTTGACGTAAGGCGCAAGCCGCGGCGGCCGGTTGCTGACCTGCCGCCAGGTCTCGTCCAGCGCCGCCAGGCCCCCGGCCTCGACCAGTGCATGGGTGATGACGTTCATCCATTCATAGCCGGTGGTGCCCTGAACGCCGGCGAAATGCGGCAGGCGTTCGTGCTCGCACAGGATTTTTTCGATCACCGTGTAAAACGGCTTAGTATTTCCTTGCGCGTCGCGCACCAGCCGGCGCAGCCGCTGGCAATATTGCGCGGGGTCGCGCAGGCCGTCGATGTGATCGAGCCGGATGCCCTGCAGCTTGCCGCTGGCGATGAGCTGCTTCACCAGCCGGTGCGTGGCGGCGAAGGTGCTCGCGTCCTCGACGCGCAGACCCGCGAGCCCGTTGACGTCGAAGAAGCGGCGATAGTTGATATCGCTGGAGGCGAGCCGCCAGTGCCCGAGCTTGTAGTGCTGGCGTTCCAGCAGATGATGCAGGGCGAGCGTCTGCGCGGGACGGTCCTTGGCGGCACGATAGGCGGCAAGGCCGCGTGCGATGATTCCGGCGGCACCAGGGATCTCCCTGAGCTCGGCCTTGAATGCCGGTGCCTCCTTGCGGTTGGGACGGCGCAATCCGGTATAGCGCTCCGCGAGCGAGAGCAGGCGTTTGCCGGCCTCCGTCTCGGCGGCATCCGCTTCCTTCACGATCATGCGCAGCATCTCGCCATAGCGCTCCGGCGCGACGGGCAGGCGATGCTCGAAATACCAGGCGGAAAAGCTTCCCTGGTCCGAATCGTAGCGCAGCTCGATGTCGCCGCGCTCGAGCGCCTCGCCATAGGATGCGCCGAGGATGGGCAGCAGCACGCCGCCACGGGCGCGGTAGGCGAGCTGATCCCAGTCGATGTCGAAGGAGACAGCGTGGGGCGAAGCCTGGCCCCATTCCAGCACGTCGAGCCACCAGGGATTGTCGGCAAAATGCACGCCGACATGGTTGGGTACGAAGTCGATGATGAGGCCGAGGTCGTGCTTGGTCAGCGCCTCGCTCAGCCGGGCGAAGCCGGCCTCGCCGCCAAGCTCCGGATTGAACTGGCTGTGATCGACGGTGTCGTAGCCATGGGTCGAGCCCTTGCGCGCTTTCATCACCGGCGAGGCATAGAGATGCGTGATCCCCAGCGCCTTCAGATAGGGCACCACCGCGGCCGCCTTGTCGAAGTCGAAATCCGCGGTGAGCTGAAGCCGGTAGGTCGCGAGCGGAATGGCGGGAGGCATCCTAACCTCCGAGGCGCCAGACCACCGACCAGGGCGGAAGCCGGTCGCCGGTCTCGCCGCCCCAGATCGGCGTACCCGCGCTGACATTGCAGACGATCTCGTGGTCCGACATGTTGGCGGTCAGTCGCAGCACGGTGCCGTCGCCCATGCGCCAATGCGCGGTGAGCAGGCCGCTGTCGGCCGCCTCGGCCTCGCCGAAACTCGCGCCCCTCAGCCGCGGCATGATCTCCTTGCGGCGAAGCGCGAGCAGCTCCCGGACCAGCGCGAGCCGCGCGCCCTGCTGCGGCGTGCGGCTGGTCCAGTCGAGCACGGCCGATTGCAGCGTTGCCGGATCGAGCGGGTCGGGCACCTCGTCGCCGTACTTCTCGTAAGCCCAGGCATATTCCTGCTTGCGCCCCTTGCGGACGGCATCGGCCAGTTCGCCGTGGAAATCGCAGAAGAACGGGAAAGGCGCCGTGGAGCCCCATTCCTCGCCCTGAAACAGCATCGGCACCATCGGCGCGAGCAGGGTCACTGCAAGCGCCGCTTCGATCTGCTGCGATGATGCCAGGCTCTCGAGCCGGTCGCCGAGCGGACGGTTGCCGATCTGGTCGTGGTTTTGCAGGAAGTTGACGAAGGTCGCCGGCGGCAGCTTGCCGCTCGGCTCGCCGCGCGGCTTCTTGCCCCAGAACTCCGAAACCTCGCCCTGGTAGACGAAGCCGGAGGCCAGCGCGCGGGCGAGATCGAGCCGCGGCGTTTGGTAATCCGCGTAGTACCCGGCGAGCTCGCCGGTCAGCATCACGTGCCAGACGTGGTGATAATCGTCGTTCCACTGCGCGCGATATTTGCCGTTCGGCGGCTCCTGCGCCGCGTCGAGCAGGCTGGCGCGATTGTCGCCGTTCTCCAGCACGAGATGGATGTGCCGCCCCGTGGCCTTGGCAAGCTCGCCGGCCGCGACGCTGAGGTCCTGCAGCATCGACTGCTCGCCGGGGATTGCCATGATGTGATTGGCGGCATCCAGCCTCAGGCCGTCGAAACGGTAGTCGCTGAGCCAGGACAGCGCGTTCTCGACCGCGAATGCGCGCACCTGCGGCACGCGATAGTCGATCGCACTGCCCCAGGGTGTGTGCGCGTCGGTGAAGAAGGTCGGCGCATAGCGGCCGAGATAATTCCCCTCGGGCCCGAAATGATTATAGACGACGTCGAGCAACACCATCAGCCCGCGCAGATGCGCTTCGTCGATCAGCGCCTTCAGGTCTTCGGGCCGGCCATAGGCGCTGTCGGGCGCGTACCACAGCACGCCGTCATAGCCCCAGCCGCGGCGCCCGGCGAAATCGGCCAGCGGCATCAATTCCAGCGCGGTGATCCCGGTTGCAACGAGATGATCGAGCTGGTCGATCATGGCGCGGTAAGTGCCTTCGGAGGTGAAGGTGCCGACATGGGTCTCGATCAGCACCGTCTCTTCCCAGGGCCGGCCGCGCCAATCGCGCGCGCGCCACGAAAAGGCGTCGTGATCAATCACCTCGCTCGGGCCGAACACATCCTCGGGCTGAAAGGCCGAGGCGGGATCGGGCACCTCGATCTCGTCGTCGATCTTGAACTTGTAGGGACTGCCGGCGGTGAGGCCGGAAATATCCGCCACGTACCAGCCATCCTGCCGGCGCTGCATCGCGTGTCTTCGGTCGAGCAGGAGGTCGACACGGCGCGCGCCAGGCGCCCACAGTCGGAACGACACGCCGTCCTTTGTCGGCCTCGCCCCGAAGGATGGCCTCATAGCGCCCCCGCGAAGGCGAGCACGGAGCGCGGCGGGGCCTTGCTGTCGCTCCCGGGCGGGAACTCGACCGTATTCAGCTTGGCATCGGTCGTGTTCAAGATCTGCTGCCAGCTCTTGTATTCGGTCATTTTGGGCAATTTGAATGCGATCTCTTCGGGGGCGGCGTTCAGTACGATAAAGATCGCGGCCCCACCCGGTTCCACCGGGCCCATCACATAGGAGAGGAATCTTCCCTCCGGGAATTTCCAGTCGTTCTCCGTCATTTCGTCGCCCGCAGGTGTCAGCCACAATGCGCCGTACGACACGCCGTCTGCGGGGCGGCCGTCGAGCCAGCGATGGCTGCGAAGCTGCGAGAACCGGCGGCGGATGTCGGCGAGATGGCCGACGAACTCGACCATGTCGTCGCCCTCCTTGCCGAGATTGTCCCAGCCAACCCAGCCGATCTCGTTGTCCTGGCAATAGGCGTTGTTGTTGCCGGATTGCGAGTTGCCGACCTCGTCGCCCGCGAGGATCAGCGGAACGCCCTGCGCCAGCATCAGGCAGGCCAGCACGTTCTTGCGAAGCTGACGGCGCAGGGCGATGATATCAGGATCGTCGGTCGGGCCCTCGACACCGCAATTGTTGCTATGGTTGTCGTTGGAGCCGTCGCGGTTGTCCTCGCCGTTGGCCTCGTTGTGCTTCTCGTTGTAGCTGAAGAGGTCGGCGAGCGTGAAGCCGTCGTGGACGGTGATGTGATTGATGCTGGCGCGCGGCCGTCGTCCGTCATGGTTGAACAGGTCGGAGGATGCAGTCATCCGGCTGGAGATGTCGCCGATCAGGCTGCCTTCGCCGCTCCAGTAGCGGCGCATGGCGCTGCGATAGCGATCATTCCATTCCGACCATTGCGAGGGGAATGCGCCGACCTGGTAACCGCCGAGGCCAAGGTCCCAGGGTTCGGCGACGAGCTTGACCGTCGCGAGCACCGGATCCTGCCGGATCGCGGTCAGGAACGAGATGCCGCGATCATAACCGTTCGGTCCGCGCGCGAGCGTGGTGGCAAGGTCGAAGCGGAAGCCGTCGACGTGGCAGACCTCGACCCAGTAGCGCAAGGAATCCATCACCATCTGCAGCACGCGCGGATGGGTGAGATTGACCGACGAGCCGCAACCGGTGAAGTCGTCGTAATAGCGCGGGTTCTCGCGGTTGAGCCAGTAATAGGAGGCGTTGTCGATGCCGCGGTAGCACAGCGTCGGGCCGAGATGGTTGCCTTCGGCGGTGTGGTTGTAGACGACGTCGAGCATCACCTCGATGCCGGCATCGTGCAGGCGCGCCACCGTGGTGCGGAAGGAGTCGAGCGCATTGTCCTGGGCGTAGCGTAGCTCCGGCGCGAAGAAGGAGAGCGAGTTGTAGCCCCAGTAATTGGCGAGCTTCTTCTCCACCAGGATGCGGTCATCGACGAAGCTGTGCACCGGCAGCAGCTCGACCGTGGTGACGCCGAGCTTCTTCAGGTGCTCGATCATCGCTGGTGAGGAGAGCCCGCCATAGGTACCGCGCAGGTTCGGCGGAACGTCGTCGCGCTTCTGCGTCAAACCCTTGACGTGGGCCTCGTAGATGACGGTGTCTTCCCAGGGGATGTTGGGACGAATCTCGCGGCGCCCCCAGTTGAAGGTCTCGTCGACCACGACGGCCTTGGGCATGCCGCGGGCATTGTCGCGCCGGTCGAAGGACAGATCCTCGCGCGGGCTCCCGGTGCGGTAGGCAAAATGCGCATCGCTCCAGACCAGGCGTCCCGCGAGCCGCTTGGCATAGGGATCGAGCAGCAGCTTGTTCGCGTTGAAGCGGTGGCCGTGCTCGGGCTCGTAGGGGCCGTGCACGCGATAGCCGTAGAGTTGCCCCGGCGAGACGTCGTTGAGATAGCCGTGCCAGACATCCTCGGTTTTTTCAGGCAGCTCGATGCGCTCGAGCTCGCGGCGGCCTTGCGCGTCGAACAGGCAGAGTTCCACCTTCTGTGCGTTCGCCGAGAACAGCGCGAAATTGGTGCCGCGTCCGTCCCAGCTTGCGCCGAGGCGTGCAGGCGATCCAGCAGTCAGGCGCATGTGTCAGCTTTCCGGAACGAGGAAGATCGCGGCGAGCGGCGGAATGGTGAGGCGGAGCTCGGGCACCTTGCCTTCAACGGCATGAACCTCACCGATGTTCCCGACATTGCTGCCGCCATAATGGGCGGAGTCCGAATTGAACACTTCCTTCCACTTGCCGGCAAAGGGCACGCGAACGCGATAGTTGCGATAGACATTGGGAGAGAAGTTGATGATGACGAGACACCGCGCCTGCTCGTCGAATCCCTTGCGCAGCCATGCGAACACGTTGCGGTTGGCGTCATCCGTGATCAGCCATTCGAAGCCGGCCTGGTCGCAGTCCATCTGGTGCAACGCCGGCACCGCGCGATAGAGCCGGTTGAGGTCGCGGATCAACGACTGGATGCCGGAATGATACTTGTATTCGAGCAGGTGCCAGTCGAGCGACTGGTCGTGATTCCATTCGCGGCTCTGGGCGATTTCCGCGCCCATGAACAACAGCTTCTTGCCGGGATGGCCGAACATGAAGCTGTAATAGGCGCGTAAATTTGCAAAGCGCTGCCACTCGTCGCCGGGCATGCGGCCGAGGATCGAGCGCTTGCCGTGCACGACCTCGTCATGCGAGAGCGGCAGGATGAAGTTTTCCGAGAAGGCGTAGTGCAGGCCGAACAGGATGTCGCCGTGGTGGTGCTTGCGATGGATCGGATCCTTGCTGATGTAGTTCAGCGTGTCGTGCATCCAGCCCATGTTCCACTTGTAGCCGAAGCCGAGCCCGCCGAATTCGACCGGGCGCGAGACCTGCGGCCAGGCGGTGGACTCCTCGGCCGCCGTGGTCGCCTGCGGGAAGCGCGCGAAGACTTCCGTGTTGAAGCGGCGCAGGAAGTTGATGGCCTCGATGTTTTCGCGGCCGCCATATTGGTTCGGGATCCAGGCGCCGGGCGGCCGGCTGTAGTCGAGATAAAGCATGGACGCGACGGCATCGACGCGTAAGCCGTCAATGGCATAACGCTCCATCCAGAACAGCGCATTCGACACCAGGAAGTTCGTCACTTCGGTGCGGCCGTAATTGTAGATCAAGGTGCCCCAGTCGAGGTGGCGGCCCTGGAGCGGGTTGGCGTGCTCGTAGAGCGCGGTGCCGTCGAAACTGCCGAGCCCGTGCGGATCGTCCGGGAAGTGACCGGGCACCCAATCGAGCAGCACGCCGACCCCTTCGCGGTGGCAGGCATCGACGAGCGCGGCAAAATCCTCCGGCGTGCCGAAGCGGCTGGTCGGCGCATAGAGGCCGGTCGGCTGATAGCCCCAGGAGCCGTCGAAGGGATGCTCGCTCACGGGCAGGAATTCGAGATGAGTGAAGCCCATGTCGCGGGCATAGGCCGGCAACTGTTCGGCCAGCTCGCGATAGGTCAGCCATTCATCGCCGTTCTTGCGACGCCATGAGCCGAGATGGACCTCGTAGATCGACATCGGCGCCGACAGCGCGTTGATGCCGTCGGGCGCCGGGCGCGGCCGTGGCAAATGCGTTTCGTCGAACACGATAGAGGCCGTCTTCGGACGGACTTCGCTGGCAAAGGCCATCGGGTCTGATTTCAGCGGAAGCAGATGGCCGTGCGGGCCGATGATCTCGAACTTGTAGTGAGCGCCGGCTTTGGCATGCGGAATGAACAATTCCCAATACCCGGCGCCGCGCACCCGCATCGGATGGCGCCGTCCGTCCCAGAAATTGAAATCGCCGACCACGGAAACGCGGCGTGCGTTGGGCGCCAGCACCACGAAGCCGATGCCGTCGATGCCCTCGAGCCGCATCGGATGCGCCCCGAGCTTGTCGTAGAGGCGCTGATCGGTGCCTTCGCCGAGCAAATAGAGGTCGAAATCGGTCAGGATCGGCGGAAAGCGGTAGGCGTCCTCGAACTCGACAACGTTGCCGCCGAATTTTGCGCGCAGCTGATAGTGCTTCGAGCCATTGGGCAGGGCGCCGATGAACAGGCCGGAATCGTGCACGCGGTCGAGCGGAGCGACTTCGCCATGCTCGCCGATTGCCTCGACATTTGAGGCCTCGGGGAGAAAAGCGCGCACCACGCTTTTATTGCCCTCGGGATGCCGTCCGAGATAGTGAAAGGGGTCGGAGTGGCGGCCCTCGATGATCGCATAGGCCTCGGCAGGCAGTTTAGGCATGGGCTTCGCTCCCGGCACTGGACAGAATGCGAAGCAGTCCGGTCAGCGGCGCATGGAGCCCCTCAGGCCGGTTGGACAGCTCGTACTCTACTTCATCGAAGGCTTGATCAAGCAGGAAAAACCTTAACAGGCCTTCCGCGGATTGCCGATCCTCCGGCCATAGCCGTCGATCGGTCACGGCCTCGCGATAGGCGGACAGGAAGGTCGCGGCGGTTCGCTCGCGCCATTCGTCGAGCGCGGCGGTGATCCGGCCCTGCTCGTCGGAAGCACCCGTGAGCGCACGGCTCAGCGCCGCGTTAACCGAAAGATCGATCGAGCGGATCAGGCCGGCGACGTCGCGCGCGGCCGGCGCCTTGCGCCGCTTGTCGGCCAGCGGCAGACGCGGATCGCCGTCGAAGTCGATGATGAAGATATCGTCCTTCACGATCAGAGTCTGCCCGAGGCGGAAGTCGCCATGATGACGGATGTTCAGCCCGCCGATCCCGGAAGGCAATAGCGCATTCAGGTGGTCGGGCAGGGACGCGCGCACGGCGGCGAGCCGGTCGATCAGCGGCCGGTCCGCCTCCCGCAGGCCGTCGCGGCTGTCGGCCAGCCGTTCGAAAATCCGCTCGGCCCGCGCCTTGAGGTCGGACACAAATCGTCTGGCGTGTGCAGAGCCGATCGGCTCGGGAGCGAGATCGTGCGGCTCTGCCGCCGCCAGGGCGACATGCAACTCGCCGAGCCGCCGACCGATCTGCGCGATGAAGTGCAGATAAGGCGCTTGCTCCTGGGTCTCGCGCGGCGCTTCGCCTGCTGACAACACGCGTTGCTCGTCGATATAGCGATCGAGATAACCCGTGGTCACGGTCCAGCCGTCACCCTGGTTCTCGACATAGGCATGGAGCACGCCGAGCGTGCTGCGCTGATCGCCTTCGACCAGCTCGACGCTGCCGAGCAACGCCGGCGTATTGGCAAAGCGCGCGACCTCGGTGAGATAATGGCCGATCTCGATCTCGGGATTGATGCCGCCTTCGAGCTGGCGATAGAGCTTGGCGACGTACTGGTTGTCGACCAGCGCGGTGCTGTTCGATTGCTCGATCGCGCGGATGCGTTCTGGCTCCTTGATGGTGTAATCCGCGAAGCGGCTGGTCGCCTTGAACTCCAGCCGCAGATTGTTCTCTTCCACCACCAAATTCTGCGACAGGTTGCGCAGGAACAGGCCGATGAAGATCTGATCGGTCGCCACGTCTAGCAGCGTGCCTTCGCGCGCGCCCTGGCGCACGGCGGCGAGTGCCCTCGGGTTGAAGCGCTCGCGGTCGAAGCGCACCCACTCGATCTGCATCGGCAGCACGTAGCGCGACGCGGCGTCCTGGTCGGCCTTCTCGAAAAAAGCGATCCAGGGCCTGTTGTCGCCGATGTCGCAGAACGGCACCGCCGAGGTCAGCGTGGTCTTGATCTGCTTGGGATTGTGCTCGGGATACCACCGCGTCCGTGACAAGAATCCCGGCAGCACGTCGCGCTCGAACACGCCGCGCTCGCGGGCGAGCGACACCCAGTTCGAGTTCACCGGCACTACCAGCGTCTCGAACTCCGGCACCGCGCGCGGCGTCACCGGCTCGGACTTGTCGCGCTCCTGGAGCTGGAACCAGTAGAAGCCGTAGGGCCCCAGCGTGATCATGTAGGGCAGTTCTCCGATCGCGGGGAAGCGGGTGCGGCCGAGCATCTCCTGCGGGATCCGGTCCTTCCACGGCGACAGATCAAGCTCGGTCGCTTGCGCGGCGCGCGACAAATTGGCAACGCAGAGGATCACCTCGTCGCGGTATTGGCGGACATAGGCGAGCACGGCACGGTTGGCCGGGCGGATAAAGGTCATGGTGCCGCGGCCGAAGGCGAGCGTCGACTTGCGCACCGAGATCAGCCGCTTGGTGGCGCTGAGCAGCGACGACAGGCTGCGCGACTGCGCTTCGACATTCACGGATTCGTAGCCGTAGACGGGGTCCATGATCAGCGGCGCGTAGAGGCGGGCCGGGTCGCAGCGCGAGAAGCCGCCGTTGCGGTCCGGGCTCCATTGCATCGGCGTGCGCACGCCGTTGCGGTCGCCGAGATAGATGTTGTCGCCCATCCCGATCTCGTCGCCGTAATAGATGATCGGCGTGCCGGGGAAGGACAGCAGCAGGGAGTTCATCAGCTCGATCTTGCGCCGGTCATTGTCCATCAGCGGCGCAAGGCGCCTGCGGATGCCGACATTGATGCGGGCGCGGGGATCGTTGGCGTAGGTGGTCCAGAGATAGTCGCGCTCGACGTCGGTGACCATCTCCAGCGTCAGTTCGTCGTGGTTGCGCAGGAACAGCGCCCATTGGCAGCTTGCCGGAATGTCCGGCGTCTGGCGCAGGATGTCGGTGATCGGAAAGCGGTCCTCCTGCGCGATCGCCATGTAGATGCGCGGCATCAGCGGGAAGTGGTAGGCCATGTGGCACTCGTCGCCACGGCCGAAATATTCCTGCACGTCCTCCGGCCATTGATTGGCCTCGGCCAGCAGCAGCTTGCCCTTGGAGTAGGAATCCAGCTCGTGGCGCAGGCGCTTGATGATCGCATGCGTCTCGGGAAGGTTCTCGTTCGAGGTGCCCTCGCGCTCGCACAGATAGGGAATGGCATCGAGCCGGAAGCCGTCGACACCGGCGTCCAGCCAGCGCTTCATCACCTGGATCAGCGCGCTGACCACGCGCGGATTGTCGAAATTAAGATCCGGCTGGTGCGAGAAGAAGCGGTGCCAGTAGAAGGCGCCAGCCTCGTGATCCCAGGTCCAGTTCGACTTCTCGGTGTCGGTGAAGATGATCCGCGTGCCCTGGTATTTCTGGTCGGTGTCGCTCCAGACATACCAATTGCGGGCGCTGGAGCCCGGATGGCTGCGGCGCGCGCGCTTGAACCAGTTGTGCTGGTCCGAGGTGTGGTTGACGACGAGCTCGGTGATGACGCGCAAGCCCCGCTTCTGCGCTTCCTGGATGAAGCGCTTGAAATCCTTCATGGTCCCGAAATCGGGATTGACCGAGCCGTAGTCGGCGATGTCGTAGCCGTCGTCACGCCCGGGCGAGGGGTAGAACGGCAGCAGCCACAGCGCGGTGACGCCGAGCTCCTGGAGATAGGGCAGCTTCTCGGTCAGACCGGCGAAATCGCCGATCCCGTCATTGTTGCTGTCGGCGAAGGCCTTGACGTGGAGCTGATAGATAATGGCGTCCTTGTACCAGAGCTCATCCACGATCTCAGCAGCCTCAAGCTTCTTGGTGTCGACGGAAGACAGAACATTCATGGCGTGACCCCTTACGCCAGGCAGCGGAACAAGAGCGCCGGATCGCGGTCGGGATCGATACGCAACTTGATCCCGCCCCATTCGATGCGGGACTGTTCGCCGGTGAGAAGGTTTTCGAGTGTCGTCACATGGTGCCGCTGACCGCCGGCGTCAACGGTGACGTCGCCAAGCGGCAGCCAGCACTCGCGCAAATGGCCCGAAAGCGCGATCACGACGACGACGGTGTTGGCCGGCTCGGCCGCCGCCTTGACGAAGGCGATCGTCTCGCCGTCGTCGATGCCGAGAAACCGCAAGTTCGCCGTTTGCTGGAGCGCGGAATTTTCGTTGCGGATGCGGTTGAGCGCGGCGATGTAGGACTTGATGTTGCCGGCCCGGTCCCAGTCGCGTTGCCGGATCTGGTATTTCTCGGAATCCAGATATTCCTCGCGGCCGAGGATCGCACCGTGTTCGAGCAGCTCGAACCCGCTGTAAACGCCGTAGCTGCCCGACAACGTCGCCGCCAGCGCAACGCGCGATTTGAACGCCCAGGCTTCGCCGCCCTGGAGATGATAGGGCAGCAGGTCGGGCGTGTTGACGAACAGGTTCGGCCGATAGAAGTCGCGCTCGGGATAGCGCGTCAGCTCGCCGAGATATTGCTCCAGCTCCCACTTGGTCGTGCGCCACGGGAAATAGGTGAAGGACTGCGCAAAGCCGAGCTTGGCGAGGCCCTTCATCAGCTTCGGCCGCGCAAACGTCTTGGAGAACAGGATCACCTTGGGATGCCGGCGGCGGATGTCGCGGATCAGCCAGTCCCAGAACGCAAGCGGCGCGGTGTCGTGGTTGTCGATGGCGAAGATGGTGACGCCGTGCTCGATCCAGAACAGCATGGCGTCGCGAAACCCATTCCACAGCCCGGCCCTGTCGACGGAGTTGAAATCGGGGATCACGATGTCCGAATAGGGTCCATCCGCGGTCCGCACCGAGCGGTCCGGCCGCCATTTGAACCATTCTGGATGCTGCGTCAGCCAGGGATGGTCGGGCGAGCATTGCACGGCGAAATCGAGCGCGAGCTCGAGACCATATTCCAGGCAGGTCGCGACCAGTGCGCGGAAATCCTCGATGGTGCCGAGCTCGGGATGCAGCGCATCGTGGCCGCCCTCGGCGGCTCCGATTGCGTAGGGCGATCCGGGCTCGCCTTCGGTTGCCACCGGCGCATTGTTGCGGCCCTTGCGGCGGCGACGGCCGATCGGGTGGATCGGCGTGAAATAGAGCACGTCAAAACCCATCGCGGCGATATCAGGCACGCGGGCGATGCAGTCTCGCAGCGTGCCGTGCTGGCCGGCGACCTGGCTCTGGCTGCGCGGCATCATCTGATACCAGGCGCCGAAGCGCGCTTTGTCGCGGTCGACGGTCAGCGGGAAGGGCTGCGAGCGGGTCAGGTCCGGCCGGGACTGGCTCTCTGCCATGGCATTGCCGAGCTCGGCCGCAAGCAGCGAGGCGACGTCGCCGGTCTGAAGATAATCCTCGCACTGTCTGACGATGACGGCCGCCGCGTCCTGTCGCGCGCCATGCGCCTTGGTCAGGAGCCCGGCCCCCTCGATCGCATCGAGGCTGACATCGGCACCCATTCGCTGCTTGCGCGCGACCCCGTGCGACCAGGTGGCGAACTCGTCGGTCCAGGCCTCGACGGCATAGACGTATTGCCCGGGCTCAACGGGTGTGAATCCGCCAGTCCAGCGGTCATTGCCCCGATGGTCCATCGGCTCGCGCTTCCAGTCGCGGTCCTGTTCGCGGCGCCAGATCAGCGCGGCCCCGACCACGGCGTCGCCATCGCGGTAGACATCGGCCCACACCTCCATGCGCTCACCCGCGATCCGCTTCACGGCGAAGCGACCGGCGTCGATTGCGGGATAGACGTCCTCGATCAGGAAAGCGCTGCCGGCTGCGGCACTTTCGACAGTTTGAATTGTCTTGTTCACGGTGATGCCATTGACAAGAAAGCAGGAGCCCGTTTCCCTTGTCGGGAACCTACGCTTGGTACCTATATAGAAAGCCGGTTGTGTGTCATTAGTTCCCTCGGGAACGGGTAGCGCGGTCTGCGAGTTAGGGCTGACTAACGTCTTCCACCGTCTCGTTAAAATCGATGCCCCCGGCAAAAGGGTGGCCTGCAAGCTGCGTGCCGAATGGATCTTTTAGCTCAAGCCCGGATCAAGGGCGTTCAATCCGAATTCATCGACGCCCTCGGAAAGCTGCGGGTCACCGATCCCGTGGCCCTCAAATCCATTCTCGATGCCCTGCCGGAGAAGCGGGTTTACCGCTTCGTCAGCGGGCCGGTCGTGGTCCGCGCCTTAGGGCACCCGCGCACCGAATTGGCGACGATCGGCGCGCCGCCGCTGAAGTGGAAATTGACCGCAAAGGCGGAGGTGATCGCCGAGGGCGAGGCCCGCGAGCCCGTGATCGCCTGGCCTGCCGGCCTGCCGCTCGGCTACCACCGGTTGACACTGACCGATGCCGAAGGTGTGACGGAAGAGGTGCCGATGATCGTGGCGCCCGAGCGCGCCTTCGGCGGCGATTTCGACCGCGGCTGGCTGCTTGCCGTGCAGCTCTACAGCGTCCGTTCGGAGCGCAATTGGGGCATCGGCGATTTCACCGATCTTGCCGGCCTCGTCCGGCTCGCAAAGCAGCTGGGGGCCGACGGTGTCGGACTCAATCCGCTGCATGTCCTGTTCGACGACCACCCGGCCGATTGCAGCCCCTATTCGCCGAACAGCCGGCTGTTCCTCAACCCGCTCTATATCGACGTCGAAGCGATCCCGGAATTTTCTCCCGACCTCGTCCCCGACGCAGCCGCGACGGCCGCCCGTCTGCGCCAGGGCGATCGCGTCCCCTATGCCGATATGGCGGCTTTGAAATGGCTGGGCCTGCGCGCCGCCTTTGACAGCTTCGTGAGGACGGCAAGCGCGGCGCGCCGCAAGGCGTTCGACGCCTTCCGCGCCGCCCGCGCGCCGCTATTGTCCCGCTTCGCCTGCTTCGAGGTGCTGCGCCATCGTTTCACCGCGCCATGGTGGGAATGGCCGGTTGAATGGCAGCAACCGGATGAGGCAAAATGCGCCAGCTTGCGCAATGGGCCTGACAAGCGCGAGGTCGAGTTCGTCGAATTCGTGCAATGGACCGCAGATAGCCAGCTGCATGCTGCCAAGGAGCTTGCCAGCCAGCTCGGCATGCGCGTCGGGCTCTATCTCGATGTCGCCGTCGGCGTGCAGTCCAACGGCTTCGATGCCTGGAACGAGCAGATGGCGATCTCCCGTCATCTCGCCGTCGGCGCGCCGCCCGACGTGCTCAACACCATCGGCCAGGACTGGGGCCTTGCCGGCTTCAACGCCGGCGGCCTGGAAGCGCAATCCTTCGTGCCATTCGCCGACATGCTGGCGGCTTCGATGCGCCACGCCGGCGCGATCAGGCTTGATCATGTGCTGGGCCTGAAGCGGCTTTATCTCGTGCCGCGCGGCTTCAAGCCGGACAACGGCGCCTATGTGCAGATGCCGTTCGAGGCCCTGCTTGGCGCGGTGGCGCGCGAGAGCGCGGCCCACAAATGCATCGTGATCGGCGAGGATCTCGGCACCGTGCCGGAAGGTTTTCGCGAGACCATGCAGGATTTCGGCATCTGGTCCTATCTCGTCATGATGTTCGAGCGCGACGATGCCGGCCATTTCCGCAACGTCGACCATTACCGGCCCAACGCGCTGGTCACGCTGAACACGCATGATTTGTCGACCTATGCCGGCTGGCGCTCCTTCGGCGACCTCAAGATGAAGCGCTCGCTCGGGCTCGATCCCGGCGAGAACGACCAGGCGCGCTGGGATGCGCTCGGCAGGCTCGACGAGATCCTGCGCCAGAACGGCATTCGTGCCAACGACCTCTATTCGGTGCTCGCCTTCCTGTCGCGCACGCCGTCGCGGCTGCTCGCGGTCTCCATGGAGGATCTGCTCGGCGTGATCGACCAGCCCAACATTCCCGGCACGATCGACGAACATCCGAACTGGCGCCAGCGCCTTCCTGTTGCGCTCGACAAGATCGCCGCGAAAGTCGATCTCACGGCCTTGCGAGCAGCGACGCGGGAACGTTCGCTGAATGGCGGGAGTTGACGGCGTAAGGGCTTCCAAGGGCTGTTTTCAAGGCTCGCACGACATTGTCTCAGAGGATCGAGGACTATGCGCTGATCGGTGATTGCGAGACCGCGGCGCTGGTCGGGCGCAACGGCTCGATCGACTGGCTGTGCTGGCCCGCCTTCGATTCCGATGCCTGCTTTGCAGCGATCCTTGGCAGCGATAAGAACGGTCGCTGGCTGGTTACGCCGGCCGAGGACGTCACCAGCATCTCACGCCGCTATCTCGGCAACACTCTCATCCTCGAAACGCGTTTCGAGACGAAGAGCGGCACCGTCGCGCTGATCGATTTCATGCCGCCGCGCGGCAAGGCGTCCGACATCGTGCGGCTGGTCCGCGGCGTCAGCGGCGCGGTGAAGATGCGGATGGAGCTCGTCATCCGCTTCGGCTTCGGTACCGATATCCCCTGGGTGCGGCGGATCGACCATTCGCTGATGGCCATCGCCGGCCAGGATATGACCGTGCTGCGCACGCCTGTCGAGACTCGCGGCGAGGATCTGACCACGGTTGCCGATTTTGAGGTGAAGACCGGCGAGACCGTGCCGTTCGTCCTGACCTACGGCCCCTCGCATCTGGAGCCGCCCGCGCCGATCGATCCGGAGATCGCGCTTCAGGACACCGAAAAGTTTTGGCAGGATTGGTGCGGCCATTGCACCCGCGACGGCGACTATCAAGACCTCGTCATGCGCTCGCTGATCACGCTGAAGGCGCTGACCTTCGCGCCGACCGGCGGCATCGTCGCGGCACCCACCACCTCGCTGCCGGAAAAGCTCGGGGGCAGCAGGAACTGGGACTATCGCTTCTGCTGGCTGCGCGATGCCACCTTCACGCTGCTCGCGCTGATGAACTCGGGATACACCGAGGAAGCCCTGGCCTGGCACAATTGGCTGCTGCGCGCGGCCGCTGGCTCGCCGGCGAACATGCAGATCATGTACGGCATCTGGGGCCAGCGGCGGCTCTTGGAATGGGAGGCGGGCTGGCTCGACGGCTATGAGGGCGCCAAGCCGGTGCGCGTCGGCAATGCCGCACATGCGCAGCTCCAGCTCGACGTCTACGGCGAGCTGATCGACGCCTTCCACCAGTCGCGCATGGCCAAGCTCAAGCTCGATGATGAAACGACATGGGCGCTGGAATGTGCCGTGCTCAATCATCTGGCCGAAGTCTGGGACCGGCCCGATCACGGCATCTGGGAGCGGCGCGGCCAGCCCAGGCACTACGTCTTCTCCAAGGTGATGACCTGGGTCGCCTTCGACCGCGGCATCAAGAGCGCCGAGACCTTCGGCTTCAAGGCGCCGCTGCTGCACTGGCGTACCTTACGCGAGGCCATTCATCGCGACGTCTGCAACAGGGGATTTGACGCGGAGGAGAACGCCTTCGTCGAATCCTACGGCTCGAAACTGCTCGACGCCAGCGTGCTGCTACTGCCGGCCGTCGGCTTCCTGCCGCCGTCGGATCCGCGCATCCGCGGCACCATCGTTGCGGTCGAGACATGCCTGATGCGTGACGGCTTCGTGCTGCGGCACGATCCGCGCGAGCTGCCTGCGGGGCAGTCGCCGCTCGAAGGCGCGTTTCTGGCCTGCAGCCTGTGGCTCGCCGATGCCCATGTGCTCGCCGGCAATCTCGACAAGGCGCAGATCTTGCTCGATCGCGTCGTGGGCATCGCGAACGATGTCGGCTTGCTGGCGGAGGAATACGATTCAGTCGCCCGGCGCCAGACCGGGAATTTCCCGCAGGCGCTGACGCACATCGCGCTGATCAACACCGCGCATAATCTGTCGGCGGCAAGACAGGAGAGCGAGAAGCCGGCGGTGCAGCGGTCGAAGTAGTAGGCTGTGGGACTCTCTCCGTTCCCTCCCCCCTTGTGGGGGAGGGGCAGGGAGGGGGTACCACGCGGGGATTCTCTCGACCGCGCACCAGCGCTTGGGAGTAACTATAGGCACCTTTTCCTTGGCCACCCCTCTCCCTAACCCTCCCCCACAAGGGGGGAGGGAACGCACCGTCGTTGGGGCGCTAGTCGAGGCTCGTCACATCAGGCCTCACCCCACCCCATTCCGCTTCAAGATCATCTCCATTGCCTCGGCAAAACCATCCTGCTCATTGGTCGCCGTGACGTGCGTCGCCTGGTCCTTGACGTTGTCGGTGGCGTTGCCCATGGCGATCGAGATGCCGCTGACGGCGAACATCGCAAGGTCGTTCTGCATGTCGCCGATGGTGGCGACGGCGCCGGTCGCAATGCCCAAGCGCCTGGCCATCGCCTCGACGAACGTGCCCTTGTTGAAGCCGGGCGGGGTGATGTCGAGATAATAGGTCTGCGAGCGCACCGCGGTGGCCTCGCTGCCTAGCGCCTCCTGCATCGCCTTCTCGCAAGCCTCGAGCCTGGCGGCATCGGCGCTGGCGCCGACGATCTTGCAGGCGCTCGAAAGGTAAGGCGAAAAGTCCGTCACGATGGTGGGATCGGAGCGGATCGTATGCTGCTCGTGTGCGACATATTTGCCGCTGGGGTTGTCGATCAGCCACTTGTCGGTGGTGAACAGCCAGATGTCGGCGCCGAACTTGCGGAGGATCTGCAAGGACCGCTCGGCCGCGCTGGCCGGGATTAGGTGCTGCTCGACCGGCCGCATCTCCGGATCGACGATCGAGGAGCCGTTGAACGGGCCGACCGGCAGCCAGAGCGCCAGCGGCTCGATCAGGAAGCGCATGCCGATGGCGGGACGGCTGGAGGTGATGGTGAAGCCGATGCCGGCCTTGTGCAGCCGCTGCACCGCACTCTTCGCGCGTTCCGTCAGCGTCTTGTCCTTGGTCAGCAGCGTGCCGTCGACGTCGGACACTACGAGTGAGATTTGCGTCATGACAGGACCTAACGATTTTGCCTCAGCGTTTCGCAGTACCCAGTTTCAGCTGCCGCACCACGCCGTCCACGATCGCTTCGACGGTTTCGTCGATCGAGACGGTGATGACGTGCTCGCCCGCCTCCGGCGGCTCCAGCGTGTCGAACTGGCTCGTCAGTAGCCCAGGCGGCATGAAATGACCCTTGCGCTGCGCGAGCCGTTCGGCGATCAGCTCCTTGGTTCCCTTCAGGAACACGAAGCGGACGTCGTGGCGTCCACGCAGCAGCACGTCACGATAGGTGTGCTTCAGCGCCGAGCAGGCGATGATGATATGCCCGCCCTTGTCGCACACCCGTGCGATTTCGTCGGCGATGGCGTTGAGCCAGGGCCAGCGGTCCTCGTCGGTGAGGGGATGGCCAGCCCGCATCTTCTCGACATTGCTGGCGGGATGAAAGCTGTCGCCGTCCTCGAAGCGCCAGCCGAGCCGCTCGCCGAGTGCTTCCGCAACCGTGCTCTTGCCCGAACCCGACACGCCCATCACGATCAATGCACAAGGTGCTTCAACGCCCGCCACGAATTCCCTCCGGAAGCGCGGCCCTGTCGACCAGCCAGACGGTCTCACCATTCGAGCGCGCGCGTAAGGCCGGCAGAGTCTCGCCATTGACGAGGCGCGTCAAGATCGGCTGCTTGTCATGCCCGGCAATCTCGAACAGCATTTCGTGGCAGGACGCCAAAGCGGGCAAAGTGAGCGAGACCCGCGGCACGAAAGGCGCGACATTGGCCTTGGGCACCCCGACGACCCAGCGTTCGGTCTCCTCGATTTCGGGGAAGCCCGGGAAGAGCGAGGCGGTGTGGCCGTCAGGGCCGGCGCCCATCAGGACCAGGTCGAACAACGGCCGGGCCGGATCGAGACTTTCAGAACCGTAGAAGGCCTGCAGCTCGCGCGCATAGGCCTCAGCGCTTCGGTCGGGATTGTCAGCCGTGGTCGGGATCGGGTGGATATGGCCGGACGGCGCATTGCGGTCGAGAAAGGTCGCGCGCGCGACCGCCATGTTGTTGAGCGGATCGCTGTCGGGCACGAAGCGTTCGTCGCCGATGAACCAGTGCACGCGGTCCCACGGGATCTTGCCACGCCAGGGGTCGCTGCCGAGCAATTGATAGAGCTTCTTCGGGCTGGAGCCGCCGGTGAGGCAGATCGCGATGCGCGAGGGGTTGGCCGTGATCCGCGCCATCACCCGTTCGGCTGCGGCCTGGGCCAGCGCCCCGGCGTCGGCCGCGACGATCAGCTCCGGCAGTCCGGCCGCCGCCATCACGAAAATTTCCGCCAGCTTCGTCCGTCGCGCCGGAGCAGCTCGTCGGCGCAGGCCGGGCCGTCGCTGCCGGCTTCATAGGTCTCGATGCCGTTGGTGCCCGCGCTTTTCCAGGCGTCCAGGAACGGCTGCACCGCCTGCCATCCGGCCTCGATGCCGTCGGCGCGCTGGAACAGGATGTTGTCGCCGATCATGCAGTCGTAGATCAGCGTCTCGTAGCCGGTCGAGGGATCGGCGCGGAAATAGTCGCCGTAGCGGAATTTCATCTCGACGCCGTCGATGGTGACGCTCGGCCCCGGGATCTTGGCGTTGAACTGCAGCTCGATGGTCTCGGTCGGCGCAATGCCGATGGTGAGAAAATTCTGCGACAGGCGATCGACGGTCGTGCCGGAGAACATCGACAGCGGCGCCTGCTTGAACTTGATCGCGACTTCGGTGCGCTTGTGGCCCAGCGCCTTGCCGGTGCGCAAATAGAACGGCACGCCGGCCCAGCGCCAATTGTCGATCATCAGTTTCAGCGCAACAAAGGTCTCGGTGCTGCTGCCGGGCTTGACGTCCTCGGTCTTGCGATAATCCGTGATCGCGTCGTCGCCGATGCGGCCTGCCAGATATTGCGCGCGCACCGAATTTCTCAGCGCCTCTTCCTGGCTTGGCTGCTGGATCGACGTGAGCACGTCGGCCTTTTCGGAGCGCACCGAATGCGCGTCGAAACGCGCCGGCGGCTCCATCGCGACCAGCGACATCAGCTGGAATAGATGGTTCGGCACCATGTCGCGCAGCGCGCCGGTGGCATCATAGAAGCCGCCGCGATGACCGACGCCGAGCTTCTCTTCCACGGTGATCTGGATGTGGTCGATGTGGTTGCGATTCCAGATCGGCTCGAACATGCCGTTGGCAAAGCGCAGCACCAGGATGTTCTGCACGGTCTCCTTGCCGAGATAATGATCGATCCGGTAGATCTGGTGCTCGTCCATGATCTTCAGCAGCTCGGCGTTCAGCGCCTTGGCCGAGGCGAGGTCAGTCCCGAACGGCTTTTCGATCACCAGCCGCCGCCAGGCGCCGTTCTCCTTCATCATGCCGGTGCGGCCGAGCTCGCGCGCCGTCGGTGCGAACGCAGCGGGCGGCGTTGCCAGATAGAACAGCCGGTTGCCGCCGGTGTCCTGCGCGCATTCCAGCGAATCCAGGTGCTCGCGCAGGCGATCGAACGACGGCGGGTCCTTCGGATCGGCCTCGACGAAGGTCACGCATTCCAGCAGCTTCTTTGCGATGTCGTCGTCCACGGGACGGGTCGCGAACTGGCGCAGTCCCTTCAACAGGCTGTTGCGCAGTTCGTCATCCGACTGCCCCCTGCGGGCCACGCCGACGACGCAGAACTTTTCCGGCAACAGATGCTCGGCCGCCAGATTGTAGAGCGACGGCATCACCAGCCGATGAGTGAGGTCTCCGGTCACGCCAAAGATGACGAAGGCGCAATTTTCCGGCTTGCGCTTTACTTGCGGGTCTTTTGTCACGAATTGTCGGCCTTCGCTTGGGTGCGCTTACTGAGCTCTTATTTGGGCTTCGCCGCGCCCGGTTGCTTCGGCTCCTTGTGGCCGCCAAAACCTGCGCGCATCGCGGAGAGAATTTTTTCGGCAAAGGTGTGTTCCTGGCGGGAACGGAAACGTGTGTAGAGCGCCGCGGTGAGGACCTCGGCCGGCACGGCCTCGTCGATCGCCGCATTGACGGTCCAGCGTCCTTCGCCGGAATCCTCGACGAAGCCGGAATATTCCGTGAGCGCCGGACTGTCGGCGAGCGCAGTCGAGGTGAGGTCGAGCAGCCAGGAAGGAATCACACTGCCGCGCCGCCACACTTCGGCGATGTCGGCGAGATCGAAATCGTAGCGGTGATCTGCCGGGAGAGCCTCGATGTTGGCGTTCTTGAGGATGTCGAAACCTTCGGCATAGGCCTGCATCAGGCCGTATTCGATGCCGTTGTGGATCATCTTGACGAAGTGGCCGGCGCCGACCGGGCCGGCATGGATGTAACCCTGCTCGATGCGGGGATCGCGGCCCTCGCGTCCTTCCGTGCGTGGAATGTCGCCGGCGCCGGGCGCCAGCGCGGCGAAGATCGGATCGAGCCGGTCGACCACCTGCTTCTCGCCGCCGATCATCATGCAATAGCCGCGGTCGAGGCCCCAGACGCCGCCCGACGTGCCGACGTCGACATAGTGGATGCCGCGTTCCTTCAGCGCCTTGCCGCGGCGGACATCGTCCTGCCAGAAGGTGTTGCCGCCATCGATGATGACGTCGCCCGCCTGCATCACGCCCGCGATGGTGTCGATCGTCGTCTCGGTGATGTGCCCGGCAGGCAGCATCACCCAGGCCGTGCGCGGCCGCTCGAGCTTCGAGATGAAGTCTTCGAGCGTCGAGGAGCCGACTGCACCGTCTGCGGCGAGGCCAGCGACGGCCTTGGCGTCCTTGTCATAGACCACGGTCGAATGTCCGTGGCGCATCAGGCGGCGGACGATGTTGCCGCCCATTCGGCCGAGGCCGATCATGCCGAGTTGCATCTGCGATATTCCCTTAGTTCAGCGCGTCGTTGAGCGCTGCATTGAGTGCCGCAAGGCCCTTCTTGAGCCCGCCCTTGAGGTGGACGCGTAGCGCGCGCCGGCCGCGTTCGGTGAGCACGTCGAAATCGCCGCGCGCCTGTGCCGCCTTGATCACGCCAAAGCTGGCCTTCTGGCCCGGCACCGCCAGGTCCTTGGCATCGTCAGCGGTGATCTGGAGGAACACGCCGCTGTCGGGCCCGCCCTTGTAGGCCTGCCCCGTGGAGTGCAGGAAGCGCGGTCCGAATTCGGCACAGGTAGCGACCTGCCGCTTCTCACGCACCTCTAGCCGCATGGCCTGGAGCGCGTCGATGGTCACCTTGTCCCGGGCGATGTAACCGAGCAGGGCGACATAGTCGCCGTCGCCGGAGCGCGACAGATGCGCCTTCAGCCACGAGGTGAGGTCGCCGTTGGCGCCGGCGGCGCGCAGCGCGGTGGCGTTGGCCTCGTCGGTGTAGAGATCGGCTTCATCGGTGCTGACTACCGGTTGCTCTTCCGGCAAGGCGCCGGTCTTCTCGAATGACGCCGTAAGCTCGCGGGTCTTGATCTTGGCGGCTTCCACGTCCGGCTGGTCGAACGGGTTGATGCCGAGGATCGAGCCCGCCACGGCGGTCGCCATCTCGAAGCGGAAGAACTCCTGGCCGAGATGGTCGATCGACTTCATCACGATGCGCACCACGGGATGCCCGGCCGCCTCGATCGCGGCAAGCTTGGAGTCATGGGCGGCGTCCGCTTCGCCTTCGATGCGGATGTCGATGAAGAACCGGTCGTTGCCGTAGACGGAAGGATCGCCAAGCGGCTCGCCCTCGATCGGGATCAGGCCCTTGCCTTCCTTGCCGGTCGATTCCGCGATGAGCTGCTCGGCCCAGGCACCGAAATCGGCGATTTTCTTCGACGACAGGATCGTCACCTTGTCGCGGCCGTCGAGGCCGGCGAGGCCGATGGCAAGGCCGAGCTGCACGCCCGGGTTTTCGCTCGGCGGCACGTCCGGTCCGCAGGAGCGCGCCATGGAGAGCGCATGCTTGACGAAGGTCTTGACGTCGATGCCGGCGGTCGCCGCCGGCACGAGGCCGAACGGCGACAGCACGGAATAGCGTCCGCCGATCGAGGGCTCGCCATGGAAGATGCGGGCATAGTTCAGCTTCTTGGCGGCCTTCTCCAGCGATGAGCCGGGATCGGTCACCGCGATGAAGCGGAAGCCGGTCTTGGCCTTCGGGCCAAGCGCTTGCGCAACGCGCTCATGGAAATAGTCCTTCATCGCGTTCGGCTCGGTGGTGCCGCCGGACTTGCTGGAGACGATGAACACGGTGTTGGCGATGTCGATCCGGGCCTCCATCGCCCGCACTTGCGCCGGGTCGGTTGAATCAAGCACATGCAGCTTCGGGAAGCCGGGCTTTTTCCCAAACGTCTCGGCCAGCACCTCCGGTCCGAGGCTCGATCCGCCCATGCCAAGCACGACTGCGTCGGAGAACTTCTGGCCCTTCACGCGGCCGGCGTAGTCCTCGTAATCGGCGACGTCGGCCTTGGCGGCGCTGTCGAGCCAGCCGAGCCATTTGTCCTCGTCCGAGCCGGTCCAGACCGACTTGTCGCGCTGCCAGAGCCTGCGGATCTTGGCGGAGGCGCGCCATTCCTCGGTGCTCTTGGCCACGGCCTTGCCGAGCCCGTCGCCGAGCGAGAGAGATTGGCGGTCGAGCGCGGGCCCAAGCACCGTGGCGCGCTTGTGGGCGACGGCGCCGTAGAGCTTGTCGGCGGCGTCCGCGAACAGCTTGACGCCGTCCTTGACGAGCTCTTCGGTGATGGCGTCGAGCGAGACGCCGGAGCGCTCCAGCTCGTCCAGCACGCGGTAGGCGTCCTCGACGTTCTCCTCCAGGCTGTCGCGCGGCTTGCCGTGGTCGCGGAACGCATCCAGCGTTGCCGGCGGCACGGTGTTGATGGTGTCGGGGCCGATCAATTCTTCGACATAGAGGACGTCGCTGTAATCCTTGTTCTTGGTGCCGGTCGAGGCCCACAGCATCCGCTGCGGCTTGGCGCCCTTGGCAGCGAGCTTGTCCCAGCGCGGACCCGAGAACAGGCGCTTGTAGTCCTGGTAGGCGACCTTGGCGTTGGCGATCGCGACCTTGCCCTTGAGCGCGGCGAGCCGCTCCTTCTCGGACGGATCGTTGGCGCGGGCGATCTTGTCGTCGAGCTGCTTGTCGACCACGCTGTCGATGCGGCTGACGAAGAAGCTGGCCACGCTCGCGACATGCGAGGGGTCGCCGCCGCCTGCAACGTATTTCTCGAGCCCGGCGATGTAGGCTTCGGCGACCTCCAGGTAGACCGCCTTGGAGAACAGCAATGTGATGTTGATGCTGATGCCGTCGCCGATGAGCTGCTCGATCGCCGGCAGGCCTTCCGGCGTTGCCGGCACCTTCACCATCAGGTTCTTGCGACCAACATCTTTCCAGAGCCGGCGAGCCTCAGTGACCGTGCCTGATGTGTCCATGGCGAGATAGGGCGAGACCTCCAGGCTGACATAGCCGTCACCGCCCTTGAGGCGGTCATAGACCGGGCGCAGCACGTCGGCTGCGTTCTGGATGTCCTCGATCGCGACGGCCTCGAACAGGTCGGCCACGGTCCGGTCGCCGCGCTTCAGCGCCTTGCCGATCGGGGCGTCATATTCGTCCGAGCTGCCGATCGCCTTCTCGAAGATCGAGGGGTTGGAGGTGACGCCCTTGACGCCGTCGGTCTCGATCAGCCGCTTCAGGTCGCCCTTGGCGATGAAGCCGCGGGCCAGGAAGTCCAGCCAGACGGCTTGTCCGTGCTTTTCCAGTTCTTTGACGGGATTCATGATGCTTATTTATCTCCAAGCCTGCGGGCGAGGGGTTTCCGCGCCGGTCCTGACGCGCTATCCTCTAGCTTACATGCTCCCGGGAGGGAACCAATCAAGGGTACAGGCGTCATACCCTCCAGTGTAACTCCGTCGCGATCATGGCGATCCGGGCGGCAGTAGCGGTTGTTGCGTAAAAAGTCGTTGGCCGAAGGTTCGGCCGGGTCTCGTTGCGTAACTCCGGCCGCTTCGTCGTCAGCCAGTGGCTGCGTGGAGTGCCATCAGCGGATTCCGGTCCGTCTGGTGCATCGTGGTTCGGCCGCGAATGGCCATGCTGGGGAAGAGCATGCACGCCCATCCTGAAGGTCTGGCATTTGCTGTCGCCGACAGCCAGCAATCGGCCATGACCATCGACGCATCCCGCGATCTCGAAATCAGGCGATGCGCGACGCAGTTGCGGCTGCTGGTCGCGGCGGGCTTTGCGATGACCCTGCTCAGCGCGAGCCTCGCCTTCGACTTGTGGGACGGTTTGGGCGACTACGACACGACGCTCGGCTATGCCGGCGTCGCGCTGTTCGGCCTGGTGACCTGCCGGCTGATCTGGATGCTGCCCGCCGAACGGGGGGCGGTAGTGGTCGTCACCCCCTACGGCATCCGCGGTCTCCGCATCGGTAATGAATTTCTGCCGTGGGATTCGATTGCAGAGATTTCGGCTGAGGAAAGCCGCGGCCACAAGATGATCGTGCTGACGCCGACGCCGGCCTTGCAGCAGCAGCTCTGTTGCATCCGCGATCTGGCCCGTTGCGCGCGAAATGATCGCATCGTCATCCTGTCGGACGGCCTGGCGACCGATTTTGACACATTGCTGCGCGCTTGCCGCGACTGTCACGCTGCCAGCACTCCGCGCGCCGCATTGCAGCAGGAAGATGAACGCGGCACCCAAGGTGGTAACCAAGGCGGCGCTCAAGGCTTCGCCGTACAAGCGTCATAAGATCGCCGCTCGCAGATCGCTATGCTGCAACGCCGGATGGACTCATCCCCGGTAACGCCCGGATGTTGCGACCGAGTGACATTTTCTGGAAATGCGCCAATATAGACAGAGATTCGCACAAAATACGGGCAGGTGCCTGTTCGTAACTCAACGAGTGCCTACGTTGTGCATTGCGTCGTGTCTGCACCCGGGTGTCCAATGATCGTCATGTGCTCACGCTGATTCGAAATGGCCTGAGGAACGGTCCGGTAACTGCTTTCGTTTCAGCTTGTAGCGGAACTCACGCGGAGAGGGATCATGTACAACGATTCTCTATTCAACGCTTTCGCTAAGTCGTTCGAGGCGAGAAGCCAACACGACATGTCGATGGCGGAATATCTGGAATCGTGTCGAAGCGATCCCATGAAATACGCGAACGCGGCGGAGCGACTGCTAGCGGCGATCGGTGACCCCCAGACGATTGACACGGCCAAGGATACCCGCCTTGGCCGTATTTTTTTGAACCGTACGATCCGTACCTATCCGGCCTTCGCCGGGTTCTACGGCATGGAAGAAACCATCGAGCGCATCGTCGGTTTCTTCCGCCATGCGGCGCAAGGTCTCGAAGAGCGCAAGCAGATCCTCTATCTGCTCGGCCCGGTCGGCGGCGGCAAATCCTCGCTCGCCGAGCGGCTGAAGTCACTGATGGAAGTGCATCCGATCTACGTGCTCAAGGCCGGCGATGAACTCTCGCCCGTGTTCGAGAGCCCGCTCAGCCTGTTCGATCCCGATCAGCTCGGCCCGATGCTGGAAGAGAAATACGGCATTCCGCGCCGTCGTCTCACCGGCCTGATGAGCCCGTGGTGCTACAAGAGGCTGGAAGCCTTCGGTGGCGATATCTCCCAGTTTCGTGTCGCAAAAATCCAGCCGTCGCGGCTGCGCCAGATTGCGATCTCGAAGACCGAGCCCGGTGACGAGAACAACCAGGACATCTCCTCGCTGGTCGGCAAGGTCGATATCCGCAAGCTCGAGACCTACGCGCAGAACGACCCCGACGCCTACAGCTATTCCGGCGGCCTCAACCGCGCCAACCAGGGCGTGCTCGAGTTCGTCGAGATGTTCAAGGCGCCGATCAAGATGCTGCACCCGCTGCTGACCGCGACGCAGGAAGGCAACTATATCGGCACCGAAAACATCGGCGCGATCCCGTTCACCGGCGTCATCCTCGCGCACTCCAACGAGGCCGAGTGGTCGAGCTTCAAGGCCAACAAGAACAACGAGGCCTTCATCGACCGCATCTGCGTCATCAAGGTGCCGTACTGCTTGCGCGTCACCGAGGAGCAGAAGATCTACGAGAAGCTGATCCAGGGCTCCGAGCTCGCGTCGGCGCCTTGCGCGCCTTCGACGCTGGAGACGCTGGCGCGGTTCTCGGTGATGTCGCGCCTGCGCAAGCACGAGAACTCCACCCTGTTCGGCAAGATGCGGGTCTATGACGGCGAGAGTCTGAAGGAATCCGATCCGAAGGCGCGCAGCGTCCAGGAATATCGCGACGCCGCCGGCGTCGACGAGGGCATGGACGGCGTCTCCACCCGCTTTGCCTTCAAGATCCTGGCTGCGACCTTCAATCACGATCCGCAGGAGGTCGCCGCCGACGCCGTGCATCTGATGTACGCGCTGGAGCAGTCGATCCGCCGCGAGCAGCTGCCGGAGGAGGTCGAGAAGCGTTATCTCGAATTCATCAAGGCGGATCTGGCGCCGCGCTACGCCGAGTTTATCGGCAACGAGATCCAGAAGGCCTACCTGGAATCCTACTCGGATTACGGCCAGAATCTGTTCGACCGCTACGTCGACTATGCCGACGCCTGGATCGAGGACCAGGACTTCAAGGATCCCGACACCGGCCAGCTGCTCGATCGCGAGCTTTTGAACCAGGAGCTGACCAAAATCGAGAAGCCGGCGGGCATCGCCAACCCCAAGGACTTCCGCAACGAGGTCGTCAAATTCTCGTTACGGTCGCGGGCCCAGAATGGTGGCAAAAATCCGACCTGGACCTCCTACGAGAAGATTCGCGACGTGATCGAAAAGAGGATATTCTCGCAAGTCGAGGACCTGCTTCCGGTCATCTCTTTCGGATCGAAGAAGGACGGCGAGACGGAGAAGAAGCACGGCGAGTTCGTCGCACGCATGGTGGAGCGTGGCTACACCGAGCGTCAGGTTCGCCGGCTCGTCGAATGGTACATGCGTGTGAAGCAGGCCGGTTGAGGCGGATGGTAAAGTGCCCATTCACATTATTGACAGGCGCCTGAATCCAGGCGGCAAGAGTCTTGAGAACCGCCAGCGGTTCTTGCGTCGGGCCAAATCCCTGGTGCAGGGCGCCGTCAAGAAGACCTCGCAGGAACGCGACATCAAGGACGTCCTGGAGGGTGGTGAGGTCACGATCCCGCTCGACGGCATGCACGAGCCGCGCTTCCGCCGCGAAGGCGGAACGCGCGACATGGTGCTGCCCGGGAACAAGAAGTTCATCGAGGGCGACTATCTGCAGCGCTCCGGCCAGGGCAGCGCCAAGAATTCCGGCCCGGGCGAAGGCGACAGCGAGGATGCCTTCCGCTTCGTGCTCTCCCGCGACGAGTTCGTCGATCTCTTCCTCGACGATCTCGAGCTGCCGGATCTGGCCAAGCGCAAGATCGCGCAGACCGAGAGCGAGGGCATTCAGCGTGCCGGCTACACCACGTCGGGCTCGCCCGCCAACATCTCGGTGAGCCGGACGGTGAAGCTGGCGCTTGCCCGCCGCATCGCGCTCAAGCGTCCCCGCAAGGAGGAGATCGAGGAACTGGAAGCCGCGATCGCTGCCTGCACCGACGAGGACGAGCGCGAGGTGCTTCTCGCCCAGCTCGAAAAGCTGAAGGCGAAGTCCAAGCGGATTCCCTTCATCGATCCGCTCGACATCCGCTATCGCCGCTTCGAGACGGTGCCGAAGCCGGTGGCGCAGGCGGTGATGTTCTGCCTGATGGACGTGTCGGGCTCGATGTCCGAGCACATGAAGGATCTGGCCAAGCGTTTCTACATGCTGCTCTACGTCTTCCTGAAGCGCCGCTACAAGCACGTCGAGATCGTCTTCATCCGCCACACCGACCGCGCCGAGGAGGTGGACGAGCAGACCTTCTTCTATGGCCCGGCCTCGGGCGGCACGCTGGTCTCGAGCGCGCTGCAGGCGATGCACGAGATCGTGCGCGAGCGCTTCAACCCGTCGGACTGGAACATCTACGCCGCGCAGGCCTCCGACGGCGACAATTCCTATTCCGACGGCGAGCTCACAGGGCTCCTGCTGACCGACAAGATCCTGCCGGTCTGTCAGTTCTTTGCCTATCTCGAGGTCGGGGAATCCGGCGGCAGCGCCTTCGATCTCTCCGACTCCTCGCTCTGGACCCTTTACGACCGCCTGCGCAACAGCGGCGCACCGCTCTCGATGCGCAAGGTCAGCGAGCGCAGCGAGATCTTCCCGGTGTTCCACGATCTGTTCCAGCGCCGCGAAACTGCCCAGGAGAAAGCCGCTCCATGACGGAACGATTGTTCGAAGGCGCGGATTGGGATTTCCACACCTTGCAGCGCATCACCGATGCCTGCGAGGTGGTGGCGACGAAAGATCTCGGGCTCGACGTCTATCCGAACCAGATCGAGGTCATCACCGCCGAGCAGATGCTGGATGCCTACTCCTCCGTCGGCATGCCGCTGTTCTACAAGCACTGGTCGTTCGGCAAGCAATTCGCCTTCCATGAGGCATCTTATCGCAAGGGCCTGATGGGGCTCGCCTATGAGATCGTGATCAACTCCTCGCCATGCATCTCCTATCTGATGGAGGAGAACACGGCGACGATGCAGACCCTGGTGATCGCGCACGCCGCTTTCGGCCACAACCACTTCTTCAAGAACAACTACCTGTTCAAGCAGTGGACCGACGCGGACGGCATCCTGGATTATCTCGACTTCGCCAAGACGTATGTCATGCAATGCGAGGAGCGCTACGGCCGCGTCGAGGTCGAGCGCACGCTCGATGCCGCGCATGCGCTGATGTCGCACGGCATCGACCGCTATCCCGGCAAGAAGAAGCTGGATCTGCGCGCCGAGGAGAAGCGGGCGGGGCGGCGTCGCCAGCACGAGGAGGAGGTCTTCAACGACCTCTGGCGCACAGTCCCTAAGGGCGCGGCCAAGAGCCGGTCCGCGCTCAGCATCGAGCGCCGCCGCAAGCTGCTCGGTCTGCCGCAGGAAAACCTGCTCTATTTCCTGGAGAAGAGTGCGCCGCGACTGGCGCCGTGGCAACGCGAGCTGCTGCGCATCGTCCGCCACATCGCGCAATATTTCTACCCGCAGAGCCAGACCAAGGTCATGAACGAGGGGACGGCGACCTACGTCCACTATCGCATCATGACCAAGCTGCACGAGCAGGGCCGCATCACCGACGGCAATTTCCTGGAATTCCTGGGATCGCACACCAACGTGGTGTTCCAGCCCGAATTCGACGACCCGCGCTTCTCCGGCTTCAACCCCTATGCGCTCGGCTTCGCAATGATGCAGGACATCGAGCGCATCGTCACCCGACCTGAAGACGAGGACCGCGAATGGTTCCCCGACATCGCCGGCAAGAACGACGTGATGGGCGTGCTGCGCGACGTCTGGGCCAACTACCGCGATGAAAGCTTCATCGCGCAGTTCCTGAGCCCCAGGCTGATGCGGCACCTCCGTATGTTCCACCTGCACGACGATCCCGAGGAGCGCGCCGGCATCCGGGTCGATGCCATCCACGACGAGCGCGGCTTCCGCCGGGTGCGGCGCGAGCTGGCGCGGCAGCACGATGTCGGCTACATCGATGCCAATATCGAGGTGGTCGACGTCGATCTCTCCGGCGACCGCCGCCTGATCCTGCACCACCACGTCATCAAGGGCTCGCAGCTCAACGAGACCGATGCCAAGCGGGTGCTGCAGCACCTGGCCGATCTCTGGACCTACGACGTCGCGCTGATCGAGGTCGATGCCAACGACAAGGTCATGCGCGAATACGTCGTGAGCCCGCGCCCGATCCCGGCGGCGGTGGCGTGAGGTGGCTGGCTGCGCGGACGTCTGATGGGTTAGCCTCAACTAGCGCACCGGCGGAGGTGCGTTCCCTCCCCCCTTGTGGGGGAGGGTTAGGGAGAGGGGTAGCCCAGCAAAAGGTGCTGGTTGTTGATGATGCACCGAGTGCGATCGAGCGACGGAAAGAATCTCCGTGTCGCACCCCCTCCGTGCCCCCCACAAGGGGGGAGAACGGAGAGAGCCTTCCGAACTCGCTTTGAACTCGCTACGCCTTAGCGCTTCGCCGGCTTCTTCTTGCTCGTATTCAGCTCCACCGCCGCGCGGATCAGCGCCTTCAACGCCTTCTCGTTGATCTTCTCGCCCTCGCGAATGTCGATCGCGCGCCGGACATTGCCGTCGAGGCTGGAATTGAACAGGCCGGCCGGGTCGTCCAGCGCGGCGCCCTTGGCAAAGGTCATCTTCACCACTTCCTTGTAGGTCTCGCCGGTGCAGATGATGCCGTCGTGCTCCCAGACGGGAACGCCGCGCCATTTCCATTCCTCGACGACTTCAGGATCGGCCTGCTTGATCAGGCCGCGGACCCGCGTCAGCATTTCGCCGCGCCAGTCGCCGAGCTCCTTGATCCTGCCGTCGATCAGTTTGGAGGGCGACGGCCCAGTCGCGTCTTTCGTGCTGCTCTTTTTTGCCGTCACTGCCTTCTTCATCGTCTCGCCTCGCATCACGCGTTGCCGCGGCGGCCGAGATAAGGCAGCGCGAACAGATAGAGCCCGGTCGCCAGCAGCGGGATCAGCGGGACCAGCGCCAGGAAACCGATCCAGACGGCCTGGAGCTGCATGGTCATGGCGACGATGTTAGCGACGACGGCGAGCGTGAAAGCCATCGACAGCCAGCGATGGATCTGACGAATCCACATGTCCGTACTCACTGCGGTCTCCTTCTAAAAAATGATTGGAATGGATACGGCCGCCCGGAGCTAGTCACCCCGCGCCAGCACCTCGTCCAGCTTGCCAAGGAACTGCTTCCAGCCGGCATGCGCGCCGCCATAAGCCTGCTTCTGCGTCGGGCTGAAGCCCGCCTGCTCGACGCGTAAGTGAGTGCCCGCGCCGGTCGGCGACAGCGTGAAGGTGACGACGCTCTTGAGGTCGAACGCAGCGTCCTCATGCGAGAAATTCCAGGTGTAGGCGAGCGTCTTCTGCGGCTCGATGGTGAGCACCTCGCAGTCCAGCACGCCGCCCCATTCGCCGCGAAGATTGAAGCGATGACCGACTGAGGGCTTGAAGTCGTTCTTCATCAGCCATTCCTCGATCAGATGCGGCTGCGTCAGCGCGCGCCAGAGCCGTTCGGCCGGAAAGGCGAATTCGCGCTCGATCACGACGGAGCGCGTTTCGCTCGAAGCTTCAGTCATTGGTCCATCCTCTTCAGGAGATCGTCGAGTGCGTCGAGCCGCCTCTGCCAAAACCCGGTCATCTGGCTGGTCCAGTCGAGCAGCGGATCGAGTGCGCCGGGTTGCGCGCTGTAGTGGGTCTGCCGCCCCTCATGGCGGTCACGCACCAGGCCGGCCAGCTTCAACGCGCCGAGATGTTTTGAGACCGCCGGCTGGGAAACGCCGGATCTCACGGTCAGGGCCCCGACGGTCTGCTCTCCCTCGCGGCAGAGCCGCTCGAAGATCGCCCGCCTTGTGGGGTCGGCGAGCGTCCTGAACAGGAGATCGGGGGCGAGGGACATGAAGATCCATAACCAGGAAGTTATGGGTTAACTCATAACCATGGAGTTATGGATAAGTCAAGCGGGATGAAGATGAGTTGGGAAGGGGCACTGCGAGCTCCGCCTTACCTCTCCCGCTTGCGGGAGAGGTCGGCGCGTCTGGGCGATGCGAAGCATCGTCCCGCGCGCCGGGTGAGGGCTTTTTCCTCTAGGGGATTGTCCCTCAGCAGAGACACCCTCTCCCCAACCCTCCCCCCCCAGGCGGGGGATGGAGTGCACTTGTCGTGTGGTAAGCAGCAGTTTCCTACGGCCGCAGATACAGATACCCCTGCGACTGCAGCTCAGCCAGACGAACCACGCCGCCCTTTTCCGCGCTGACGAAGCCCGGCAGCAGCTCGGTGAGCGTCACGTTTTGCGCCTTCATCGTGTTGCCGCACGCGGCGAGCTCGACGCCGTCCTTGGAGAATTCGCCGACGCGTTTGCTGGTGTCGGGGTTGGCCTGCGCCGAGTGGAATGCCTTCAGCGCCGGCCCGTGGATCACCAACGCGATCGTGACGTGATCAGGACCGCCGACGCCGTCGATGTGGTTCTGGATGTTGCCGAGCACGAAATTGACCTTCTCGGCATCGCTGAGATGGTAGACCACTTTCAGTCTGTTGCCCGCGCCCGCTTCCGTCGCGGCTTTCGCGCTGGAGGCACCGAATGCCGCGCCCAGGGCCGAGATTGCGCTCCACAAGATGTTCCGGCGGTTCATGGCGATCTCCCTCGACTGGACTGAATTCGCCGGAGACATATCATCATTTGTGGCGGAGCGCGGCGAGTTCCTTGCGGTCCGTCACCAGCGAAGCGCACTCGCTGTTGTCGGTGCGGTCGAGGCGGAAAATACTGTCGTCGGCACCGCCGACCAGCGACTGCTCGGCCTCGTCATCCGGCTTGTTGTTCTGCCAGACGCGGACCCGTTCGAGCCGCACGATCGTCGACTTGTCGTCTTTGGACAGTGCAACGCCGATGCCACCGCCCTCGCAATCGACACCGCAACCGAGGCGAACCTCGTTGCCGTCCTTGGTGAATACGGCGTGGTTACAAGAGCCGCTGGAGTCGAAATCGCCGGAGCGATGGCGGTACCTGAAGCCGAGGCGGAAGGAATTGTGGAGCTCCTTGTCTTCCTTGTCCAACTCGGCCGAGATCAGCAGCTTCATCGAAGCGACCTTCTGCTTCGGATGCCGCGCCAGGTGCTCCGCATCGTAGCGGCGGACGAAGCAGGCATAGGCCTTGTTGCCGGGGGTGCCCGCATACATGCGCGTGTTGAAGGTCTCGGCCTCGGCCTTGCTGGCCTCGCGGATGTCGTCTGCCTCCTCCGCGTGGGCCGCGCTGATGAGTGCGGCAACGGCGAGGGCAGTCAGGAGAAAAAGCTTCATGATGGCCTCGAGCGCAGGAGTTGAGCTGTAGGCTTTAGACGCGGCCCAGGTGCGACGCGTTCAACCCTCGCAAGTCGCACATGATCATCGCAGCGCGGAGCGGGATGGATAGTTCCAGACACGGCGTTAGTCATCGGGAGGGCGAGGAAGGTTCAACCGGTGCGACGCCTTCGCCTTCCGGAACTCGATCCCTGCGAGTCCTTCGACATTGCTCCATTTCATCAATGTGATAGCCTTCACAGACGATCGCCTTTGGCGGTCGTAAGCTGGGGCTGCCTTTGTAGGTTTGTGGAGTCCCCCGCAATGGGCGAAATTCGCAACTTCAGACCCGGAAGTCAGGACGGGCCGCCTCCACACGGCCCCATGCCTCGTCGCCTCGCGGCGATCATTGTCGGCGACATCGCTTCCTACAGTCGCATCATGCAGGCCGACGAGGAGGGCACGCATGTCCGCGTCAAGCGGATCGAGCGGGATATCATCCAGCCCAGCATCGTCGAGCACCATGGCACGCTGGTGAAGACGACAGGCGATGGCTTCATCGCCATCTTCGATAGCCCGGTCGAGGCTGTTCGATGCAGCATCGTCATCCAGCAGAATCTCATCGGCCGCAACGCCCCGCTTCCCAAGCATTCACGGCTCGAATACCGGATTGGCGTCAATCTCGGCGACGTCATCGTGGAGCCGGACGATGTCTACGGCGACGGAGTCAACATCGCCACACGTATCGAGGGTATCGCCGAGCCCGGTCACGTCTATATCTCAGGCGCGATCTACGAGCAGATCAAGCACAAGGTGGTGTGCGGCTATGAGTCGCTCGGGGACCGCAAGGTCAAGAACATCACGGATCCGGTGCGCGTCTATCGCGTGCTGCCAGACGCAGACGCAGTCGGCAGGACGCGCGGCCGGCGCGAGAGCATCCTGCTCTTTCTTCTGATCATGGCGTTGCTGGTGATTGCCGGCTACGTGCTTTGGTACGTGCTGGTGCAGCACCGCAGCCAGGTGGGGCAACAGGCTGCCGCTCCTCCGATCGCGGCGCCGTCGGCTTCGCCGATGCCGCAATCCGTTCCGTCGTTACCGAGCCCGGCGGTACCGGCGCCTCAAGCTGCACCCGCGGCTTCTCCGTTGCCCACAACGACGCCATCGCCCGCAGCATCGCCTTCACCATCTCCGGCATCCGCTCCATCGGTGACGGCGGTCCGCGAACCCGAGATGATCGCCATTCGCGGCGGCAGCTTTGCGATGGGAAGCAATGACGATCCGACCGAACGTCCTGTCCACCAGGTCACGGTCAAGCCGTTCTCGATCGGCAAATATCCGGTGACCGTGCAGGAATGGAACGAATGCGCGGCCGCAAAGGCGTGCAGCTTCACCGCTACCGGCAAAGACGATGCGCCGATCAGCAATGTGAGCTGGACCGACGCGCAGCAATATGCGGCGTATCTGGCGCAGGCGACCAAGAAGCCCTACCGGCTTCCGAGCGAAGCCGAATGGGAATACGCCGCGCGTGGCGGCACGCAGAGCAAATATTGGTGGGGCGACAAGCTCCAGCCCGGCATGGCCGGATGCAAGGATTGCGGTGACCTCGCGGCTGAGCAGCCGGCGAAGGTCGGCAGCTTCAAGCCAAATCCGTTCGGCCTCCACGACATGGGTGGCGGTATCGATCAGTGGGTCGAGGACTGCTGGCACAGGACCTATCAGGGCGCGCCCACTGACGGCTCGGCATGGAGTGGCGGGGACTGCAGCTCGCACGTTCTGCGCTCGGGCTCGTGGAAGAACGATGCGAGATATGTGAGGCCATCCAATCGCGATGGCTACGATACCAATGTTCGTTACCCCACGCATGGATTCCGCGTCGCGCTCGGTCCGTAAGTGCTGGAGTGGATTTGATGAAGATCATTCATTGTGTCGCACTGGCGACGGCGATCGCAGTGCACCCGGGCGCAGCCTACTCGCAGGGAAAGACGGCGCCAAAGGACGCAAAACTCTATTTCATCACGCCGCACGATGGGCAGAAGGTTCGCGGTGGATTCTGGGTCCGGTTCGGCCTGCGCAACATGGGCGTAACGCATGCCGGCGACGATTACCAGAATGCCGGTCATCATCATCTGCTGGTCGACGTCAACGATCCCATCGATCCCAAGGAGCCGATCCCGCAGGACAAGTCGCACCTGCATTTCGGCGCAGGGCAGACCGAGACCATGCTGGACCTTGCGCCGGGGACTCACACCCTGCAGCTGGTGCTCGGCGACGCCAAGCACTATCCGTTCGAACCGCCGGTCGTGTCGGACAAGATCACGATACGCGTCAGGTCGCCGGCTTCGGCGCGGAGCAAATGATCACCGCAGGCTGGCGTTGATCTTGTCCAGCACGGCTGAACCCGGGCACAGCGTGTCCGCTTCGAGCGTGTTGAGCGGCGTCTCGACCGTGTTGAGATGCTCGTGCAGATCTTCGGCGTCGGGGTCGACATAAAGGAGACCGGTGACGATCTGCCCCTTGGCGGCGTGCCGCGCGAGGAAGGTCTGGGCGCCCAGCCGATCATGCGGATCGTAGTCGGCGTCGATCTTGCGCAGCGCGATCTTGCTACCGTCATGCTGCTCGACCATTTGCACCGTGCCCGGCGCGTAGTCCACCGCGATCGGATCGCGGCCGACCAGCACGTCGAGCCGGTTCACGGCGTCGTTGTGCTCGCGGACATAATCGAAGCTCTTGGTCGAGCCGGCGTGGTTGTTGAAGGCGATGCAGGGGCTGATGACGTCGATGAAGGACGCGCCCTTGTGGCGGATCGCGGCCGCGATCAGCGGCACCAGCTGGGTCTTGTCGCCGGAGAAGCTGCGCGCGACGAAGGTGGCGCCCAGCTGCAACGCGATCGCAACGAGGTCGATGGCGTTGTCGGTGTTGGTGACGCCCTTCTTGGACTTCGAGCCGCGGTCGGCGGTGGCCGAGAACTGGCCCTTGGTCAGGCCGTAGACGCCGTTGTTCTCGACGATGTAGGTCATGTTGACGCCGCGCCGGATCGAGTGCGCGAACTGGCCGAACCCGATCGACGCGGAATCCCCGTCGCCGGACACGCCGAGATAGATCAGGTCGCGGTTGGCGAGGTTGGCACCTGTGAGCACGCTGGGCATGCGGCCGTGCACGGAATTGAAGCCGTGCGAATTGCCGAGGAAATAATCCGGCGTCTTCGACGAGCAGCCGATCCCGGAGATCTTCGCCACCCGGTGCGGCTCGATCGAGAGCTCGTAGCAGGCCTCGATGATCGAAGCCGTGATCGAGTCGTGACCGCAGCCGGCGCACAGCGTCGAGATCTTGCCCTCGTAGTCGCGATGGGTGTAGCCGAGCTCGTTCTTCTTGAGGCCGGGATGATGGAATTTCGGCTTTGCGATGTAGGTCATGACACGGCCTTGCGGAGCGGGGTCACCTTGAGGTGATCCTGGTGGTCGCCAATGGCTTTTGCGATGAAACGGGCGGTGATCGGCGAGCCGTCGTAGTGCACGATCGGCACGAGGCGCACCGGGTCGATGCCGTTCTCGTTGACGATCAGCTGGCGGAGCTGGCTGTCGCGGTTCTGCTCGACGACGTAGACGAAATCGTGCTCGGCGAGGAAGCTCGCCACGCTCGAATGGAACGGGAAGGCGCGGATGCGCAGGCGGTCGAGCTGATGCCCGCGCGCTTCCAAGAGGCCGATCGCCTCGTCCATCGCCGGCGAGGTCGAGCCGAAATAGATCACGCCGTATTTGGTCGGCCGTTCCGCATTGGCCTGCAGCGGTCGCGGCACCAGGTCCTGCGCGGTCTCGAACTTGCGCATCAGGCGCTGCATGTTGTCGGCGTAGACCGAACCTTCCTCGGAATAGCGCGCATAGCGATCCCGCGAAGTGCCGCGGGTAAAATAGGAGCCCTTGGTCGGGTGCGTGCCGGGATAGGTGCGGTAGGGGATGCCGTCGCCGTCGACGTCGAGATAGCGGCCGAAGTCGCGGCCCTCGTCCAGCATCTCTGATGTCATCACCTTGCCGCGGTCATACTGCTTGGCATCGTCCCATTTCAGCGGACGGCAGAGCCGGTGATTCATGCCGATGTCGAGGTCGAGCATCAGGAAGATCGTGGTCTGGATACGCTCGGCGAGATCGAACGCTGCGGCCGCGAATTCGAAGGCCTCGGCGGGATCCTCGGGGAACAGCAACACATGCTTGGTGTCGCCGTGCGAAGCATAGGCACAGGCGATGATGTCGCATTGCTGGGTACGGGTCGGCATGCCCGTCGAGGGGCCGGCGCGCTGGATGTTCATGATCACGGCCGGGATCTCGGCGAAGTATGAGAGGCCGATGAACTCGGTCATCAGGGAGATGCCGGGGCCCGACGTCGCGGTGAAGGCGCGGGCGCCGTTCCAGGACGCGCCGATGACGATGCCGATCGAGGCCAGCTCGTCCTCCCCCTGGACGATGGCGTATTTCGCCTTGCCGGTCTCAGGATCGTGCCGGTATTTCTTGCAGTGCGCGGTGAAGGCTTCCGCCACCGACGAGGACGGCGTGATCGGATACCAGGCGCATACCGTGGCGCCGCCATAGACGGCGCCGAGCGCGGCGGCGCTGTTGCCCTCGATGAAGATGCGGTCGCCGACCCTGTCCGACTTTTTCACCCTGAGGCCAATCGGGCATTTCAGGTTCTGCAGCGCCCAGTCGCGACCGAGATGTAGTGCATGGACGTTGGAGGAGAGCAGCTTTTCCTTGCCCTTGTACTGCTCGCCGATCAGCTGCTCGATCAGCTTCGGGTCCATGTCGAGCAGCGCCGAGAGCGCGCCGAGATAGATGATGTTCTTGAACAGCTGGCGCTGGCGCGGATCGGTGTAGGTCGAGTTGGTGATCGCGGTGAGCGGCACGCCGATCACGGTGATGTCGTCGCGGAATTTGGTCGACGGCATCGGCTTGGTGGAATCGTAGAACAGATAGCCGCCGGGCTCGATGCCGGCGACGTCCTTGTCCCAGGTCTGCGGGTTCATCGCCACCATCATGTCGACGCCGCCGCGGGCGCCGAGATGGCCGTCCTCGGTCACCCGCACCTCGTACCAGGTCGGCAGGCCCTGGATGTTGGAGGGGAAGATGTTGCGTGGGGACACCGGAACGCCGTGGCGCAGGATCGCGCGCGCGAACATCTCGTTGGCGCTGGCCGAGCCCGAGCCGTTGACGTTGGCGAAGCGGACGACGAAGTCGTTTACGCTGCTGATCGGCTTTTTGTCGGGCATGTCGAACCTGCGTGAGTCATCTCGATGAAATATTTCTGCATGTCCCAGGCGCCGGTGGGACAACGCTCGGCGCACAGCCCGCAATGCAGGCAGACGTCCTCGTCCTTCACCATCACGCGGCCGGTCTTGAGATCCGAGGAGACGTAGAGGTCCTGGTCCGGATGCGGCGACGGCGCCTTCAGCCGCTGGCGCAGATCGCTTTCCTCGCCATTGCCGGTGAAGGTGATGCAATCCATTGGGCAAATGTCGGCGCAGGCATCGCATTCGATGCAGAGCGAGGTCGAGAACACGGTCTGCACGTCGCAGTTCAGGCAGCGCTCGGCTTCGCCCAGCGCCAGCTTGACGTCGTAGCCGAGCTCGACCTCGGCGCGGATGTCCTTCAGCGCAATCACCTTGTCGCGATGCGGCACCTTGTAGCGCTTGTCGATCGAGATGTCGTTGTCATAGCTCCATTCGTGGATGCCCATCTTCTGCGATGAGACATGCACATCGGGCAGCGGGCGCTCGGTGATGTCCTCGCCCGACAGCATCTTGTGGATCGACAATGCGGCGTCATGGCCGTGCGCGACCGCCCAGATGATGTTTTTGGGGCCGAACGCGGCGTCGCCACCGAAAAACACTTTCGGATTGGTCGAGGCGAAGGTCTTCGGATCGACCTTCGGCATGTGCCATTTGTCGAACTCGATGCCGCAATCCTGCTCGATCCAGGGGAAGGCGTTTTCCTGGCCGACCGCGACCAGCACGTCGTCGCAGGGAATGGTCTGATCGGGATCGCCCGACGGCACGAGGTTACGACGGCCTTTGGCGTCATATTCGGCTTTGACGTGCTGGAAGGTGACGCCGATGAGCTTGCCGGCAACGTGCTTGAATTCAACCGGCACCATGTAGTTGAGGATCGGAATATCCTCGTGGAGCGCGTCCTCCTTCTCCCACGGCGAGGCCTTCATCTCCTCGAAGCCGGAGCGCACGATCACCGTGACTTTCTCGCCGCCGAGCCGGCGCGCGGTGCGGCAGCAATCCATCGCGGTGTTGCCGCCGCCGAGCACGATCACGCGCTTGCCGATCTTGTCGATATGGCCGAACGAGACCGAGGCCAGCCATTCGATGCCGATGTGGATATTGCCAGCTGCTTCCTTGCGGCCGGGAATGTCGAGTTCGCGGCCGCGCGGCGCGCCGGAGCCGACGAAGATCGCGTCGTATTTCTCCGCGAGCAGCGACTTCATGCTCTCGATGCGGTGGCCGCCTTTGAATTCGACGCCGAGACCCAGGATGTAGCCGGTCTCCTCGTCGATCACCGAATTAGGCAGGCGGAATTTCGGGATCTGCGTGCGCATCATGCCGCCGGCTTCCGGATCGGCATCGAACACGGTGCAGTGATAGCCGAGCGGCGCCAGATCGCGCGCCACCGTCAGAGAGGCCGGACCGCCGCCGACGAAGGCAACGCGCTTGCCGTTCTTCGGTGAGGGGCGCGGCAGGCGCTGCTTGATGTCGTCCTTGAAATCGGCGGCAACGCGCTTGAGCCGGCAGATCGCGACTGGCGTCTCCTCGACGCGTCCGCGCCGGCACGCCGGCTCGCAGGGGCGATCGCAGGTGCGTCCCAGAATTCCGGGAAACACGTTCGATTTCCAATTGATCATGTAGGCGTCGCTATAGCGGCCTTGTGCGATCAGTCGGATGTATTCGGGAACCGGGGTGTGCGCAGGACAGGCCCATTGGCAATCGACCACTTTGTGAAAGTAGTCGGGGGCCGCGATATCGGTCGGTTTCATTCCTACCCTGTCCGCGCAGGCTCAAAGACCCGGCGGCCTCTTCTGAGCTTGGCGAACGCTTAACGCGCTGCGATCTGGTTTCTGAATGACGTCATTGGGTTAGCTTATTAGAACCTTTCCGAAGTACAACGGCAAAGTTCGGCGCGTCCCCGCTTTCATGGGAGCTACGCGCGCACAGCATTAACGGCCGCGCGTGATGCGCGTGCGGTGCAATATGTTGCGATGCAGATATGTTCAGCTGCGCGCGATATCGCTCTTCGCGAGGTCCCACATCAGGCTGTAAGTCCCGACCGAGACGGGCAGCGGGAGGGGCGATGCAGCAGGGCCGGTGAAGCGCTCGGCGATCACGGCCGAGACCGCGCCGACATGCGTGCCGTCGATCAGCACGAACCAGTCGCGTGCGCCTTCGTTGCGCACCGCGGGGATGTCCGCGGTCGCGCCCGAGAGCTCCGGCTCGCTCTCGAGCAGATGCATCGAGATGATGCCGTCGCGCCGCTCCGGCGCCAGCTTTTCTTGCAGCGCATCACGCCACGCGCCGGCATTGTCGGGCGTCGGCCGCAGGCGTACCACGCCGAGCGCAGCGCCGCGGCCGGTGCCGTTGCTGATGGTAATGCGCGCGACGACACGGAGCATGTCCTTGAAATGTGCCATGCTCCGCCGCGACCATTCGGTCTGATTGGCGAGCCGCGCCCGATAGGCAGGACTGTCGAGCACGTCGAGCGTCGCAGTCGAATACAGCGAGAGGTATTTGGGATTGGCGGCATGCGCGACATAGCGCCGCGCTTCCAGAAAGCCCTCGATCGCGACGCGCTCTTCCAGATGTTCGCGATCGTACCAGCGGTTGAAATCGGCCTCATGGGCTGCGTCGATGTTCATCGACGTCAGCAGCATGCCCTTTCCGGCGAGCGGCATTCTTCTTGTCCTTTTCGCGCATTAGCGCGCGGCCTTCGACGCAAGGTCGGCAATCGACTTCATCACCGCATCCCTCACGCCGGTATCATAGAGCGAATGTCCGGCTTCTTCCACGAGGCGAATCTCGGAACCCGGCCACACTTTCGCGAGTGCGTGTGATGTCTCAGGAGGGCACAACAGGTCGTAGCGGCCCTGCACGATAATGCCGGGAATCCCGGCGAGCCGGTCCGCGTTCCGCAGCAGCTGGTCTTGGTTCATGAAGGAGTTGTTGATGAAATAATGTGCCTCCATGAACGGCGTCGCCGGCAGCGTGCGCCACACGTTCAGCGACGGCAGCTCCAGCCGCGTCTTTGCCGCCTTGTGCTCCGACAGGGCTCGCTCGGTGTCGTGCCAGGCGCGGGCCGCAGGTCCGTGAATGGCCGGATCGGCGTCGAGGATGCGGCGATAATAGGCTTCCACCGGGTGTGCGCGTTCCCCGGGCGGCAGCACGCTCAGAAAATCCTCGTAGAGCGCGGGATAGAATTGCGGCAGGCGCACCGTGAAGGCCGTCTCGACCTCGGCTCGCGTGCCCAAAAAGGTTGCACGCAGCGCAATGCCGGAGACGCGCTCGGGATGGGCTTCTGCATAAGCCAGCGCCAGCGTCGCGCCCCAGGAGCCGCCGACCACCATCCAGCGATCGAAGCCGAACTTGTCGCGGATCTTCTCCATGTCGGCGATCAGATGTTCCGTGGTGTTGTGCTCGCGCGATCCCTTCGGCCGGCTGCGGCCGCAGCCGCGCTGGTCGAACAGCACGGCGCAGAAGCGATCAGGGTCGAATAGCCGGCGATGATCGGGCTGGCAGCCGCTGCCGGGCCCGCCGTGCAGGTAGACCGCGGGAATGCCGTCGCCGCGACCGACGCTCTCGACATAGAGCTCATGGCCGTCGCCTGCGTCGAGCATGTCGGAGGTCAGCGGCGCAAAGGGATCGGCGCGCCTCGCGGCTGTGCCTGCGTCGGCGTCAGGCCCCATTCTCGGATTCCAGGGTGCCGCCGGCGAAGTTGCGATAGAGGAAGCGGCTGGTCTCGCCCTCGGCCTCACGCTCAGCCTGCTTGAAGATGGTCTCGTGCAGCGGCGACAGCGCGCAGGCCGGGTCGGTGTTGGCGGCGTCCCCGGTCAGCGCGAAGGCCTGGCAGCGGCAGCCGCCGAAATCGATCTCGCGGAATTCGCAAGACTTGCACGGCTCCTTCATCCAGCCGGTGCCGCGATAGCGGTTGAAGGCCTCGGAGTTCTGCCAGATCCAGGCGATCGAATGGTTGGAGCGCACGGATTCGAAGTCGAGCCCGGTGATGCTCTCGGCGGCGTGGCAGGGCAGCACCTTGCCGGCGGGCGAGATGTTGAAGAACTGCCGGCCCCAGCCGCCCATACACTTCTTCGGCCGCAAGGCGTAGTAGTCCGGCACGACGTAGTCGATGGCGAGCGTGCCCTTCAGCCGCTCGCGCGCCTCCTCGACGAGACGCGTGCACTCATCCAGCTGCGCCACCGTCGGCATCAGCGCGGCGCGGTTCTTCAACGCCCAGCCGTAATACTGCACATTGGCGACCTCGAGCCGGTCGGCGTCGAGATCGACGGACATCTGGATGATGTCAGGCAACTGGTGCAGGTTCTGCCGGTGCATCACCGCGTTGACGGTGAGCGGCAGATCGAGCTCGCGCGTCCACTTTGCGACCTCGAGCTTCTTGCGGTGCCCGTTCTTGTAGCCGGCGACGCGATCGGCGAGGCCTTCTTCAACGCCCTGGAAACTGATCTGCACGTGGCAGAGCCCGGCATCGGCGAGATCGCTGAGCTTCTCGCGCGTCAGCAGCACGGCCGAGGTGATCAGGTTGGTGTAGAGGCCGACGTCACTGGCATGCTTGACGAGGTCGACGAGGTCTTTGCGCGCCGTCGGCTCACCGCCGGAGAAATGCACCTGGAGCACGCCGATCTCGGCAAGCTCGCTCAAGACCTTCTTCCATTCGTCGGTGGTCAACTCCTTGCCGGAACGGTCGAGCTCGACCGGGTTGGAGCAGTAGGGGCATTGCAGCGGACAGCGATGGGTGATCTCGAGCAGTACGGCAAGCGGAATGCCAAAGGTCTCCGCCGTCGAGCGCTGCCTCTCCAGAACCGCGAGGCTGTCGCTGGCATCAGGTGGGACGACCGGATTGCCGAGCACATCGCTCATGACGTCTTCTCCCTGATCTCAGTGAGAAAGCCCTTGTCGGCGAGATCCTGCAGCATGACGATGACATCTGCGAGGATCGCCTCGCGCGGCGCGGCGTATTTCGCCGCGAGCTGATCGGAGACATCGCCGACGCTGCGCTCGCCGTTGCAGAGCTGCAGGACCTCGACCGCGATCTCGTCCGGAGCCAGCACGCGTTCCGGCGCCAGGATCACCCAGACCTTCCGCGTCTCGTCATATTTCAGCCTGGCATGCCGCGGCAGCACGGGGCGGCTTGTCTCGCTGACACTGATGTTCCGCGGCCCGGCCATTGCTCTTGTCCCTCAACTCGCTTTGGGCACGAACGCGCCCGGCGGAATGTGGCCCTCGACATAGGCGTGCTGGAGCGCGTCGAGTTGCACCCACAGCACGTTGGTCTTGAAGATCAGCGCGTTGCACACTTGCGCGCGCTGCTCCGGCGTCGCGGCATGCGCCTTGACATAGTCGAGCGCAAAGCCGGCATCGCGTGGCGCCTGCGTCAGGCGGCGCTTGAAGTAGCTCATGATGTCAGGATTGACGAAATCATAGTGCTCCAGCATGCCGGAGATGCGTTCTTCATGCAGATTTGGCGCGAACAGCTCAGTGAGCGAGGAGGCGATCGCCTCCAGCGGGCTCTTCTCGCGGCAGTAATGCACGTAGGCCTCCACCGCGAAGCGCGTCGCCGGCAAAATGCCTTCGGTCGATTCCACGTAGGCCGTGTCGAGCCCGAGTCCCTCGGTCAGCTTCAGCCAGCGCTCGATGCCGCCCTCGCTGCCGACGTCACCGTCGTGGTCCTCGATGCGGTGGCGCCATTCCAGGCGCGTGGCGCGGTCGCGGAAGCGCGAGATCACCACCGCGTCCTTGATCGGGATCGTGCTCTGGTAATAGTAGCGGTTCAGCGCCCAGGCCTGCACCTGGCCCTTGTTCAGCTTGCCGCCGTGCAGCAGCTTATGGAACGGATGCAGGCTGTGATAGCGCGTCGCCCCGATATGGCGCAGCGTCGCCTCGAGCTCCTCGGCCGAGTTGAGCCTCAGATCCTTGCCGATCGACAGCGCAGTCATTCCAGTCATTGACGCCGCATTCACAGCACGATCTCCGTTCCATCCGCCGGTATCTGCCAGCCCGCCGCCTCGACGGCCTTGCGCTCGGATGAGGCAGGTAGCAGCGCCGGGTTCGAGTTATTGATATGCAGAAATATCTTCCTGTCGATAGCGAGGTCGGCCAGCCGTGCGATGGCGCCGTCCTCGCCGGACATCGCGACATGTCCCATGCTCTTGCCGGTCTTGTGACCGAGGCCGCATTTGATCATCTCGTCGTCCTGCCAGACCGTGCCGTCGAAGAACACGAGCGAAGCGCCGTCGATCTCGGCCTTGAGCGCGTCGGTCACCTCGGCGCAGGCCGCGATGAAGTAGAAGCACTTGCCGGTCGCCTTGTCGGTGATCTTCAGGCCCAGCGTGTCGCCGTCGCCGCTCGCGCCGCCGGGATGCGCCTTGCCTTCCAGATACCAGGCCGACTTGCCCGAGACCGCGAAGGCCAGCACTTCCAGCCCCGATCGCGCGCCATCCGGTAGCCGCGGTTCGAACGGCTCGCGGAAAGCGATCGGCTGGCGCCGCACGTGCTTCTCGTTCAGCACGTTGAAGATGCTGTTGCTGGCAAGGATCGCCAGCACCTTCTCATGCGCATAGATCGTGAAGGGCGAGCTCTCGCGCATCGAGAGCAGGCCGGCCACCGCATCAACTTCGCTGTTTGTCAGGATCACGCCCGCGATCGGCGTATGGCGCAGCGCCCCGGCCTTGGGGTGCAGTTGCGGCGTGGCATTCAATTGCTGGCGCAGGTCCGGGGACGCGTTGATCAGGAACCAGTGCTCGCCGTCGCCGCTGAAGGCGACCGAGGCCTGGGTTCTCAAGAGCTCATGGCCGTTCTCACGGGCCGCCCGGCAGCCCTCGCAGCCGCAATTCCATTGCGGCACTCCGCCGCCGGCTGCGGCGCCCAGGACGACGACGCGAAGCATGATCCGTCTCCTGGAAGCAACGTCACGAGGTGGATCTCAGGCCGACACGATTTCCCTCATTCGGAAACCGGTCGTGACCGAAAGACCCACCTGCGCTGAACGCAGATCACCAACCGCTTACTTGCGGGTGGCGCTCACATACATGTTGATTTCCATGCCGCAGGGCACTTCGACGATCTTCGGGGCTTTCCAGGCCATTTTGGCACTCCATTTTCGCGAATTCGGACGTATCGCCCACCCGTTAAATTAGTGCGCGCCGAGAAGTTCGCCAGTGAAATTTTCCCGAGAAGCCCATGTTGCGCCGCGAAAAAAGCCCTCGGGAACACTCACTTCTGAGGTGCTGCCTTGCGTTCGGCGCATTCGGTCGCGAACCCTGTCCTGATAAAGCAGTTGTGAGTGCAGTGCAGCTTTCAATCCGGTACAGGCGACCCAACTGGATCTCGATGATGCCCAGATACTACTTCAACACCCGTATCGGCGACGAACTGATCGTGGATCCCGAAGGCGAGGACCTGCGCAACCCCGACCGCGCCTGGGAGGTCGCCCGCCAGATGATCCTGGAGGTGGTGAAATCCGAGGGCACCCAGCGCGCCCTGCTGGATGCCGTGATCGAGGTGACCGACGCCGAAGGCGAGATTGTGCTGGAGTTTCCCTTCACCGAGGCGCTGCTGGACATCCCGGACGCGTCCGCGACGCGGCATTAGCCCCCACTCTCTCCCCGTCATTGCGGGGAGCTCGCGACAAAATTGCGTAGCAATTTTGCGCTGATGCGACGAAGCAATCCGGACTGCCTCCGCGGAGGGATTTCGCTACGCTCGCAAAGACGACGGAGAATGAGGCACTACCGGCGCCCCAGCGCCTTCGCCCCTGCGAAATCCGCATGGCTTTGCCGCGTTCCCGGCGCTAAAAGACGCCGGTTAAACGGAGCAAGCCATGCAAGATCTCTGGCGCCTGTCGGCTGCCGACCTCGCCACCCTCGTCAAGTCCAAAAAGGTGTCCGCCCGGGAGGCGGCCAAGGCCGGGCTCGCCCGTCTGGACGCCGTCAATCCCCAGCTCAACGCGGTGATCGACCACCGGCCGGACGACGTGATCAAGCAGGCCGACGCCGTCGATGCCGCCATCGCGCGGGGCGAGGACCCCGGCGTGCTCGCCGGCGTGCCCGTCACCATCAAGGCCAATGTCGACCAGGAGGGCTTTGCAACCACCAACGGCCTCAAGCTCCAGCGCGATTTGATCGCGCGCGAGGACAATCCGGTGGTCATCAATTTCCGGAAATCGGGCGCCATTCTCCTTGGGCGCACCAATTGCCCGGCCTTCTCCTATCGCTGGTTCACTACCAATCTCATCCATGGCGACACCAAGAACCCGCGCGATGCTTCGCTGACCCCGGGCGGCTCGTCCGGCGGCGCCGGTTCGGCGGTCGCGGCCGGCATCGGCCACGTTGCTCACGGCACCGACATTGCCGGCTCGATCCGCTACCCCGCCTATGCCTGCGGTGTGCACGGCCTGCGCCCGACGCTCGGCCGAATCCCCGCCTTCAATCCGGCACTGCCGGAGCGCCCGATCGGACCGCAGATCATGGCGGTGTCGGGACCGCTGGCGCGCACCGTCAACGACCTCAGGATTTCACTGGCCGCGATGTCGGCCCGCGATATCCGCGATCCCTGGTACGCACCAGTGCCGCTGGAGGGCCCTGCGCGGGACAAGCGCGCGGCGCTTTGTCTCAATCCTGGCGGCCTTGCGACGACGCCGGAGGTGAAGGCGGCGGTGAGCGATGCCGGCAAGCGGCTGGAGCGCGCCGGCTGGACCGTCGACATCATCGAGGACACGCCGCCGATGCGCGAGGCGGTCGAGTGGCAGATCAAGCTTTGGCTCGGCGACGGCTATGAGGCGCAGCTGGAGATGGCCGAGCGTGAGGGCGATCCCGGTGCGCTGGCGTGCCTGCGCGGCAATCGCGGCAGGGTCACGCCGCTGGATCAGGCGAATTACGCCAAGGCGCTGACCCGAAGAGCCACCCTGACGCGCGACTGGATGCTGTTCTTCGAAAAATACGCGGTGCTGCTGACGCCGGTGTCCGGCGAGCTGCCGTTCCCTGATCATCTCGACCGCAAGGACGAAGCATCCTTCAAGCGGGTCTGGGAAGCACAGCTCCCGCAGATCGCCATTCCCTTCATGGGTCTGCCGGGCCTTGTGGTCTCCACCGGTCTCGTCGGTAAGGCGCCGGTCGGCGTGCACATCGTCTCCGGCCGCTATCGCGAGGATCTGTGCCTGCTCGCCGGCGAAGCGATCGAGGCGGGCGGCGTGCCGCCGTCGCCGATCGATCCCGTGGGTTAGCGATGTCCGCGATCTACGATTTCAAGGCCAACTCGCTTGCGGGTGAGGAGGTTGCGCTCCGCCGCTTCGAGGGGCAGGTGCTGCTGATCGTCAACACCGCGAGCAAATGCGGCTTCACGCCGCAATATCGCGGTCTGGAGGATTTGCATCGCGATCTCTCGCCGCGCGGCTTCTCCGTGCTCGGCTTCCCCTGCAACCAGTTCGGCGCGCAGGAGCCGGGGCAGGCGAGCGAGATCCAGGCGTTCTGCTCGACCAATTACGACGTCACCTTTCCCCTGTTCGAGAAGATCGACGTCAACGGCGCCCATGCGCACCCTCTGTATGAGTACCTGAAACGCCAGCAATCCGGCCTGTTAGGCGCCTCCATCAAATGGAATTTCACCAAATTCCTGGTGGACCGTACCGGCAAGGTGATCGCGCGCTACGCGCCGACCGCACGGCCGGAAGGATTGCGGAATCAAATCGAGACCCTGTTATGAGCGAGACAATCATGAGCGACGAATTTCCGGACCGCCTGTCGGTCGATCCGAACAGCCCCTATTACAACGCGGACATCCTGGCGCGCGACGTCGGCATCCGCTTCAAGGGCGTCGAGAAGACCAATGTCGAGGAGTACTGCATCAGCGAAGGCTGGGTCCGCGTCACCGCCGGCAACGCCAAGGACCGCCACGGCAACCCGCTGACCATCAAGGTGCACGGGCCAGTGGAGCCGTATTTCAGGGATAAGAAGTAACGGCGAAGCCGTCATCCGGAGCACGCGAAGCGAGAACCCGGAATCTCGAGATTCTCAGGTGCGCAAGAGCGCACCATAGTTCGATGCTGCGCATCGCCCCGGAATGACGAAAAGAGAAAGCTGAGACCCCATGTCCGTCCGCATCGTCGACGTCCGCGAGATCACTAAGCCGATCTCATCGCCGATCCGCAACGCCTATATCGACTTCACCAAGATGACGACGAGCCTCGTCGCCGTCGTCACCGACGTGGTGCGCGACGGCAAGCGCGTGATCGGCTACGGCTTCAACTCCAACGGCCGTTACGGGCAGGGTGGCCTGATCCGCGAGCGTTTTGCCTCGCGCATCCTGGAGGCCGATCCGAAGTCGCTGCTGAATGCGGCCGGCGACAATCTCGACCCCGACAAGGTCTGGGGCGCGATGATGACCAACGAGAAGCCGGGCGGCCATGGCGAGCGTTCGGTCGCGGTCGGCACCATCGACATGGCGGTATGGGACGCGGTGGCCAAGATCGCCGGCAAGCCGCTGTTTCGCCTGCTCGCCGAACGGCACGGCGTCAAAGCCAATCCGCGCGTCTTCGTCTACGCCGCCGGCGGCTATTACTATCCCGGCAAGGACCTCTCGATGCTGCGCGGCGAGATGCGCGGCTATCTCGATCGCGGCTACAACGTCGTGAAGATGAAGATCGGCGGCGCGGCAATCGAGGAAGACCGCACCCGCATCGAGGCGGTGCTGAAGGAGATCGGCAAGGACGCGCAGCTCGCCGTCGACGCCAACGGCCGCTTCAACCTCGAGACCGGCATCGCCTATGCCAAGATGCTGCGCGACTATCCCCTGTTCTGGTACGAGGAAGTCGGCGATCCCCTCGACTACGCGCTGCAGGCCGCGCTCGCCGAATTCTATCCGGGCCCGATGGCCACAGGCGAAAATCTCTTCAGCCACCAGGACGCCCGCAACCTGATCCGCTACGGCGGCATGCGCCCCGACCGCGACTGGCTGCAATTCGACTGCGCGCTGTCCTACGGCCTCTGCGAATACCAGCGCACGCTGGAAGTTTTGAAGACCCACGGCTGGTCCCCCAGCCGCTGTATCCCGCACGGCGGCCACCAGATGTCGCTCAACATCGCCGCCGGCTTAGGTCTCGGCGGCAATGAGAGCTATCCCGACCTGTTCCAGCCCTACGGCGGCTTCCCGGATGGCGTGCGCGTCGAGAACGGCCACATCACCATGCCGGACCTTCCGGGCATCGGCTTCGAAGGCAAGTCCGATCTCTACAAGGAAATGAAGGTGCTGGCGGAGTAGGGGCCGGGTCGACGTAGCGCTTGAAGCGCGAAGGCCGCGCCACATTATCCGCTGTCATGCCCCGGTTTGAACATCAAGCCGGGCGATGACACCGTCCTTGGAACGCCGGCCCCGGGCGGCCTACGACAACCGCATATCCAGCAGCCGCCTTCCTTCGCCCTTCAGCAGCTTCTTCACAGCGCTCGACGCCACCACCTCGCCGTCATTCGCGTAGGCTTCGTGGTTCTTCTCGATGTCGTCGAGGCGGTAGAGATAGTTGACCATCACGCCGGCGGACTCGCGCACGCCCTTCGGCGAGAGATCGCCCAGCCAGTTAATGCGCTCCAGCCTTGCGCCGTTGCCGAGATGGAAGCGGGCGACGGAATCGATCAGCTTGCCCTTCGGCGTGCGCGCCTTCAGGAAATAGTGCGCCGCGAGCGGCTCGATCACCGCGCGGAGCTGTGTCGTCGTCTCGGGGCTCTCGAACCATTTGGGATCGTCGAGGCGCTTCAGCACCTCGCGGTCCTCGTCCGACAGCGGCAGGTCCTTGTCCTGCTTCAGCCATGGCATGAAGCCCGGCACCGGCGATAGCGTCACGAAAGTGTCGAGCTTGGGCGTTTCACGGCGCAGCTCTTCGACTACCTGCTTGATCAGGAAGCTGCCGAAGGAGATGCCGCCGAGGCCGCGCTGGGTGTTGGAGATCGAATAGAACACGGCGGTGCGCGCGCGCTCGATCGGCAGATACTGGCGGTCGACCGCAAGCAGCGGCGCGATCGCGCCGGGGATCGTCTCGGTCAGCGCCACCTCGACGAAAATCAAGGGCTCGTCGACCATCGCGGGATGGAAGAAGGCGTAGCAGCGGCGGTCGACCGGATCGATGCGACGGCGCAGATCGTCCCAGTCGGAGATCTCGTGCACGGCCTCGTAGCGGATGATCTTTTCGAGGATGTTGGCCGGGGTCGACCAGTCAATCCTGCGCAGCACGAGAAACCCCCTGTTGAACCACGAAGAGAGAAGATGCGAAACGTCGCGATCGAGCGCGGCGAGATCGGAGTGGCCGTTCATCATGCCGAGCAGATCGGCGCGCATGTTGACGAGATCTCCGGTGCCGCCGGGCGCGCGGTTGAGGCGGCGGATCAGCTCCTGCCGCCGCGGCTCCGAGGCGAAATGCAGCGAGCTCGCGTCCTCGTCGCTGGGCGCGGCGCGCCATTTCTCGATCGCCTTGGACAGACGCTCCCGGTCCGGGCCGAAATCGCGCACCAGTCCGTCGAAGAAAGCGCGGCGTCCCGCCGCATCCAGCTCCCGGTAGATGTCGAGCACCTCACGCGCGATGGCGATGCCTGATGCCTCGCCCCGGCCCGACAGCAGCGCGTCGCAGAGATCGATCAGTCCGTCGGCATCCCGTCTGGTGTCGGCGGAATCTCCCCGACGAAGCAGCGTGCGGCCGCGCTCGGAGATCGTGGCGAGCAGGTCGGAGAAGAAGGCGTTGGCCATCGGGGCTTTCGTGTCGGGTTTGTGCGTTGCGGAAGCTTACACGGGATTTGGGCAGAAACCGATCACAATCAAGCGGAGGAATGCGGCAACTTTAGTTGGGCCGTGCGTTGCGGGAATGACGGGATGGCTGGTGGAGGGTGGGAGCCGACACAACGCGCCGTCATGCCCCGGCTTGACCGGGGCATCCCGTACGCCGCAGCTTCTCGATTCTAGCCGCGCCGGCTCGGCGTACTGGGTCGCCCGGTCAAGCCGGGCGACGACACCGAGTGTGTGGCAAACTCCGTCGGCGTTCGCCCCGTCACCTGACGGAACGCGGCCGAGAACGCGGGCACGCTGGCATAACCGAGCTGGGTTGCGAGCTGCTTCACCGACACGCTGGCATCCGTCGAGAGCCGCTGGATCGCCGCGGCGATCCGCGCGCGCTGGCACCAGCTCTTGAAGCTCAGCTGCGTTTCCGTCGAGAACAGCCGCGACAGCGTCCGTGCGGAAGTTCCGACCTCGCGCGCCAGCGTGTCGATGTCATGCAGGCCGCTGGGATCGTCGAGCACGATCATGGCGGCGCGCCGGCAGCGCACTTCGCGTGGCAACGGCACGAAGGTCGCGGAATCCTCGGCCTGGTGCAATTCCAGCATGACGAGGCGCACCAGCAGCTCGGTGCGCTCCTCCGTATTGCGCGCGTCGAACAGCGCCAGGATCGCCTGATTGAGCAGCGGCGACACCCGCACCACGAATTCCCGGGTCAGGCCGTCATAGCGCTGCTCGCGCTTCAGCCAGGACAGGTCGAAATACAGCGTGCGCATCTCGATGTCGGCGAGCAGATCGATGGCATGCTCGAGCCCGGCCGGGACCCAGACCGCGCGGTCCGGCGGCACCAGCCATCGCCCCCCGGGCGTCGTCACCTGCATCGTGCCCTTGGCCGCATAGATCAGCTGCGCCTCGCGGTGCAAATGCGGATCGATCCGCATGCCCTTGGGGTAGTCGCGCGCCACCAGGTGCACGCCCGCGGGCGAGCGGTGGTTGCTCCGGACCTCCCTCAGGGTTGGCGTTTCCAAGACAGTCATTGGCAGCATCCCGTCATGGGGAGGACATATAACTCATTTCGGAGCAGGAGAGGATTCGTATGAACAGCCCCAGCCGGGTCATCAGTTTCGTCAACGCAGGCCATTTCATCGACCATTATGCGATGCTGATCTTCGCCGCCGCCGTCATCATCATGGGGCCGGCGCTCGGCATGGCCTATTCGGAACTTCTGCCCTACGCGACACCCGGCTTTGTGGCTTTCGGCGCCGGCTCGCTGCTGACCGGCTGGCTCGGCGACCGCTGGAGCCGCCGCCACATGATGCTGATCTTCTTCGTCGGCATCGGAGCGTCCATGATCGCAGTCGGCTTCGTGCAGACCCCGGCGCAGCTCGGCGCGGCGCTGCTGGCGATCGGCATCTTTGCCTCGATCTACCATCCCGTGGGCACCGCCATGATCGTGTCCTATGCCGACCGGCTCGGCCGCGAGATGGGGATCAACGGCGTCTGGGGCAATCTCGGCGTTGCCTCCTCGGCGCTGGTGACAGGCGTGATCGGGCAGTATCTCGGCTGGCGTTTCGCCTTCATCGTTCCCGGCATCGCCACCATCCTGATCGGCATCGCCTTTGCGATGATGGTCGTGCACGAGGACCGCAAGGGCTCGAAGCAGGCGGCGGCGCAGGCGCGGGTGGCAAAACAGGACATGTGGCGCGTGGTGCTGTCGCTGCTGATCGTCGTGATCGCGATCTCCACGACCTTCAACGCCGTCACCGTCGCGCTGCCAAAACTGTTCGCGGAACGGCTCGCCGATTTGACGAAGAGCCCGGCGCTGCTCGGCGTCATCGCCGCCTGCGTCTACGTGTTCGGCGCGATGACGCAGTACACGATCGGCCGGCTGCTCGACCGCTACTCGCTGAAGACGGTGGCCTTGCCGCTGTCCTTCATGCTGGCACCGTTCCTGTATCTCGCCGCGAGCCTGAACAATCTGCCGCTGATCCTGGTCTCGATCGGCATCGTCATGGGCGCGTTCGGGCAGGTCACGGTGAACGATGCCATGGTCGGCAAGTACACCAGCGAGGAATGGCGCTCGCGCGCCTACGCGGTACGCTATTTCATTGGCTTTACCGCGGCCGGCGCCTCGGTCGGCCTGGTGGCCTGGCTCTACGAGCAGGGCGGTTTCGTCACCATGCTGCACGCCTTCGCCGCGCTCTGCCTGCTGGCGATCGCAGCCGCCATCATCCTGCCCCGCGAGATCAGGACGCCGCAGCCGGTGTGAGGCGCCTCGTGTCCGGACAAGCCGCAACGCGTGAGCGTTGCGGCGCCGAGCCGGGACCCCGGACTGCGAGTCCCCTTCGCCAAGGCTTCGGCGGACAAAGTCGCTGCGCTCGCAATGACGGCGAATATCCCGCCCCGTGAACCGGGAACCCGCTCCACCTCCGGCGGGTTCTATCCCCGTGGCCCCGACCTCGGGGCGGGCAAAGGGGGAAGACACCAGCATGCCATTGCGCCTGCTCCGACCGGCCGGCCTCGTCCCCGCGGCGCTTGTCCTCACCACCATTGCGGCCGGTGCCGAGGGCGGCAAAGCGGCCGGCCCATCCGAATTCCTGTTGGTGGCGCAGATCGTGCTGCTGATCGCGGTCGGTCGCGGTCTCGGCGAGATCATGCAGCGCGTCGGCCAGCCCTCGGTGATCGGGGAATTGCTCGCCGGCATCATCCTCGGACCGTCGCTGTTCGGCTGGATCTGGCCCGAAGCGCAGCACGCGATTTTCCCGAAGGCGCCCGAACAGAAGGCGATGCTCGACGGCATTGCCCAGTTCGGCATCCTGCTCCTGCTGCTGCTCACCGGCATGGAGACCGACCTCAAGCTGGTCAGGAAGGTCGGCAGGGCCGCGATCGCGATCTCGATCGCCGGCATCCTCGTGCCCTTCGCCTGCGGTTTTGCGCTCGGCGAGTTCCTGCCCGATGCGCTGCTGCCCAATCCGCAACAGCGCCTGGTCGCTTCGCTGTTCATGGGCACGGCGCTGTCGATTTCCTCCGTGAAGATCGTCGCGGTGGTGGTGCGCGAGATGAATTTCATGCGCCGCAATGTCGGTCAGATCATCGTCGCGACCGCCGTGATCGACGACACCATCGGCTGGATCATCATCGCCGTCATCTTCAGCTTGGCCTCGCACGGCACGCTGGATATCGCCTCGGTGGCGAAAGCCGTGCTGGGCACGCTTGCCTTCCTCGCCGTCAGCTTCACCATAGGGCGCCGCCTGGTGTTCCTGCTCATCCGCTGGGCCAACGACAATCTCGTCAGCGCGGCGGCGGTGATCACGGTGATCCTGCTGTTGATGAGCGTGATGGCGCTGATCACGCATCTGATCGGCGTGCACACGGTGTTAGGTGCCTTCGTCGCCGGCATCCTGGTCGGGGAATCACCGATCCTGACGCGGCAGATCGACGAGCGCCTGCGCGGGCTGATCTCCAGCTTCTTCATGCCGGTGTTCTTCGGCCTCGCCGGCCTCAGCGCCGATCTCTCGGTGCTCCGCGATCCCAATCTGCTGATGCTCACCGGCCTCCTGGTCGTGATCGCCAGCGTCGGCAAGTTCGGCGGCGCCTTCGTCGGCGGCACGTTGGGCGGCCTGAACCATCGGGAATCGCTGGCGCTGGCGAGCGGCATGAATGCCCGCGGCTCGACCGAGGTGATCATCGCGACCATTGGCCTGTCCATCGGCGTGCTGAGCCAGAACCTGTTTACGATGATCGTGACCATGGCGATCGTGACCACGATGGCGATGCCGCCGATGCTGCGCGCGGCGCTGGCAAGGCTGCCGATGAACAAGGACGAGAAGGAGCGGCTGGAGCGGGAGGAGTTCGAGAAGCGCGGTTTCCTCGCCAATCTCGAGCGCCCGTTGCTGGCGGTGGACGAAAGCGTCAACGCCACCTTTGCCGCCCACATCGCCGGCCTGATCGCCGGCATGCGCGGCCTGCCGATCACCGTGCTGCATATCGGCAAGAGCGCCAAGGAGCAGGAGAAGGGTCGCGACCAGGAGGAGAGCCACGAAGCGGTGGTGAAGAAGGCGGCCGAAGTCGTGTCCGCCCATGGCGACGGCGGGGCCGGCAACGTCGATGTCGTCACCCGCGCGAGGCAGGCGGAGCTCGGCGAGACCATCGCCGACGAGGCACGCAAGGGCTTTGATCTTCTCGTCGTCGGCGTCGACAAGGTCGTGACGGCCAAGGACCGTTTCGACCGGAGGATCGACGACATCGCCGCGAAGTTCGAAGGACCGCTCGCGATCGTGGCGGCCAAGGGCAAGCACCTGAAGCAGCCTGCGCCCGAGGCGCTCAACATCCTCGTTCCCGTCTCCGGCAGCGGCATCTCCAAGCGCGGCGCCGAGGTCGCGGTCGCGTTGGCGCAGGGAGGATCAGGCTCGCTCCGGGTGATCTATGTCGCGACGACGCGCGACAAGGGCGCGCAGCGCGGCGCCTCTCGTGGCCTCGGCCAGGAGGCGGGCATCCTCAAGGACGCCAGCGATCTCGCCGCCCGCTACGACGTCGACATCACCACCACGCTGCGGGTGAACCGGGCGCCGGAAGCCGCGATCCTGCGCGAGATCGACACCACCGACGTCGATCTCGTCGTCATGGGCGTCGACCGCATCCAGGCCGACCACCTGTCCTTCGGCGGCGTCGCCGACGTCGTGCTCCGGCAGTCGAAGGTGTCGGTGCTGCTGGTGTCGAGCGGCGAGGCAAGGCAGGCTCCGGCGGAGAAGGCGTGAACTACGGTGCATTCGCTCTCCGCCGTCATTGCGAGGAGCGAAGCGACGAAGCAATCCAGACTCTCTCTCCGGAAAGGCTCTGGATTGCTTCGCTGCGCTCGCAATGACGACTACTTCACCTCCGCCACAGCCTCCACCTTCACCGCTTTCTTGCTCGCCCGCCAGTTCTCGAAGCGCTGCACCACCACGAAGAAGGCCGGCACGAACAGCACGGCGAGGCAGGTCGAGGCCAGCATGCCCGAGAAGACCGTGATGCCGATCGACTTGCGCGCGCTTGCGCCTGCGCCGGTCGCGAGCACCAGGGGCACCACGCCGAGGATGAAGGCGAACGAGGTCATCAGGATCGGGCGGAAGCGGGCGCGCGCCGCCTCGATCGCGGCCTCCACCACCGGCTTGCCGTCGCGGCCGTGCAGCTCCAGCCCGACCTCGACGATCAGGATCGCGTTCTTGGCTGACAATGCGATGAGCAGGATCAGGCCGATCTGGCAATACAGGTTGTTGTCGATCTTGAGCCCGGAGAGGATCAGCATCGGCCCGAGCAGCGACAGCGGCACCGCGAGGATCACCGAGATCGGCGCGTACCAGCTCTCATACTGGCCGGCGAGCACGAGATAGACCAGCAGCATGGCGAGGCCGAACACCCAGTAGATCTGGTTCGAGACCGCCTTCTCCTGATAGGACATCGCGGTCCACTCATAGCCGGTGCCCGGCGGCAGCGTCTTGTCGGCGATCTCCTCCATCAGCTTCAGCGACTGACCCGATGAGTAGCCCTGCGCCGGCAGGCCGATCACGGTCGAGGATGGGTAGAGGTTGTAGAGGCTGATCAGCGACGGGCCGGTGGCCGGCGTGATCTTGGCGACGGTGCCGATCGGGATCATGTCGCCGTTCGAGTTGCGCACCTGCATGTTGGCGATGTCGCGCTCGGTGACGCGGAACGCGGGATCGGCCTGGGTGTAGACCTGGAACACGCGGCCGAACTTGTTGAACTGGTTGACATAGGACGAGCCGAGGTAGGTCGACAGCGCCGAGAACACTTGATCGGTCGTGACGTGCAGCGTCTGGGTCTTGACCCGATCGATCTCGATGTTGAATTGCGGCACCGAGGAGCGGAACGAGGACTGCACGCGCTGCAGCGCGCTCTGGCTCTGGCCATTGCTGACCATCGCGCCGGTGATCGCCTGCAGCTTGGCAAAATCGCTGTTGCCGTCGCGCAGCTCGACCTGCATCGAGAAGCCGGCGGCATTGCCGATGCCCTGGATCGGCGGCGGCGGCAGCACCAGCGTCCGCGCCTCCATGATGGTCGCGAGCTTGTCGTTGAGCCCATAGACCAGCGAGCGCAGATCCTCGCCGGGCCCTTTGCGCGCGTCCCAATCCTTCAGGATGATGTAGGCGACGCCGGCATTGGCAAGGCTGGCGCTGTTGTCGAGCGCGGAGATGCCGGCGATGGTGATGACCTGCGCCACGCCGGGCGTCTCCTTGATCAGTCCGCTCGCTCTGTCGAGCACGGCTTGCGTCCGCTCCAGCGCGGCGCCGTCGGGCAGCTGCACGGCGGCGATCAGATAGCCCTGGTCCTCGATCGGCAGGAAACCGGTCGGCACCCGCGACAGGCCGTAGCCGCTGGCGCCGATGACCAGCAGCGCAAACGCGACCGAGATGGTGGCGTGCTTCACGAGGAACGTGATCAGCCTTGTGTAGCCGCGCTCGACGCGGTCATAGACCGCGTTGAAGCCGCGGTAGAAGAAATTGCGCTGCTCCGGCGGCACCGTCGGTCGCAGCCACAGCGCGCATTGCGTCGGCTTCAGCGTCGCCGCGTTGATGGCGGAGAGCAGCGCAGTCGCCGCGATCACTAGCGCGAATTGCGAATAGATGCGCCCGGTGAGCCCGGCGAGGAACGAGGCCGGCAAAAACACCGAGATCAGCACCAGAGTGATGCCGACGATCGGCGCGAACAGCTGGTCCATCGCCTTGATCGCGGCGTCGTGGCCGTTCATGCCCTGCTCGATGTTGTGGGCGGCGCCTTCCACCACGACGATGGCGTCGTCGACCACGATGCCGATCGCGAGCACGATCGCGAACAGCGTCGACATGTTGATGGTGAAGCCGAGCGCCGCCATCGCGGCGAAGGCGCCGATGATGGTGACGGGCACGGTCGTCGCCGGCACCAGCATGGCGCGCCAGTCCTGCAGGAAGACCAGGATCACGACCAGCACGAGGAGGCCGGCCTCGATCAGCGTCATGTAGACCTCGTGCACCGAGGCCTCGACGAATTTGGTGGTGTCGAACGGCGTGTCGTATTTGATGCCTTCCGGGAATCGCTTGGCGAGGTCCGCCATCTTCTTCTCGACGGCCTGCTCGACCTGGAGCGCGTTGGCGCCGGGCGACTGGAATACGCCGATGCCGGTGGCGGGCTGCTTGTTGAGCGAAAAGATCTGGCTGTAGGTCTGCGCCCCCAGCTCGACCCAGCCGACGTCGCGCACGCGCGTGACGTCGCCGCTGGTCCCCGACTTGACGATGATGTTCTCGAACTGGCTGGTGTCGTCGAGCCGTCCGTTGACGTTGAGCGTGTACTGGAACGCCTGGCCCGGCGGCGTCGGCGGCGCGCCGACCTGGCCGGCGGAGACCTGCTGGCTCTGTTGCTGGATCGCGTTGATGACGTCCTGCGGCACGAGGCCAAGGACCTGCAGCTTGTTGGGATCGAGCCAGACCCGCATCGAATACTGGCCGGCGCCGAACACGGTGACGTTGCCGACGCCGGGCAGGCGCGAGAGCTCGTCGCGGATGTTGATGGTGGCGTAATTGCTCAGGTAAAGGCTGTCGTATCTCGAATCCGGCGAGGTCAGCGTCACGAACAGCAGGATCGAGGTCGATCGCTTCTGCACGGTGACGCCCTGGTTCTGTACCGACTGCGGCAGCTGCGACAATGCGCTGGAGACGCGATTCTGCACCAGCACCTGCGCGAAGTTCAGGTCGGTGCCGATCTTGAAGGTGACGGTCAGCGTGTAGCTGCCGTCGGAGCCGCTATAGGACTGCATGTAGAGCATGTCCTCGACGCCGTTGACCTGCTGCTCGATCGGCAAGGCAACGGTGTCGATCACGGTCTTGGCGCTGGCGCCGGGATAGCGCGTGGTGACCTGCACGGTCGGCGGCACCACGTCGGGATATTGCGCGATGGCGAGATTGAACAGCGCGACGCCGCCGATCAGGATCATCAACAGCGCGATGACGTTCGACAGGACCGGCCGCTCGATGAAGAACTTTGAGATCATGGCTGGCGCTCCTACTTGGCAGACGCCTGCGGCTGCTCGATCTTCGTTGTTTGCGGATCGATCTTCTGGCCCGGGATCACCCGCAGCAGCCCCGCGATGACGACGCGGTCGTCCGGCTTCAAGCCGCTTTCGACGACGCGCAGTCCGTTGTCGACCGGACCGATCTGCACCTTGCGCTGCTCGACGACGTTGTCGCCGTTGACCACCAGCAGATAGCGACCGCCCTGATCGCTGCCCAGCGCCGTGTCGGGGACGAGCAGGGCGCTCTTCTCCTGGTCGAAGGGCACGCGGACGCGCACGAAATAACCGGGCAGCAGCGCCCGCTTGTCGTTGGGTATGACGCCGCGTACCGCGAGCGTGCCTGTCGACGTATTGAGGGTCGGCGAGACGTAGTCGAGGTGGCCTTCATGCGGATAGCCGGCCTCGGTCTGCAGGCCCACCTGGACCGGCAACTGTTTGAGGTCGGCGACGGTCAGCCCGCGGCGGGCCGCTTCGGCGCGAATGCGAAGGACGTCCTGCTCGTTGACCGTGAAGTTCACCCAGATCGGATCCATGGCGACGATGGTCGCGAGCTGGGTCGGGGAGGAGACGCCGACGAGCTCGCCGACCGAAACCAGGTGCGCGCTGACGATACCGTCGAACGGCGCGGTCACGTTGGTGTAGCCGTAATTGACCTCCGCGAGCTTCGTATTGACCTGGGCCTGCTGGAGATTGGCCTGGGCGTTGTCGCGGGTCGATGTCGAGGTGTCCAGGGTGGACTGCGAAACCGCCTGGCGCTGCACCAGCTCGACCTGCCGCTTGAAATCGGCTTCGGCCTGCTTAACCGTGGCTTGCGCGCCGACCTCGGCCGCCTTCGCCTGCTCGACCTTGAGCTTGTAGGTTTCGGGCTCGATCGTGAAGAGCTGGGTGCCCTGCTTGACGAAGGTGCCGTCCTGATAGTCGATCGATTGCAGGAAGCCCTGCACCCGCGCCACGAGATCGACGCTCTTGATCGGCGCGGTGTTGCCGGTGGCTTCGATGTAGCGTGTCACCGGACGCTGCACCGGCGTTGCCACGTCCACCTTGGGCGGCGGCGGTGCCACGAACGTGTTCTTGTCCTCGCAGCCCGCCAGTGCGACCACGGCCGCCGCAGCGGCCAGTGTCCGCCCGGCCTGTCTCCACGCTTCGTTGCGCCGTGCAGCAGATGCGGGATTCGATGAGGTCATTCGGTAGCCCCCGAGTATCGTCTGTCGGTGCGGCAGGCTATCAACAAATGTCCGGCCGTGGAACACCATAGCCATGGCAGTCGCCGGCCTTGCGCTGCACAGGGCGGTGTGGCCTTTGACAGATTTGTCATGACAAACCGCTTTTCACCGAGCGCACGATCGACCAGAATTGTGTCAAAGACCGTGTGACGCCGCGCGAGCCAGCCGGGAAGAAGCCAAGAAGAAAAGGTGAGGAGAACATGACATGCCCACATCCCTCCAGTCGGGCCTTGCCGGCCTCGTTCTCGCAGCGATGGTCGCGATGCCGGCGCTAGCAGACGGTCTGAAGGAGGAGATCACACCGACCGGCAAGCTGCGGGTCGCGATCGCGATCAGCCCCGCAGGCGGCGCATTCTGGTCGACCAAGACCGAAGCCGGCTATGCCGGCGTTCCCGTCGATCTCGGCAAGGCGATGGCCGCCCAGCTCGGCGTCCCCGTCGAATATGTCGTCCACCAGAACTCCGGACAGATCACCGACGCGGCGTCAAAAGGTACGTGGGATGTCACCTGGCTCCCTAGGGATCCCGAGCGCGAGACCAAGATGTTGTTCGGTCCGATCTACGAGGTCGCGGACGCCACCTATATCGTCAAGCCCGGCTCCGCCGTCACCAATTTTGCGACGCTCGACCAACCAGGCATCAAGGTCGCGGCCGTCAACGCCACCACCACCATGCGCGGCGCGATCGCGCATCTGAAGCATGCAAAGGTCACCGGCTATCAGACCTATGACGAGATCTTCGGCCTGCTCGGGAGCGGCGAGATCGACGCCTTCGCCCTGTCGCGCGACCAGCTCAACAAGATGGCGCAGAAGATTCCGGGGACGAAGGTGCTGGACGAGACCTTCAAGAAGACGGTGACCGCCGTCGCCGTGCCGCTCGGCCATCAGCAGGCGTTGGCCTTCGTCACCAAATTCATGACCGAGGCCACGACCAACGGCACGCTGCGCAAGGCTTATGACGACAACGGCCTGAAGGATTCGCAGATCCGGACGGAGTAATGCGCGCGGCTCCATGACAAGAGAGATTCAGATTCGCGCCTTCTCACCGCCCGATGCAGTTCCTGTGCGGGAGCTGTTCATCCGGGTAAATCGTCTGTTGGCGCCGGCGCGCTTGGAGGAGGCGTTTGAAAGATACATTAGCCGCTCGCTCGCAGAGGAGATAGATCGGCTCTCCGATTATTATTCGAGCCGGAACGGCGGTTTTTGGGTCGCTGTCGATGGCGACGAAATCGTGGGCATGTTTGGACTAGAGGCCCTTGGCGAGCATGCGATGGAGTTACGGCGCATGTACGTTGCTCCCGCCGCGCGGCGCCGCGGCATTGCGCGAAAGATGCTGGCGTTTGCCGAGCAGGAGTGCCGCCACCGCCATCGTCTGCAATTGCAGCTGAGTACGTCCGAGCTTCAGGAGGATGCGCTGGCGCTGTATCGTAACGCGGGATATGAGAACGTGCGCGAAGAGATCGCCGATGCCTCCAGCAACAAGACGCTGGGCGGCGGCATTCGCCGCTATCATTTCACCAAGCGACTTTGAGGCGGATTTCGTCGCCTTTCCGAAGACGCTGACAGACAGCTACAGGCCGGAGACTTAGGTCACTCTTTCCGCGTGCCACGCGGCGAGCACGTCCTTCTCTTCATCGCCAGTGAGCCCGACGACCGGGCCGCCGCTGACGTGAAGCCAATGCAGCGTGTCGCGCGCGGTGTCTCCCGGTGGTCGCGAGGTCAGTCCGGCCTCGCGCGCCGGCGAGGTGTCGCGTGTCAGGAAGCCCGCGAAGTCCGGCAGTGGCAACCATATCGGCAATGACCGCGGACCAGCCCAACGCCGAACGTCGTGTGCCTCGAGAAACGCCCGATCGACCCAGGTGAATGTGCAGGATGCGTTCAGCGCCGATGCGCATTCGGCCATGAACTCGCCGCGCGAGCGCACTGGTCCAATCCCGTCATAGATGCCGGTGAGGCGAACTTCCGCCGCATGCACGATCCATTGCGCGAGGTCGCGGACATCGATGAACTGGACGGCGTCGCCAGGCGATCCCGGCGCCAGCACCTCGCCGCCGCGCGCGAGCCGCGCCGGCCAATAGGCGAAGCGCCCGGTCGGGTCCTCCGGCCCTGCGATCAGGCCGGCACGGCAGATGAAGGCATCGCCGCCGACCGCCTGTTCGCAGGCGACCTTGGCCGCGCCGTAAATGGCATCGGTGCTGTGCTCCAGATCCTCGGCCGCAGGCTCGCGCAATGGCGCCGTGTCGGCGCGTTGTCCCGGTATGCGATTGTCCGCATACACACTGATCGTGGAGACGAAGGTCCAATGCACATTTGGTCGCTTCAGCGCGGCGACCGCGCGGCGAACCTGGCCGGGATGACGCGAGACGTCGACGATTGCGTCGAATTTCTCGCCGGTCAGTGGCGCAAGACCATCAGCAACGTCGCGATCGATCCGCACAAAGCGCGCGCCCGGTGCGATCGGCCCCGCAAGACCGCGGGCCGCGCAGGTCACGTCGTGGCCGGCAGCACAGGCATGGGCCGCAATCGCTCGCCCGAGAAACTGGCTGCCGCCGAGGATTAAAATGCGCATGCGATCGCCCTTCTGCCGATCTGGCGCCGGGAGCCTACGACGTCCGGTAGCATTTGCAACCGATCGTCAGCGCGGCTTGATCTCCGCGTATTTCGCCATCGCCTTCTCGAACTTGCGGTTGAAAAGCCACATCGCGGCGAGGATCTCGCGGAAGCTCGCCGAGCTGCGCGCCCGGTCGGCCTGTCCGAAAGCAAAGATGCTGTTGTTGCGCAGATGCTTCATGATCGTCGGGCTCGACACCCTGTAGTTCAGGAGGTCGCCCGACTTCAGCGCCGATCTCGTCGGGGTGGGAACGATCTGGATCAGCTCGAACAGCTTCATCTGGTCGATCGGGTCGGGCAGCGTCTTCACGATTCCAGGGATCTCACGGAACACATCCGCATGTGCGTTCATCAGCCCATCGCGCACGTTGGTCCAGTGATTGAAGCGGTGATCGGTGCCGTGGGCCCGCGCTTCTTCCTTGTCGTCGCGCGCGCTCAAGCCGGGATCGATCGCCGCGATTTCGCCCTTGATGGTCTCCCACTTCCTGCGTCCGTTGCGGTCCTCGGACGGGCCCGTCTGGAAGCTGCCCATATACGTATTCGAGCGTCCGTTGCGGACGTTCTGCTTGCCGTTGGTCTCGGCAAAGAACAGCCCGAGGCTGATGCGCCCCGCAGCGTCGGCGTGGGCGGGCGCAAGCCCCTTGGCGCGCGCGATCACTGTCGCGAGATCGACGACGTCCTTGAACGGCGTCGGCGAATTTTGCGCGCCGGCGGGCGGCGCCTCCATGACGTCGAAGAGCTTTGAATATTCGTCGATCAAAGGCTCGATCTCGGCATCGAAATAGGCCGGAGGAATCTCGAACTTGTTGGGCCGGCCGATCCGTGACGGCATGGCGTCGGTGAGATCCTTGTAAGAACTGATCACGGCGACGCGGGCGAGGTAGAGCGCCTGTCCCGGCAGGTTGGGCAGCGGCTGCTTCGCCTCGATCTGGCGCCGCCGCTCGGCGAGGATCGATTTGAACTCGGCGAGCGCCTTGTCATAGGTGGCGACCGCCTCGGATTGGCGAGGCGTGAGCGCGCGCTGTTGTGCGACGGCGGGCGCCGCGACGAAGAAGGCAACAGCCGCAAGGGCGGCAAGACGTCTGGATCCCATGGCCGGTTCCTGTCGATTCGATGGCCAGGGAGATCGTAAGCATTGGAGGCAAGGGCTGGCGAGATGCAAATCCCGCTCAGCCGGAATTCTTATGCCGCCCGGTAGTCCGGCGCCGTCGCCAGGAATTTCGCATAGGCATCCGCATCCGGCGGCTGGAAGCGCCCCTTGAGCCCGCCGGTCTTCTGGTTCTTGGTGCCGATGTCGGCCATCAGCTCGTCGAAATGGCGGTAGTGATAGGGCGCGACGCAGAGACCGCCATAGACGCCCGCGGCCGGCCGCTCGACACGCTTGAAGTGCAGCATCATCTCGATGTTGTCGTGCATCTGCTGCGCCGTCGGCTGGTTGGCGAGCTGGCCGTCGGCATAGCGTACCAACCAGTTGGCGGCGAGGTCGGCGCAGAGCACGGTGCAGAACGACGAGTTGAAGCCGACGAAGCCGAGCTCGGGCAGATCAGGGTTGGCGATCAGGCGGTAGAGCCGGTATTGCCCGTCGGCATCGACCAGCTTCTGCTTGTAAGCCTCGGGCAGGAACGGCACACCGAGCTTGTAGCCGATCGCGAGCACCGCGACGTCGGCGCTCACGCGCGCGCCGCCGCTCATCACGATGCTGTCGCCGTCATAATGATCGAACGTGCCGAACACCGCCTTGATGCGGCCGTCGGCGACCATCGGATAGAAGCCCGGCGTTGCGATCGGCACCGAGCAATTGACGCCGTCCTCGATCCGCTCCTTCGGCACCATCTTGCAGCGCCCGAGCTTGAGCTGCGCCTTGAGCAGGCTCTCCAGCCCGCGCCAGTTCGCCCACACCAGCGGCGCGGCGATGCGGTGCGCAAGCCGCGTCATCGCGCCGATGCCCCAGCCCGGAAACATCTCCTCCTGCGCGCGGATGTAGAGGATGCGCTTGAAGTTCACGAGCCCGCCGATGAAATAGGGGATGCGCCAGACCGGCTCGCGCATCACGATGGTGACCTCGCGCGCGCCCGATTTCACCGCATTCACCGCGATGTCGGTCGCCGATTTCGAGCCGCCGAGCACGACGATTCGGCGGCCTTTCGCCAGCATGGGATCGCCGTATTTCGACGAATGCAGGATCTGGCCGCCCTGGGCGAGGAATCCATCCTCGCCAGGGCAATGCAGCTCGCGCGGCTCGTTGAACTGTCCGGTGCAGACCGCGACAAAATCGAAGTCCTCGCTCGTGCTCGTGCCGTGCTTGTCCTTCAGCGCGAGCGTCCAGCCGGGCTTGCCGTCGGCGCGGCGCGCCATGCCGGCGACCTCGGTGCCGAGGCGCAGCATGCGGTCGAGACCGAAGCTCCTGGAGTAGTCGGCGAGATAGGCATGGACCTGCGGCCCGGTCGGCCATTCCGGATACGCGTCCGGCATGGCGCGATCGGTGTAGCGGTAGAGCTCCTTCGGGCTCTGCGTCTGCACGTCCGGGTAGGAGCGCGCCGGCTCCCAGACGCCGCCGAGATCGGCGCTGCGCTCGACGATGGTGACGCGGTGGCCGCGGCTGGAGAACGCCTTGGCGGCGGCAAGGCCGGAGACACCGGCGCCGATTACGCAGACATGCTTGGGGCTGACCATGGGTTTGCTCGCAATCAATGTGTTTTCCGCGCGCAAGCGGCCTCGTTCGGCCGCAAGGCGCGGCCGGCGGAGCTGCAAGCAGATGAAAGTGGACGAGGGGGCCGGGCCTAGTCGTTGGCCTCGGGCGGCAGGAAGTCGACTTCATGCAGCGCCGAGATGCGCACGACTTCGGCAGGGTCGGTCAGATTGTGCAGCTGGTTGAACAGCGCTTCCAGCTTCTGCATCGGCGAGACCCAGAACAGCGCGCGGCACGGCTTGTCGGACTTGTTGAAATAGCCGTGCGGGATGCCGCGCGGCATGCGCACGAGGTCGCCGGCATGGGCCTTGACCCATTTGCCGTCGAGCTTGAGGTCGAGCGTGCCCTCCTGCACCAGGATGAACTCGTCCTGGGTCGGATGGATGTGCACCGGTACGAACTGGCCAGGATCGCTGTTGGTCTCGAACGCGAAGGTGGAGTCGGTGACGGCCTTGGGGAAGTAGACCTGGCCCAGAATGTTCCAGCTCTTGCCGCCGTAGCCTGTGCCAGCGGCGGTAATGCCCTTTTCGAGTGCAGTCTTTTCAGGTGCAGACTTCTCAGGTGCAGTCATGGCGCGCTCCCAATGGATTCCGGCGAGGATGGAGCTTCAGTCAACAATGGGTCGCCTGTCTATCCGCTAAACGAATCCGCGAAGCGCCTGTTGCCGTGCAGCATGACGATTTTTTGCCGAAGCCGCCTTTTCGCGTCCGGGGAACTATTATAGGCTTAAAGCAATTCCCCGACGCGAAGCGTGGTCGACCATGTCCGCAGCCGTGCTGGAAATGAGCGCAAGGGCGCCCGCGGCCGAACGGCTCGCGGACTTCGCCCGCGTCACCACCGACGATGTCGACGAAGCGGCCGAGCAGATCGGGCGCATCTTCTGCCCGCACGATCTCAAGCCGGCACAGGCGCGCGCGGCCGGCTTCTCCGCCCGGCACAATTGCGCTGATTTCGACGGCTTTTCCATCAATTACGTCGCCTATGGCGGATCGGTCGGCATCGATCCCGGCTGCCTCGAGCGCTTCTTCCTGGTGCAGGTCCCGCTCACGGGCGCGGCCTACATTCGCGCCGGCGCGACCGAGCTCGACGCCGCGCCGGAGCGGGCGGCGTCGCTGCTGTCGCCCACGATCCCGACCCGGATGATGTGGCGCGACTGCGCGCAGGCGATCCTGCTGTTTGACCGCCGCATGGTCGAGCAGCGCGCCGCGGCGCTGTCGGGCAGGGCGTCAGGCACGGTCGAGTTCGATCCCGTGATTGATTTGGAGGCGCCGTCCGGGCGGGCTTTGCGAGGCAGCCTTGCCGAGCTGATGAAGCTTGCCGAGCGTCTCGGTCCCTCCGGCAGGCTGTCGGCGGTCGCGATGGCCGATTGGCGGGAGCTGCTGCTGGATCATCTGCTCAACGGCCAGCGCCATGGCCTGTCGGATGCGATTCAGAACTTCTCCGGCCGGGCCGAGCGTCTGCCGCGCGCGCTCCGCGCTGCGCGCGACCATCTGGCCGACAATGCCGGCGAGCCGCTCGATCTCGCGCAGCTCGCCTGCGCCTCCGGCATCGGCATCCGCGCGCTCCAGCTCGGCTTCCGCCGTCACTTCGGCCTGTCGATCTCGCAGATGCTGCTCGACATGCGCCTCGCCGGTCTGCACGCCCGCCTGGCGCAGGCCGCGCCCGATGCCTCCATCACCGACATCGCCTTCGATCTCGGCTTCACCCATCTCAGCCGCATGGCCGGCGCCTATCGCGAAAAATTCGGCGAGACGCCGTCGGCGACGTTGCGGCGAAGGATGAGCTAGTGCGAGAGAGCTATTTCCGCGGCCGCGTCGAGCCGTTGTCTTCCCCCGCCTGCCTGCGCAGGAACGCCTCGACATCCGCCTGCACCGAATAGGGCGTCGGGATCGCGTCGCCGGCGGAATCGACGGCGGTGTCGAGGCAGCGGCGCAGCATGCGTGCGAGCTCGGCCTTGCGATAGGGTTTTCTCAGCAGCGGGGCGCCCATCGTCGCGCGTCCCTGCGCATGCATCGAATCGTAGGCGTAGCCCGACGTGAACAGAACCCGCAGGGAAGGGCGCGCCGCCACCATCTGCTCGGCGAGCTCGCGTCCGTTCATGCCGCCGGCCATCACGATGTCGGTGAAGAGCAGGTCGAACGGCTTGCCTTCGGCCGCAATCGCAAGCGCCTCGGTCGCATTGGCGGCCGGGATGACCTTGTAGCCGAGGCCTTCGAGCTGAACCGTGACGTATTGGCGGACGTCGCGGTCGTCTTCGACGCAGAGGACGGTCTCCTTGCCCCCGACGATCTTGCGGTCGTCATAGCCGGTCGGGCGCAGCGCGCTCGCCTCCGCCTTCGGCAAATAGAGCGTGAAGATCGTGCCGCGTCCTTCTTCGGAGGCGACCTTGATGCCGCCGCCGGACTGCTTGACGAAGCCGAACACCATGCTGAGCCCGAGTCCGGTGCCCTTGCCGACCTCCTTGGTGGAAAAGAACGGATCGAAGATCCGCTCCAGGATGGCCTGGGGAATGCCAGTGCCGGTGTCGGCAATCTCGATCTCGACATAGTCGCCGGCATAGCCGGCGCCGACCGCGACCGCCTCGCGGACGCCGAACACGACGTTGCGCGTCGTCAGGGTCAACCTGCCGCCATCCAGCATGGCGTCGCGGGCGTTGATCGCGAGGTTGAGCAGGGCCGAGCTCAGCTGGCCGCGGTCGGCGTAGGCGAGCCAGACGTTGCGGTCGAGCCGGGTGACGATCTCGATCTTCTTGTCGAAGGTCGCCAGCAGCAGCTTTGCGAGCTCTTCGAGCAGCTCGTTGACGTCGATCTCGGCTGGCTGCAGCGCCTGCTTGCGGGCAAAGGACAACAGGCTCGACGTCAGCGCGGCGCCGCGGTCGGCGGCCTCGCTGATCAGCTTGGTGATGGTCGCAAGCGGCGGGTTGTCCCTCACGGCGTCGGCCAGGATCTCGATCGTGCCTGTGATCACCGTGAGCATGTTGTTGAATTCATGCGCGATGCCGCCGGTGAGCTGCCCGACCGCCTCCATCTTCTGGGACTGGACCAGTTGCTCCTCGGCCGCACGCTTCTGGGTGATGTCCCGGACGAAGGTGTTGATGAGGGTGCGCCCGCCCAACCGCAGCACCGTGCTGGACGCCTCGGCCAGGATCCGGTCACCGTTCCGGTGGATCAGGGCGAGCTCGAAGCGCAAGCCGGACGGGGTGTCCGACAATTCCGGCACCAGCCGCGCCATGCGCTGCCTGAAGGCAGCGCGCAGCGGCTCGGCGACGATGAGATCGACGACGTCGGCCCCGAGCGCCTCCTGGCGCGTCCATCCGGTCAGGGCCTCGGCCTGAAAGCTCCACTCCAGCACGGCGCCGCTGTCGTCGATTTGAATGAAGGCATCGAGCGCGGTCTTGATGACGGCCTGCGTCATCTGCGCGCTGTCGCTGCGTGCTCGCGCGTCTTCCGCCGATCGTCCGGCGGCGCGCTTGTCCTCCGATCTCTCGATCGCGCGGGTGCAGAGGTGCACGAGCAGCGCGGCAACGGCGGCGCTTGCGATTAGGGCTGCGATCTGGGCCATGCCGAAGCCGGGTCCGGCCACGGCATAGGAGGCGAGGAGGGCCGCCGCGGTCACCACGACCTGTGCGGCCATCGCGAGTGTCAGAAGCCCCCTGAGTTTCATGGTCTCCCACCAAAGAAGACTACCGCATCGGCCGCCCGGTCCCGGGTGCCGCTTTGATGTGAGCTACAGACTCCGCGCGGCGGCGTCGAGGGGCAATTTGCGGTGGTGTCGGCCGCCAGCCTTTCTTCGGCCTCAACTTGCGGGCGAATCGGTCTGGCGCGAAGGGCGCGCATACAAGCAATGCGATTGACAGCTGTATTTAGTCATGTTCGTTCGAACTGAACTTCAGGAGTGCCCATGTCCCCGCCGCTCAACCGTATCAACAGCGACGAACGCCTGCCGCAGCAGGTCGATGTCGTCGTCATCGGCGGCGGCGTCATCGGCGTCTCCGCGGCCTATCATCTGGCGAAGAAGGGCCTTTCGGTCGCTCTGGTCGAGAAGGGCCACGTCGGCGGCGAACAGTCGAGCCGCAATTGGGGCTGGTGCCGCCAGCAGGGCCGCGCGCGTGAGGAGATCCCGCTCGCCCGCGAGGCGCTGCGGCTCTGGGAGGACATGCAGAACGACGCCGGCGTCGATGCCGGCTTCCGCCGCACCGGCGTGTTGTTCCTGACCAAGAGCAAGGACGAGCTTGCGAGCTGGGAGCGCTGGGCCGCGGTCGCGCGCGAGATGCAGGTCCACTCGACCGTCCTGACGCCGGCCGAGGTCGCCGAGCGCATGCCGGGCAATACCGACACCTGGGTCGGCGGGCTGCATACGCCGAGCGACGGCCGCGCCGAACCGTCGATGGCCGTGCCTGCGCTCGCCACCGCCGCGCGAAAACACGGCGTCACCATCCATCAAGGCTGCGCCGCGCGCGGGCTGGAGACGACGGGCGGGCGGGTCAGCGCCGTCGTCACCGAGAAGGGCACCATTCGCACGCAATCCGTGCTGCTGTCGGGCGGCGCATGGTCGTCGCTGTTCTGCCGCCGTCACGGCATCGAGCTGCCGATCGGTCTCGTCAATGCGACGGCCTGCCGGACCACGCCGGGACCGGAGATCACCTCGGGCGCGCTGGGCACCGATCTCTACTGCGTCCGCCGCCGCCTTGACGGCGGCTTTACGCTGGCGCTGCGCAACCGCGGCACGGTGGAGCTGTCGCCCGATTTGTTCCGCTATGCGCGCACCTTCTGGCCGACCTATCTGCATCGCAAGAATGGACTGAAGGTGTCGTTGGGCAAGTCCTTCTTCGACCAGATCGTGCGCGGCACCAGCTGGAGCTTTGACAAGCCGTCGCCATTCGAGACCGAGCGCGTGCGCGATCCCGAGCCTGACATGTCACTGGTCAATGCGGCGCTGGCCTCGCTGATCAAGGCCAACCCGGAATTGAAGGACATCGAGATCGCGGAAGCCTGGGGCGGCACCATCGACTGCACGCCCGACACGATCCCGGTGATCTCGCCGGTCGACGCGCTGCCGGGCTTCTTCCTCGCCACCGGATTCTCCGGCCACGGCTTCGGCATCGGCCCCGCCGCCGGCAAGCTCGCCGCCGACATCGTGACCGGCACCACGCCGCTGGTCGATCCCGCGGCCTACAGCCACAAGCGCATGATCGACGGCCGCCGGCTCGCGCCGGTCAGTCCGTTCTGAGGGCTCGCATGACGGTTCTCTACAAGGCCAACTTGGTTCGCGGTGCCGAATGGGCGCGCTTCTTCGCGGAGCGCGCGCCCGATGTCCCGTTCCGGCTCTGGCCTGACATCGGCGATCCCGCTGATATCCGATATCTCGTGGCGTGGGTGCCGCCCGACGACATCGCGACGACGTTCCCCAATCTCGAGCTGGTCTTCTCGGTCGGCGCGGGCGTCGATCAGTTCGATGCCACCAAAGTTCCGGCCCACATTCCACTGGTCCGCATGCTGGAGCCCGGCATCGCCGAGACCATGGTGGAGTACGTCACGTTGGCTGTGCTCGGTCTGCATCGCGACCTCCTGCATTTCATCAATCAGCAGAAGCAGCAGGTCTGGCGCGAGATCCGGATCACGCCGGCGAAACGCCGGCGTGTCGGCGTGATGGGGCTTGGCCAGCTCGGCCAGGCCGTGCTTGAACGCCTCAAGGTGTTCGGCTTTCCTCTCTCGGGGTGGAATCGTTCGGCGCGGGAGATCGAGGGCGTGACCTGCTATGCAGGTGCGGATGCGCTGCCAGATTTCCTCGCACGGAGCGACATCCTCGTCTGCCTGCTGCCGCTGACCGACGAGACGCGCGGCATCCTCAATGCGGATTTGTTCGCGCGCCTGCCGCACGGTGCGTCCCTCGTCAACGTCGGACGTGGCCCGCATCTCGTTGAAGCCGACTTCCTCGCGGCGCTCGACAGCGGTGCGCTATCAGGCGCGGTGCTCGATGTCACCGAGCCCGAGCCGCTGCCTGAGGGACATCCGTTCTGGCGCCATCCCCGCATCCTGCTGACGCCGCACAATGCCAGCATGACGACGCCGGACACGGCCGTCGATTTCGTGCTCGATGTCATCGACCGTCACCGTCGCGGCGAGGAGTTGCCGGGGCGTGTCGATCGCAGCCGCGGTTACTGAGGGCATCAGCTCGCCCGCTTGCGGGAGAGGTCGGCGCATAGCGCCGGGTGAGGGTTTTTCTCCTCTGGGGCAGTGCCTCACGCTGTGTGAAGTTCAATCAGCCCTGCGGTCGCCTTGCTCGCCCGCCGTGCGATATCGGCGGTGCTGGGCCGATCGGTGGTCTGGAGCAGGAGACCTGTCATCAGGTCGCCCCAGAGCAGTCCCAGGAACGTGTCGGTCATCGCCTCGGGCTCGCCGGCAAGCAGCCCTGCCGACGCGGCGTTTGCCAGGATGGTCCGCAGTGCTTCGCGAATGGGCCTTCGCGCCGCAGCCTCCAGAGTCTGCGCAACTTTCGGCGCGTTGACGGTTTCCGATATCGCCAGCCGGAACACGGCGACGACCACCGGGTCGGTCGTCTCCGTCAAGAGCTTCGTTCCAAACGCGGTGAGCACGTTGGCGAGCGTTTTCGTGTCGCGCAGCGCAGGCAGATCGACCGGCATTTGAAGCCGCTGGGCGCGCTCGGAGATGCATGCGACGAGCATCGCTTCCTTGTTGCCGAACAGCGTGTAGAGCTCTCGTTTCGAAACGCGGGCGCGCGTCGCGATTTCGAGCGTGCTGGTCTGCGCGTAGCCTGCCTCCATGAAGGCCGAAAGGGCTGCACCGAGGATTCGTTTCCGGATATCGGGCCCGTCCGCTTCCTTATCTGCCGGCTTGGTCTTCGAAGGCATCACACACTTTCCGCTTGACTTGGTACCAATTGGTACCATATCTCTCTTCACAAGGTACTGATCAGTACCAAGGTCGCCACCAGCGGTAAAGGACCATTGCGATGTCGAACACAGTTCTCGTGACCTCTGCCGCCGGCGGGCTGCAGGGACGGACAGGCCGGCATGTTGCGGAAATGCTGCTCAAGCGCGGTGTTGGCGTTCGCGCCTTTGTGCGCCAGCTCGACGAGCGGTCAGATCGCCTGAAGGGGCTCGGTGCCGACATCATCGTCGGCGACTTCCTTGACGCGAGATCGGTCGATTCCGCCGTCGAGGGCGTATCGTCGATCTACTTTGCCTATCCCGTGCAGGAGGGGCTGGCGGATGCGACCGCAGCGATGGCGCTTGCTGGCCGCAGGCACGGCGTCTCCCGCCTCGTCAATCTCGTGATGTATCAATCCTCGCTCGATGCCCCGACGCCGCGGATGCGGCAGAACTATCTGTCCGAACAGGTGTTCGAGTGGGCCGGCGTCGGCCCGGCCCACATCCGCGCCACGGTCTTCTATGAAAACGTCGCGCGCCTCGTCGCGGCGAACCTGCCCGCGAAGGGAGCGATCCGGCTCCCGCTCGGTGATCAGAACACGCGTCTCCCGCTGATCGCAGCCGAGGACGTCTCGCGCGTTGCCGTCGGCCTGCTGACAGCGTCCGCAGTGCCGGCCGGAGCGGCCTATCCGCTGATTGGAAGCGTGATCTCCGTCCGCGACATCGTCGAGACGTTCGCGCGCGTTCTCGAAAGGGACACGCATTACGAGGAGATCACCGACGAGCAGTGGCGCAGCGAAGCGCTCGCGCGGGGCTGGAACGCACACGCGGTGGAGCATCTCTCCTCGCTCTGGCGGTCGCTGCGCGCCGCGAGTGCCACGGCGGAGGCGGGACGCTTCAGTGCGACCGATGCGATCGAGACGATCGGTGGCGCCAAGCCGAAAACCTTCGAGCAGTTCGTTCGCGAGCGCGGAGCCGAACTCGTGCAGCCAATGTCGGCCGCGCGCGCAACCGCCTGACTGGAGGGCAGAGCTCATGAACAGACGTCAGCTGCTGACCGGGACAATGGGGTCACTCGCACTACAGACGATGCCCGACATTCTCTCATCGCATGCATTCGCCGCAACTTCGGAACAAGATGGAAAAATGAGCAAGACGACGCAACGGATCATCGCCTGCAACGGCATCCACATCAACATCGCCGAACAAGGCGAGGGACCGCTGGTGCTTCTGGTGCACGGCTTCCCGGAATCCTGGTACTCCTGGCGGCGCCAGATCGACGACCTTGCGGCCGCGGGTTTTCGCGTCGTCGCGCCCGACATGCGCGGCTACGGCAAGAGCGACGCACCGCGGGCGATCGATCAGTACACGATCCTGCATCTGGTCGGTGACTTGGTCGGCATTCTCGATGCCCTCGGCGCGCCGGACGCCGTCATCGTCGGTCACGACTGGGGCGCGAGCATCGCCTGGCAGGCGGCGCTGACGCGGCCCGACCGGTTCAGGGCCATCGCCGCACTGAGCGTCCCTTTCCGTCCGCGCAGCAACGCGCTGCCGACCAGCCTCATGCCGCGGACCGAGAGCGCACAATTCTATCAGCTCTATTTCCAGGAGCCGGGGCCGGCGGAGGCCGAATTGGGGCGCGATGCGCGAGCGACCATTCGCAACATGTTGTTCGGTGCATCAGGGGATGGCGTCGCCGCAGCGCGTGCGGCCGCCGCCAGTGGCGGACCTGCACCAAACCTCGGCATGGTTCCGAAGGGCGGCGGATTCCTGCAAGGTCCCGGCGCGCCGGCAACCCTGCCGTCCTGGATCACCGAAGCCGACATCGACTTCTACGGAGAAGAGTTCAAGCGCAGCGGCTTTCGCGGGGCGCTCAATTATTATCGCAACATCGATCGCAATTGGGAAATCACGGGCGCGCTGTCAGGCCTGCAAGTTTCCGTGCCGGCACTCTATATCGCCGGCGACCGCGATTTCATCGTTGGCTTTCCCGGCACCGAGCAATTGCTCGCGAACATGAAGGCTCTGGTCCCCGGCCTGCGTGGGATCAGGATGCTTCCCGGTTGCGGCCACTGGACGCAGCAGGAGCGGCCGAACGAAGTCAGTGCAGCACTGATCGAATTCATTCGTGCTCTTCCGAACCGGTCGTGACGGCGTGCCTCATGAATTGACCTGCACGAAATCCCGGAGCAGCGGATAGATCTCGTTGTGGGCGAGGACTGTCAGGTAACCGACCATGCTGGCGGGAGCAAAAAGGAACTGCGGTATGTGAACCGCCTCATATTCCATCAATCTCTTTACGAGCTATCACTCCCGCAAGAAATTGCCGCACCCGAAGCTGACTGGCAGGCACGGGTGAGACGCAATACCTGCGAAGCGTTTGCTCGCAACTTTGGATTGGCCCCTCGTCTTGTTCACGAGCAAGCCAGTCCTATCACTCAGCGCAGATCTTTCAGAAATTGGAATCAAGGGCATCGAGAAACGCGTCCTGGCAGCTGCTAGTCGGGGTCGGCCGGTAGGCTGCTACTTACTCAGAGGAGCCCCCAATGAAGATAAGCAGCGCAATTTCCAGCGCCTTTTCCCTCAGAAGGCAGGTCGGCAGTCTTCGGATCGCCCGTTCCAGCCTGATCAAGTCGGCCCACCTTCTTGAAAGAATTGGGCTGGCAGCCGTTGGGGCCTCTTGTGGCCTTTACGTGGGTGCGACCCTGTTGCGTCAGAAAGGCGGACTGTTTGAAAGCGGCTGGATCGTGCTGGTAACAATGCTCTATGGAGCTCTCAGCTATTATGTCGGGATTGATTTGTCCGGCAATGTCGCACGAAGGGCGACATCGAACATCTCGGAAGAATGGAATGGTTCTGAGTCGGCTGAGCTCATGAGTGCGGCCGGAACGTTCAGCGCGGCCATTGCCGCAACGCTGTCCGTCAGCATCCTTGTCCTTGATCAAAACCTGCCGAACGGCCTGATAGGCTTTGTTGCCGGCTGTTGGGTTGTTGGTTCTTCGCTTCAAGTTGCGGCGGGCGCAATGACTCGCAGCCACGATGCGCCCACGAACGAGCAATGAGACGAGTGCACCTCACGGAAGCGTGCACTTGGCATCGAATGTGCGCACAAGCCGGCTTCAGGTCTCGCGTGAGCAGTGACGACTCATCGCAACCTCTGCCATCCAACGCTGCGCGCCGCCGATGTTTGGTAGCGCAGCCGTTCGCATCGAGCAGTGTCCGGTCGAAACCGTATCGGTATCGAGTAACCTAAATTCTCGCGCAACAAACAAGACGTGCCATCATGGTGGCGTTGGGATATTGTCCCTGCGCGCCGTGGTCCAAAATTCTGCTAACCGCCAACCACACGATCGGTGGAGCCAATGCAGATTGCGGAGTGGCTCGAGAAGCTGGGGCTTGGGCAATACGCAGAGCGTTTTGCCCAAAATGGGATCGACATGGGCGTCCTTCCCGAGCTGATGGTCGAGGACTTCGACAAGCTCGGAGTCCTGCTCGGGCATCGCCGCAAAATGCTGCGTGCGATTGCCGACCTTGATCCAGCCGCGTTGATCGCATCGCCGACTCCTCCTCACGACGCCGAGCGTCGCCACCTCACCGTCATGTTTTGCGATCTGGTCGGCTCGACAGCGCTCTCGGCGCGTCTCGATCCCGAGGATCTGTGGGAAGTGATCCGGGCGTACCGCGCCGCCTGCGGGAGCGTCATTGCCGCTTATGACGGCAGGATAGCCAGGTTCGTTGGTGACGGAATACTCGTCTATTTCGGGTATCCGCGCGCCCACGAAGATGATGCGGAGCGGGCAGTGCGAGCGGGTCTCGATATTATCGCTGCGATTCGCCAGCTCAAGACAGGCGCCGGCGAACGGGTTGAGCTGCGGATCGCAATTGCGACCGGGCTTGTGGTGGTCGGCGATCTCATCAGCGGAGATGCATCGGAGGAGCACGCAACCATCGGCGATGCACCAAACCTCGCTGCTCGGCTTCAAAGCCTGGCCGAGCCGGGGGCGGTCGTCGTTGCCTCGTCGACGCGCCGGCTGCTTGGCGATCTCTTCACCTTTCGCAATCTCGGCCGCCGCGAGGTCAAGGGGATAGGCGAACCCATCGCGGTCTGGGCGGTGGAAGGAGCGACCTCATCGGAGAGTCGCTTCGAGGCGGTCCGCGCCGCGCGCTCGATCGGCTTTGTCGGTCGCAAGGACGAGATCGAGTTCATTCTCTCGCGCCAGCGGGAGGCATGGCAGGGCCAGGGCCAGATCGTATTGATTTCCGGCGAAGCGGGCATCGGCAAGTCGCGCATCGTGGCAATGCTGTCCGAGAGCCCCTCGTTGGGGACGCACCGTCGCGTGCGATATCAGTGTTCGCCCTACCACACCAACAGCGCACTTCATCCCTTTGTCGCGCAGCTCGAGCGCGCCGCCGGAATCCGCTCCCACGACACGCCAGAACAAAAGCTCGACAAGCTCGAGGCGACGCTGGCAATAGGAACCCGGCAAGTCGCCCGGGCCACGCCGCTCATTGCGGCTCTGCTCTCGATTCCGACCGGCGACCATTGCCCGCCACTCGGCTTGAGCCCGGCGCAGCAGAGGCGACAGACATTTGCCGTCCTTCTCGATCAGCTCGAGGGATTGGCGCGAGACCAGCCTCTGCTGATCATCTGCGAGGATATGCATTGGGCCGATGCGACGACACTTGAACTGTTCGATCTCGCGGTCGATCGGATCAGGGGCCTGCAGATACTCGTGCTCTTGACGTCCCGGCCGGAGTTCGAGCCCTCCTGGTCGGGCCTTGCCAACGTCGGTCTGTTGCGGCTCGACCGGCTCGATCGGCAGGACACGCGCGCGCTGGTCGAGCAGGTGGTCGTCGGTCGCCAGCTGCCACGCGAGATGATGAAGCAGATCATCGACAAGACCGATGGCATACCGCTATTCGTCGAAGAGTTGACCAAGATGGTGCTGGAGTCCGGGCTGCTCGTCGAAGATGCCGGGCGCTACCGCCTGAATAGTCCGCTCCCGCCGCTTGCTATCCCCGCGACGCTGCAGGATTCGCTGATGGCGCGGCTCGACCGGCTCGCTCCGGTCAAGGAGGTGGCGCAGATAGGCGCCGCCATTGGCCGTGACTTCTCGTACGCGCTGCTGAAAACCGTGGCGGGACGCGACGATCTGACGCTGAACGCTGCGTTGGGACAACTTGAAGAGGCCGAACTGCTGTTGCGTCGTGGCACGCCGCCCGAAGCAAACTACAGTTTCAAACACGCCCTTGTTCAGGAGGCGGCCTACGAGAGTCTGCTCAAGAGCAAACGGCAGCTGCTTCATACCCGCATTGGCGATGTCCTGCGCGAGAAGTTTCCAGCCGTCGCCGAGACCGAACCGGAAGTTCTGGCGCACCACTTCACTGAGGCGGGGCTGAGCGAGGCGGCCCTCGAATGGTGGCGGAAGGCGGGCCAGCAGGCGTTGAAACGCTCGGCCTATTCCGAGGCGATCGCGCATCTCGGCAAGGCCATTGCGACCGCCGATCAGTTGCCTGATGATTCCCGCCGGATCATGAGCAGGCTGCACCTCCAAATCGCATATGGCCGTGCCTTGCGGGGCAGCCTCGGCCACAGCGCTCCAGAGACGGTTGCGGCATGGACGCGTGCGCGCCAGTTCGCAGCCGACATCGATGATCCCGTTGAGCTTGCGCCGGTGCAGTCGGGGCTCTTCAATGCCTGCCTGACCCACGGCGAACTCGCTCCGATGCGGGAGCTGGCGGACGCCATCAGGAGCGCCGCTGACCGACGACCGGACTCGCCGGTGGCCGCCGTCGTCGCCCATTGGACGGGCGGCGTCACCTGCTGGTTCGAGGGCGATTACTTGAATGCGAGAACGCATCTCGAGCGGGCGCTGGGGATCTATGGTGCCGAACCGGATCCCGCGACCTTCAGGGCGTCTGCGCTGGATCTGCCGTTCGTGATCATGAGATTTCTTGCCCTGGTGCTCTGGCCGCTCGGTAGCACCGCTCGTGCGCGCAAGCTCGCCGCGGAAGCGGTGGGTGCTCCGGGCGAAAAACGGGCGTTGTCCCAGGCCAATGCGCTGGTTCATCGGGCTGTGTTCGACGGGGTATGCGGGGGCATGTTGCAGCAAACAGAGACGATCCTGGCGCTCGGTCTCGCGCGCGACCACACGATGCCGCTGTACGTGGCCGCGGGCACCTACCTGAATGGCCTCGCCAAGTGGCGTGCCGGCGACCGAATGGCCGGACTGGCGGACATGCGTCACGGCTGGGCCTTCCTGCACGAGAACGACTGCTACCTCTGCGAACCGTTCTGGGGGATGCATGTCGCCCTGGCGAATGCAGAGGTGGGCGAAGTCGGGACCGGGCTGGAAATCCTGGACGAATCGATCGCCGGGACGGGACAATCCGGCCAGCATTGGCTCGATGCCGAGCTGCATCGTGTCCGCGGTAAACTTGTATCGCGCCATGATCCTTCCGACGAATCCAGTGCCGAAGACGCCTTCAAGCGAGCGCTGGACATCGCGCGACACCAGCAGACCAGGACTTTCGAGCTGCGCGGCGCCCTTGAACTTGCACGCCTGTACAAGACAAATGGCCGAGCTGGTGCGGTCTCTGAAGTGCTTGCTCCCTTGCTCGCCGAATTCGATGCGGAGCGAAATCTCCCCGAAGTCCTGGAAGCGAGAGAGCTGCTTGGGAATGGGCGTTAGCCGCGCCGTCATTCGATCGGCGCAAACGCCGCGCCGACTTCAAGCCGGAATGGGGCGATATCTTGATCCTCGATTCGGCAGCCGTAGTTATCCGGTTTTGACACGGCTTAACCTGTTGTGGTGAATCCTAGGTATGCTTCTCGTGGTTGCGAAGGCGAGTCTGCCGCGGCGGCGAATCCTGATTTCGGCTGGCGGCAATGTTGTTGGATTGCTCCTTGCCTCAAGGCGCAGACTTCATCCCAACGCCCGGCGATTGGCTTGCCTTCGCTGCGGCAGGCGCAGCGACCAAAGCCCATTGGAGATCCAGTCGTGGTTCGTTTGCACGTCGAACGTTTCATTCGCAGCCGGGTTGTTCGTCGAGCCCTGGCGCTAGGGATCATCGCGCTGAGCGGATGGGCCCTGTTGCCGTATGTGACCTACCGAATCGCTCCCTCCGCCTTTGTCAATGCCGAGCTCATGCGGGTGACTGCACCGTTCGCGGGTCAGCTCTCACCTGATCTTCCACGCAAGGGCGAATATTTCCAGCAGAGCCGGGTGGTGCCGATGGTCGGGGCGCGTTCGCCGGATCGCCGACACCTCATGGACCTCGATCAGCAGCTTGCCGTGTCCACCAAACGCGCCGAGCTCGCACGTCGGCAACTCGAGGAAATCGCCGGGCTCGATCGCAAGCTCCGCGAGCGCAGCGAGGACTATCGCTTGGGGATGGTCGCGCGCCTGAGCCACGAAATCGGCGAAACGGAAGTTGAAAAAGGCGGCTGTCTCGCCGAGGCGCGGCAGCGGAACGATGTCGCGGGCCGGATGGAGAGGCTCGTGAAGCTCGGCATCAGTTCGCAGATCCGGTCCGGCGAGGCCCAAGCCTCGCAGGAGGCAACCGCAACGCGGTGCCGGATGGCCGATGAACGCCTGCAGCGCCTCAAGACCGAGTTGGGGGCGGCCGAGAAAGGTCTTTATCTTCGTGGCGATGCCAATGACGTGCCCTACTCCCAGCAGCAACGCGAGCGGCTTGTTCTCCGCCGCCAGGAGCTCGAGACGGACGAGTTGCAAAACAGCTCACGTTCTGCGCAACTGGCCGCGGAAATCGCCGAGGAGCGCGCTCGGCTTGATCGTCTCGATCACTACGATCTATCGTTGCCGGCCGCCCATGTCGTCTGGTCGGTCGCGGCCAGCCCGGGCTCGATGGTCACGGAAGGGCAATCGGTCCTCGATTTTGCAGACTGCCAACGCCGATTCATTGTCGTTGAACTGCCCGAGCGCGATTTCGAGAAGATCAAGGCCGGAGATGCGGCTACCGTCCGCCTGATTGGGAGCGGCGAATGGAAGACCGGCCTGGTCCGGCAAGTCCGCGGATCGGCTGCTTACGCCGACGATCGACTGCTTGCGGCTCGGGTGCCGCGGCCTGATCCGGGCAACATTACCGTTGAGATATCGCTTCCCCCCAACGAAACGTGGGCCGAGCGCAATGGCTCCTGCGATATCGGACGACTGGCCGAAGTGCGCTTCGAGCGCAGAGCGGACGGCTTGCTACGATTGGTCAGCTCGAAGTTGAAATGGCTGACCGCGCGCCTGGAGCTCGACCAGTCGTCCCTGTGAGCGAGGTGTTCCATGCAGGCCATGACTCTGTCTCTCTCTCAGCTGTTCGCGCCGGTGGTGGGGATCTTTGCGGCGATGTACCTCTTGGCGCCGACCTTTCCAGTCGCGCGCCCTTGGGCACGTGTCGCGGTCTTTGTCGCGGTTTGGCTTGTCGTGGCTCGCTATCTCGAATGGCGTATTTTCACCACGGTGCTGCCTGCAACCGGGACTTGGTATCAGGTCTACTGGATCTGGTTCTGTCTCTTCGTTGAGCTGCTGACCTTTACGGATCAGTTTATTCTTTATCTGATTTTCCTTCGCAGGACCGATCGCCGCAGCGAGGCAGATCAGCACGAGCGTCGGCTTCGCAGCCTGCCGCATGATGAGCTGCCATCGGTCGACGTCCTTATTCCAACCTTTGACGAGCCGTTCGAGGTGTTGGAAAAGACGATCACCGGCGCGTTGTGTCTGGACTATCCAAACTTCCAGGTCTGGGTTCTGGATGATGGTCGCCGGCCTTGGCTCAAGAAACTCTGCGAGGAAAAGGGTGCCGGGTATCTCACGCGCGCCGACAACTTGAATGCCAAGGCCGGCAATATCAATCATGCGCTGACGCAGACGAGCGGCGAGTACTTTGCGATCTTTGACGCGGACTTCGTGCCGCAGTGCAAATTCCTGATGCGCACGATCGGCTTCTTCGCGGATCCAAAGATCGGAATCGTTCAGATCCCGCACACCTTTTACAACGAGGATCCGATGCAGGCGAATCTCGGCCTGCACAGGGGATTGCCGGACGAACAACGGTTCTTCTTCGATTCCATCATGCCCGCGCGCGACGGCTGGGATGGTGCCTTTTGTTGTGGTTCCAACTCCGTCACGCGTCGTGCAGCACTTCGCGTGGTTGGGGATGCCTTGCCAACCCAGTCCATTACCGAAGACATTCTGCTGACGCTGGTCCTGCTGCGCAAAGGGTACATCACCCGTTATCTCAACGAGCCCATGGCGATTGGATTGGCGCCGGAAAGCCTTGACGCATTTTTCGTGCAACGGCAACGCTGGGCGCGTGGTGCGATCCAGACTCTGTATCTCTCCGCCGGCCCGCTCGGCCCCGGACTGGGCTTGATGCATCGGCTCCTGTTCTTTCCGACTCACTGGCTCTCGTTGGGCTTGCGGGCGCTCATGGTCGTGGTGGTTCCGATCGTGTTCATGTGGACCGGTTTAGCGCCTGTCGTCGACGTCACCCCCGAGGCGGTCTTCTTTTACTTGTTCCCCGCGATCCTGGCGCTCAACGGCGGCATCTCTTGGTTTGCGCCGCACGTGCACTTTCCGCTCGCCGCTCAGGTGTCGGCGACGATCCAGAGCTTCAAGATTCTGCCGACGGTGCTCGGGACTCTCGTCAAGCCGATGGGACATGCGTTCAAGGTGACGCCCAAGGGAGCGGCCGCGCGGTGCGCAAGCTACGCCGCGGAGATATTCTGGCCGTCGGCGGCGCTGATGGCGTTGACGGTTGTCGGCCTGGTTCTGAACACCATCCCGGAATGGCGGATGATTGATCATCCGGCCGCTTTACCGATGGTCGCGTTCTGGTCGGTGGTGAACGTCGTCGTGCTCTTCTTCGTCTGCATGACCTCGCTGCAGGCTCGGATGGGACGCGCCGAGGAGCGTTTCGACGTCGATGAATCGGTCTTGATCGAGACTGGGGCCGGCGAACGGCTTTCTGGGCGCGTGAGCAACATCTCCCTCTCTGGCGCTGGCGTTCTGCTCGGCTCCGGCATTGACGGTCCCGGCGCTGGAGAACCGCTGCGCGTGCACATCATGCAGGTGGGCTGGATCGACGCGATGGTTGTACAACAACGAGGCCGGCTGGTCGGGATGCAGTTCCATTTGCCGCAATCGCTTGAACGGGACCTGCTGATTCGCAAGCTCTTTACCGTCGCCCGTCTGAAGGAGAACGGTGTCGTCGCATGCTCCGTGAACAGGGCGATGCTCAAGAACATCTGGTCAATGGTCGTGCCGTTGCCTCAAATTGTTACAACTGGCGCGAAGCCCGCATCGCCTTCGCCGCCGATGCGTTTGCCGGCAGAGAGCCTGGTCATTCGGCCTCAACCGCGGATCGACGATCTGGCACATCTTGCCGGAGTCCGAAGCCTGCATCCCGCCAATTTCACTGAGCCTCACTTTGGCCGAGTGGCCGGCACGTTGAGCGAGGCCGTCAAGTCGGGCTGATTGCTGTGGTGTCCTTCTCGCCCGACCGGTCGATGGGTTCTCGATCGATGGTCGAGCCGCTCATCGATGCCGCCAGTCTTTCGAAGCCCCGCCAGAAACTCAACCGGAACGAGCAACTATCCCCTAGCCCAAGGCGTTTACGGGGTTGGGGTGGAGGGAACATTTCTTGATCGATCACCGGAGTGATGTTCGCCAGGGGCGTCTGACGTTCTGGGTCTCGGCATTCGTGGCGGTCGCCTGTATGGCGATTGTCGCGCTCAGCGGCTGGCGGGAATGGTCTTCGCGACTGGCAGTGCTGAAGGGTTCCGAAACAGACATGGCCAGTCTGGCCCGGTCGCTGACGCAACACGCGGACGACACGTTCGAACTCGCGGACACCGTTCTGAATGTGCTGGTTGGTCAACTCGAACTGGAGGGAGCCGGGCCAACGGCAATCGCCAAGATTCAGACCTTTTTGACCCGACGCAAAGCCGCGAACCGGATCCGCGCCGTATTTATCTACGACGAGACCGGCCGCTGGCTCGCAACCAGCGAGTCAGTGGATTTCGCCAGTCTCAACAACAGCGACCGGGATTATTTCCAGCATCATCGTGCCGTGGCGGACCGGGGGACCTTCATTGGGAATCCGGTGAAGAGTAGATCGGGCGGTCAATGGATCATCACCGCGTCAAGGCGCTTCAATCATCCTGACGGCAGTTTTGCCGGAGTTGCCCTTACGACGATCGATGTCGACTATTTTCTAAAATTTTATCGCGGGTTCGACGTTGGCCAGAACGGTTCAATCGCTCTGGCGACCGCGGGAGGCATTGTCCTCGCGCGTACCCCGGACAACGGATACACCGGCCGCGATCTGTCGAGTGCTCCGCTTTTCAAGACTATTCGCGAGCGGCCGGCTGCGGGCGTCTACTATTTCACGTCGCCTCTCGACGGCGTTCGGCGTCTGAGCTTCTATCAACTCAGCAGCCGCTACTCCGTTCTCCTCGTTGCTACGGAATCGGAAGATGACGTCTTGGCCCCCTGGCGCAGAGCCGCGCTGACGCGCATTGCCGCAGTCCTGGCGCTGACAGGTGGGCTCGGTGTTGCCGGGCTCTTTCTGGTGCGCCAGTTGCACCTGCGGCAGAAGATGGCCGCTGCCCTGGTTGCCAAGGAGGCGGATTTTCGCCTCCTTGCAGAGCAGTCGGGAGACATGGTCATGCGCGTCGCAGTCGATGGACGGATCCTCTATGCGTCGCCGTCCACCGCTCGAATCCTTGGCTGGGCTCCGAACGAATTGGTGGATACATCAGCCCTCGCCGGCATCAATCCCGCGGATCTGGCCCGGGTTGAGCAAACGCTCTCCGCATTGATGAACGGTGAAGCCGAGGAGGCGAGAATCACGTATCGCACCCGTCATCGTGAGAAGGAAGAGATCTGGGTCGAAACTGCACTGCGCGTCACGAGGAGTGCGCAGAGTGGACACATCAACGGCGTGGTGGCGATCTCGCGCGACATGACCGAACGCAAGGATCTGGAGGATAGGCTGGCGGCTCTCGCCCGTTCGGACGGCCTGACGGCCTTGGCAAACCGCCGACATTTCGACGAGCGGCTGGAGGCGGAATGGGACCGGGCCAGGCGGGAAGGAACGCCTCTGTCACTGCTGCTGATGGACGTCGATCATTTCAAGAGCTTCAACGACCGGTACGGGCATCAAGCGGGCGATTCATGTCTCCGCTCAATCGCGGGGGTCCTGGCGCAGCAGGCCAGACGGCCGGCAGACGTGGCGGCCCGGTACGGTGGTGAGGAATTCGCGTTGCTGCTGCCGAATACCGACGCAGGAGGTTGCGAGCAGGTCGGCGAGCGAATCCGGCAGGCGATTGAGGACCTCGGCATCCTGCACGCGCTCAACCCGTCATCCAGGCAGGTCACCCTCAGTATTGGTGGCGCCACACATAATTCGTTCGGCGACAAGGCGGATTGCTCGTCGCTGATAGCGGCTGCGGATAAGGCGCTTTACGCCGCCAAGGAGGGCGGACGCAACCGCCTGGTGATGTCAGGGCAAGTCGTCGCGTGGCCCGGCTCGATACGGGCTTGAAGAGCAATTCCAGCGCGCCGCGGCGCGGTCTCACGAATTCACGTGCACGAAATCCCGCAGCAGCGGATAGATCTCGTTGTTCCAGCGCCGGCCTGAGAACACGCCGTAATGGCCGACGCCGGCCTGCATGTGGTGGACGCGCCGATAGGCGCGCACGCCGGTGCAGAGATCCTGCGCGGCGAGCGTCTGGCCGATCGAGCAGATGTCGTCCTTCTCGCCTTCGACCGTCATCAGCCCCATGCGGCTGACGGCCTTGGTGTTCACGGGGCGGCCGCGATGCATCAGTTTGCCTTGCGGCAACAGGTGCTCCTGGAATACGTCGCGCACGGTCTCGATGTAGAACTCGGCCGGCAGGTCCATCACGGCGAAATATTCGTCGTAGAAGGTCTTGATGGTCGCGGCCTTGTCCTTCTCGCCCTTGGCGATGTGGTTGGCGAGATCCATGTGCTGCTTGATGTGGCGCTCGAGATTCATCGAGACGAAGGCGGTGAGCTGCACGAAGCCGGGATAGACTTTCCGCAGCGCGCCGCGGCACTGCATTGGCACGTAGTTGATCAGGTTCTGCTCGAACCATTCGATCGGCTTGCTCTTGGCGAACTCGTTGACCCTGGTCGGCTGGATGCGGGTGTCGATCGGCCCCGCCATCAGCGTCAGCGTCGCCGGGCGCGAGGGATGGTTGTCCTCGCACATGATCGCGGCGGCCGCGAGCGCCGACACCGAAGGCTGGCAGATCGCCACCATGTGCGGGCGCGGGCCGAGCTGCCCTAAGAAGTCGATCAGATGCTCGGTGTAGTCGTCGAGCCCGAAGCGGCCCTCGCTGCGCGGAATGTCGCGCGGATTGTGCCAGTCGGTGATGTAGACGTCGTGGTCCTGCAGCAGCGTCTGCACGGTGCCGCGCAGCAGCGTTGCGAAATGGCCGGACATCGGCGCCACCAGCAGCATGCGCGGCTGCTCCGTCACGCCGTCCTTCCTGAAGTGCAGCAGCGAGCCGAACGGTGTCGCGTAGGCGATCTCCTCGGTGACGGCGACTTCGCGATTGCCCACCATGACGCTGTCGATGCCGTAGGCCGGGCGATGATAGGTGAGGGTGGAGCGCGAGATCAGCTCCAGCGCGGCCGACAGCCGGCCGACGACCTGGTCCGACATGCCCTGCGGCACCAGATTGAGGAATCTGAGCGCGGACGAAGCCCCCGCGCGCCACGGCGCAGTCAGGTCCATCTGGTTCTGAAAGGCCTGATAATACATCGACATCATACTGAAGTGCCCACCTGTCCCACCGTCTTGATGCAATATCGAAGCCAGATGGGGGCCGGACCGCCGGGAAAATTGGCACGTCGCTTGCTGCTCTTTGGGCGGGAAGGACGGGGCACGCACGCGCGGCAGTGCGCTCCCAGGCGTGAGGGAAGGGGCCATATGGCAAAGGCGACACTGACCATCAGCAGCAAGAACTACTCGTCCTGGTCGCTGCGCGGCTGGCTGCTGACGAAATTCTCCGGGCTCGATTTCGAGGAAATCGTCACCGCGCCGGACGATCCGTCGGCGCGCGCCGAAATCCTCTTGCTGTCGTCGTCGATCCTGGTGCCCTGCCTGCGGCACGACGGTGCGGTGGTGTGGGATACGCTGGCGATCGCCGAATACCTCAACGAGGCAATGCCGTCAGCCGGCCTGCTGCCTGATGATCGCGTGCAGCGCGCGCATTGCCGCTCAATCTGCGGCGAAATCCATTCCGGCTTCACCACCTTGCGCGCCTCGCTGCCGGTGAATCTGAAAGGACATTTTCCCGGCTTCAAGATCTGGTCGCGCGCGCAGGCCGACATCGACCGGGTCTGGTCGATCTGGCGCGACTGCCTGGAGAAATCCGGCGGTCCGTTCCTGTTCGGCGAGCGGCGCACCGTGGCGGATGCGATGTACGCGCCGGTGGTGACGCGCTTCGTCACCTATGACGTCAAGCTCGAGCCGCAGCTGAAGGCCTACGCCGACACCATCATGGCGATGGATGAGATGAAGGAATGGATCGCGGCGGCGAGGGAGGAGCCGGCCGAGATCGAGGAGCTCGAGGTCGAATATTAGGCAGGCAGCGCGAAGCCCTGCTCGTTTCGAGGGCGGGGGCCGGCCGGGGCGGCCCGCGAGCTATGTCCTTGTCGCGATTAACCTTTGGCGCCCGTGCGCGCCCCGTGCCATCCACCGGGCTGCGCAGATATTGTACGCACCGGCCAAGCCGCATCGACATCTAGCCGTGAACAGCTGCGTACGCAGCCGTTCGGCTGATTCGGACGTGATTCGTTCGGGCCGCGTTCCGAAGGTTAAGACGGAGCGCGGCCCCGTTGCAATTTGGAACAGAGATGGGCGTCAGGCGGCCCCGCGCTGCCTCACGCGCGGCAGGCGCCAGCCAATGACGGTCGCTTCGACCGCGATGCCGGCTTCGTTGTTCTGCCAGCGGCCCTCGACATAACGGCAGGCGAATGGCAGCTGGTAGGTCCCGCTGTGATCCTCGCACAGCACTTCGAGCGCAAGGCCCGGCGGTGGTTCTCCGGCGCCGTCGAATTCCGCCAGTCGTCTATCGCGCGTTGCCATTCCAAAAATCTCCCCTAAACAAAGCCGCGGAACAGCGCCCACTTCTTCCGCGTGCGGATCATCGTTCCCCGTCCAAGGGAACGCTGCAAGCTCAACGCGAGAATGCGGTGCGAGTGTGGTAGCCTTGAGTGGCTGTGCGCAAACAGCGCACATTGCCGTGATCGATCTGACGAGGAACCTTTCATGCTGCTTCGAAACGCCGGCGTTTGTTTCGCGATATTGCTGCTCGCAACGCTGGCGAATGCGCCGATGCACGCGCAGGACGTGCCCGGCATCGAGATCTGCACGGTCGAAAAGACCATGGAGCGGCGCACCAGCTGCCTGCAGAGCAATGTCGACTTCCTGCAGAAGACGATCACCAAGCTCACGCTCGACCACCAGCAGAAGCTGGATGCAGCAAACCGTCAGATCGACGCGTTGAAGACGAACCTCGCCGGCCTGCAGAAGACGCTCGGCGATCTCCAGGCCGCCCAGGTGAAGACGGCCGAGGATCTGAAGAAGAAGCAGGACGCGCCGGCGGCGAAGGACGCGAAATAAGCGCGCCGATCACCTCACGCGATATCGCTCCATCACGTCCCGATCGGGCTCATAGCCGTGGCCCACGCCCGAGGGCACCGCGACATGGCCGGTGGCATCGCTGTCCGCGCGGCCGCCCCAGAGGCAGGCCTCGCGCTTGAGATAGAACATCTCGACCAGCCCATCGTCGCGTGTCGCCAGGAGATGCAGCGTCGCGAGCAGGCCCGGACCGAAATACGGCGAGTGCGGCACGATCTTGACGCCGAGCTGATCGGCGAGCGCCACGACCTTCAGAAATTCCGTGATGCCGCCGACCTTGGTCACCGACGGCTGGGCGTGGCTCACCGCGCCCGCCTGCATCATCTGGCGGAATTGATATTCCGTGCAGGCATTCTCGCCGGCGGCGATGCCGAGCCCGCCTTTGCTGCGGACTTCGGCGAGCGCGGCGAAGTCTTCCGGCGGCCACACCGGCTCCTCCAGAAACATCGGCCGCGCGTCCCGGCAGGTCGTTGCGAACGCGATCGCCTGCTCGGCGGTCAAAGGGCAGTTCATGTCGACCATCAGGGGAATGGCTGGCCCGATCGCCTCCCGCGCGGCGAACACCGCCGGCGCCGTGGTCTCGTGCAGCTTGATTGCGCCATAGCCGAACGCGAGCGCCGTCCTGCATTCGGCCGCGATGTTGTCGGGCGAGCCGATCCGCAGCAGGCTCGCATAGGCGGGAATGGCCGTGCGCCTGGTCTCGCCGAGCAGGCGATGCAGGGGCACGCCCTCGACCTTGGCAGCAAGATCCCAGAGCGCGATGTCGAGCCCTGAGATCGCGAACATGGTGATGCCGTAGCGGCCGAACAGATGCAGATTGCGCTGGATCTGCTCCATCACGGCGGGGATGCCGGCCGCATCGGGCACCTTCAGCCCGCGGGCCTGCGGTGCGATCATCTCCTCGACGGCGCTGCGCGTGGTGCGCGGGCAGACATAGGCGAAGGCGTCACCCCAACCGGTCAGCCCGGCATCGGTGGTGACCTCGATCAGCACCATGTCGAGCGCAGTGATCGCGGATGCGCCCTGGCGGAAGCTCGCAACGCCGGCGTCATAGGGGATGCGGATATGGTGTGCCCGCACATCGGTGATTTCCATGACGTGGGGTTCCTCTTTCTCGTGAGCGGTTTCGAAACAGTCTAGCCGCGAACGCCGGGGCGTTGCCAGTGGCCATTCCCGGACTATCCTCACGCGGGGGACAGCAATGCCGATCAAGCGACGCCGGCGCTGACGGCGCATCATCGTCACGCTTCGAACGAGGGTTGAGCCGCCATGAACCCTGCGCAACGCGCGCTCTGGTATATCGAGAGCCATCTGGCCGAGCCGATGACGCTCGACGAGATCGCTGCGATCTCGGCCGTATCGCGGTTCCACATCGTGCGCGCGTTTGCCGCAGCCACCGGCCTTCCGGTGATGCGCTACGTCCGCGCGCGGCGGCTGACCGAGGCGGCGCGTCTTCTCGCGAACGGCGCGCCGAACATCCTCAGCGTGGCGCTGGAGGCCGATTACGGCTCGCACGAAGCATTCACCCGCGCGTTCCGCGACCAATTCGGCACCACGCCCGAAGCGGTCAGGGCGGCAATGTGCGCCAATGACCTCAAGCTTCAGGAGCCGATCCTCATGGACTCCACCATGCTCGACCAACTCGCCCCGCCGCGCTTCGAGACCGCGCGGCCGTTGCTCGTCGCCGGTCCCGGCGAGCGCATCTCTTGCGAGAACGGCGCCGTCATCCCCGGCCTGTGGCACCGCTTTCATCAGGAGGTCGCCGATATTCCATCGAGGGTCGGACAGGTCGCCTACGGCGTCTGCTGCAACGGCGACGATTCCGGCAATTTCGACTACATCGCCGGCGTCGAGGTCGCCGAGTTCTCGGACCTGCCGCGACGCTTCGCCCGCATCCGCATTCCCGAGCAGCGCTATGCGGTGTTCGCGCATACCGAGCACGTCGCCTCGATCCGCCGCACCGTCAACACGATCTGGAATCGATGGCTGCCCGCCTCGGGTTTGACGGCCGCGGACGCGCCGAGCTTCGAGCGCTACGACGAGGCGTTCGATCCCGCAACCGGCAATGGCGGCTTCGAGATCTGGCTGCCGGTGAAGCGTTAAGGCTTCCGCAACGCTGGCATACCATCCCGCTTGCTTGGCAAGCCCGGGTGACTTTGTCATAACCGCAGGCAAATCTTGCGTGTGGGGCCCGTGCCGGACATCCCGTGCAAGCCATAACAAGCAGCCGGGAGGGTCCCTCAATGTCTGACGTCCGTGTTCTCGCCACCGACCTCGAATTTCCCGAAGGGCCGGTCGTGATGCCGGACGGCTCGGTGGTGCTGGTGGAGATCCGCGGCCAGCGCCTGACCCGCGTTTATCCCGACGGCCGCAAGGAGATCGTCGCGAAGATTCCGGGCGGCCCGAACGGCGCCGCGCTCGGTCCCGACGGCAAGATCTATATCTGCAACAATGGCGGCTTCTCCTGGATCCCGACCCGCAACATGATCATGCCGGGTCCGCAGCCGGACGATTATCTCGGCGGCTCGATCCAGCGCGTCGATCTGCAATCCGGCAAGGTCGAGACCGTCGTCACCAGATGCGGCGAGCACGATCTGCGCGGCCCGAACGATCTTGTGTTCGACAAGCAGGGCGGCCTCTGGTTCTCCGATCTCGGCAAGCGCCGCGCGCGCGAGATGGACGTCGGCGGCATGTACTATCTCAAGCCCGGGATGACCGAGCTCGTCGAGATCGTGCACGGCATCCTGCCGGCGAACGGCATCGGGCTGTCGCCGGATGAGAATACCGTCTACATCGCGGAGACGCCGACCGGGCGGCTGTGGGCCTACGAGCTCTCCGCGCCCGGCACGCTGAAGCCGCGCGACGTGATCTATCGCGGCGAGCGCGGCAAGCCGATCTGCGGCCTCGGCGGCTACCAGATGTTCGACTCGCTCGCAGTGGAAGCCGGCGGCAATGTCTGCGTCGCCACCCTCGTCTCCGGCTGCATCTCGGTGATCGCGCCCGACGGCACGCTGGTGGAGCAGGTCCCGACCGGCGACCGCGTCACCACCAACATCGCCTTCGGCGGCCCTGAGCTGAAGACCGCCTATATCACGCTGTCAGGCAAGGGCGAGCTGGTCGCCATGGACTGGCCGCGTGGCGGATTGCCGTTGAATTTTTTGAACAAGTGAGCCAAGCCGTCATTGTGCGAGAGGCGAGGTAACTCTCAGACCCTCACCCTGAGGAGCGCGCCCTTCGCGCGTCTCGAAGGGCGAGGCCACCAGCCGGGCCTTCATCCTTCGAGACGCGCGTTCCGCGCTCCTCAGGATGAGGATCTGGCACCCGGAATGCCTCGCCGCACAGTGACGCAAGGAGAGACCCCAAATGCCCTGGCCCGATCCCATCACCCTGCGTGGACAGCGCGCCCGTCTCGAGCCGCTGTCGCATCAGCATCTCGACGGGCTGGTGACGGCCGTGAAGGACGGCGACCTGTCAAAGCTCTGGTACACGGCGATCCCGCTGCCGGAGAATATGGGCAAGGAGATCGACCGGCGCCTGGGGCTGCAGGCCTCAGGCTCGATGCTGCCGTTCACCGTGTTCGACGCCGCCGGCAACATCGTCGGCATGACGACCTACATGAACATCGATGCCGCCAACCGCCGCGTCGAGATCGGCTCGACCTGGTACGGCAAGAGCGCGCAGCGCGGCCCGCTCAACACGCAGTGCAAATTGCTGCTGATGCGCCACGCCTTCGAGACGCTGAACTGCATTGCGGTCGAATTCCGCACCCACTTCTTCAACCACCAGAGCCGCCGCGCCATCGAGCGCCTCGGCGCCAAGCAGGATGGCGTCCTGCGCAGCCACCAGGTCGCGCCGAACGGCACGCTGCGCGACACCGTGGTCTACAGCATCACCGCCGCCGAATGGCCGACGGTGCAGACGCATCTGGAATTTCAACTCAACGACAAGCCGCGCTAGGAGCGGCCGAGGCACCATGGATAGATTTGATTATGTGATCGTCGGCGCGGGCTCTGCCGGATGCGTGCTCACCAGCCGGCTGAGCGAAGACCCCAACGTCAGCGTCTGCGTGCTGGAAGCCGGCCCGTCCGACTGGCATCCCTACATCCATCTGCCGGCGGGCTTCATCAAGACCTTCCACATGAAGAGCATCAACTGGGCCTACCAGCAGGAGCCGGGGCCCTGGACCGGCGGCCGCAGCATCTATGCGCCGCGCGGCAAGACGCTCGGCGGCTCGTCCTCGATCAACGGCCACATCTACAATCGCGGCCAGCGCATGGATTTCGACACCTGGGCGCAGATGGGCAATCGCGGCTGGGGCTATGCCGACGTGCTGCCCTACTTCCGCCGGCTGGAGAAGCGCGTGGGCGAGGGCGAGGACACCTATCGCGGCCGCGACGGCAGCCTCACCGTCACCACGATGGAGTGGCGCGATCCGCTGTGCGAAGCCTTCATGGAAGGCGCGGTCTCGCTCGGTATTCCCCGCAACCCCGATTACAACGGCGCCAAGCAAGAGGGCGTCTCCTATTGCCAGCGCACCATCGACAAGGGCCTGCGCGTCTCCGGCTCGACCGCGTTCCTCAAGCCCGCGATGAAGCGGCCGAACGTGCATGTGCACACCCATGCGCACGCGACCGAGATCATCTTCGAGGGCAAGCGCGCCGTCGGCGTGCGCTACACCAAGGGCGGCCGCGGCGGCACGCCGGTGGAGGTACGCGCCAACAAGGAAGTGATCCTGTCCGGCGGCACCTATAATTCCCCGCAGTTGCTGCAGCTCTCCGGCGTCGGCTCGCCTGATCTCTTGCATGCTCACGGCATCGAAGTGCGTCACGCGCTGCCGGTCGGTGAGGGCCTGCAGGACCACTATGCCCCGCGCACGGTGGCGCGCGTAAAAGACATCAAGACCATCAACGAGCTTCGCCGCGGCTTCTCGCTGTGGATCGAGGCGCTGAAATGGGCGACCGCGCGCCGCGGCCTGCTCTCGCTGTCGCCGACCATGGTCTATTGCTTCTGGCACTCCGGCGAGAGCGCCGACAGTTCCGACCTGCAGCTCACCTTTACGCCGGCAAGCTACAAGGAAGGCGTGCAGGGCCAGCTCGAGGACGAGCCCGGCATGACGGTGGCGTCCTGGCAGCAGCGTCCGGAGAGCCGCGGCTATGTCCGCATTCGCTCCAACGATCCGTTCGCGCCGCCGATCATCCAGACCAATTATCTCGACGCCGAGCTCGACCGCCGCGTCATCGTCGGCGGCATGAAACTCGCGCGGCGCCTTTTGAAGTCCGCGCCGCTCTCGCCCTATTACGCCTATGAGGATTTCCCCGGTCCCAACATCAATACCGACGACGAATTCCTCGCCGCCGCCACCGAGCGCGGCACCACCACCTTCCACCCCGGCTGCACCTGCCGCATGGGCCCGGCGGATTCGACCTGGGCGGTGGTCGACGACCAACTCCGCGTCCACGGCCTCGAAGGCCTCCGCGTCATCGACGCCTCGGTCATGCCGCGCATGATCTCGGCCAACCTCAACGCCTCCACCATGATGATCGCCGACCGCGCCTCGGATCTGATCCGCGGCAAGCAGCCGATGGAAGCCGCAAGGATTCCGGACGCCGCGGTGGCGTGAGATTTCGTAGGGTGGGTTAGCTGAATGGCCGCGCGAAGCGCAGCCGGTCAGCGTAACCCACCACTTCTGCCGATGCGGAACGAAAGAGGTGGGTTACGCTGACGCTAACCCACCCTACGAGCCAGGCTGTGTCGCCGCTCGTCAACCCCTCCTCGCAAAAATATTCCACTTTACCGAAATTCGGAATTGCGGCATACATCGACGCAGCCCGGCCCGACGAAGAGGGGCGGTTCGCGAGTCGTTCGAAACGCGGGCCGGGTTGCGGTGGACGCGGCAGCGTCGGCACGAGAGGTAGCGGGCAGGGCGGGTAGTCCCTGTGAGCCCGAGGCCGCGTGTAGACGAACGGCGCTGAGCGCGTACGGCAAAACCGTGTGGTCCTGGCCGTCGTTGCTACGGTCAAGCCTTTGCGGAGATGTGCGCGAGCCCAACCGGGTGGACGGCATTGTCAATTCGCAGGGGCGAGGGAGGCCAGAAGGAAAGTTCGGCTCCCGGGAGAGCACGGCATAAGCCGTCCGACCATCGCGCAGGGAAGGCCGTGTGTTCGGCACCACCTGTATGCTGCTGTGCGGTTTTCTGCGTGTGCCTTTTGCGCAGCAGACCGCGGGTGCGAGCCAGCACCCGGCCTTCCCTGCGCCCTCTTTCTTTTGGGCGATGGAATGGAGCAAAGCTCGGGCGAGATGAGCCGCGAGGATGCGAAGGCGTGTCTGCGATTCAAAACGCGACTGAAATGGCGAAGCTGTTGCCACATGCGCGGACATCGTAGGGTGCGCAAAGCGTAGCCTGCCCACGATCTGCATCCATCACGCAGGAATGGTGGGCACGGCGCTTTGCGCCTTTGCCCACCCTACGGCATCTTGCGACGCGCTGCAGCGCGTCCGGGACACGAGAAGCTCACACTTCCCGTCGGCTCAAAAACGCCAGCCGCTCGAACAGATGCACATCCTGCTCGTTCTTCAGCAGCGCGCCGTGCAGCGGCGGGATCAGTTTGCGCGGGTCGCGTTCGCGCAGCTGCTCGACGCTCATGTCCTCGTTGAGCAGCAGCTTGAGCCAGTCGAGCAGCTCCGAGGTCGACGGCTTCTTCTTCAGGCCGGGCACCTCGCGCACCTCGAAGAAGATGCGCAGTGCCTCTTCCACCAGGCGCTTCTTGATGTTGGGGAAGTGGACGTCGACGATCCGATGCATGGTGTCGGCATCGGGGAACTTGATGTAGTGGAAGAAGCAGCGGCGCAGGAAGGCGTCCGGCAGCTCCTTCTCGTTGTTGGAGGTGATCATCATGATCGGGCGCTGCTTGGCCTTGATCGTCTCGCCGGTCTCGTAGACATGGAATTCCATGCGGTCGAGCTCGAGCAGCAAATCGTTCGGGAATTCGATGTCGGCCTTGTCGATCTCGTCGATCAAGAGCACCGGCCGCTGCTCGGCGGTGAAGGCTTCCCACAGCTTGCCGCGCTTGATGTAGTTCTTGATGTCGGACACGCGCGCGTCGCCGAGCTGGCTGTCGCGCAGGCGCGACACCGCGTCGTATTCGTAGAGGCCCTGCTGCGCCTTGGTGGTGGACTTGATGTGCCACGTCAGAAGCGGCGCGTTCAGCGCCTTCGCGACTTCCTCCGCGAGCACGGTCTTGCCGGTGCCGGGCTCGCCCTTGATGAGCAGCGGGCGCTCCAGCACGATCGAGGCATTGACGGCGACCTTGAGATCGTCGGTCGCAACATAGTCCTTGGTGCCGGTAAATTTCATTGCGTGTCCTTGGTAATCGTCGGCGCGAGGCGCGGGCCCCGGTCGCGACAAGGGAACGGCCGCTCGTGGCGGCCGTTCCTGGTTCGGTCAGGCTTTCAGACCCGTTTTATCAGCGAAAGGATGACGAGCACAATCACCGCGCCGATGGTGGCGTCCACGATGGCGCCGACCGTGCCCGTTGCAAGCTGAATGTGCAGCTGGGGCAACACCCAGCTTGCGACCAGCGCGCCGATGATGCCGACGACGATGTTGCCGATCAGTCCAAATCCCGCCCCGTGGACAATCTTGCCCGCAAGCCAGCCTGCGATCGCGCCAATGATGAGCGCTGCGACAATTCCCATTGCAAACGTCCCCAAAACAACCCCGTGAGAGCCCCAATTCTAGAGCAAAAAGCTTCCCGGTCCAGCACCCCGCGACGGTCTCCGCCCCTTGACGTCAGCCACCCGACGGGCAATCTGTCACCCATGTTCCTGCAATTCTTCACTTCTCTGCGCGACGCGCAGGTCCCCGTGACGCTGCGCGAATACCTCACGCTGATGGAGGCGCTCGACGCCGATCTGTCGGATTATTCAGTCGAGAATTTCTATTACCTGTCGCGCACCTCGCTGGTGAAGGATGAGCGCAACCTCGACAAGTTCGACCGCGTCTTCGGCACGGTGTTCAAGGGGCTGGAAAACCTGCTCGACGCCATGGAGAAGGCGGAGATCCCCGAGGAGTGGCTGAAGAAGCTCGCCGAGAAATACCTGACCGACGAAGAGAAGAAGCAGATCGAGGCCATGGGCTGGGACGAGCTCATGGAGACCCTGAAGAAGCGTCTCGAGGAGCAGAAGGGCCGCCACCAGGGCGGCTCGAAGTGGATCGGCACCGCCGGCACCTCGCCGTTCGGCGCCCACGGCTATAACCCCGAGGGCGTCCGCATCGGCCAGGAGAAGAACCGCAACAACCGCGCCGTGAAGGTGTGGGACAAGCGCGAGTTCAAGGATTTGGACGGCAATGTCGAGCTCGGCATCCGCAACATCAAGGTGGCGCTGCGCCGTCTGCGCAAATTCGCGCGCACCGGCGCGCCCGATGAGCTTGATCTCGACACCACCATCCGCGAGACCGCCAATCACGGCTATCTCGACGTGCACATGCGCCCCGAGCGGCGCAATGCGGTGAAGCTCCTGGTGTTCTTCGACATCGGCGGCTCCATGGACGCGCATATCGAGCAGGTCGAGGAGCTGTTCTCGGCGGCGAAGAGCGAGTTCAAGCACATGGAGTATTTCTACTTTCACAACTGCCTCTATGAAGGCGTGTGGAAGCAGAACAAGCGCCGTTTCACCGACCGCACGCCGACCTGGGACGTGCTGCACAAATACCCGCACGACTACAAGATCGTGTTCGTCGGCGACGCCTCGATGTCGCCTTACGAGATCATGGTGCCCGGCGGCTCGGTCGAGCACGTCAACGAGGAACCGGGCTCGGTCTGGCTCGACCGCATCATCCGCACCTATCCCCATGCGGTGTGGCTGAACCCGGTTGCTCAGAAGCACTGGGATTATTCGGAATCGACGACGATCATCAAACGCATTTTTGCCAATCGCATGTATCCGATCACGATCGAGGGGCTTGAGGGTGCGATGAAGGAATTGACGCACTAGCGGCACGCGCCGTCCGCGCGGTGGCCGACAAGAGGGAGAACCACATGCCCCAAAACATCACCCGCGGCATCAAGGCGCTGATCGACGAGGCCAATGCCGAGATCGAGACGCTCAACGCCAAGGACGCCATCGAGATCTCCAAGAACGGCGATGTCGTCATCGTCGACATCCGCGACCCCCGCGAGATCGAGCGCGACGGCCGCATCCCCGGCGCGTTCGCCTGCACCCGCGGCATGCTGGAGTTCTGGATCGATCCGCAGAGCCCCTACGCGAAGCCGGTCTTCCAGGAGGACAAGAAGTTCGTCTTCCACTGCGCCGGGGGCCTGCGCTCCGCACTCGCGGCCAAGACCGCGCAGGACATGGGCCTGAAGCCCGTCGCCCACATCGCCGGCGGCTACGCCGCCTGGCGCGATGCCGGCGGGCCGACCGAGCAGTGGGAGCCGAAGAAGAAGGGGTAAGGGGTGCTCCGCTATCTCTCCGGTCTATGCTGTCATTCCCCGCGAAGGCGGGGAATCCAGTACGCCGCGGCCTCTCGGCTCAATCACAACCGCCTCTGGAATACTGGATCGCCCGGTCAAGCCGGGCGATGACAGCGGAGTTTGACGCGCGCTGCTTCAGCTCGCTCGCGCTGCAAGCGCACGGAATGACAAGGAAACAGCAATGACCGCCACCGACCCCCTCGTCTCCACCGAATGGCTCGCCGCCCATATCAACGATGCCAACGTCAAAGTGATCGACGCCAGCTTCAAACTGCCGGGCGTGCTGCCGCTGCCGAAGGACGATTATCTCGCCGCGCACCTGCCGGGCGCAGCGTTCTTCGACGTCGATGCGGTGTCGGATCATTCCAACCCGCTGCCGCACATGTATCCGAGCGCCGAGCAGTTCGGCCGTGACATCGGCAATCTCGGCATCGGAAACAGCGACACCGTCGTGCTCTACGATGCCGGCGGCTGGGTCGCAGCGCCCCGCGCCTGGTGGATGTTCCTGGCCTTCGGCCATAACAACGTGCGCATCCTCAATGGCGGCCTGAAGAAGTGGCGCGCCGAGGGGCGAGCGGTCGAGAGCGGCGAGGTGAAGCCGAAGCCGGCGACGTTCAAGGCGAGCTACGATTCAAATCGCGTGCGCAGCATGCAGCAGCTGATCGCCAATGTCGAAAGCCGTGCCGAGCAGGTGATCGACGCGCGCGCCGCCGACCGCTTCGAGGGCCGCGCGCCCGAGCCGCGCGCAGGCATCCGCTCCGGCCACATCCCCGGCGCGCGCAATGTGCCCTACAATCAGCTGTTCGATGCCGCGACCGGCACGATGAAGCCGCTCGATGAACTGCGCGCCGCCTTCACCAGCGCCGGCGTCAAGCTCGATGCGCCGATCGTGACGAGCTGCGGCTCGGGCGTCTCGGCCGGCGTGCTGACGCTCGCACTCTATCGCCTGGGGATCACCGACACCGCGCTCTATGACGGCTCGTGGTCGGAATGGGGCCAGGAAAAAGGCCCGCCGATCGCGACCGGTCCGGCGTGAGTCATTCGGATATCGCCGCGCTGAAGGTGCGCTCCCTCCCCGCAAGCGGGGCGAGGTAAAGCAAGCGCATCATCGCGTGCGCGTGGTCGTCGTCGCGAAGGTCTGAGGCTGGCCGAACGGATCGAGCTGCTGCTGCAACTGCTGAGGCGGCGGACGTCGCACCACGCGGTGTCGCTTCTTCGCCTTCGCCGCCTTGCGCTTGGTCGCCTTGTCGTCAGCCTTGGTATCTGCCTTGCTCTCGGTCTTGGGCTTCGCCGGCGTATGCTTCACGGCCGTCGTCGCCGGCTCGTTCAAAGCGGCCAGCTTGGCCGAGGCGGCATCGAGTGCGGAGGAGACCAGGGCCGCGCTGGGATCGACCGGCGCCGGCTCGCTGGCGGTCGCGGCAGGCTCGGCCGCGGGGATCGACGCCGTGGTGTCGGCCGGGGTGAGCGTGTCGGCGGGCGCCGGCGCTGCGGCCTCCGTCGTCGTCTCGGCCTTGGCCGGTTCGGCGACCGGGACGTCAGCCGGAGGTGCCGCGACCTGGGACTGAGCCTCGGTCTCGGTCGTCAGCACGGCGACCTGGTCGGGCTCGCTTTCGGGCAGTCCAATGGTCGGCACCTTGTCGCGCAGCGACGGCTCGGGCTCGGCGGTCAGCTCCGGCTCCGCGCGGAGGACCGCAAGCACCGGCTGGGCCGGCTCGGGAGCCTGCGCGAACACCTGCTCCTGCGGGCCGTTCCGCCAGGAGGGGTTGCTGACATACTGCTCGTGGCTCGCCCGCAGCAGTGCGGCGGCGCCCAGGCCGAACACCAGGATGGAGACTGACAGCAGGATCGCGGCAAACAGGAAGCGAAAGCCGGGAAGCATCGAGCGATTGCGAATTTCCGCCCCGGCGGCGAAGAGGCCAGGGCCCAAGAGCCATCTGAACGCGGTGACGGTACTGTTTGCCGCGTTCGCCACGCGGGGATCGGGAGCTCAAATGGGCGGCGAATCAGGCTGATTCGAACATACCGCAACGATTCCGAGCCGTTCCGCAAAAAACGGGGCCGAAGACTCCGGCAATTGACGCCACGAGCTGATTTCCGCCCCGTGATGCAACGGAGCAACGGTAGTCTTGCGGATCACAAATCGGCAGGTCCGGCGCAAATAAGCCTGATATGTCTTGAATGTGCCGCTATCTTCGGCCATCTGGCCGTTAACGGTCCGATCGGGCTTGGGGACTATACAAGAGCGATGATGATCAAACACTTTCTGACGATATGCGCTGCCGCAACAGTCGCTGCGGCGGGAACCTCGCTCGCGCAGGCTCAGAGCTATCCGGTTCAGCAGGCACCGAGCTACGGCGCCCCGGCCGAATATCGGCCCGGCGACCGCACGCCGAATTTCGACGCGCTGGAAGATGACGACGACGCGATGCCGCAGGCATCGTTGCCGCCGCCCGGCCCGGCCGACGATCCGCGCTATGGCCGCCCGGTCGGCGCTCCCCCGGTCTACTCGACAGCGCCGCCGCAGGGTCCGGTGATGTCGCCGGATGATCCGCGTTATGGCCGCCCGACTGGGGCGCCGGTCTATTCGGCCGCCCCGTCGCAGGGCCCCGTGATGTCGCCCGACGATCCCCGCTACGGCCGCCCCGCCGGTCCGCCGCCGGTGATCTACGCCAATCGTCCGGGCCAGCAGGGGCAGGCTGCCGCCGGTGACGGCATGCGTCCGCCGGAGGCCGTTGGTGGTCCCGCCGCGACCGGAACGGTCCAGGCCGGACAGCCGCCCGTCGGCACCGATGGCCGGCCAATGACGATGGCCGCGCTGCCGCCCGAGGAGCAGCCCGATGCTGCGCCGGTGCAGTTGCCGCAAAACCTGCGCCGCCAGGAGGTCTCGTTCCAGACCAAGGAGCCGGCCGGCACGCTCGTGGTCGATACGCCCAACACCTATCTCTACTACGTGCTCGGAGGCGGCCGTGCGATCCGCTACGGCGTCCGCGTCGGCCGCGACGGCTTCACCTGGACCGGCGTGCAGAAGATCACCCGCAAGGCCGAGTGGCCGGATTGGCATCCGCCGACCGAGATGATCGAGCGCCAGCCCTATCTGCCGCGCTTCATGGCTGGCGGCCCCGGCAATCCGCTCGGCGCCCGCGCGATGTATCTCGGCTCGACCGTTTACCGCATCCACGGCACCAACCAGCCCTCGACGATCGGCAAGTTCGTCTCGTCCGGCTGCATCGGCATGCTGAACGAGGACGTCTCCGACCTGTTCGATCGCGTCAAGGTCGGCACCCGCGTGGTGGTGATGCCGGGTGGCCCGCCGCCGGGAACGGCGACGGCGTCCGCCGCGCCCGCGCCCGTTGCTGCCGGTCCGGCTCCGATGGCCGCCCAGGCCGGTCCGGTCCCCGGCACCCAGCCGACCGTGGTGCCGCCGCTGCCCGCGCCGGTCACCGTGCGCTAAGCGCCTCGAGAATATTCAGATTGCAAAAGGGCGTGCCATCGGCACGCCCCAGTTTTTTTAAGATCCGCGTCATTCAGGCGAGCTTGGTCATTCAGGCCAGCTTCCGTGGCAGCTCGCGGCCCCCGGTGAAGGCGTCGATCGCCTCGACCATCTGGCCGTAATGGATGCGCAGGCCGTCCTCGGTGGCGTAGCCGAGATGCGGCGTCAGCACGAGGTTGTCGAGGTTGCGGAAGGGGTGGTCGACCGGCAGCGGCTCGACCGAGAACACGTCGATGCCGGCGCCCGCGATCTTGCGCTGCTGCAACGCCTGGAGCAGCGCCTGCTCGTCCACGATCGGCCCGCGCGCGGTGTTGACGAGGAACGCCGTCGGCTTCATTCGCGCCAGATCGGCGGCGCCGACCAGCCCGCGCGAGCGCTCGCTCAGCACCACATGGATGGTGACGATGTCAGCCTTGGCGAACAACTCCTCCTTGGTGGCGTAGCCGACGCCGGCCGCCGCGCATTTCTCCGGCGTGAGGTTCGGGCTCCAGGCGATCACGTTCATGCCGAACGCCTTGGCGATCCCGGCCATCCTGCTGCCGAGCTTGCCGAGCCCGACGATGCCGAGCGTCATGCCCTCGATCTCGATGCCGGCGAAGGTCTGCCAGGGCTCGCCCGCATGCATGCGCGCGTTCTCGCGGCCGATGCCGCGGGTCAGCTCCAGGATCAGGCCCATGGTCAGCGGTGCCGTGGGATCGCGCGAATATTGCGTGCCTGCGACGGTGACGCCGCGCGCCTTGGCGGCGTCCATGTCGATCGCGGCATTGCGCATGCCTGACGTCAGCAGCAGCTTCAGCTTCGGCAAGCTCTCGAACAGGCTCTTCGGGAATGCCGTCCGCTCGCGCATTGCGCAGATGATCTCGAAATCGGCCAGCGCGCTGGCTGCGGCCTGTTCGGAGGCGAGGGGATGGCTGAACACGGTGACGTCGACGCGGTCGGACAGTTTCTGCCAGTCGGCGACGTCGAGCGCGAGGTTGAAATAGTCGTCGAGAATTGCACAGCGCAGCCGGCTCATCAGCGTTCATCCAGGGCCAGGGTTGATGGCGAGAGGTGAGGGCGCTGGGCGAGCGCCGTCGTCGGGACCAGACCATGGTTGCGCGCAATCAGGACGGCGCGCAAGCCGCTTGCGTCTTCAAAAGTCCGATAGGAAGGAGGCGCTCAGAGGTCGCGGGGCTTGAGGCGGAACGGCGCATCCATGCCGTGCTTGGCGCGCCAGGCGGGACCGGGGCCACGCATGTAGTGCAGTTCGGGCCGGTAGGGATTGAAGGCGGTGGCGAAGAAGCGCTTCCAGAATCCCATGACCTCCGAGACCAGCCCGGAGACGTGGCCGGCTTCTGCCGGAACAGGAAGTGAATTGGTCTCGATCAGAGCCATGATGCGGCCTCGCTGTGCTCCCGTTCGTTCTGAGCGGGTGGCGCTGTTTCCGCGCGAAACCGAGCTTTCGGCCTGATTTATTAAAAGATGGTTTCAATTGTCCGGATCGGTGGCCGGATGGTGTCCGTCCCGTATTCATCCGTGGTGAACGGACGGAAAACGTTGCCCTTTGGGGACGGGATCGCTACATCGCAGGCTAAGCAAATTTCCTCAAATCGAAGGTTTTCGGGACCGATGGCGCGCCAGTTCATCTATTTCATGCAGGGCCTGACCAAGAGCTACCCGACCCGGAAGGTGCTCGATAACATCCATCTGTCGTTCTACCCGGACGCCAAGATCGGCGTGCTCGGCGTCAACGGCTCGGGCAAGTCGACGCTGCTCAAGATCATGGCTGGCCTCGACAAGGAGTATAACGGCGAGGCCTGGGTCGCGCAGGGTGCCCGCGTCGGCTATCTCGAGCAGGAGCCGCATCTCGATCCGGCACTCAGCGCGCGCGAGAACGTCATGCTGGGCGTCGCCAAGCAGAAGGCGATCCTCGATCGCTACAATGAGCTGGCGATGAACTACTCCGAGGAAACCGCCGACGAGATGACCAAGCTGCAGGACGAGATCGAGGCCCAGGGCCTCTGGGATCTCGACAGCAAGGTCGACCAGGCCATGGACGCGCTGCGCTGCCCGCCCGACGATGCCGATGTCACCAAGCTCTCGGGCGGTGAGCGCCGCCGCGTCGCGCTGTGCAAGCTGCTGCTCGACCAGCCCGAACTGCTGCTGCTGGACGAACCGACCAACCATCTCGATGCCGAATCGGTGTCGTGGCTGGAAGGCCATCTGCGCAACTATCCCGGCGCCATCCTGATCGTCACCCACGATCGCTACTTCCTCGACAACGTCACGAGCTGGATCCTCGAGCTCGATCGCGGCAAGGGCATTCCCTACGAGGGAAACTACTCATCCTGGCTGGTGCAGAAGCAGAAGCGGCTGGAGCAGGAGGGACGCGAGGACGCAGCGCACCAGAAGACGCTCGCGCGCGAGCAGGAATGGGTCGCCTCGTCACCGAAGGCACGTCAGGCCAAATCCAAGGCGCGCTATCAGCGCTACGAAGACTTGCTCAAGCAGGCGAGTGAGAAGCAGACGCAGACCGCGCAGATCATCATTCCGGTTGCCGAGCGGCTCGGCGCCAACGTGGTCGACTTCGAGGGCCTCAGCAAAGGCTTCGGCGATCGCCTGCTGATCGACGATCTCACCTTCAAGCTGCCGCCCGGCGGCATCGTGGGCGTGATCGGCGCCAACGGCGCCGGCAAGACCACGCTGTTCAAGATGATCACCAAGCAGGACACGCCGGACAAGGGCACCATCACGGTCGGCGAGACCGTGCATCTCGGTTATGTCGACCAGTCCCGCGACGCGCTCGACGGCAACAAGAACGTGTGGGAGGAGATCTCCGGCGGCAACGAGCTGATCCTGCTCGGCAAGAAGGAAGTGAACTCGCGCGGCTACTGCTCGGCCTTCAACTTCAAGGGCGCCGACCAGCAGAAGAAGGTCGGTGCGCTCTCCGGCGGTGAGCGCAACCGCGTGCATCTCGCCAAGATGCTGAAGTCCGGCGCCAACGTCCTGCTGCTCGACGAGCCGACCAACGACCTCGACGTCGACACGCTGCGCGCGCTCGAAGAGGCGCTGGAGGATTTTGCCGGCTGCGCCGTCATCATCAGCCATGATCGCTGGTTCCTCGACCGCATCGCGACCCACATGCTGGCCTTCGAGGGCGACAGCCATGTCGAATGGTTCGAAGGCAACTTCCAGGACTACGAGAAGGACAAGATGCGCCGGCTCGGCCAGGACAGCATCATTCCGCACCGCGTGAAGTACAAGAAGCTGACGCGGTGATTTCGGCATGATGCGGCGGGCGCTCATTGCTGCGGTGATCGTTGTCACCTGCGGCTGGTCGTCCGCCCGCGCCGCCGACGCCGCCTTCACCCAGTTCATCGCCTCGCTGTGGCCGGAGGCGCAGGCCGCCGGCGTCTCGCGCAAGACGTTCGACGAGCAGACGCGCGGGCTCGATCCTGATTACAAGCTGCCGGATCTGATCCTGCCGGGACGGCCCGCGACTGGCGCGCCGTCGCAGGCCGAGTTCGTGCAGGTGCCGGCCGATTACGTCAAGGAAGCCTCGATCGCGCGGCTTGCGGGCGAGGGGCAGCGGCTGCTGCAGAAATATCGCGCTTCGCTGAGCGAGATCGAGAAGAAGTCCGGCGTGCCGGCAACCGTGATGCTCGCTATCTGGGGCCGCGAGACCGATTACGGCCGCTACACGCTGCCTTACGATCTCGTCCGCGTGCTGGCGACGCAGGCCTATGTCGGGCGACGCAAGGATCAATACCGCACCGAGTTCATCCTTGCGCTGAAGATCCTCGGCGAAGGCGTGGTGACGCGCAAGGACATGCGCTCGTCCTGGGCCGGCGCCACCGGGCTGACGCAGTTCCTGCCGTCCGAATATTACAAGCACGGCGTCGATTTCGACGGCGACGGCCGCGTCGACATCTGGCATTCGGTGCCGGATGCGCTGGCGTCCGCCGCGCAGCAGCTCGTCAACAAGGGTTGGCAGAGCGGCGTGCGCTGGGCCTACGAGGTGCAAGCGCCGGCCAAGGTCGATTGCACCACCGGCGTGCCCGAGGTGACGAAGCCGCTCGGCCAGTGGTTACGCGAAGGTTTTGTGCCGGTGCGCGGGCAAAAGCTGAGTGCCATCGAACAGGCGCAGCCGGCTTCGCTGCTCCAGCCGGAAGGCATCTATGGCCCCTCGTTCCTGACCACGAAGAACTACTTCGTCATCAAGGAATACAATTTCTCCGATCTCTATGTGCTGTTCGTCGGTCATCTCGGCGACCGCATGACGAGCCCGCTTCCGTTCGCAACGCCATGGGCGGCCTCGAAGCAAATGCGCACCAAAGATGTCGAGACCATGCAGCGTGGGCTTACGCGCGCCGGGCTCTACAAGGACAAGATCGACGGCAAGGCCGGCATGCAGACGCGCGCCGCGCTCGGTGCCTATCAGAAGTCGGCAGGCCTCAAGGTCGATTGCTGGCCGAGCGAAGAGGTGCTGCGCTCGATCCAGGCGGCGCGATAGCGCGCGACCAAAGAAAAAGCCCGGCCGATGGTCTCGGCCGGGCTTCGATCTCGGCGCTCATGAGCGCCGGTGCGATCAGATCAGTAGCAGACGCGAACCGGGCGAACGACCCAGCCGTAACCGTCCCAATAACGCTGACGCTGCCAATAGCAGGGCGGGGGCGGCGGGCCGGGCTCGGCGACGTAAACGGGGCCGCCATAGGCCGGACGGCTCGACGCGATGGCGCCGCCGACGATCGCGCCGCCAATCAGGCCGGCCGCAATGCCGGCGCCGATGCTGCCGTCATGCGCCTTGGCGGACGGAGCGGCAGTCACCAGCGAACCGGCGATCGTCGCAACCGTGAGGGCGGCAACAAGAGTCTTCTTCATGCTCAGGGCTCTCCTGGGAGATGGGTTCCTCTTGTTAGAGGCGCCCGGGTTTCAAAGGTTCACGCACACGCTGATGGAATTGGCCGTGCAGCTAGGAAGCGCGCAATTGGTCAACCCACGGTAAACGCACACGGAGCTGTGACGAGAAAAAGCGGTCTTTTTCGGGCCCGGAGATGAACGGCGCATCCGTAGCGAACCGGTCAGCCGAAGCAGTCGCGATGGACCGGTTCGAGTCGCCTCAGCCGCAGACTCTGACGCGGCGGACGCGCCAGGCATAGCCGTCCCAGAAGCGCTGCTTCTGCCAGACGCAGCCGCCGCCGTAATAGTCGTCAGAGACATAGCCCGGGCCCGGCGCATAGTAACGGGGCGGGTAATAGCCGGGTTCGTAATAGCCAGGGCCAGGTCCGTAATAATACGGAGAGGCCAGCGCGCCGCCGACAATGGCGCCGCCGATGATGCCGGCCGCCACGCCCGCCGCGACGCCGCGCTGTGCATGGGCCGGGGTTCCGGCCGCAACGGCCAGGGAGGCGACGGCGGCGACCGTCAGGAGCAACTTCTTCATCGGCTTGACCTTTCGTACGAACGCGGGAACCCTTTGGGAGCAGAGTTCCATACTTCGTTTGAATGATCAATGAACGGCACCTTGGTGGCGGGCGACCAATTGATATGGACCGCAGGCTCGGCCAGGAGGCGATGATGGGCAACGCGATGATCAATGCATTGATTGCTGCCGGGGTCGTGTCCGCGATCGGTTACGGCTGGATCACCCATCTCCAGAACCGCGGCCAGCGGCGCTCCCGCGCCGGGGCGGGTGGCGATGGCAGCAGCAGCGGCGACACCTATTCGGGCAGCAATAACGGCTTCTCGCTGGGAAGCTGGTTTTCCAGCGACAGTTCGGGGAGCTCGGCCGACGGCGGCAGCTGTTCCAGCAGCGACAGCGGCAGCAGTGGCGGCGATTGCGGAGGCGGCGGCGACGGCGGGGGAGGCGGTGGCGGCGATTAGATCCGCTCCAATCTTGATCCAGCGCAACGCTGAAATTTAGGACCGTTCTAGGCTGCTTTTGGGCCAGTTTGGAATAGCTTCAAATACCGCTTTTTCCTTTTGCATCCGGCCGGCCCGTTAAATATCGATGATGACGCATCACGAAGGGCCTACCGCTTCCATGATCGTTTGTTCCTGTAACGTGCTGAGCGATGACGACATCCGCGCCGCCGTCGCCGAGTCCGACGACGCCGTGCGCCATGCCAAGCAGGTCTATGGATGCCTCGGCTGCAGCGCCGAATGCGGTCGCTGCGCCCGGACGATCAAGACCATCATCGACGAAGCCCTCGGCCCCTGCGCCCAGTCCTGCTGTGCCGGCTGCCCGCACAACCACACTGTGGCTGCCAATGACGAGGCGGCCGAGCCCGCGCAGTTTGCCCTCGCGGCCTGCTGAAAGCCTTCGCCAGCTCGGCTGAGCTTTTCCCCCGGCTGCGCCGCCGTAGCCAGTTGCCCTCATTCGTAAACTGACTTAGAAGCATTCTAAATTCGGTTTCGGGCCGATTTGGACTGCAAGAGCTGGAGTGAACCATGCAGGGCGACGCAAAAGTCATCGACTATCTCAACAAGGCACTGCGTCACGAACTGACTGCGATCAACCAGTACTGGCTGCACTATCGCTTCCTCGACAATTGGGGCCTCCTCGACATGGCCAAGGTCTGGCGCAAGGAGTCCATCGAGGAGATGGAGCACGCCGACAAGCTCACCGCGCGCATCCTGTTCTTCGACGGCTTTCCGAACATGCAGGTGCTCGATCCCTTGCGCATCGGCCAGAACGTCAAGGAGATCATCGAGTGCGACCTCGCTGCCGAGATGAGTGCGCGTGCGCTCTACCAGGAAGCGGCGACCTACTGCCACGGCGTCAAGGACTACGTCACGCGTGACCTGTTCGAGAAGCTGATGAGCGACGAGGAGCACCACATCGACTTCCTCGAAACCCAGCTCGACCTGATCGGCCGCATCGGCCTCGAGCTCTACACCCAGAAGCACGTCGGTGGGCTCGAGGGCGAGGGGCATTAAGCTCCCGCCCTAGCCACGCACCCGGTGTCGTCCCTGCCTAGTGCGCAATTGCGCACGGGAGCAGGGACCCATACCGCGGAATCTATCGATCGTGGCCAGTAGCAATACCGAACCACGAGTCTTCGCCAAACGATGTCCTGCGGTTATCGCGACGAGCGCAAGCGCTCCTCGCGGAGGTCCCGGATCTGCGCTACGCTTGTCCGGGACGACACCGTGATTGTCGCCCCACCTACAACTGCGTCTTGTAGATCTCTTCCACGGTCTCCTGGCTCGCCGGTTCGCCGAGGCCAGTCTGGTCGTGAATGACCGTGACGATGCTGGGCATCACCGAGCGCTGCACTTTTTCGGGCGACCACAGCTTCGAGCGCATCAGCGCCTTGCCGCAATGGAAATAGACTTCGCTGACGGCGACGTTCAGCACCGCGCGCGGCGGTTTGCCAAACTCCACCATCGCGGCGAGCAGATCCGGATCGGCCGACAGCGTGCCGCGTCCGCCGACGCGTAGCGTCTCGTCGATGCCGGGCACGAAGAACAACAGATGCACGAAGCCCGAGCCTTCGACGACGTTGCGAAAACTGTCGATCCGGTTGTTGCCGGAGCGGTCAGGCATCAGCAATTGGTTGGGACCGGCGATGTGGACAAAGCCGGTGCCGCCGCCGCGTGGCGAGGCATCGACGCTGCCGTCCGCGCCCGACGTCGCGAGTACGCAGAACGGCGACATCTCGATGAACTTCTTCGCATGCGCATCGATCGCGGGACGCGCTTTCGCGATCACGCGCGGGCTCGGATTGGCATAGATGGTGGCGAGGTCTTCGGCGCAAAGATCGGTCAACGGCGGCCTCCGCTTCAGCTTGGCGGCAAGCTACCCGATCGGGCCGCCTCCGGCCAATGGAATCGATAAAGACGTTTTACACGGCATCCGCCGGCACGAAGCAGCTGATGATGATAGCGCCGCGGTGGCGAACGTACCACACCACGGCCTGGCCGACCGGATTGCCCCGGTCGCGGATAATGGCGCGCTCGGGCACCTCCATCCATTGTCCTTCGATCGGCACCCAATAAGCACCGCTGCGCACATCGTAGTCGGTGCGATGGCCGTCCGAAACGTCGCAGCAGGGCACGCCGTTCGGCGCGATCACGCTCTTGAACCAGGCGCGGATATCGGGCGGGATGTGGTCATATTGCCCGTTGTCGAATGCGAGTGCGGCGCTGGTCAGCGCCGCACTCGCGACCAGCCAAACGCACAGTGCGAGCCTGTGCATGCGATCCCTCCTCGTCGCGTCCCGCTATTCGCGCGCGAGTCTTGCTCGCGTCGATTCCATCGGTGACGCGATTAAGCCCGAGCTGTCAGCGCATTGCATGCCCAAATAATATGCGGCTCCGAAGTGCCGCACATGATGCGCTGCAAAATCAGCGGCGCGCCGATTCGATCGTTTGTTGCGGCGTGCTCTCCAGCAATTGCCGCACCTGCTCGCTGTAGAATTTCGCATTGCCGGTGGTGCCGTGGCCGCGCGTCTCGGCGCTTGCCGGGATCAGATGGAGGCGGCCGTTCTTGACCCGCTTCATGGCCGCGTCCGTGATGCCGGTCTCGGGCGGGTTGCGCTCGTCGTCGGCGGAATTGATCAGCAGCAGCGATGCTTCGATGGCTTCCAGCTTCTCGCCGGCATTATAGTCGTGCGAGGACTCCCACTGGTAGACGAAGTCGTTGGCATCTGCCGTGATCGGCGTCGCCAGCCGGTCGTCGACGATCTTGTCGGCCTTGGCCGCGGTTGGCGCCTGCGATTGGTAGGCCAGCGTGCCGCCGATGCTGGCGATGCCGTAGGCGGTGATGGCATATTTCATCATGCGCGGCTGGCTGGTGTAGTTGCCGCCATTGTAGTCCGGGTCGTTGCGGATGGTGTCGAGCATGATCCGCCGCAGCATCCAGTTGCGCGACGCCATCTCGGTCGGCTGCGAGGCCATCGGGATCAGTGCGTCCATGGCGTTCGGATATTTCTCGCCCCACAGCCAGGTGTGCATGCCGCCCATCGAATTGCCGATGACGAGCCGCAAATGCTTGACGCCGAGGCCTTCCGTCACCAGGCGATGCTGCGCCTCGACCATGTCATCGTAATCGTATTTCGGGAAGCTCGTCTTCATCCCGTCGGAGGGCTTCGACGATTTGCCATGACCGAGGCCGTCGGGAAGGATGATGTAATATTTGGAGGCGTCGAGGGGCTGCCCCGCGCCGAACAGCTCGCCGGCGAAGGCGGGTGACAGCATGCTTGCGCCGGATCCGCCGGTGCCGTGCAGCACCAGCACCGGTTGGCCCGAGGGCTCGCCGATTGTGGTGTAGTGCAGCTTCAGCTCCGCCATGGTCTCGCCGGTGTGGAAATTGAAATTCCTGGCGATCCAGTCGCCCTGCTTCGGTGCCGGATAATCGGCGGCCAGGACCGGCATTGAAAAGGACAGCAGGGCAGCCGACAGCGCGGCGCAGGAAGCCTTCATGTTTCTCTCCCCATTGCGGCTCATGGTCGGCGGCCGCGTTGCGGTGGAACTTAGCAGAAATGCACGGAAGGATGTAGGATTTCGGCTCCGCCGATCGTCTTCAAGGAAACATCCGGAAGAGGCCCCTGCATGTGCCGCAACATCAAGACGCTGTTCAACTTCGAGCCGCCGGCGACGGAGGATGAGATCCACGCCAGTGCGCTCCAGTTCGTGCGAAAACTGTCCGGCTTCAACAAGCCGTCGCAGGCCAACGAGGCGGCGTTCGACCGCGCAGTAGCCGAGGTCTCCGAGGCTGCGCGAAATCTCCTGACCTCGCTGCACACCCACGCGCCGGCGCGGGACCGTGAGGTCGAGGCGGAAAGGGCCAGGGAGCGCTCGCGGCTGCGCTTCGGTTAGAGCATGATCCGGAAAAGTGCGATGACGATTCATCTAATCGCATCGCGCTTTAGAGGGCGCGGCCAAAGCGTTCCGTGATCTGGCTCACGGTACGGGGCGCCTCACTTTGCAATGATGTCCGCCGGGGTTTTGTCAGCCCGGAGCACGATCATGAGCCGCCCCCTTCTTCCCTTGAAAGCAGGTGCCATCGTCTTCACGCTGCTATGGACCGCGTGGATGATGTGGTGGAGCGGCTCATTCTCGAGCGCCAACGTGATCATCCTGGCCCTTTGCGGCGCGGCGGTCGGCTATCTCTGGTATCGCGCCATGCGTTGGCAGTTCGAGCGCATGGGCATGCTGCCGCACAAGGATGACGCTTCCGGCGCGTCTTGATTTGGCTCGTGTCCCGGACGCGGTGCGGCGCGAAGTGCCGCTCCGCAGAGCCGGGACCCAGTCATCGTCCCCGCAGCTCCCGGTGATATGGGCCCCGGCTCAGCAGCGCAACACTGCGTGCTGCGCTGGGTCCGGGGCACCGGCATCGCTAGTCCCGGTACTTCTTCTTTTTCTTCTTCTTCCTGTGCTCGTCGCCTTCGCCGTCGTCGCTCTCGTGGTCGACGATGGCCTCATCGGGCTCCTGCACGGCGGCCTCCAGCGCTTCGCGCTCGGCGGCGTCGCGCTCGCGTTGGCGGCGGCGCTCGTCCCAGGCGTCGAACAGTTGCTCAAGCCACGGCAGCACCTGTTCGATCGAGGGCAATTGACCGGCAGGCCCAGCCTCGCCGCGCGGGCCTTGCGGCCCCGCCGGCCCCTGCGGTCCGGCAGGTCCCTGCGCGCCGGCGGCCCCACGCGGGCCAGCCTCGCCCTGCTTGCCTTGCGGACCGGGCCTGCCCTGAGGTCCCGCCTTTCCGATCGGCCCCGGCTTGCCTTGCGGACCCGGCTTGCCGCGCGCGCCGTCGGGACCGCGCCGGCCGGGATGACCCTGCGGTCCCGGCCGTCCCGGCTCGCCCTGCCGTCCGCGCGGCCCTTGAGATCCCTGCCGTTTCTGTTCGTCTGCCACGCCGCTGCTCCCTTGACCGGAAGCAAGCTACTTAGCGGCGTTTGACGACAGCAGCAATTCCGCCGGGACAGCTCACCACGCTTGATCAACATCAATCGGCCGCACGCGGCGCTGACAGCCTCGGTCGTGATGATCGCGCTTGCGGTCATCATCGGCGGATTGATTCAGCGGCGCGTCCTCGGACGCTAATCCTGATAGGCGGGCACGTCGATGCCGGACGCCGCGTAGATCCTGATCTTGTTGCGCAGCGTGCGCACCGACAGGCCGAGCACGCGCGAGGCGCGGGTGCGGTTGCCGTCGCAGCGCGCCAGCGTCTGAAGCACGAGCTCGCGCTCGACCTCGTCGACGGTTGCGCCGATCAGAAGCGGAACGATCTGGTTAGGGGCAAGGAATTGCGCGCCCGACTCGGACGCAGCGACATGAACAGTGGTCATCAACACACCTCCCGATCAACGCCCGCTGCCATCTTTGGAAGCGGATCGAGAACCAACGACCCCCAAGCCGTAGATGTACGGTGGGCGGGTTTGGTTAATGAAAGGTTAATCGCGGACGAACGCACCAATTGACCCCAGGAATGCCGCTAAGCCGCCGCGATTGGCGCCAGATGCATCGTGATGCGGGACTATCTCTTCCACACATACGGTGTCATCGTCCGGTCCAGTGGCGCAATTGCCTACAAGGCGGACGATGATCCCGTGCGTGGCGAAAGTGAGTCGCCCCTCACACCGTCCGGTAGCCGCCGTCCACCATCACGATCGTTCCCGTGACATAGGCCGACAGATCCGACGCGAGGAAGATCGCGGGCCCGACGATATCTTCGGGCTTGCCGGTGCGCGCCAGCGGGGTGTGGTCGACGAAGGCCTGCACCAGCGCCGGATTGGTCGCGCGCACATTGGCGTTGATGTTGGTCTCGATGAAGCCCGGCCCGATCGCGTTGACGCGCACACCTTCCTTGCCGAGCTCGACCGCGAGCGCCTTGGTGAAGCCGAGCACGCCGTGTTTCGACGTCGTGTAGGCCGCCGAGCTCGGCGTGCGCAGATGCACGAAGGACTGGATCGAGCCGATATTGACGATGCGGCCTTTGCTTGCGCGCAGGGGGGCGAGGAAGGCCTGCGTCATGTTGAAGACGCCGTTGAGGTTGAGCGAGATGATGTCGTTCCAGTCCTTCGCCACCGTCTCAGTCTCCGCGGTGAAGGCGTTGCGGCGGGTGATGCCGGCATTGTTGACGAGGATCGAGACCTGCCCGACCTTGTCGGCGACCTGCTTAGCGAGCGCAAAGCAGTCGTCGCGCCGGGTCACGTCGAGCGCAAAACTCTCGGCCTTGCCGCCCGCTTTGCGGATCTCCTGGGCGGCCTCCGCGACGGTGTCGGCATTGACGTCGAGCAGCACCACTTGCGCGCCCTCGCAGGCGTAGCCCGCCGCGATGGCCCGGCCGATACCGGAGCCGGCGCCGGTGATGACGGCGATGTGGTTTGCGAGCAATGCCATGACATTTTCCTCCCGATTTCGTTTCGAAGTTTCACGAAACGCTAACTCGAAATTAAGGGGTCGGAAACGGCAGCCTTGGCATACTGATCTTCATTGCTAAACGTTGCGCGCATGATGGAACGCCTCGATTCCTGGAAACTCGCCCTCGAACGCCTGCGGTCGGCGCATTCGGCCGATTGGGCCGAGGCGGGCCGGCTCGTGGCCGAGATCGCGCGGATGAGCGTCGATGCCACTCTGCGCCAGGCCGCCGAGCAGGCGCTTCCGGTGCTGCGCCAGGCGGTCGACAATGACGATCACGGCGTCACGCTGGCGGCCCAGCGCCGCATCGGCGTCGTTCTCGAAGTCGTTCATGATCTGACCGCGCCGCGCTTCGGCCGTCGCAACGGCATGCCGAAACAGCTGTCCAGCGAGGATCGCGCCCGCAAGATGCTCGGCCTGCCGCTCGCGGTGCAGCTCACCTGCGAGGACATCAACCAGGCCTATCGCCGCGCCGCCAAGGGCATGCATCCCGACCACGGCGGCAGCACGCAAGCCTTCATCGACCTCGCCGCCGCGCGCGACGTCCTGATCCATCCCGGCGCGCACAAGGACGCGTGAGAGGGCCTGCCTCTGCTTGCGCAGGTCTCGTAGGGTGGGCAAAGGCGCATCGCGCCGTGCCCACCATTTGCCCGTCGTTGAAAGGCGTGGGCACGGCGCGCGAAGTGCGCGCCTTTACCCACCCTACGGCATCTCGGAAATAGAAAGCGGGCAAGGACGCATGGTCCTTGCCCGCTCTTCGTCCGCCGATCGAATCTTACCAGGTGCACTGACCGTTCTTCAGCGCGGCATCCTTCACCGCGAGGGCGTCGATGAAGGTCGGCACGGTTGCGCTGGCGCGATGATAGCCGGCCGGCCACGGCGTGGTCGGGATGCTCTCGTCCCAGATCTGGCACAGGCCCGTGTCCTGCCAGCGGATCAGGTGATAGCTGGCTTCCGCTGGGCTCGCCGCGACGAAGGCGGTGACGGCAAGACCGGCGGCAGCGCACAGCACGGAAATACGACGCATGATCAGCTCCTCAAATGAATGATGTGATGTGCCTCCCGGCAATGACGGGGAGGGCTGGTGCGGGACGTCTTGGGGATGCGCCCCGGACAAGATGTGAGTAGTTCCGCAGGCCGGTCAGGTTCAAAGCGCGCGGGCGGGAAATGGATGATTTCGGCCGGAAAACGCGCGGGTCCCGCAAAAAGAAGAAGGCGGATCGCTCGCGCGACCCGCCCTCCAAATCCGGTCCGTTGCAAAAGCTCAGAGCGTGCAGCGGCGCTCGGCGCGCAGCTTGATCTGGACGTCGGAAGCGGCCTGGAAGGTCGGGAGCGGCTTGCTGACGACCTTGTAGGTCGACACCCCAATTTGAAGTGGCTTGTACTTCAGGTCCTCGTTCCAGACCTGGCAGATGCCGGTGTTGTCCCAGCGGATCACGTAATAGCCGACCGCCGCCGAGGCCGGCACGGCAAAGACGGAGGTGGCGATGCCGGCAACGGCACAGAGGGCGAGAACGCGACGCATGAAATATCTCCTTGTGGGGAAGTGGGGCGCAAAAATTCGTGCGGTAAAAGCAGGTCCTTTGCAAGCCGGGGAGCTGCCGTTCACGGACATGTCAGCTGTTCCCCAAGCATTTGGTTCGGCCGCGTGCCCGGCAAGCCACACGCTCCGTGGCTCACTTCGCCAGCGAGGCCACCGCCTCGATCTCGATCAGCATCCTCGGGTCGGGCAGGGCCTGCACCACGCAGGTGGTACGGGCCGGATAGGGCGGCGGGCCGAAGGCGCCGGCATAGAGCGCGTTCATGGCGGCGACGTCGGAGGCGCGGGTCAAGAGCACGTTGACCTTGACGAGGTCGCGGACACCGGCGCCGGCCTCGTCCAGCACGCGCTTGATGTTGACGACGACATTGGCGAACTGCGCCTCGAAACCGTCGGGCAGCGCACCATTGGCATCGAAGCCCGGAATGCCCGAGACGAACAGGAGATCGCCGACGCGCGTCGCAAACGACAGCGGCGGCGCCTTCACGTGTGGCGGGGGCGCGAAATGCTGGATCGGCATGGCATCACCTCGAATGTAGGAACGGGCGCGTAGCCCGCATGCGCGTAGCGACATGCGGGAGACTTGCAATCGGGTTGCGGAGACGGGCAAGAACAAAAACGCGAAAACAACCCCATGCACAGTAGAGATCATGTGGAGATCATTGAGTTTCTATAATTCGGTAAAGGAGAGTCACTCAAGTTGCTCCGTCGGGCAAAGCAAGGGCAGAATGGGATGGTGGCGATGCGCGACCTTGTGCCCGAACCTCCGTCGTCATGCCCCGGCTTTGACCGGGGCATCCAGTACGCCGCGGCCTCTCGGCTCAATCACCGCCGCCTCTGGAATACTGGATCGCCCGGTTGAACCGGGCGATGACGGTTGAGTGCGACGCTGCACCTTGCGTCTCAGGGCAGCCCCATCATTTTGCCGCCCCGATCGATCGGATAGATTCGCTGCGTCTGATTCGAATCCCTCCTTGAAAAATAGCCCCCGGAGACACCCATGAAGATCGCATCCACCATCCGCGCCGCGCTGGTCGCCATTGCCGCCCTGGCCGGGCTCTCGACCTCGGCGATGGCCGACGGCGGCACCGTGGTGCTGACGATCTACAAGGCGGGCTGGATCATCGGCGGCTCCGGCGGTTCCGGCGTGCTCAACTTCCGCGGCCGCTCCTATGGGCTGTCCACCGGCGGGCTCGACTACGGTCTCGTCTTCGGCGGTTCCAAGACGGTGCTGCGCGGCCGCGTCTCCAACATCAACCGTCCCTCCGATGTCGCCGGCGTTTACGGCGCCGCCGGTGCCGGCCTTGCCGTCGGCCGCGGCGCCCGCGCCATCGTGCTCACCAACCAGAAGGGCGCCGTGCTGGAGCTGACAGGCACGCAGGTGGGATTGATGGCGAATGCGGATCTCAGCGGCCTCGCGATCACGATGCGGTAGGGGCGGTTGCGTAGGGTGGGTTAGCCCCTTGGCGTAACCCACCACGTCTGTCACCGCGGAAAGAGAAGAGGTGGGTTACGCGCATCGGCCTGCGCTTCGCGCAGCCGCTGCGCTAACCCACCCTACGATTTTCCGATCGCCGCATGGACCCGCTCGCAATGCGCGACGAGATTCTCGTGCGCATCGACGAACGCCTTCAGCGGCGTCGGGATCGGAAAATAATAGATGTTGGCGATGAAGCCGTAGATGCCGGCATCGATGCTCGTTGGCGCCGCGCCGTGCACGAAGCCCGCGGCGGGCACGATCTCCGCCAGCACCTGCAAATCGGCGAGCCCCCGCGCGTAAGCCTGCTCCGGCGTGTAGCGGCCGATGCCCTGGTAATGATAGCGCTGCGCATTATACGCCTTCGCCTTCTCGAACCCTTCCGCATTGATCTGCGGATGCTGCGCAATGAAGCCGTCGCGGAACGCCGGATAGAAGCGCTCGTCCTTCCAGCGCGAATACGACATCACCCAATAGAGATCGTCGAGCATGCGCGTGACGAGGAGATTGGTGCGGCGCTGCTCCGGTGAAAGTCCGGCATCGATGGTGAGACGATATTTCGCGATCGCATGCGCGATGATGGTCTCGCTGTCACCGATGCTCTCGCCGTCGTCGACGACGTAAGGCAGCTGCCCGCGCGGTGCGGCCGAGGCGTCGAAGATATGCTCGTGCACGAACTCCAGGCCTGCGAGCTTCAGGAAGGCGTAGACCTTCAGACCGTAGCCATTGTTATCGGCGACGCCGAACAGTTGCGGGTAGGAATAGAGGGTCAGCATGGGCGGCTCCCTTCCACCCGGAGTCGTATCGCCGCAGTGACACGCTTGCAACAGTCCGGCGCCTTGTGGGCGGTGTCGTTCGATCGGAGGACGCGAAATATCGCCCGTTCGCAGTATGGATTCGGCCTGAAATTATTGCGCCAGGGCCCGCCATGCGATGTTCATCGACCCGCCGAAACATGCCGGCATTGTCTTGCGGCGGTGCGCTTCTGGTCGGGCTCGCCTTCGCAGCACCGGCACGGGCTGCGGACCTCGCGGCAAAGCCGTTCACCAAGGCGCCGCCGGTCGCGGTCTCGTCGTGGACCGGCTTCTATGCCGGCCTCGGCCTCGGCTTCCGATCGACCGCCGCCGACCTCACCACCACATCGGTGCTGGAGGACGGCGTTCCCCGTGACATCAGCGATGCCGTCGTCAGTCAGCCGTTCGACGGCCCGGGTCTTCGCCTCAATCCCTATGCCGGCTTCAATTGGCAGGTGGCACCGAGCTGGGTCCTCGGCGTCGAGGGCGATGCGGGTTTTGGTCGCCAGACCACCATCCTCCAGGGGTTTCGCGCCTCGCCGCGCGCCGGCTCGTCTACCTTCCTCGTCGACAGCCTCGCGCTCGAGGCCGGCTGGGATGCGAGCCTGCGCGGCCGCGCCGGCTACCTGCTGACGCCCGCGACAATGGCCTATGTGACGGGCGGACTTGCCTGGCAGCAATTCGACGTCACCTCGGTCTGTGTCGGCGCCACCTGCAACAATGCGCTGCCCGCCGTGGTCTCAAACTCCGCCACCAGGACCGGGTGGACGCTCGGCGGTGGCCTCGAGACCGCGCTATGGGGCAATTGGCTGCTGCGCGCCGACTATCGCTACGCCGATTTCGGAACCACGCCGCTCGCCCTCGCGCGCACGAGAAGCGGCGCGGGGCCCACGCTGACGGTCGACAATTTCGATACCAGGCTGCGGACCCACACGGCGAGCGTCGGCCTCGCCTACAAGTTCGGCGCTCCCGTCACCGGTGGCGGTTCGCATCCGCTGCAGGCGCAGGCCGCCATGCTGCCGTCCTGGACTGGTGCGTATCTCGGCCTTGGCCTCGGTGCGCGCGCCATGCGCACCGACCTGACCGCGACGTCGGAGACGATCGGCGGCTCTGCGTTCGACCTCGCCAAGCGCGCCAACAACCGCCCGATGGACAACACCGCGTTTCGCGCCAGCCCCTATGCGGGCTATCTCTGGCAACTCGCCCCGCAATGGACCGCCGGCGTTGAGGGCGACGTCGGCTTCGCCGACCGCACCACCATGCGCGAAGGTTTTACCAGCATCCATCTCGCCGACTCCCAGGCACCGGGCGAGAGCCTTTCGATCCGCAGCCGCTGGGACGCATCCTTGCGCGCGCGCGCCGGCTATCTCGTCAACCCCCACACCATGCTCTATGCCACCGTCGGCGCTGCGTGGCAGAACTTCGAATTGACCTCGACCTGCACCAGCCGCAATTGCAGCGGCTTCTTCGCGCTGTCGTCGCCGATCATCAATTCGTCGACCACGAAGATGGGCTGGACGCTCGGCGGCGGCCTGGAGACGGTCGTGTGGGGCAATTGGCTCGCGCGCGCCGAATACCGCTATGCCGACTACGGCAGCGCCGGTTTCACCGTCGCACGGTCGAGCGGCCGACCCGAGTTCGACCCGTCCGTCAACACCTACGACGTCGCGATGCGGACGCATCTGGCGACGTTCGCCATGACGTATCGATTTCAGTGAGGCGGCGCGAAGCGATCGTAGGGTCGGTTAGCCGAGCGGCTGCGCTTCGCGCAGCCCGGGGCTAATCCACCCTACGGCTGTGATGCAGCCCTAAACACCGCAAGCTGCGCATCGAACGCCCGCCGGAACGCCGGCCGCGCTTCACCGCGCGCGACATAGGCGGCGATCTCAGGATATTCGTCGAGCAGGCCAGATGTGTTCAGCCGCCGCAGCACCGTCACCATCATGAGATCGCCGGCGCTGAAGGCGTCGTCGAGCCAGTCGGCATCACTAATGTGGCGGGACAGTTCGCCGAGCCTGACACGGACGCGATCCTGCAAGCCGGGCAGCCGCTCCGCGTACCAGCTCCTGTCGCGCTCGAACAGCATGGCCATGGTGAGCTCGACGATCGGCGGCTCCACCGTGCTCAGCGCGGCGAACATCCAGGCGATCGTGCGGGCGCGGGCATTGGCGTCCTTCGGCAGCAAGCCATCATGGCGCTCGGCGATATGCAGCACGATCGCGCCCGTCTCGAACAGAGTGAGATCGCCGTCCTCATAGGTCGGGATCTGCCCGAACGGATGCCGCGCGCGATGCGCCGGCTCTTTCATTTCTTTGAACGAGACAAGGTGAACGTCGTAAGGTCGCCCGACTTCCTCGAACGCCCAGCGAACCCGCATGTCGCGCGCCTGTCCCCGGCCGCGGTCGGGGGAGTTTTCGAAGGCGGTGATGGTGGGGGGCATCTGGGACTCCATGTGGGTCGCGCTTGTGGCCAGAGGACGATTGGGCCGCGCGGATTCCGACAACGGTTCGATCTTTCCACGCGTGTAGCCAAACCAACGGTGTCGTCCCGGCGAACGCCGGGACCCATACCGCGTGATTTACCTGTGGCGGTTGGTCCCCGTACCGAGGCGACCAGTCTTCGCCAAACCCCTCCCTGTGGTTATGGGTCCCGGCGTTCGCCGGGACGACGGCGGAGTGTGACGCACCGTTGTCAGCCCACCTGACCAATCCACGCCGCCAATTCCCGCCAAGGCTCCAGCGTCCAATGCCCGGACGCCGCACCCGACGGCGACGGCAGCACGAACACTTCCGGCAGGCTCTCATCGCGCGTCTGCCGCCCCAGCGCAATCGCAGCTGACGGCCTGCCATAAAACAAGCTCGCCGCCTTCTTGCTCGTGAACGCAATCGTCCGCGGCCGATACGTCTCCATCTTCGCCCTGAAGCCTGATACGTCGATCGTCTCCGCCGCGATCTGGTGATCCATCCCCGCGCCCGTCTTGGAGAGGTCGGTGAAGCCGATCCCGAGCGCGATCAGCGCAGCGAACTCGCCCGGCTGATACCGCCGCGGCGCGATCCCGGCCTCATGGATGGCGCGCCAGAAGCGGTTGCCGGGATGGGCGTAATAGTGCCCGAGTTCGGCCGAGCGAGTCGAGGCGGCGGTGCCGACGAAGACGAGGCGGAGATTGGGACGGAGCTGGTCGGGTAGGCAGTGGAGATCAGGTTGCTGCAAATCAGCCGTCCGCAGAGATTGCGTAAAGGTCGTTTCGTTGCTCAGGCCAGCGACGCGACATGCGGGGCAACGGATTGACTCCCGCATGTCGCCTCGTGTCTGCGAGCTACGCTTACCATCCTACGTTTTTGCCGTGATTTCGAATATCCCGCGTTCAACTTCATCGAAGAAGGTTTGACATTCGTCTATTGCATCGAGAAGCAGCTTCTTTGCTTGATTAAATTGGATGGTAATTCGGGGAATATTGACCACTGCGGTCCGGAATCCCGCGACGGATGTTCGATTTTCGATAACGGTGTTCAGCATCATTTCTGCGACGTTCAAAAAGGTAGCGAGTTCGCTCCTGTATTGCTCCGATCCCTGGCTCTCCCTTTGAAGGCCAGCGAGCGCGACGATGGAGTTTGCAAACAAATTGAAACTGCCGCGCGCGGTCTTGGCTTCCTGATCTAGAGCGATCGCCTTGGATTTCAAAAACTCAGCAAAATGATTTATGAAAGACCTCTTTTCGGCGGACGAAGCATTGGAAATCAGCCGATTTTCAATTGCTGCAACTTGTTTGTCTGTCTCAGTTGCAATTTCCTGCATCAGTTCGGTAATCCGAGTGATTGATTTTCCAGTCGACTCGATCGCATTCTCCGCCTCCGCAGCTCGATCTAAGATGCCAAAATCATCGATGGCGACCGCGCTTTCAGTTGCGGAGGGGGTGTCTTTCGGAGAAGTGTCGGAGTTCTTGGGAGTCGCCTGCGGAGTAGAGGCGACGTATCCGTTTGATCTCAAGTACTCTTGAATTGGTCTTTGAATGTTGACTCGAACTTCCCTTTGAAGTTCATCGTCATTCTTGAACAGTTTGTATAGGATTCCCCTGGGCTCAAGTTGTTTTCTGAACTCGGTGAGCTTGCTGAACTCATCTATGGAGATGCTGGAGACGCTCTCGATGCGATCCCTGAAATAGACCTGTACACGGTATAACCCCATCGGGTTACTGGTGTTCGCGATGGCGTGCTCAATCTCTTCTACAGTTCCAGAGCGATGCTTCTCAGTTGGCGTTCCGAGCCGTGTGGCAAGTAAAGCAATTAGGATGTCATATTCGCGGAGGATCTGCTGACTAACGACCTCCTGAACCTCAGATCCGATTCCTGGCGTCGCGTATTCTTCCCATCCCACTCCTCTGATCGATATTCCTTGAGATTCAAGGGTTCTGTTGAGTTCGTGAATAACGTCGAAGACTGCTCGTCGAGTGTCGTATAGCTCAGCAGGGGAGGCAACAACGATGCGAAATTCTAACACTTGACGGGGCATCAATGTGATCCGAGCGTTTGAAATGTGGTCTGGATAGCTCAACGGCTCTTGTTTTGGGTAAGTGAATAACTTTCTATCAAGGGTAGCATCAAAGACGGTACTACTTGCAAAAAAAAACCGGGCTTCGCCCGGTTTTTTCAATTGCTCCAGCAATTGAGCCGAAGCCCCCTCACAACACCCGATTACTCTCCTTCACCTTCTCCGCATCCAGATAAACGCTTGAGCCCATCTCCTTGAACTTCGCGCTCATCTTGGCCATGCCGTCCTCGGCGGTGCCGGCCATCGACATGCCCACCGAGTTCGGATCGTTCAGCGTCGCCGCGTAATCCCGCACGTCCTGGGTGATCTTCATCGAGCAGAACTTTGGTCCGCACATCGAGCAGAAATGCGCGACCTTGTGGGCTTCCTTCGGCAGGGTCTCGTCGTGGAAATTCTTGGCCGTATCAGGGTCGAGGCCGAGATTGAACTGGTCGCTCCAGCGGAAGTCGAACCTCGCGCGGGAGAGGGCGTCGTCACGCAGTTGGGCGGCGGGGTGGCCCTTGGCGAGATCGCTGGCGTGGGCGGCGATCTTGTAGGTAATGACGCCCACCTTGACGTCGTTGCGATCGGGCAGGCCGAGATGCTCCTTCGGCGTGACGTAGCAGAGCATGGCGCAGCCGAACCAGCCGATCATGGCGGCGCCGATGCCCGAGGTGATGTGGTCATAGCCCGGCGCGATGTCGGTGGTCAGCGGTCCAAGCGTGTAGAACGGCGCTTCGCCGCATTCCTTGAGCTGCTTGTCCATGTTGATCTTGATCTTGTGCATCGGCACGTGGCCGGGGCCTTCGATCATGACCTGGCAGCCCTTGTCCCACGCGATCTTGGTGAGCTCGCCGAGCGTCTCCAGCTCCGCGAACTGGGCGCGGTCGTTGGCGTCGGCGATCGAGCCGGGACGCAGGCCGTCGCCGAGCGAGAACGAGACGTCATACTTGCGCATGAGGTCGCAGATCTCGTCGAAATGCGTGTAGAGGAAGCTCTCCTTGTGATGCGCCAGGCACCACTTCGCCATGATCGAGCCGCCTCTGGAGACGATGCCGGTGACGCGGCTGGCGGTGAGGTGGATGTATTGCAGGCGCACGCCGGCGTGGATGGTGAAATAGTCGACGCCCTGCTCGCACTGCTCGATCAGCGTGTCCTTGTAGAGCTCCCAGGTCAGCGCCACCGGATCGCCGTTGCACTTCTCCAGCGCCTGATAAATGGGAACGGTGCCGATCGGCACCGGCGAGTTGCGCAGGATCCATTCACGGGTGGTGTGGATGTTGCGGCCCGTCGAGAGGTCCATCACGGTGTCGGCGCCCCAGCGGATCGCCCACACCATCTTCTCGACCTCTTCCTCGACGGAAGACGTCACCGCCGAGTTGCCGATATTGGCGTTGATCTTGGTGAGGAAGTTGCGGCCGATGATCATCGGCTCGAGCTCGGAATGGTTGATGTTGGAGGGGATGATGGCGCGGCCGCGCGCGATCTCGTCGCGGACGAACTCCGGGGTGATGAAGGCGGGCACCGCCGCGCCGAAGCTCTCGCCGTCGGCGAGGGCTGCTTCCGCGCGCTCAAGCTGCTGCTTGCGGCCGAGGTTTTCGCGGGCGGCGACGTAGATCATCTCCTTGGTGATGATGCCGGCGCGGGCGAATTCGAGCTGGGTGATCTTGTGGCCGTCGAGGCCGCGCAGCGGCTGGTGATAGGCCGAGAAGGCGCGCGCGGCGTTGTCGGTGGAGACGCTGCCATTGTCCTCCGGCTTGATCTGCCGGCCCTGATATTCCTCGACGCCGCCGCGCTCCAGCACCCATTGCTTGCGGCTGCGGGCGAGGCCGGCGTTGACGTCGATGGTTACGGACGGATCGGTGTAGGGGCCGGAGGTGTCGTAGACCGGCAGGTTCGGCTCGCCCGCGCCTTCGGAGAGGATGATCTCGCGCAAGGGCACGCGCAGATCGGGCGCGGCGTCGGGCGAGGCGAAGATTTTTCGCGAGGAGGGAAGGGGGCCGGTGGTGACGGCGGGGACGGTTTTGTCGGGGTTGGAGCGGATGTTCATGGGATCCTCCTAATTCAGTTCGTTGGCGTCGCTGCGCGAGAGAAAAATTCCGCTGTCATCCCCGCCTAGTGCGCAATTGCGCACGGGAGCGGGGAGCCAGTATTCCAGAGGCGGAGCGGCTAGAACCGAGAAGCCGCGGCGTACTGGATCGCCCGGTCAAGCCGGGCGATGACAGCTGAGTGTAGGATGAGAGCGGAGCGCACATCACGCAGCCTCCGTGGACAGGCCGAGCCACTGGCGCACGCGGGCATCGGGGTCGGCGTTTTGCGTGACGTCAGACACCACCGCGATCGAATCCGCGCCCGCCGCAAAGATCTCCGCGGCTTGCTCGAACTTGATGCCGCCGATTGCGACAAGCGGGATGTTGCCGATGCGCTTCTTCCATTCGGTGATCTTCGGAATGCCCTGCGGCTCGAAGCGCATCGATTTGAGCGTGGTGAAGAAGATCGGGCCGAGCGCGACGTAGTCGGGCTTTGCCGCGAGTGCGGTTTCGAGCTCGGCATCGTCATGGGTGGAGACGCCGAGCGAGAGGCCGGCCTCGCGGATGGACTTGAGGTCGGCTTCGGCAAGGTCCTCCTGGCCGAGATGCAGATATTTCGCGCCGGCGACGACGGCGGCGCGCCAATAGTCGTTCACGACCAGCCTGGCTTGCGTGTCCTTGGTGATTGCCAGCGCGTCGGTGACGATCTGCAGCGCGTCGGCGTCGTTGAGCTCTTTCGCGCGCAGCTGGATGGTGCCGACGCCGAGCTTTGTCAGCCGCTCGACCCATTTGAGGCTGTCGACGACGGGATAAAATCGATCAGGATACGGCATGCCAGAACGGAGTCCCAACGACAGGGGTGGAGGGGGAAGCGAAGTCGCGCGCGTTCATCAGCCCGGCCTCGTAAGCGGTGCGGCCGGCATCACAGCCGAGACGGAAGGCGTTCGCCATCGCGACGGGGTCGGCGGCTTTGGCGATCGCGGTGTTGAGCAGCACGGCGTCATAGCCGAGCTCCAGCGCCTGCGCGGCGTGGCTGGGAGCGCCCAAGCCGGCGTCGACCACCAGCGTGATGTCGGGCAGGCGCTCGCGCATCAGCCTCAAGGCGTCGCGATTGGTGATGCCCTTCGCGCTGCCGATCGGAGCTGCCCACGGCATCACCACCTTGCAGCCGGCGTCGACCAGGCGATTCGCGACCGAGAGATCCTCGGTGCAATAGGGGAACACTTCAAAGCCGTCCTTGATCAGGATGGTGGCGGCTTCGAAGAGGCCCACGACATCGGGCTGCAGCGTGTCGTTGTCGGCGATGACCTCGAGCTTGATCCAGCTCGTGCCGAACAATTCACGGGCGAGCTTTGCCGTGGTTACGGCCTCGCGCACGCTGCGGCAGCCGGCGGTGTTCGGCAGCACGGTGACGTCGAGCTCGCGGATCAGATTCCAGAACGCGTCCCCAGTCTTGCCGCCGGCGGATTCGCGCCGCAGCGACACTGTGACAATGTTCGAGCCGGAGGCGCGGATCGCGGACTGCATGATCGCAGGCGAGGGGTAGAGCGCGCTGCCGATCAGCAGGCGGGAGGCGAAGGATTTGCCGTAGAAGGTCACCATGTGGAAGGTGTCTCCTTGAATGACGTTGTCAGCCCAGATGTAGCTGTCATCCCCGCGAAGGCGGGGATCCAGTACGCCGCGGCGGTGCGGCTGGAACCATAAAGTCGCGGCGTACTGGATCGCTCGGTCTTGCTTTCTAAGACGCGCTCCGCGCTTTCGCCGGGCGATGACAGTGATGACAGTAGAGTGTTTGGCGAGAGCATCTCCCTCACCCTCCCTGCCGCGGCGTGATGATCTCGATCTCGTCGCCGGCCTTCAGTGCCGTCTCGGCCCAGCGGCTCTTCGGCACGACGTCGTAGTTCAGCGCGATCGCGAAATGCGTGCCCTCGTAGTCGAGCTCCGCGAGCAGCGCATCGACGCTTCCCGAACTCACCTCGCGCTGCTCGCCGTTGACGATCAAACGCATTGCATCACCTCGTTGTCGATCTGGCCGCGCTCGACATAGGCAAGCGTCAGCTCGGCGAGCGCCGGCGCGATCAGGAAGCCGTGACGATAGAGGCCGTTGACGCTGATCCTGCGGCCGCGAATGCCGATGCGCGGCAGATTGTCGGGATAGGCGGGACGAAGCCCCGAGCCGAATTCGACGATGCGGGCCTCGCCGAACGCGGGGTGCACGGCGTAGGCGGCGCCCAGCAGCTCCAGCGCGGAGCGGACGCTGACGCCGGTGTCCTCGGCCTCGATCGAGGTCGCGCCCAGCATGAACAGATTGTCCTCGCGCGGGATCACGTAAAGCGGCCAGCGCGGATGCATCAGCCGTACCGGGCGCGCGAGCTGCACTTCGCTGGTCTCGATCAGGATCATCTCGCCCTTGACGCCGCGAAGCTCGCTCTGCTCGTCGCGGGCGCCAAGGCCGCGGCAGTCGATCACGATGCCGTCGAGATCTCCGGCTGCGACGTCGCTTGAGAACTTGATGGTGCCGCCGGCGGCGCGGATGCGATCGTGCAACTGCGGCAGCACGCGGCGCGGCTCGACATGACCCTCGGCCGGGAAGAACAGCGCGTCGCGGAAGCGGCCCTCCAGCGACGGTTCGAGCGCGGCGAGGCCCGAGGCATCGAGCCGGCGGTGGTCCTCGGTCATGCGCGCAAAACGCTCGAAATCGTTGCGTTCGCGCGGATGGGCGACGACCAGCGAGCCGTTGAACGGCGTATCGGGCAGCTCGCGCCGCCAGAGGTCGAGCGAGCGCAGCCCGAGGCGACTGATGATGGGTTCGGCGACCTCGGCCTCGCAATAGGGTGCGAGCATGCCACCGGCCCAATGGCTGGTGGCGTCCGTCATCGCCTCGTCACCGCGCTCGTGCAAGGTCACGGCATGGCCGGCCTGCGCAAACAGCAAGGCTTGCCACGCCCCCGCGATGCCTGCGCCGATGATGGATACCGGTGAATCCGATCGCTTGGTCGTGTGCAACATCCCTGTCCCTTCGCCGGCATGACCCGGATCAGGTTCAAAGGGTCACCGCGGTCCTGGGCGGTATTGCCCATTTAGCGGTATCTCAGCTCCTCCTCGGAGCACCCCTCGGAACGGCTCTAATGTAGGACAGTGGGGCGGGGTGGTCAACGCGTGTTGACGGGAACCCTCGTGCCCCGGACGCAGCGCATCGCGCAGTGGTGCGCTGCTGAGCCGGGGCCCATGCTGATGCAGGGATGCTGGGTCCCGGCTCTGCGCAGCAACGCTTCGCGTCGCAGCGCGTTCGGGACACGGGAGTTATTTCAGCGCCTGCGCCCGAGCGTTGCGAACGCGCTGGGCCAGCTTCTTATGCGGCGCAGTGCCGAACATCGGCTGCGGATTGCCGTTCGGCTCGAGCCAGGGTTGGCCCATATTGCTCATATTGGTATCGCCCATATTGGCGATTTGCACGGTCTCCTGCCGCTGGCGCTTGGCGGCGTAGTAATAGCCGCCGGCGAAATAACGCACGGCCCGGGCATGGTCGCCATTGGCGGCGCGATAGGCGCCCGCGAGGTATTTCACGGCATAGGTGAGGTTGGTGTTGGGATCGCGCAGGCCGGCGGCATCGCCCGTGTAGCCGACCCCGCGCGCGGTCGCGAGCTTGATCTGCATCAGCCCGATGGTGCCGCCACGGCCGACGAGGTGCGGCTGGTAGCGGCTCTCGCGCATGATCACGCGATGCACCAGCGCTTCCGGCACGCCGTTGGCGCGGGCATGGGCCGCGACCATCTCGGCATATTCGGCTTCGCCGGCAAATGCGGCCTGCGGCAATGTCAATCCGGCCGCGAGCAGCGCGGCAATGCGTAAAATTTTCATCAGATATCCCTGAGGTCCCCTAGAGTGACCTGCGCCCAGTCGTCGTTAGGCCTTCCGAACGCGGCGATGATGTGACCAAACGCCGCCATCGCCCGATTTTGCAGTGCCGAGCCGCTGTTACGTCTCAAAGCTGGCGCAAGAGAGTTTCGGGGGCGGACGACCCCCGCTCGCGGCAGCACGCCTGTCTATTCGCGCGTGCCAGCGAAAGCGAGTAAGAAGACGCTGCAAATCGGGAGAGGTGCCATGACAAATTCAAACATGGCCAGGCTGTATGCCGGCAACATCCCCAGACAGAACCCCTGTGCCCAATGCGGCACGCCGATCCCGCAGCCTGACTGGATCGAGCCGGGCGAGGGGCGCGTCTCCTATCTCTGGAATTGCCACGCCTGCAATTATCGTTTCGAGGCCGTGGCCATCTTCGACGAGACCGCCATCGAGCATCCGCCGCTCGCGGCTTGAGTCAGGCGGCGAGCCGCGGCTGCTGCCAGAGCGGCAATTGCATCCGTACGATTAGTCCATGTGGCGCGCGGTCGTGCAGCGACAGCTCGCCGCCATGGGCGAGGGCGATGGCGCGCGCGATCGACAGGCCGAGCCCGAAGCCGGTGGATTCATCCATGGTGCGCGCATCGTCGCCGCGCACGAACGGCTCGAGCATCTCCTGCTTGCGCGCATCCGAAATGCCGGGGCCGTCGTCCTCGACGTCGATGACGAGCGTGGTGCCCGAGATGTCGAGGCGGATCGTCACCTCGGCGCCGAAGCGCACGGCATTCTCGACCAGGTTGGTGACGCCGCGATGCAGATCGTCGGGTCGTGCGGCGGCGGTCGCGGACGCCGGCCCGTCATAATGCACGACATGGCCCATATCGCTGAACTGGTCGGCGACGAGCTGCAGCGTGCTGGCGATGTCGACCAGCGTAACCGCCTCGACCTTGCGGTCGTTGCGCAGCAGCGACAGCACCGATTCCAGCATCGCGCGCATCTGGTCGAGGTCCATCAGCATGCGCTTGCGGTTGCCCTCGTCTTCGATGAATTCGGCGCGCAGGCGCAGCCGCGTGATCGGCGTGCGCAGATCGTGGCTGATCGCGGCGAGCATCCTGGTGCGATCCGACATCAGACGGGCGATCCGCTCATGCATGCGGTTGAGCGCGCGCGCGACCGAGCGGATCTCTTCCGGGCCGCGCTCCGGAAGGGGCTCTGCTTCACCGTCGAGGCTGAAATTCTCGGCGGCCTTGGCGAAGGACGATAGCGGTGCTGCCAGCGCGCGCGCCGCCCACAGGCCGAGCACGCTGACGCAGATGAAGGCGGTCATCAGCGCCGTCAGCCAGGGGGCGCCCCAGAACCACGGTCGCGGGCCGCCATCGACATGTCCGACGATCATGGTGCCGTCGGGCAACTCGACGCCGACGCGGGATGCTGTGCCGTCCGAGGTCAGCTGGACCGCCCGGTAGCCGCGTCCGAGATGACGGCGTATCCCGCGCAGGTGCTGATTGTCGCTCTCCTCGATCCTCGCGGTGCCGGGTGCTAGCATTTCGATGCCGAGCTTGGGGAAGGCGCGCGCGAGATTGGCGACGAGGCGCGGACGCTCGCTGGCCTCGGCCGAGCCGAGCAGCAGCGCGGCATCGGTCAGCTGATGCGCGCCGTCCGGCGGCGTGTCGGGGCGGTCGGGCCGGCTGATCAGGAAGGCGGTGGTGACGACGAGATGGAGCGCGACGGTCGAAGCCAGCACCAGCGCGGCGATCTGCCCGCCGATGCCCTTGAGGTGGAAGAACCCGAATGGCTTCATCGTCGGCGTCCGCTTCAACTGCTCAGGGGCGCCGCAACCGCTTCAGTGCTCGCTGCTTGAGGGCTTGCTGCTTGAGGGCCTGCGACCTGCGTTCGCGGCGTGAACAGATAGCCGCCGGAGCGCACCGTCTTGATGAGGGTGGGATCGGCCGGATTGGGCTCGATCTTGCGGCGGATGCGGCTCACCAGCACATCGATGGACCGTTCGAACGATCCGGTGTTGCGGCCCTGCGTAAGGTCGAGCAGGCTGTCGCGTGACAGCACGCGGCCGGGCCGTTCGCAGAACGTGCGCAGGAGATCGAACTCGGCGCTGGTCACCGCGACGCGCGCGCCTTCCGGATTGCGCAGCTCGCGCAGCCGCAGGTCGATGTGCCAGCCCTCGAAGGTGAGCGTGCTCGCGCCTTCGATCGAGCTCGCCGCTTGAGCCGCGGCCTGGCGGCGCAGCACCGCGTTGATGCGGGCGAGCAGCTCGCGCGGGTTGAACGGTTTCGGCAGATAGTCGTCCGCGCCCATCTCGAGGCCGACGATGCGGTCGACATCCTCGCCGCGCGCGGTCAGCATGATGATCGGCGTCTGCGCCTCGGCACGCACCTTGCGGCACAGGCTGAGGCCGTCCTCGCCCGGCAGCATGACATCGAGGATGATGAGGTCGACGCGGTGATCGGCCATGGCGCGCGACATCTCGCGGCCGTCGCTCACGGCGGTGACGTTGCAGGCGTTGTTGCGCAGGTACTTCGCAATCAACGTCCGGGTTTCGCGGTCGTCTTCGACGACCAGGATGTTGGGATTGGAAATGGCCATGCGCTTTGTTTGTCCAGGATTCGGGCCAAATGGCGAAGATTTTTGTTTCGGATTGTTTCTGCCGGGCTTCCCGCAACAGGCGGCAATCGCGCCGTCGCGAAAGGGCAAGGTCTCGTTAAGGCCGTTAACCATAGCGTGGCGTGGTCCGCGACGAAACCCCGCAAAATCCACGGAGCCATCATGACCTCGATTTCGGCGGCCTCCGCCAACAACCACCAGTCGCCGCTGCAGCGGCTGCAGCAGGAATTGCAATCGGAAGTGTCCGCCGGCACGATCTCGTCGTCGGATCAATCCGCGCTTTCGACCGCGCTGACCGATATCGATAAAGCGCTCCAGCAGAGCCGGTCGAGCGACCAGTCTAGCGGCACGCGCCCCTCCAAGGACGAGATGCAGTCGAAGATCGACGACCTCATCTCGAACGAGGTGTCGAACGGGACGCTGACCTCGGACCAGGCCGAGGAGCTGAAGAACGTGTTTCAGTCCGCCTTCGCGAACGGGCCCGGCGGGGCGGGCGGCGCCGGTGGTGCAGGCGGACCTCCGCCCGGTCCGCCGCCGGACGACAGCTCTTCGGATTCGGCGTCGTCCACGGGCTCGACCAGCAGTACGTCCAGCGACCAGACCACCGCCGAGATCCTCCAGCAGTTCCTGCAGGCGCTGCAACAGTCGCAATCATCGAGCTCGTCCTACGGCGCCAACGGCGGCTCGTCCGGCAATTCCGACTTCTCCGCGCTTCTGATCGACTACAAGAGCTGACCCTGAGCGACGCGGGTCGGCGCGGGTCCTCGCCACGATCGTGCTTCACCCAGGGCGCATGATCGTCGGCGGGGAACCGTGCGCCGCAAAATGTTCCTGGGTGACGCAGGAACAGTCCCTGCGAGATTTTCGCGCTCGCGCATAGCGCGACGAAATTGCGGCGCGCACGGAACTGCGTGTGATCAGCGCTGTTTTCTCTACACGAGTTTTTTCTGTGAAGGAGAGGACAACATGCTGACGAAATCCATCGCCGCCGGCCTCGCCGGCACCGCACTGCTTGCGACCGTTGCGTTCGCGCAATCGCCGACCGCCACCACCGACAAGGCGCCGACCGCGGCAACCGCGACGACGGCCACCACGACCGCTTCCGGCGAGTGGCGTACGTCGAAGATGTCGGGCCTGAAGGTCTATAACGAGGCCAACGAGAACATCGGCTCGATCAACGAGCTGCTGATGGACAAGAGCGGCAACGTCAAGATTGCCGTGATCGGCGTCGGCGGCTTCCTCGGCATGGGCGAGCATCTGGTCGCTGTGCCCTATGAGAAATTGAAGTTCGTCAATGAGGCCGTCGCCTATACCGGCACCGGCACGAACCCGGGCGCCAAGCCCGCCGCATCCACCACGACAGGCGCTGCGACCGGCACCGACAGGCCGGCTGCGACCACGACGTCGTCCACCTCGAAGTGGTATCCGGACCATGCCGTGTTCAATGCCAGCAAGGACGAGCTGAAGAACATGCCGGAGTTCAAGTACGCGGAGTAATGCAGCCCGCGTAATTGCCTAAACGAAGCGCGCCTGGTTTCGCCGGGCGCGCTGTCGTGTCTTCTCGGGTACCGTCATTTGCGAGGAGCTCTTGCGACGGAGAGGTTCTGGATTGCTTCGCTCCGCTCGCAATGACGGTGAATGCTCGCTCAGTGCGTCACCAGCGGGCAGCCGCCCTTGTCGAGCGGGCGGAAGGCCTCGTCGCCGGGCACGGTGGCGATCAGCTTGTAGAGGTCCCATTCGCCCTTGGATTCCTCGGGCTTCTTGACTTCGAACAGATACATGTCGTGGACCATGCGGCCGTCGATGCGGATCTTGCCGTTCCTGGCGAAGAAGTCGTTGACCGGCGTCTTGCGCATCTGCTCCATCACCTTCGGCGCCTCGTCGCTCTTGATGGCGTCGATCGCCTTCAGATAGTGCATGGTCGCCGAATAGAGGCCGGCCTGGATCATGGTCGGCATGTGGCCGACCTTCTCGTTGAAGCGCTTGGAGAAGGCGCGGGTCTCCTCGTTCATGTCCCAGTAGAAGGCGTCGGTGACGATCAGGCCTTGGGTTGCCTTGATGCCGAGCGAATGCGTGTCGGTAATCTCCTGCAGGAGCGCGATCATCTTCTGGCCGCCCTGGGTCAGGCCGAACTCGGACGCCTGCTTCAGTGCGTTGGTGGTGTCGCCGCCGGCATTGGCCAATGCGACCACCTTGGCCTTGGAGGCCTGGGCCTGGAGCAGGAAGGAGGAGAAGTCCGACGAATTGAGCGGATGGCGGACCTCGCCGAGCACCTTGCCGCCGCTCTCCTTGACGACGTTGGCGGCGTCGCGCTGCAGCGCCATGCCGAAGGCGTAGTCGGCGGTGACGAAGAACCAGCTATCCTCGCCGCGCTTGACCATCGCCTTGCCGGCGACGTTTGATAGCGCATAGGTGTCGTAGGTCCAGTGCACGGTGTTGGGCGAGCAGGCGGTGCCGGTGATGTCGGACGAGCCGCCGCCGGAATTGATGTTGATCTTGTTCTTCTCGCGCGTCAGGGCCGAGACCGGCAACGCCACCGATGACGTCGGCACGTCGAAGATCGCGTCGACCTTGTCGTTGTCGTACCAGTTGCGGGCGATGTTGACGCCGACGTCGGGCTTGTTCTGGTGATCGGCCGCGACCACGGCGACCGGCTTGCCGGCGACCTTGGCGCCGTAATCGGCGACCGCCATCTCGACGGCGGCGAGCGAGCCCTTGCCGGTGGCGTCGGCATAGAGGCTCGACATGTCCGTGAGCACACCGATCTTGACGATGTCGTCGGAAATCTGCGCCTGCGCCGTGCCGGGTGTTGCGGCGAGGGCGAGACCGGCCGCGACGGCGGCGATGAGTTTTTGCATGTTGTTCTCCCTGTGTGTTGTTGTTCGGGCTTTGTTGCGGGGACTGTTCTAACGACAATCGGCCGCGGCAGCTAAGCGATGCGCGCCATAGCGGAATGCAAAAAGAGAAGGGGCGGGCGGTGTTCCCTTCGCCTCTCCCCGTAGCTGATGAGGCTCAGCAGGATCAGCGAGCTCAGGATCGTAGGGTGGGCAAAGGCGCACTTGCGCCGTGCCCACCATCTCAGCATGATCGAGGGACATGGTGGGCACGCTTCCGCCTTCGCTCTTCGAGCTACGGCGGACAAGTCGCTTTGCCCACCCTACGATACTGCCGTCGTCCTTGCGAAGACTTCCCCTCATCTTGCAATCGTGGAGAGGGAAGAAAGAGCTCAGCCGCCACCCTTGAGCCGTTCATTGCGGCGGCGCAGGCCTTCGAGGGTGGCGAGGAGGATCACGGAGACCGTCGTCAAAATGACCGCCGCTGCCGTGATGGTCGGGCTGATGTTCTCGCGGATGCCGCTGAACATTTCGCGCGGCAGGGTGCGCTGCTCGGGACCTGCCATGAACAGCACGATCACGACCTCGTCGAAGCTGGTCGCGAAGGCGAACAGTGCGCCCGAGGCGAGGCCGGGCAGGATCAGCGGCAGGATCACGCGGCGGAACGCCTCAAGCGGCGAGGCGCCGAGTGAGGCGGCGGCGCGCGAAAGATTGGTGTCGAAGCTCTGCAGCGTCGCACCGACCGTGATCACCACGAAGGGCGTCGCCAGCGCAGTGTGGGCCAGGATCAAGCCGAGATAACTGCCGGTCAGTCCGATCGGGGCGAAGAAGAAATACAGGCCGACCGCGGTGATGACGCCGGGAACGACGACCGGCGACAGCACGAAGGCCAGCACGAGCGGCTTGAACCGGCTCTTCCACTGCGCCAGGCCGAGCGCCGCCAACGTGCCGAGCACCATGGACAGCAGCGTCGAGGCAACGCCAATGATCATGCTGTTCTTCAGCGAATTCATCCAGCGCGGCGAATTGATGAAGTCGTCGTACCAGCGCAACGACAGGCCCGGCAGCGGATAGGTGAGATATGAGCCCGAGCTGAAGGACAGCGGCATGATCGCCAGGATCGGCGCGATCAGGAAGATGAACACCAGCGTGGAGACAATGATGGTTGCGGTCCACGCAATGCGCTGGCTCGGCGTGCGGAGGGAAGCATTGTCGCTCAATTCTTCATGCCTCCTGTGACCTGCTGTCCCTGCACCAGCTTGCCGTAGACCAGTGCCAGCAGAAGGGTGGCGAGCAGCAGCACCGCACCGAGCGCAGAAGCAAGGCCCCAATTGGCGGTTTCGGTGGTGTAGAGCGCGATGAAGTAGCTGATCATTTGATCGGCGGCGCCGCCGACGAGCGCAGGTGTGATGTAGTAGCCGAGCGCCAGGATGAAGACGAGCAGGCTTCCCGCGCCGATGCCGGGCAGGGTCTGCGGCAGGTAGATACGCAGGAAGGCGGTGACCGGTGGCGCGCCGAGCGAGGCCGCGGCACGCATGTAAGCCGGCGAGATCGCCTTCATGCTGCTGTAGAGCGGCAGGATCATGAAGGGCAGGAGAACGTGGGTCATCGCCACGCAGACGCCGAAGCGGTTGTAGATCAGGCGCAACGGCTCGTCGATGATGCCGAGCCAGTGCAGGCTGTCGTTCACGACGCCCTTGCTCTGCAACAGCACGATCCAGGCGCAGGTGCGGACCAGCAGCGACGTCCAGAACGGCAGCAGGACGAAGATCATCAGCAGGTTCGATCGTCCCGGCGGCAGCGTCGCCAGGAGGTAGGCGACCGGGAAGCCGAGGATCAGGCAGAGCGCGGTGACGCTGAGGCTGATGATGAAGGTGCGGGTGAACAGGCTGCGGTAGACGGCCTGATCCGGCGGGGCCGCAACGATCGCGCCGTCAACGTTCCTGACAAGGTCGAGCGCCGCCAGAAGGTAGAAGCCCGTGACCGGGCCACTGGCATCCCTGATCGTCGTCCAGGTGGCGCGTTCGCGCCAGGCCGGATTGATCTTGCCCAGCGTCTCCTTGGCCGTGCCGAGCTCCGGCATCGTCTTCAGATTGCGTGCCGTGCTGGTCAGGATCGTGCGAAAACCGTTGAGTGCGTAGTTCAGCCGCTTGGCCGCAATCGCAATGGTGCCGGAGGCGCGCGCCGCCACGATGTCGCTTGCGAGCGCAGCGTACGCCTTTTCGTCCGGCAGGTCCTTGCCGTCCCAGTCGGCGAGAGCCGCGACGGTGTGAGGCAGAACCTGACGCACCTCCCTGTCATCGACGGAGCGCCACAACATGCCGGCGATCGGCCCTGCGAAGGTGAACAGCAGGAAGACGAGAAGCGGTCCGACCAGCGCCAATGCCTTGATCTGGCGTGTCCGCTCTGCGCGCCTCAATCGGCGCTTGAGCGGCACCTCGGACGGGGGATCGGCGCCGATTGCGGACGCTGCTGTCATGCCGCGAGCCTCTTGGAGGGGCCTGAGCAAGCGCCTCGTCCTTCGAGACGACCGCTTCGCAGTCTCCTCAGGATGAGGCTCATCGACATCGGTGCCTGAAAAGTCGCTGCCACAGACTCAGACCTCATCCTGAGGGCCCGCCGAGGCGGGCGTCTCGAAGGATGCGCCGCGGGCGAGTTATCCGCCGCACACCCTTTACCTGCTCCGCGCGCCCGTCGGTCGTGCGCTATTTCGCGGCCCATTTGTTGAAGCGCTCGGTCAGGCGATCGATGTTCTCGAGCCAGAAGCCGACGTTGATCTCGACCGCGTTCGTGATGTTCTCAGGCGCCGTCGGCAGGTCCTTCAGAACGGCCGGCGCGAGCCGTCCGGCTGCGTCCTTGTTCGAGGTGCCGTAGGAGATATTCTCCGACAGTTTCGACTGGTTCTCCGCCTTGCCTGCGAAGTCCAGGAACTTGTAGGCGGCGTCCTTGTTCGGGCTGCCCTTCAGGATGACCCAGCTGTCGAGGGTGAACAGCGCGCCGTCCCAGACCATGCCGAAGTTCTTCTTCTCGTTCTTGTTCGCGGTGTCGATGCGGCCATTATACACCGAGGTCATCGCGACTTCGCCGGAGGCGAGCAGTTGCGGCGGCTGGGCGCCGGCCTTCCACCAGACGATGTCGCCCTTGATGGTGTCGAGCTTCTTGAATGCGCGCTCGACGCCCTCGTCGGTCGCCAGCACCTTGTAGACGTCCTTCGGCGCGACGCCGTCGGCCATCAGCGCGATCTCCAGCGTGGTCTTCGGGCCCTGACGCAAGGCGCGCTTGCCCGGAATCTTATTGGTGTCGAAGAAGTCGGCCCAGCCCTTGGGCGCTTCCTTCAGCTTGTCCTTGTCATAGCCGAGAACAAAGTCATAGAGGATGGCGCCGACGCCGCAGGGATTGACGGATGGCGGGATATAGGCGGCCTCGCCGCCGATCTTGGAATAGTCCATCTTCTCGAACAGGCCTTCCTCGCAGCCGACCGCGAGCTCGTCGCTCTCGACCTGGACGACGTCCCAGGTGGCGGCGCCGCCCTGCACCTTGGCGCGCAGCACGCCGACGCCGCCGTCCCAGGATTCATCGTTCATGGCAATTCCGGCCGCCTTCTTGAACGGCTCGAAATAGGCCTTCTTCTGGGCATCCTGATACGCGCCGCCCCACGACACGACGGTGAGGTCACGCGCCTGCCCGACCGTGGCCAGCGCGGCGCTGGCGGTGAAGGCCGCGGCGAAACCCAGAGCAATCTTGCCAATCTTGCGCTTCAGCATGGTCATGGTTCCTTCTTCATGTGCGTTGCGTTGAGTTCGATCGCTGGATCAGATGGGATCGAGGGCGAGGCAGTCCTCGGGGCGAAAGGTGACGAACACGTTTGCACCATGTGTCAGGCTGTCATGTGCGCCGGGCTGAAGCTTGACCATGAACTCGGCATTCCCTGAGACATCGAGCACGGCCAGCGCGTGGTCGCCGAGATAGATGGTGTTCTGCACCTTGGCCGGCAGCCGGTTCGGTCCGGAGGTGCCGTCCGGGATAATGGTGATCCGCTCCGGCCGCACCGACAGCGAGGTCGATGCGCCCGTGCCGGGTATATTGGCCGCCCGTGCGGTGACAGTGCCGCCGCCAGCCAGCGCGACGCGACAATAGTCCTTGTCGATCGTCTCGACGGTGCCGGCCAGCACATTGTTCTCACCGATGAAATGCGCGACGAAGCTGTTCACCGGGTGCTCGTACAGCGCGTCGGGCCGGTCGATCTGCTGCACGATGCCGTCGTTGAACACCGCGATGCGGTCCGACATGGTGAGCGCTTCACTCTGATCGTGGGTGACGTAGACGACGGTAATGCCCATCGTCTCGTGCAGTTGCTTGATCTCAAGCTGCATCTGCTCCCGCAGGCGCTTGTCCAGCGCCCCTAGCGGCTCGTCCATCAGCACGAGCTGCGGATTGAAGACCAGCGCACGGGCCAATGCCACGCGCTGCTGCTGGCCGCCGGACAGCTGTCCGGGCCGCCGGTGCGCCAGGTTTTCCATCTTGATCATGCGTAACGCCGATCCAACGCGTTCCTGCACGTCCGCCTTGTTCGTCTTGCGAACGGATAGCGGGAAGGCAATATTCTCCGCGATCGTCAGGTGAGGAAACAAGGCATAGTTCTGGAACACCATGCCGATGTCGCGCTTGTGCGGCGGCATGTTCTTGATCGGCCGGCCAGCGAGGTAGATCTCGCCATGGGTCGGAACCTCGAAGCCGGCCAGCATCATCAGCGTGGTCGTCTTGCCCGAGCCCGACGGGCCGAGCAGGGTGATGAACTCGCCCTTCCTGATGTCGAGATCGAGGTTCTTCACCACGAGATGCTCGCCATCATAGGTCTTCTGAATGCCGGAAAAGCGCACCAGTGCCGGCGCAGGCGTGACCATGCCGGCTTCCATCTTGTCCCTCGCGTTACTCACTACAGTGCTGTCAGCACCTCATTCGAGGCTGCGAGGAACAGCTTAGCACCCTCCGATCAGAATGCCAGCGGCGCAACCGACGAAGAGGCGCCCAGGTACGGCGAGCGAAGCGAGCTACATCCCCGACAGCTTCGTCACCGACACATTCAGCGTGCCGCCGGCTTCCGCGACCACGCGCAGCGTCTTGGAATCGAAGGCAATGTCGGCCAGCGTCAGGCTGTCGATTTTGGCGTCGACCTTGACGCCGTCCTCGCTTTTCTGGAAGTCGGCGATGACGCCAGCGATCTTCTCGCGCGCGTTGGCGGCGATCGGCTTCAGGTCGAGCGTCGCCCTCTGCAGCAGTGCTTGCTGCATCTGCGGCACCACCGCGCGCGCCGCGGCACCCAGCAGGCCGAAGGCGGCTTCCGATTCCACAGCAAGCTGGATGTCGGTGAGCCGCAGCGTCTGCTGCGCCTGGTCGAGCACCGGCCGGCCCCAGATGTGCACGGTCGCCTCGGCGCCGAGACCGAGCCAGCTCTTCTTTTCCTTGGCGCGCACCAAAAGCGAGATCAGCAGGCGCTCGCCCGACGGGACCACGTTGACGCTCTTGACGGTGACGTCGACCGGGCCGGAGCCGTCCTCGGGATAGGTGTGGCCGACCATCTGCGCGGCGATCAGCTTGTTGATCTCGGTGAAGGGCACGTCGATGGGCACGCCGATGTTCACGCCGGTGCCGGTCGGCGGCACGATCGAGATCTTGTCGGGAAACGGGCAGTCCGGCTTGGTCTGCGTCGACGTCACGCGCGTCTCCGCTTCCAGGCCCATCAGCAGCGTCACGGCCTGGGCATCGACCCGCGGCTGCGCGGCAATGGCGCGGATCGGCTTCATCTCCAGCCAGAGCGGCGGCAGCGCGCCCGAGGCGCCGGAGCCCTGCAGCGGGATCGAGCGGCAGGCCTTGGCCCATTGCAGCTTGGCGTTCTCGCGCAGGCTCGGATCGTTGCGGATGCGTTCGGAGACGATGTTGATCTGCTCGCCGACATTCTTGTCGATCAGCGGCTTGACCTGCGCCGGCACGTTGACCTTGGCGCCGGCGACGTTGAGGTTGGTGTCGCCGAGATTGACCTGGGCGCCGAGATTGGGCTCCAGATGCCAGTTGGCCGCGAGCTTCGGGCGCGAGGTGACGACCACGTTGCCCTTGATCTCCGCGGTGGCGTTCAAATTCTTGATGTTGACCGCGCCGATCCGTTTCGCTGCGTCACCGCCGAGCACGCTGCCGAGCGCGTCGCCGAGTGCGCCTGTGGCCTTCGAGGACAGCGAGCCCGTCACGTTCAGCTTGCCGCTGAGCGGTGTCGAGATCGTCAGCACGTCCTTGTCGCCGGCAGCTGCCATCGGCCCGCGCACGGCGGTCCAGCCGATGTCGGCGTTCTCCAGGATCTGCGAGATCGGGTTGTCGGCCTTCCCTGCGAAATTGCGCGGGGCGGCCTTCTCGGCCTGGTCGCGGATCGCCGACAGCGCGATGGCGACCGGCGCCACGACGATCGAGCTCTTCGCGACCGGCGGCAGCGGCGGCAGTTGCGCCACCGGCGGCGCGGAATTCGTCGCGCGCGGCGACAGCCAGTCCATGGCCTTCAAGCTGATGAAGAACGACGCCGCGAGCACTACGACGGCGATCGTGATGGTCTTCAGATTCAACGTCAGTCGCATCGATCCCCCAAGCCGCCCCGGCAGGGATTCTACAGGGCAGGCGAGGAGGGCGCTAGAGCGCACCGATGGGGTGGAATTGGGGCGAATGGGTTAACGGCAGCGATCGCATCGCTGCCGTGCATTCAGACCATCGTCGGGGGCTAGCCGCGCCGGGGACGGCGGACCGCTCTCACATTGCCGTTAGGGCCACCGCCGCAGAAGAAGCGGTCGCCGCCGTCGGACTCCAGCCCTGACACCATCGTCCCTGCGGGGAGGTCGAGCTGCTCGAGCACCTTGCCCGTGGCAGGGTCGATCCGTCTGATATCGCTATCCTCGCCTTCCCAGGTGCCGTGCCAGAGCTCGCCGTCGACCCAGGTCACCCCGGTGACGAAGCGCTTGCTTTCGATGGTGCGAAGGACCTTGCCCGTGTCCGGATCGACCTGATGGATCTTGCGCTCGCGATATTGCCCGACCCACAGCGAGCCCTCGGCCCAGGCCAATCCGGAATCGCCACCGCCACCCGGCGCCGGAATGCTGGTGACCACCTTGCCCGAGGCGGCATCGATCTTCTGGATGCGATCCTCGGCGATCTGGAACAGGTGCCGGCCATCGAACGCCGTTCCCGCATGCGCGGCGACATCGAGGGAGCGCGCGACCTTGCCGCTATCAGGATCGACTGCATTCAGCTTGTCGCCGGATGCGAACCAGACATGGGTGCCGTCATAGGTGACGCCGTGCACGGCTTCGACGCCGGCAAAAGGTCCGTACTCCCTGACGATCTCGGCGGCTGAACGCTTCATGTGCTCGCTCCCTGTGATGTGCTCCTACCTTACGTCTTCAGCAGCGGCGTGGGGAGTAACAAGCCTGTCGGGAAACCCGGGACGGGCGGCGTCATCCAGCGCCGCGCCCGCCCATGTCCGAACGACTGCACCTTGTTCGATCGCGCCAGCTCGTCGAGCGCGCGCTGCACCGTGCGCGCACTGGTTCCCAGCGCCAGCGCGAGCGCCGAGCTGGACCACGGCTCGCCGTCGGAGAGGAAGGCGAGGACAGCGGCGTGCTTCTCCTCGACGGGCCGCGCCAGCACCATGACCTGCCGCGTCTTGCGCGGCGTCAGTGCAAAACCCTGCTTCGTCGCAGTCACATCGGCCACAGGCTTGAGCTTGGCGCGGAGGCGGCCGATCTCCACGCGCAAGCGGGCGCGATGCGATTCATCGACGTGCCTCGCGCCGAACGCCCCTGACATCAGCGCTTCGCGCGAGACATCCGCGGGCCAGGCCTGCGCCAGGATGCGGACGAGCGCGAACAGCACCGGGCGAGTCCCGAGCGATACGATCGTGCCTCGCCTGCGCACCGAATGATGGAACGTGTCCACGACCAGCGCGTCCGAGGCCGCGAGCTCTTCGACCTGCTCCAGCAGCAACGGACGTTCGTTGCCATGCGTGATCAGGCGTGCTGCGGGCGTATCGAGCACGCGGTTCGTGCTCTCGACCTCGGCTGTGAGCCCAGGGATGCTCGCCAGGCTCGCTGCGTGGGTCGCCCGGGCAAGCGCCGCGCGCGCGTCTTTGGTTCTGAGCCGCCGTATTGCGATGCCGGCGACCACGAGCTCGCGGACGACCTGCGGGGCAGGCGGGAGTAAGGAGGTGCCGAGCTCGGCGAGGATACGCTCGGCGTCGTCGAGCCGTCCGACGAGAAGGAGACGGCGTGCCTCGATGTGGCCTGCATGCGTGGCATTGGCGACATCGCCGTGCTTTTCGAGCGTCGTCCGCGCCGCCGCGAGCGTCTTCGTCGGCCAGCTCAGATCGCGCGAAACCAGTGCGATCTCGGCTTCGGCCACCACGCATCTGGCGCGCGCCACCGCCTCGCGCGGACCGAACGCGCGCGCCGCGCTTCGCAGCAGCGTCTTCGCCTTCGCGAGATCGCCGAGCTGCGCCATGGCGATGCCGCGCAGCGCCAGCGACGGCGCATCGTTGCGCAGCGCAACGCGGTTCAGCGCGCCGAGCGGATCGCCGGCCTCGAGCGCGCGCGCGGCGGCCGTGATCAGCGACTCCATGTCAATCCCGCCACACTTGTTACTCCCACCGCGCAACCGCGAGGTGCCAGAATTCGTTGACGGCCGACAAGGTGCGGTGCAGGGCGAGCGGTTCCGCGAGACGCGGGGTGATCGCCCAGGCAAGACGTCAAGCAAGGAATTCGGAGAGTCATGATGACATTAGCCCAAAACGAACGGAATAACGGACAGGCAGGCATGCAAACACCGCCGGTGGTGTCGCCGCAGGACTGGGAGGCCGCCCGTCAGCAACTGCTCGTGAAGGAAAAGGCGCATACCCGTGCCCGCGACGCCCTGGCCGCCGAGCGCCGGCGCATGCCGTGGATGGAAGTGAGCAAAACCTATGCGTTCGAGGGGCCCGGCGGCAAGGTCAGCCTGCTCGACCTGTTCCAGGGCCGGCGGCAGCTGATCGTCTACCGCGCCTTCTTCGAGCCCGGCGTGTTCGGCTGGCCCGATCACGCCTGCCGCGGCTGCTCCATGGTCGCCGACCAGGTCGCCCATGTCGCGCATCTCAACGCCCGCGATACCACGCTGGTGTTCGCCTCGCGGGCGCCGCAAGCCGACATCGTCAGGCTGAAGAAGCATATGGGCTGGACCATGCCGTGGGTCACCGTCACCGACAGCTTTGATGCCGATTTCGGCGTCGACGAATGGCACGGCACCAACGTGTTCTACCGCGACGGCAATCGCATCTTCCGCACCTATTTCGTCAAGAGCCGCGGCGACGAGCAGATGGGCGGTACCTGGAATTATCTCGACATCACGCCGCTCGGCCGCCAGGAGGTCTGGGAAGACTCGCCAAACGGCTATCCGCAGACGCCAACCTACAAATGGTGGAACTGGCACGACAGCTACACGGACGGTGCGGCGCCCGACAAGAAATGGGTCGAGATCTCGGACGCCGGCGAGAAGGCCTTTCGCGACGAGGCCGCGGAAGGACGTGACTAGTCCGCTCAACGCAACGGCCGGCGCCGGCCGCGATGGCGTGGTGGCTGCGCGCCATCTCGCCAAGTGGCTGGCCTTGGCGGCGACGCCAACCTTCGCGATCATGGCCGTGCTGACGGCCATGATCGGGGGTGGGCCGGACCTGCTGTGCGGCGCCGGGCAGGGATCTGTGCTCGGCGGCATGGTGCCGATGTATCTCTTGATGAGCACGTTTCATTCGGCGGCGTGGCTGAGGCTGATTGCGGAGCGGCGGATTCGTTAGGGCGTCCCGCCTGCCTGCAAATAAGCAACGATCTTCGCCGCTTCCTCCGCCGAGATGCCGCCATAGGGCTGCATCTTGTTGCCCGACACCACCTCGTCCGGCTTGACCATGAAGCGCGCAAGCTTGTCCTGGTCCCAGACGAAACCCGCATCCTTCATTGCGGACGAATAATTGTAGCTCGGCAGCGAGCCGGCCTTGCGTCCCAGAATCTTGTTGAGGTTGGGGCCGAGACGGTTGTCGCCTTCCTTCACGGAATGGCAGGTGCGGCAGGAATTGTTGAAGGCTTGGTGGGCTGCCTCGTCGCCCGCAGGCTGCTGCGCGAGCGAGGGGGTCGAGAGAAGCAGTGTCACCGCTCCAGCGGCCGCGATCGAGCGCAGCGATGAACTTCGTGACGTCTGCAGGCGTGATAGCATCTGCGCCTCTATCAGAGTTCGCGCCGCAACACGCGAGCGCGCCGGAATGTCGAGGGCAAACGAAAGCGGCCCCGGGGATGTTCCGGGGCCGTTTGCGTCACAATGTCCTGTCGGTTCAGCGTGTCGCGGTTCCGAGCTCCGCTCTGCGTTCCGTCATCGGCAGCACAATCACCTTGGTGCCGACGTTGACGCGGGAATAGAGGTCGGAAACGTCATCATTGGTCAGGCGAATGCAGCCGGAGGAGACGCGCTTGCCGATGGTGTCGGGGGCGTTGGTGCCGTGGATGCGATAGATGGTGCCGCCGAGATACATGGCGCGGGCGCCGAGCGGGTTGCCGGGGCCGCCGGCCATGTGGCGCGGCAGATAGGGCTGGCGGGCGATCATTTCCGGGGGCGGAGTCCAGGCCGGCCACTCGGCCTTTCTGGTGACGGACTGCGTGCCCGACCAGGTGAAGCCGTCGCGGCCGACGCCGATGCCGTAGCGCAGCGCCTGGCCGTTGCCGAGCACGTAATAGAGATAGGTGTTGGGAGTATCGATGATGATGGTGCCCGGCGCCTCACGCGTCGCGTATGAGACGGTCTGGCGGCGGAAGCGCGCCGGCATCTCCACGGCGTCCTGATCCTCGGACGGCTCGGTCTGATAGGTCGGCGCCTGGTAGGGCTGATAGGGCTGGATCGGCTGCGGCGCGGCGAACGGCGGCAGCGGCTGGAAGAAGGGGAAGAGCTGCACCGGCGCGGCCTTGGCTGCACCTGCGAATGCGATTGCGGAGACCGCGACTGCGCCAAAAGCAACGGCGCGCGAAAAAATCTTGAACGTATCCAGATTGAACATGTGATCGCCCCTGTTTGCTCGGTGGTCTCACCACCGCGGCACCGTTGCGGTGCTCTGTTGCTGAGATCACTAACCGCAAAACGTTTCGGGACATTTGCGCGGAAAACCGAAAACGGTTTCACGGCGGCAAGGATTGTTTCATGACAGTTTCGTGGCCGCAGGCGCCCGTTAACGAACAAAACGGTGGGCCGACACTTCTGTGACGTCACACGCCTGAAATATCCTTCGTTGATGGTCGGAAACCGAGAATCATCAAACTCTCGGGATTTCCCCATGCGGGTATTAATCGCGACTGACGCCTGGCATCCCCAGGTTAACGGTGTGGTCCGCACCCTGACCTCACTGGCGAATGCCGCCAAGGCCCTCGATGTCGAGATCGACTTCCTGACGCCGGACGGCTTTCCGTCCTGGCCGCTGCCGACCTATCCGGGCCTGCGCATCGCGCTGCCGAGCGGAAAGGAGATCGCGCGACGGATCGAGAAGGCTGCGCCGGACGCGCTCCACATCGCGACCGAAGGCCCGATCGGCTGGGCCGCGCGCGCCTATTGCCGTCGCAACCGGCTTGCCTTCACCACGTCCTACACGACGCGCTTTCCCGAATATGTTGCGGTGCGGACCGGCATCCCCGCCGCCGTCGGTTATGCCGTGCTGCGCCACTTTCATGATGCCGCCGCGATGACGATGGTGGCGACGCCCTCGCTGCGGCAGGAGCTCTCCGAGCGCGGCTTCAAGCGGCTCGGCTTCTGGACCCGCGGCGTCAACACCGAGCTGTTTCATCCCGATCATCCGGCACGGCTCGATCTGCCGGGGCCGATCTTCATGACCATGGGCCGGGTCGCGGTGGAAAAGAACCTCGAAGCGTTTCTCTCGCTCGATCTGCCCGGCACCAAGGTCGTCGTCGGTGACGGCCCGCAGAAGGCGGCGCTCGAGAAAAAATATCCGGACGTGGTGTTCCTCGGCGAGAAGAAGGGCGCGGATCTCACCGCGCATCTCGCCGCCGCCGACGTGTTCGTGTTTCCGAGCCTGACCGATACGTTTGGCGTGGTGCAGCTGGAGGCGCTGGCCTGCGGCACGCCGGTTGCGGCGTTTCCCGTGACGGGTCCCAAGGACGTGATCGCCGATCATCCGATCGGTGCGATCGACCACGATTTGCGTACCGCGTGCCTGCGCGCGCTCACTATGTCGCGCGAGACCTGCCGCAACTTCGCGCTGGAGCGTTCCTGGGAAAACAGCGCGCGCCAGTTCGTCGGCAATCTCACCTCACTTCAGCCCAGCCGCGCCTTGCGCGCCTCGCCTCGGATGGCGCGGCGGCCGGTGCGCGGTTGATCCCAAACGTCTGACCCACAGCGAGAACCTCATCGATGGCTAAGATCATGAACCTTGACGGCACCGAGCAGCTCGATCTCACCCGTGGCACGGTCGAGCAGGCCTATGACCGCTGGGCGCCCGTCTACGATCTCGTGTTCGGCGGCGTGTTTGCCAAGGGCCGGCAGGCTGCGATCGCGGCCACCAACAAGATCGGCGGCCGCGTGCTCGAGGTCGGCGTCGGCACCGGCATCTCGCTGCCGCTCTATGCGCCGAACCTGCGCATCTTCGGCACCGACATCTCGGAAGCGATGCTGGACAAGGCGCGCCAGCGCGTCACCGAGGGCAAGCTGAAGAACGTCGAGGGCCTCGCGGTGATGGACGCCGAGAAGCTCGAATTCCCCGACAATTCCTTCGACGTCGTGATGGCGCAATATGTCGTCACCGCCGTACCGAACCCGGAGAAGGCGCTCGACGAATTCGCCCGCGTGCTGCGTCCCGGCGGCGAGCTGATCATCCTCACCCGCGTCAGCGCCGACGCCGGCATGCGCCGCTTCATCGAGCAGAAGCTGCAGCCGGTGGTGCGTCCGCTCGGCTTCCGCACCGCCGAGTTCGCCTGGTCGCGCTATGCCAAATGGCTGGCCGGCGCCCACGGCATCGAGCTCGCCGAGCGCCGCCTGATTCCGCCGCTCGGCCATTTCTCGCTGGTGCGCTTCCGCAAGGTCGACGTCGCGAAAGCGGCGTGAGCTGAAGCTCACGCGTCGCGTGCGTCATCGCGCCGCTGCACATCGTCACATGACAAATTGATGATGTCACACGGCCTACATCGAATCCCTTTAATCCCGTACCCGAAAGCATTTTGGGGGAGAGCATGATCAAGAATTATCTCGAGCAGCTGCGGATCCAGCGCTGGGACGACCATCGCTACTATCACCACAGCCGCATCAACCAGAGCCTGCACTTCGTCAGCGCGCTGAGCTTTCTCTTCGCCTATGTCTGGCTGTTCATCGACCCTGTGATCTCCGCGCTGGTCGGCTGGCTGGTCTCGATGACCTCGCGCCAGGCCGGTCACTTCTTCTTCGAGCCGCACGGCTACGACCACATCAACCAGGCCACCCACGAGCACAAGGAAGAGATCAAGGTCGGCTACAATCTTCAGCGCAAGGTGGTGCTGATGGCGATCTGGGCGGCTTCGCCCCTGGTGCTGTTCGCCGATCCCTCGCTGTTCGGCCTGTTCACCCCCTGGGCGAGTGCGACGGACTTCATGCGGCAGGTCGCCAAGATCTGGCTCGTGGTCGGCGGCGGCGGTCTGTTGTTCCGCACCGTGCACCTGTTCTTCATCCGCGACGTCGAAACCGGCCTCGTCTGGATGACCAAGATCTTGACCGATCCCTTCCACGATCTGATGCTCTATCGCACAGCGCCGCTGGCCCTGATGCGCGGCGAGCTGATGGACCCCGGCCTGCACCTCAACCCCGAGCACACGCTGGGCCTCATCGGCGAGCCCGCGCTCGAAGAGCAGCACGCCTGAGCGCGCTGCGTATACGACACACTCCGATGTCTAATGGTTGCGTCATGCCCGGGCTTGTCCCGGGCATCCACGTCTTGGGGGCTTCCCCTTCGCCTCTCCCCGCTTGCGGTCGGACAATCGCATATCGTGCACACAATGCAGCGGCAAAGGCAGCGGGCTCCCTCTCCCGCTTGCGGGGGAGGGCTGGGGTGGGGGTGTCTCCGCGTCGGGATTGTTGGGGATTACCGAGGATGTCCCAGTGCGGTGAGAACCCTCACCCGCCGCGCTCTGCGAGCGCGTCGGCCTCTCCCGCAAGCGGGAGAGGCGGAGCAAGCCCGCGCAGTGTGGCCTCAGCGCCCGAAGCGCTTGGCCAGCATCTCTTTCAGGATCTGCCGCTTGATGTTCTTGTTGGTGAGCACGCCGTCGTGCCACCAGAAGCCGTCCGCCTTCATCTTTCCGGCGGCGCGGACGAAGCGCTCGGCGACCTCGCTGAAATCGGCGTCGGTGTAGTTCAGGCTGAAGATCAGCCGGCCAGTGCCGACCCAGCTCAAGGACAGGCCTTCGGCGCGCAGGTAATATTGCAGCATCCAGTTGTAGCGGGACGGCGTGGTGTATTTCACCGTCCAGATCGACGAGAAGTTGGCGAACCGCACCGGCAGGCCGGCGTCGGTCATCATCTGGTTGAGTTTCTGCGCGCGGCCGTTCCAGGTCGCGTCCAGCCCGTCATAGATGGCGCGGAAGTTCGGGCTGGCGAGCCGGCTCAGGAACTCGTCCATCGCCGTCATGACGTAGGGGTGCGAGTTGAAGGTGCCGCGGGCAAAGCAGATGTCGGCGGGCCGGTCGTCGCGGAAGCGGCGCATCAGCTCGCGCTTGCCGCAGACCACGCCGACCGGCAGGCCGCCGGCGAGGCTCTTGCCGTAGGTCACCATGTCGGCGCGCACGCCGAAATATTCCTGGGCGCCGCCAGCGGCGAGGCGGAAGCCGACGAAGACCTCGTCGAAGATCAGCACGATACCGCGCTCGGTGCAGACTTCACGCAGCCTCGCGAGCCATTCGGTGTAGGCCGCGCGATCGAAATTGCCGCCGCGAGAGGAATCCACCAGCGAGGAATCGCCGGGCGCGTTGGCGTTCGGATGCAGGCCCTGCAGCGGATTGACCAGCACGCACGCGATGTCCTTGCGCGTGCGCAGGACGTGCAGCGTCTTATCGGACATCTCGGCGAGGGTGTAGGTCTCGTGCGCGGGAATCGGGTTGCCGACGCCGGGCTGCACGTCGCCCCACCAGCCGTGATAGGCGCCGGCGAAACGAACCAGATGCGTGCGCTTGGTGTGATAGCGCGCGAGCCGTACCGCCTGCATCACGGCTTCGGTGCCGGACATGTGGAACGAGACTTCGTCGAGGCCCGAGATCTGGCAGAGCCGGCTCACGTTCTCGAGGATGACGGGATGATAGGGACCGAGCACCGGGCCGAGCGCATGTGCGCGCTTCTCGGCGCCCTCGATGCACTCCTTGTAGAAGTCGTTGCCGAAGATGTTGACGCCGTAGGATCCCGTGAGGTCGTAGGACGTGTTGCCGTCGACATCCGTGACGGTGACGCCGCTGGACGATTCCATGAAGGTCGAGGTGCCCAGATGCTCGCGGACGAGACGCGAGAACTGGAATGGCACGCGATAGGTCTCGGTGAAGTGCAGGTCGGAGATCTTTTCCGCCGCTTCCTTCGTCATCGCGCGTCCCTTGGGGTAGCGCTCGGCGTAGAGTTTGGCGAGGCGGAAGAAGGCGTCCTTGCGCTGCGCGGCGATGTTCGCGGGCGCACCGTCGCAGGAGAAGTAGTTGTCCTCCCCGAACTCGTAGAACGGGAGCAGCTTCGCCACCCGGCGCGACATCTTGGAGTGCCCTGCAAGCGAGCGGTGCTTGGCGCGGGACAATTCGACCCGCGCCTTGATCTTCGGGAGGACGGCGGCAGCAGACGCTGCGGCGGCCACGGACATCGAGAGAATCGGGAGTGTCGTTTCCATGACAACAAGCGCTAATACTGTGAGCTGACAGATTCATGACAGTCAAAGCCCTCATCGCCTCTTTCACCCAGCAGGAAGACCTCAACTTCCTGTTGACCAACCGCATCCCCCGCGCAGCCCTGACCCGCTTCATGGGCTGGTTCTCCAAGATCGAGAATCCTCTCGTGCGGGACTTCTCGATCGCGCTGTGGAAGCTGTTCTCCGACCTCGATCTGTCCGAGGCGCGCAAGACTCATTTTAGGAGTCTGCACGACTGCTTCACCCGGGAGCTCAAGCCGGGCCTGCGACCCTTTGATCCGGATCCTTCCACTGTCGCCAGCCCCTCTGACGGCATCGTCGGCGCCCACGGGAAGATCGCCGACACCGAGCTGTTTCAGGTCAAGGGCGCGCCCTATTCGCTGCTCGACCTGCTCGGCGATTCCGCGCTGGTCGACCAGCACCGCAACGGCTCCTTCGTCACGCTGCGGCTGACCTCGAGCATGTATCACCGCTTCCACGCGCCCTATGACGCGCATATCGAGCGGGTCACGCTGATCCATGGCGATGTCTGGAACGTCAATCCGATCGCGCTGAAGCGGGTCGAGCGTCTCTTCTGCAAGAACGAGCGCGCGGTGATCCGCACGCACCTTTCGACCGGCGAAGCCGTGACGCTGGTGCCGGTCGCCGCGATCCTGGTCGCCAGCATCCGCCTGCACTTCCTCGACATGGTGTTGAACGCGCAGACCCGCGGTCCGGTCAATTTCCCCTGCGACGTCAACGTGGCCAAGGGCGAGGAGCTCGGCTGGTTCGAGCACGGCTCGACCATCATCATCCTCGCGCCCGGCGATTTTACCTTCTGCGACGGCATCGCCGAGGGCACGCGCATTCGCGCCGGTCAAGCGCTGTTGAGGAGAGGATAGCCTTCAATCCGCCGCGTCCGCCGCCTATATCGTCCTGCGGGGATGCATAGATCGACACGGATGTGAGTGATGGCGCGGGCGCCGGTCATGGCGGCGGGTGGTATCGTGTTGCGGCGAGGAGCCGTGCCGCTGATCGCGGTCGTGCGTCAGCGCAAGCGGAATGAATGGGTCCTGCCCAAGGGCAAGCTCGACGACGGCGAGACGCCGAAACAAGCCGCGCACCGCGAGGTGCTCGAGGAAACCGGGCACGACGTCGCCATCCACGAATTCCTCGGCACGCTCGTCTACCAGTCCGGCGGGCGTTCCAAGGTCGTGCATTTCTGGCGCATGGAAGCTGAGGGCGGTCCCGTCCGCAAGCTGATGAACGACATCAAGGCGGTCGACTGGCTGCCGTTGGACGACGCGCTTGCGCGCCTGTCGCGCGAATATGAGCGCGCCTTTCTGACCCAGATCGGCCCGATCGCGCTTGCGGCAGCGGGGCCGGCGTCGCCGCCCGCGCCCGAGCCGACGCCGCCGCTCGCGGCAGACGATATCGATGCAACGCTGCAGACTTTGACGCCGGCCGAAGCCGCATCGATCGACGAGTTGCGGCATGGTCTGCTGCAGAAGGTGAAGGCCTGGCTGCGCGGCGAGGCGTGAGGTGTCTTCACCTCTCCCCGCAAGTACGGGGCGAGGGAGCGCACCGAGCGCGCTCATGCACGCCGGACTTCACCGCCGCTCCTTCTCCTTCGGAGCCGGCGCCGGTCTGCGCGGCGCTGCGGGGCGTTGCGCGGCGGGGAGGCGCTGCTGGAATCCGCCGGGGCGCTGCGTGCCCGGCTGTTGAACCGTGGGCGGCTGGCCCGGCTGCATGCCGGTGCGCGGCAGTTGCGGCTGCGGATGAGTCCCGCCCGGCTGTGACGGCATGACTCCTCCGGGCTGAATTTGCCCACCACGCTGCGGCTGTGTTTGCGGCGTGCCGTTTGGCTTTGCGCCCTGTCCTTCGCGCGGTGCACGTGGACGTCCGGCGCCTTGCTGCTGGCCGCGCTGCGACTGGCCTTGTTGCTGCTGGCCTCGCGGCTGCTGCCCCTGGCCCGCACGCTGGCCACCCGGCTGCACCGCGCCACCTTGTCCTTGCCGTTGCGGTGGCTGGGTGCCTTGCCGGCCCGGGGTGCCCGGTTGCTGCTGACCCGGACGGTTGTTCTGACCGGGCTGGCCGTTCGGCCGCTGCGGCTGTTGGCCAGGTGCGGTCGCCGGCCGCAATTGTTGTTGCTGCGGCGGCTGGGCCGGGCGCGGAATGCGGCTGAGCGCGGTCGGATTGGCGCGGCGGAAGTCACGCTGCTCGGTGACGATCTGGCGGCCGGTGGTTTGCGCCAGATGCACCTGGCCGACGAAGCCGCGGTCGCGCGCGATCTGCTGCGCGGGAATTGTGATCGGCACCGCGGCGAAGCGCATGATTCCGGCAGTGGCCGCGCCGGGCCGGATCGCAAAGCCGCTCGCGCTTTGCGTCAGCGCGCCGAGCCGCGTGCCGCTGGTGCGGTCGTCGACGTCGATGTGGCCGACGCGGCCGTCGGCGTCGGGATAGAGCTTGATGTTGACGTTGCGCGCGCTGCTCGCTGCCGCGCCTTCAGGCACCTCGACGACGCCGGTGGTGCCGCGGATGCCGAGCGTCGCGGTAGGTGTCGTGATCTTCATGTTACCGGTCTTCGCCACCGCAGCTGCAACGAAGGCCACTGTGCCCTTTCCGACGTCGAACATCCCTGAGTTCTGCTTGCCGCCGTCCTCATAGACGTAATTGTCGATGGTGATCTTCGAGCTGGCTGAGAGATTGAACGTGGTGGCGTCGTCGAAAGTGATGCCGACCGTGGAGTTCGACGAGGTCTGCACCACGTCGTTGAGATAGATGTCGTCGCGCACGCGCAGCGGATAGGAATTCTTGTCACGGATCACGGTCGCGATGCCCGTGACGGTCGCAACGTTGCCGATCGGCTCGACGGCGCCGGGTTGTGCGTCCGCGGCCGGTGTCGGTGAAGCCGATGGCGTCGGGGAGGGCGCTGGCGCCGGCTGCGCTTGTGGCTGGGCCTGCGCGAGCTCGATCGTCTCGGATGCGATCGCAACGCTCGCGCCGGCCAGCGGCAGGGCCAGCAGGGCGAGCGCGAAAACGAAGCGGCGCCAGGCCAGCATTGATGGCACGAGGAAGTCCCGGTGAGAACGCGAGGCGAGATCGGTTGATATCAGCCGGGGGGACCTGAATGGCGGATGAACGTGTGTGGCAGGAGGAGGGCCGAACATTCAAACGGCGCTCTCTCCCCTCATGATGAGGAGCGCGCCCCTTTGCGCGCGTCTCGAACCATGCAGGCCCCGCTGTCGATCCAGGCCTCGCCCTTCGAGACGCCTGCTATGCAGGCTCCTCAAGGTGAGGGGATAGGGTGAGGTTGTCGCGCGAGATCCCGGGTCGATGCTTCGCATCGTCCGGGCTGACGGAGATAATGTCAGCTCACACGCTTCCAGGTCTGGCCGCCGCAGAACATGCCGCCGAAGGCGCAACCCTGCACGCGCATCGCATTCGGACCCTTCATCGCGATGGTCGAGTCGTAATTGCGGCCGGAGTCGGGATCGTGGATGCGGCCGCTCCACTTCGAGCCCTCTGGCTTCATGTTGATCAGGATGCGCTCGTTGGACTTCACGGCATAGCCGCAGAGATTGGTGCCGCACTGTTCGACGCGGACATTGCCCTTGTTCTCTTCGGTCGCCCAGACTCCGATCGGCGTGTTGGCAACCACCACAGGCGCGGCGGCAACAGGGGCCGGAGCGGGCGCCGGAGCAACTGCGACCGGCGCGGGTGCGGGAACAGGAGCCGCGACGGGCGCCGGCTGCGTATTGGCGTCAAAGCCGGCCGACGGCGCGGCGGCAACCGTCGCGGTCGGAGCGGCGGGAGCCGTGACGGCGGGCGCGGCCGGCGCGGTCGTCTGCGCCGGCGCCTGCTGCGCCGGCGGCTGCTGCACCGGAGCCGGCGCAGGCTGCGCGGTCGTGGTGCTTGGCGTGGTATCGTCATCGTCCTTGGAGCCGCCAAGGCCCTTCAGGTTGATGTTGTTCAGCTTGATCGGCTTGTCCGACAGGCCCGGTGCCACGATGGTCACGCAGTTGAGCGAGGCGCAGTTGCGCGGCGTCTCGATGCGGATGTGCTGGCCCTCGATCTGGAACGAGATCGTGTTGCCGCCGGCATGGGCGGCGGCGGTGGACGCCAGGAAGAGCGCGGTGGCGGCGATGGTGAGCTTGTTCATGACAACCTCCGAAAATGGCGTGGTCCCGATATGGACCGAAGTCGCTGGTGGATGAAGCGTGGTTCGACCCTACGCCGGCCTGGCCGGGCGTTCTGTGATGGGGGTCACAACGTGCGCGCCGTCTGGGTGACGCAGCGCACATTCAGCCGCGCCGCCTCTGCGTAAGCTCGAGGCGACACTCAGGGAGGTGTGGATGAAACGGCTTGCGACTTCGCTTGGCGCCTTGATCGCACTGATGGCGATCACGCCCGCGGCCGTGGCCGGCTCCTATTCCTTCTTGATCGGCGGTCACCGGTTCCATGTCGAGTCGCCGCGCAATTGCCGGTCGGCTTCTTGTGTTTCGGTGTCGAGCCGCAGCCTTCGACCGACAGATGATGTCAACACGACATCAGCCGCGCCGCCTGCGGTCGCACCGCTGCAGCCGGCCCATCCCGCAGCTCCGGTCCGACCGGCGCAAGCAACCGTTGTCGTGCCGCCACCGGCGCCGAGCGGCCCTGTTGTCGCCGCGACGACATCGCAGCCCGTTGTCCCGCCGCCAACTGGGGTCGAGACGCCGACACTCGTCGCGCCGAGCCTCACTCCGCCGCGGGTCGACCTGCCGCGCATGGAGCCGCCGCCCTTCCCGAATCCGGAGATCAAGCAGGCCGAAACGGTCGCACAGCGCAGCGACGACGAGCCGGCCTATATGCCGCTCGGCGAATGGGAGAGCCCCGGCGCCAAGGGTACGGTCCGCATCGAGCGCTGTGGCCCTGCACTGTGCGGTTACGCGCTGACGGAGGCGTCGAGCCGCGGCGAGAGCGTGCTCGTCAACATGAAGTCGAAGTCGCACGACGTCTGGACCGGCAACATCTACAGCCGCTCCAGCGGCAATACCTATTACGCCACCATGACGCTGAAGAGCTCCGGCAGGCTCCACGTCGAAGCCTGCGCGCTCGGCCATTTCTGGTGCTCCGGCAACGACTGGACGCGGATCGAGGCGCCGCGAGAGCAAATGATCACGACGTCGCGGCAATGGAGTGCGCGGTCGTAGCCTTCTTTGGAAGGGCGTCGCCTAAGAGAGCGTTGCCTGCGGCCATCATTCGAGATGCCCGCCTATGGCGGGCCCTCAGGATGAGGGCGGAGTGTGCGGCGGCGTTTCAACAGGCGTGACGCTGCTTAGCCTCATCCTGAGGACACCGCGAAGCGGTCGTCTCGAAGGACGAGGCGCGCGCTCAAGAGGGGTCGTGGTGTGGTGAGTGAAGCCGCTAGATCATGCCGAGCACGATGGCGCCAACGAACGCCATGGCGAGGTACGCGGTGACTACGCTCAGTCTCCCGGCGAACGTCATGAGGTCGCTCCCTCCATGCGCGCCGCTTTGCGCGCTGGCATTATGGTTAACAGAAAGTCTCCTCGCGAAAAAGTCAGTCTTGCTGTCGCTCAGTTCAGCCGGCGCCCGGCGCGCGCGGGGCCCGTATGGTTAAAGAACTCTGAAATCAACGTGTTGAAGAGTCTTTAAGTAAATTCACCGAACGTGCGTGCATGACGCGCGGAGTTCGTTTGTATCTCGTCGGCTCCATCGTCCTTGTTTCGCTAGCGGGTTGCGGACGCGGCTTCTTCCAGGCCGAACGCGAACCGTGGCGGGCCGAGGCCGAGGCCGCATGCCTGAAATCGGGCGCGGTGAAAGAGGGGCCGGATCTCGTCCGCATCGACCCGATCTCCGGGCCCGGCATGTGCGGCGCCGAGTTTCCGCTCAAGGTCGCCGCCATCGGCGAAGCCTCGAGCAGTTACGGCTTTGCCGACGAGGAGCTGCGCCCGCCGGGCAGCATCGGCGGCCAGCCGCGCTGGCCGATGACGCAGCCGCGGTCGACTACGCCGCAGAGCCAGAATTATCCGGCATCGTCCTATCCGCAACGATCGAACTATCCCGAAAGCGCGGTGCGCCAACCCTCCGGCTATGGCAGCTCAAGCGGGCCGGTGTCACTGAACGCGCCCGGCGTCGCCGCGCAGGAGGACGAGATCGATCTGCCGCCCGATGGCACCGATGCCGCGGGCGCGGCACGCTACATGAATTCGCCGAGCTATCCGGCGCGGCCGGCACCTTACTCGCAGGCGCCTGCGCAGCAGCCGCCGCCGCGCCTTGGCCCGGCGCAGGGCAATCCCGTCACGGCCGTCGGTCCGGTCGCGATCAAGCCGACCGCGACCCTCGCCTGTCCGATCGTGTCCGAGCTCGACCGCTGGCTCGCCGACACCGTGCAGCCTTCGGCGATGCGCTGGTTCGGCGTCCGCGTCGCCGAGATCAAGCAGATCTCCGCCTATTCCTGCCGCGGCATGAACGGCAATCCGCATTCTCACATCTCCGAACACGCCTTCGGCAACGCGCTCGACATTGCCGCCTTCGTGCTCGCCGACGGCCGCCGCGTCACCGTGAAGGACGGCTGGCGCGGAATGCCGGAGGAGCAGGGATTTTTGCGCGACGTGCAGTCGGGCGCTTGCGCGCATTTCACGACGGTGCTCGCGCCGGGGTCGAACGTCTATCACTACGATCACATCCACGTTGATCTGATGCGCCGTGCCAGCCGCCGCCTGATCTGTCAGCCCGCCGCCGTCTCCGGCGAGGAGGTCGCCTCGCGCGCGCAGTCGCGCAGGCCGTACGCGAATGCGCGCGAGCCGTCCGTGACCGGCTCGCTCGGTGCGCGCAAGAGCACGGGGCACAAGCGCGAGGAAGACGACTACGCCGACGATTAGACGGAGCAGTTGCTCTTGTAGCTGCGCTCACGGAGGCTACGACTTCGGCTTCGCCGGTGCGGGGACCAACCCCATGCAGAGCTGCACCTCGCCCGGGACATTGTAGGTGCGCATGATATGGCGGCTGTCGCGCAAGCCGGATGCCTCACGCTGCACCACGAACATCCAGAGCGCCTGGCCGGCTTCCGCCACCAGCTTGCGCCTGGCCGGTTGCAGCGAGGCCGGCGCCTCCGAGGACGGGTGCGCGGCGTCGAACTCGCGCAAGCGGGTTAGCGCCTGTTCGAGTGTGCGGCCCATCCGTCCAAGCGCCGAGGCCTGTTCCTGGACGATCTCGTAATGGAGGATATCGACGGGCGGGCGAAGATCACGGGACATGGCCGCAAATATAGGGTCGCCTGACCGGTCCGCGCAACGCGCCGCTACTTCGCCTTATACGCGGCCAGGAACATCCGCGTCGCGCTGTCGACCACCTCGGTCATGCGCTCTTCCGACGGTGCGGGCGCGGCCTGGAACACGAAGGGCAGGAACAGCGAGGCCTTGCACAGCTCCATGAACTGCGACGCTGCGAGGTCGCAATCGTCGATCCTGAGATCGCCGGAGGCGACATGGGTCTTGAGATAATCGGAGAGGCGGTTGATGGTCTTGTCCAGCACTCGCGCATAATAGCGGCGGCCGACATCGGGCATGCGCTCGGCGATCGCCATCACGGTGCGGATCGCCGATCCGCCGCCGGGCCGGCAGAGCAAGTGGATGTAGGCCCGGCCGAACTCCTTCAGCGTGGTCTCGGCATCGCGCGCCGGATCGAAATTGAACACGACCTGGCCGAACTGGAGCGCCTCCTGCTCGAGGATGGCTTCGAACAGTGCGCTTTTGTCGGCGAAGTAGACGTAGAGCGTGCCCTTGGAGACCTGCGCGGCGCGCGCGATCTCGCCCATGCTGGCGCCATCGAAGCCGAGATCCATGAACACTTTGCGGGCGCCGTCCAGGATCTGGCGACGTTTGGAGCCGTCCTCCTCCTGGATGACGTGCAGATGATCGCGGCCGGCTACAACCATTGGTTCAGGGTCTCGGAAGGTTTTTGAGTCGGGTCTGTGGCCATGAAACCCGAATAAAGGATTCTCGTCATTAGGGTCCGGCCGGGATTATTATGTATATTGACCGAACCGTTCGGTCAATGGTATTTGGATTAGCGAGAGGGAACAGGCCCCATGCCGGCTGTCCCTTGGTCGCGCTTTTTTTGGGGAGGCCTTTATGGCCGTATCGAGAGACCAGGCCGCGCGCGTTCTTCGCCAGGAAACGGTGGAGGAGCACGCGGACGGTGATGCGGCGATCGAGACCGCTGCACCCCTTGCCGAGCAATTGCGCTCTCAATTGACCGAGGAAGCCAAGCGCCGCACCGCCGAGGCGCCGGAGAAGCCCGTGACCGACAAGCCGGCCGCGCCAGCGCCGGAGGCACCCGCCGCCGGCGCTCCCAAATCCGGCAAGCGCAAGTTCGTCCTGATGGGCGTCGGCCTCGTGCTGGCGCTCGCGGCCGCGAGCTATGCCGGCTACTACACGCTGGTTGGCCGCTTCTACATCTCCACCGATGACGCCTATGTCCGCGCCAACAACACCATGTTGGGCGCGCGCGTCTCCGGCCACATCGCCTCGATCCTTGCCGGCGACAACACGACCGTGAAAGCGGGCGACATTGTCTTCCGCATCGATGACGGCGACTACAAGATCGCGGTCGATGCCGCCGCGACCAGGATCGCGACCCAGCAGGCCACCATCGATCGCATCGGCCGCCAGGTCGCCGCGCTCGACAGCCAGGTGGCGCAGGCCAAGGCGCAACTCGTCTCAGCCGAGGCCGGCCTCAAGCGCGCCGATCTCGACTATGAGCGCCAGCAGGCCCTGAGCAACAAGGGGTTTGCCTCGCGCGCCACCTTCGAGAGCTCGGAAGCCGGACGTGACCAGGGCGCCGCCGCGGTCAAGGCCGCGCAGGCCGCCTACGACGTTGCAATCAGCAATGTCGACGTCGCCAAGGCGCAGCAGGCCGAAGCGCAGGCCCAGCTCGCCGAGCTCAAGACCACGCTCGCCAAGGCCGAGCGCGATCTCAGCTTCACCGCGGTGCGCGCGCCGGTCGACGGTACGTTCTCCAATCGCCTGGTCAACGCCGGCGACTTCGTCGCGGTCGGCCAGCGCCTCGGCAACATCGTGCCGCTGGACGCCGTCTATATCGACGCCAATTTCAAGGAAACGCAGCTCAAGCGCATCCGCGCCGGCCAGCCGGTGACGATCAAGGTCGATGCCTATGGCATGCGCAAGTTCTCCGGTGTCGTAGACAGCATCGCGGCGGGCGCGGGCTCGGTGTTCACGCTGCTGCCGCCTGACAACGCGACCGGCAACTTCACCAAGATCGTGCAGCGCGTGCCGGTCCGCATTCGCGTGCCGAAGTCGGTGGCGAAGCAGAACCTGCTCCGCGCCGGCATGTCGGTCTATGCGACCGTCGACACCAACAAGGGCGCGGCCGACGCCGACAGCGAGGTCGACCTCGACGATCCCACCGCGATCCACCCGCAGTAGCCACAGCCTCAGCGCTGCGAGGTCGGACCATGGCCAACGCCACCACCGCTTCACCCGCCATGATGGCGGACGCCGCTTCGGAGCGCATCGCGCCGAAGCGGCTGTTCGCGTTCATCATCATGGTGTTCGGGATGTTCATGTCGATCCTGGACATCCAGATCGTCTCGGCGTCCCTCAGCGAAATCCAGGCCGGCCTGTCAGCAAGCTCCAGCGAGGTCTCCTGGGTCCAGACCGCCTATCTGATCGCCGAGGTCATCGCGATTCCGTTGTCCGGATTCCTGTCGCGCGCCTTCGGCACGCGGCTGTTGTTCGCGATCTCGGCGGCCGGCTTCACCGCCTCGAGCCTGCTCTGCGGCTTTGCCACCACCATCGAGGAGATGATCCTCTGGCGCGCGCTTCAGGGTTTCCTCGGCGCCGGCATGATCCCGACGGTGTTCGCCTCGGCCTATACCGTTTTTCCACGCTCCAAATTCCACATTGTCGGCCCCATCATCGGGCTGGTTGCGACGCTGGCGCCGACCATCGGGCCGACGGTCGGCGGCTACATCACCGACCTGATGTCGTGGAATTGGCTGTTCTTCATCAACGTCGTGCCCGGCATCGGCATCACCCTGGGCGTGCTGGCGCTGGTCGATTTCGACGAGCCGCATTTCGAGCTGCTCGACCGCTTCGACTGGTGGGGTCTCTTATTCATGGCCGGCTTCCTCGGCACGCTGGAATATGTGCTGGAGGAGGGGCCGCAATATGAATGGATGCAGGATACCTCGGTGGCGATCTGCGCTTGGATCTGCGCGATCTCGGCCATCGCCTTCTTCTGGCGCGTCTTCACGGCCGCCGAGCCGATCGTCAATTTGCGCACCTTCTCCAATCGCAATTTCGCGATCGGTTGCGTCCTGCAGTTCTGCATCGGCATCGGCCTCTACGGCCTGACCTACATCTATCCGCGCTATCTCGCCGAAGTGCGCGGCTACAGCGCGCTGATGATCGGCGAGACCATGTTCGTCTCAGGGATCACCATGTTCCTGGTCGCGCCGCTGGTCGGCCGCCTCATGGTGAAGCTCGACATGCGCTACATGATCGCCTTCGGCCTCGTCGTGTTCGCGATCGGCTCCTACCAGATGACGTGGATCACGCGCGACTACGATTTCTACGAGCTGCTGGTGCCGCAGATCCTGCGCGGCATCGGCATGATGTTCGCGATGGTGCCCACCAACAACATCGCGCTCGGCACACTGGCGCCTGATAGGGTGAAGAACGCCTCGGGTCTGTTCAACCTGATGCGCAACCTCGGCGGCGCCGTGGGCCTCGCCGTCATCAACACAGTGCTCAACGACCGCACCGATTTGCACATCACCCGCCTCCAGGAGCGCGTGACCTGGGGCAACGCGACCGCGACCGAAACCCTGACCATGTTCATGCAGAAGTTCCAGGGGCTCGGCGATTCCACGCTGATGGCGATGAAGCAGCTCTCCCAGCTCGTGCACCGCCAGGCCGTCGTGATGAGCTTCGGCGATGCCTTCTTCGTGCTGACGCTGTTCTATCTCGGCCTCACCCTGCTGGTGACGCTGCTGAGCAAGCCGGCCCCACTGACCGGCGGCGGCGACGCGCACTGATGCTGCCCAAATCCCGCAAGCCACACACTCGGTGTCATCGTCCGGCTTGACCGGACGATCCAGTATTCCAGAGGCCGGCGTTAGAGCTCTCGCTCTCGCCACATCCGCCGCGGCGTACTGGATGCCCCGGTCAAGCCGGGGCATGACAGCGCAGAGTGAGGCGAGGTCACACGCACCAAAGCTGTGCGCGTCGGTACCCCGCACCAAATTGCAACACTCATCCGTGATCTCGCGCGAGCCCCGTTGCAAGTCGCGAACGACACATCTATAAAGCGCACCTCATTCATTCGAACCGGGGAGAGATTTGCATGATTTCGTCGCTTTCGCAGATCGTACGCCCGCGCTCGATGATGTTCTGGTTCGGTATGTACGCGGCCTGTTAGAGGCCTCCTCCGCCAGTTTCGATTGGGCCAAGTTTTCGACCAAGCGTCCCGATCGCTTCCTTTCCCAAGTCAAAGCCAACCTTAAGTGTCGCCGTCTCGGCCCTTGCGGCCGGCCTGCGTCCATCGATGGAGCCGGCCCGCGCCAAAGGCGGCCGGATGATGTCATGACTGCTCTGTCAAAAAAGCCCGCGGCGATCCGCCTGGTGCTGCCCTTCGTATTCCGGCACTGGCTGAAGCAGCCGGGACGGGGGCTCATCGTGGCCGGCGGCCTGCTGGGTGCGACCATTGCCGACCTGTTCATGCCGGTCTTCTCGGGCCGGCTGGTCGATGCGCTGACGCGTGGCCCATCCGATCCCGATGCGCGGCATGCCGCCCTGGTGGCATTCGGCGCCATCGTGGCGCTGGGCGCTGCCTCCGTGGCGCTGCGGCTGGCCGGCCTGCAGGCGATCGTGCCGTTCACGCTCAAGACCATGTCGGACGTCGCACAGGAGGCCTTCATCCGTGTGCAGCGCTTCTCCACCGACTGGCACGCAAACTCCTTCGCGGGCTCCACCGTGCGCAAGATCACGCGCGGCATGTGGGCGCTCGACCTGCTCAACGACACCATCCTGATGGCGTTGGCGCCCTCGCTGCTGGTGTTGATCGGCTCGATGGTCCTGATTGGGATGCATTGGGCCTCGCTCGGCATGGTGATCGCAGTCGGCGCGTTCTTCTACGTCACCATCACCGTCGTGTTCTCGACGCGCTACATTGCGCCGGCCGCCCGAGTCTCCAATGCCTGGGACACCAAGGTCGGCGGCACGCTTGCGGATGCCCTGACGTGCAACGCGGTGGTGAAGTCGTTCGGCGCGGAAGCGCGCGAGGATACGCGGCTCGGCCGCGTCATCAACCGATGGCGCGTGCGGGTGCGGCGGACCTGGCTACGCTACAATTACACGTCCATGGCGCAGCTGTCGCTGCTGCTCTGCCTCCGCACGTCCGTGATCGGCGGCGCGGTGCTGTTGTGGATGTCGGGACATGCCTCGCCTGGCGACGTGACCTATGTGCTGACCAGCTACTACATCATCCACGCCTATTTGCGTGACGTCGGCATGCACATCAACAACCTCCAGCGCTCGGTCAACGACATGGACGAGCTGGTGGCGATCCATGCCGAGCCCATCGGCATCGCCGATGCAACCGGTGCGCGGCCGATCGCGATCGAGGGCGGCGAGATCGTGTTCGACGACGTGACGTTCCACTATGGCGGCCATCGCGCGCCGCTCTATGACGGGCTGTCGGTGACGATCCGGGCCGGTGAACGTGTCGGCCTCGTCGGACGCTCCGGCTCCGGCAAGACCACCTTCGTCAAGCTGGTGCAGCGGCTCTACGACGTCACCGGCGGCCGCGTGCTGATCGACGGGCAGGACATCGCATTGGCCACACAGCAATCGCTGCGCAGCCAGATCGCGATCGTGCAGCAGGACCCGATCCTGTTCCACCGCTCGCTCGCCGAGAACATCGCCTATGGCCGGCCCGGGGCCAGCCTCGAGGCGATCGAGCACGCGGCGCGGCTTGCGAACGCGCACGACTTCATCCTGCGCCTGCCGAAGGGCTACGGCACGCTGGTGGGCGAGCGCGGCGTGAAGCTGTCGGGGGGCGAGCGGCAGCGCGTGGCGCTGGCGCGCGCGTTCCTGGCGGATGCGCCGGTGCTGATCCTGGACGAGGCGACCTCGAGCCTCGATTCGGAATCGGAGGCGTTGATCCAGGAGGCGATGGAGCGGCTGATGAAGGGCCGCACCTCGATCGTGATCGCGCACCGGCTGTCGACGGTGCGCAGCCTCGATCGCATCCTGGTGTTCGACCACGGCGAGATCGTCGAGCAGGGCACCCACGCCGTGCTCGCGAGCAAGCCTGCAGGCATCTATCGCGGCCTGTTCGAGCGCCAGGTGGTGGAGCTCGGGCACATCGCTGCGGCGGAGTGAGGCGCGCGGCAGCGGGGCGAAGGTCCTGCTGTCACGCCGACAAGGAACTCGTCAAGGAATTCGTCAAGGATGGAATGAGATGAAAGACCTGACGAACGGCTCCATCGTGAGACACATCCTGGCCATGGCACCTCCGATCATGGCCGGCATGATATCGATCATGGTCTGCCAACTGGTCGATCTGTACTTCGTGTCGGGCCTGGGCGATGCCGCCGTGGCGGGCGTCGCCGCGGCCGGCAATGCTGGCTTTCTCGTCAACGGGCTGATGCAGGTGCTCGGTGTCGGCGCGGGGGCACTGATCGCGCATGCCGTGGGACGCAAGGACCGGCCGGATGCGAACCTGATCTTCAACCAGGCGATCGTGCTGTCGGTGCTGTTCGGACTGTTGACCCTGCTCGCAGGTGCCGCGCTGTCGCGCGCCTACGTGCGTTCGATCGCAGCGGACCAGGCCACGATCGAGGCCGGGACCACCTACCTGCTGTGGTTCATGCCGGCGCTCGCGCTGCAGTTCGCCACCCAAGTCATGGGAGCTGCGCTGCGCGCGACCGGTATCGTGCGTCCCACCATGCTGGTGCAGGCGTTTGCTGTGGCCATCAATATCGCGCTGGCGCCGGTCCTGATCACGGGCTGGGGCACCGGCCATGCGCTCGGGGTCGCTGGTGCGGGGCTGGCGAGCTCGATCGCGGTCGCCATCGGCGTGCTGGTGCTGCTGGCGTATTTCCGCAAGGTCGAGCGCTATGTCGCCTTCAATCCGGTGCAGTGGCGCCCGCAGCCGCACCATTTGAAGCGCATCCTCAATGTCGGCCTGCCGGCCGGCGGTGAGTTCGCGATGATGTTCATCTTCATGGCGGTGGTCTATTACGTGCTGCGCGATTTCGGCGCGGCGGCGCAGGCCGGCTTCGGCATCGGGCAGCGCGTGCTCGGCCTGATCAACATGCCGGCGCTTGCGGTTGGGCTGGCGGCTGGGCCGATCGCAGGCCAGAACGTCGGCGCAGCCAAGGCTGCGCGCGTGCGGGAAACTTTCGTCAAGGCCGCTTTGATCGTCACGATCGTGATGACCGGCTTCATGATCCTTGCGCAAGTGAAGCCGGAGCTGCTGCTCGCCGGATTCTCGAACGACCGCGAGACCATGGACATCGCCTACCTGTTCCTGCGGATCATCTCGCTCAACATGGTTGCGCAGGGGCTGATCTTCACCTGCTCGAGCATGTTCCAGGCCCTCGGCAACACCAGGCCGGTGCTCTTCAGCTCGGCGACGCGCGTGTTCACCTATTCGCTGCCGGCGATCTGGCTCTCGACGCGGCCAGGCTTTCGCATGGAGTACGTCTGGTATTTGTCGGTCGCGGCGACAATGTTGCAGGCGGGCTTGAGCCTGTGGTTGCTGCGCCGCGAGTTCAGGAAGCGCCTGACTTCGGCGCCGAAGGAGAAGGCCCCAGAGCAGGAGAGCGCCGAGCCCATTGCGCCTCTCGCCCGCGAGCCTGCGTAACGGTGGCTTGTTCCATCCTGGCTGCTCCGGCTAACTTGCCGGGCGGTGGGAATGGTGGGCTGCAGAAGGGCCAATGACCGGAGTGACGAACGAGCCGCGGGCGGCGTCATGGCTCGCCGCAATCTGGGCGGCGCGCTATCGCACGCCGGCCCGCTTCGTCGCGCTGATCGCTCTGCTGCTGCCGTGGACCACGACCGGGCTGACCTTCGCGCTCATACCCTGGCTGATCGCCTTCGCGTTCGTCGATCTGCGCGCGTTTCCGCGTTCGCTGCTTCGCCCGATCTGCCTGCTGCCGATCGCGCTGGTCGCGCTCGCCGCCGTGGGCACGCTCTGGTCGGATGCGCCGTGGCCGGAACGGATCCAGGCGATCGGGCCGGCGGCGAAGCTGCTGGTCATTCCGCTCCTGATCTACCAGTTCGAGCGCTGGCCCTACGGCCATTGGGTGTTCTCCGCCTTCCTGGCGTCCTGCGCGGCCTTGATGCTCTATTCCTTCGCCGTCGCCATCGACCCCGCACTCTCGCTGAAGCTCTATCTGTCGCGTGGGCCTTTCAGGGTCGAGAGCGGGATCGCGGTGCGCAACTATATCGATCAGAGCCAGGAATTCGCGCTCTGTGTGCTTGCGCTGGTCTATCCGGTCGTGTCGCTGCTGCGACAACGCCGCGCCGCCACCGCGGCGCTTTTCGCGGTGCTCGCGATCGGATTTCTCGCCAACATGATCTTCGTCGTGGTCTCGCGCACGGCGCTGGTGACGCTGCCGATCCTGGTGGTGCTGTTCGCGCTGCTGTATCTGCGCCTGCGTGCGGCGCTGCTTGCCGTTGGCGTGATGGGACTGCTGGCCGTGCTGCTCTTTGGCGTGTCGCCGCATCTGCGGGCGACGGTTGCGAAATTTCAGGCCGACTATGAGACGAGCGTGCAGGACAGTCAGGTCAGCGGCATGGGCTCGCGTCTGGAATATTGGCGGAAGTCCCTTCGCTTCATCGCCGATGCACCGCTGGTCGGTCACGGCACCGGCTCGATCCGCGGCCTGTTCGCAAGCGTGGCTGTCGATGCGAAGATCGATCCGCTGCGTGGCGAGATCGTCAGCAACCCACACAATCAGACCCTCAGCGTGGCCGTGCAGTGGGGAATCGTCGGTGTCCTGATCCTCTACGCGCTCTGGCTTGCGCATCTCTCGCTGTTTCGCGGCGAGGGGCTGGCCTCCTGGATCGGCCTCTCGGTCGTGGTGCAGAACATGCTGACCTCGCTGCTCAACACGCATTTGTTCGACTTCACGCCGGGCTGGATCTACGTCCTCGGCGTCGGTGTCGCCGGCGGCATGGCGCTCGCCAGGAAGTCGCTGAATTAGAGTGCGCCGAGACTGTTCCAGACCAGGGTCAGGCCCGACAGGAACAGCAGGCCGAGCACGACATCGCCGAAATGCTTGTCGTTGAGGGCGTGATAGACGCGCGCGCCGGCCCAGGCGCCGATCAAGGTGCCGGGAAACGCGACCAGCGCAAGCCAGACCACCTTGAGCTCGACGAGACCCGATGCGGTCTGCAGCACCAGTGCTGTCGCGAGAACCGTGAAATTGAAGAGCTGGAAGATGCCGCGCCGCTCATGCTTGTTCCAGCCGCGGATGTTGGCCCACAGGATCGGCAGTGGTCCGGACAACCCGGCGAGACCGCCAAGAATACCTCCGGCAAAGCCGATCGCGCCGTCGGCGAGGCGGCCGCCGAATTTGATCGCGAGCGGCCTCTTGTTCAGATAGAGCGCGCTCGAGAAGACCAGAATTAAAATGCCGACGCTCAGCTTGAACACTTTTGGATCGGCCGAGGCGATCAGCATGGTGCCGATCGGTACGCCGATCAGACCGCCGATCAGGAATGGCCAGACCAGCGAGAGGTCGAAGCTCTTCCACATCGAGGGCAGCGTCGAGGTTTGCGCGATTACGGAGCAGATCAGCACCAGGGGTACCGCGAGCGAGGGCGGCAGCACGTAGAGCCAGATACCGAGCGCCATCAGCGCCGTGCCGAACCCGGCCAGGCCCGAGACGAAGCCGCCGGCCAATGCGCCGAGCAGCAGCAGCGCGGAGGTGAGCGTTTCCAACAGATTGTCCTTCGCCGGGCGATCCCGAACTGTTGATCGCCGTCGCCCGCATAGCATGCTTGCTGCTGTGCAAGTCAATCCGCCCCGCACGCAAGCGTGATCTGCGGCGCCGGGCGTTCGCGAAAGACATGCCTACATGACGGTCGTACTTCAATCCGGGGGCCCCGCCGCCATCCTGCTCTCGGATCGGACCGCCCCGAATGCGACGATGGAGAATGATCATGACCCGCACTGAAATCGCCGCTGCAGCCGCGCTGTTGGCGGCGGCGCTGATGCCGACAATGGCCCAGGCGCAGCTTTCCGAGCCTGCGGCCTATCAGGCAGCTCATCCCGACCGCGACGTGCTGAATGGCGGCCAGCTCACGCCTGCGGCGCGTGCGGCTCTCGGCCAGCAGGGCACGCCCAGCGATGCATATGCTTTGCAGGCCTATCCGTCGCCTGGGGCGCCGGTCGTGCGCTCGACCCATCGCCGTCATCGTCGATGATCTAGACGATCTGTCTGGTGTCGGCGGGCTTCTGCAGCGCGCCGACCAGGATGCGTAGCGCTTCCGTCAATTCTGACCTGTTGCGTGCCGCGCCCAGCGAGACGCGCGCCGCGTGCGGCGGTGTCCCATCAAGCGTGAAGGCCTCGCCGGCGACGACCGCAAGTCCGTTTCGCAACAGATGCGCCGCGACATCGGGCCGGTCCTCAGGCAGCTGCAGCCACAGATGATGCGCCGCGGGCTTGGCCAGGAACTGGAAGCCTTTCAATGCGCGCTGCGCGAGCTGCTGACGGCCGACCGCCTCGCTGCGGATGGCGGTAATGATACGATCGGCAATGCCGCTTTCGATCCAATGCGTCACCAGCGCGACCATTAGCGGCGCCGGCATCTGCACGGTCGCCTGCAAATATGTCCGCATCTCCCGCTGCGCCTCGCTGTCGGGCGTCGCCAGATAGGCAACGCGGAGCGCCGGCGAGATGCATTTTGACAGCGTGGTCGCAAGATAGGTCCGCTCGGGAATGAGATTGGCGATCGGCGATGCCGAGCGGTCGAGCAGGCCGTAGGCGTCGTCCTCGATCAGGATCGTGTCGGTATCGCCGATGATCTTTGCGATCGCACTGCGCCGCTCGGCGGCAAGCGTCGCCGTGGTCGGATTGTGCAGCGTCGGAATGAGATAGACGGCCTTCGGCTTGTGCGTGCGGCAGGCCTTTGCCAGCGCATCGGGCAGGATGCCGCCATCATCCATGGCGACGCCGACGAGCTTGATGCCGAGCCGCGCTGCTGCGGCCTTGACGCCGGGGAATGTGAGCGCCTCCGTCAGCACGATGTCGTCGGGCCGCGCCAGATGGGCGAGCAAGTTGAACAGGATCGTCTGTGTGCCGGGAAAGATCACCAGCCTGTCGGCATGCGCGTGCGGCACCCGTGCACGCATCCAACGCGCGGCGACCTCGCGCTCATGCTCGCTGCCGCCAGGCGGCTGATAGTTGAGATACGCCGTCAGGCCCGATTGCGCGCGGATCGCTTCCATCCCGGCGATGATGCGCTCGTCGAGCTGCGCCTCCAGCGGATGCGGCGGCACGTTCATCGAAAGATCGATCGCGACGGGATGCGGCAGATCGACCGTGCGGCGCGCGCTGGTCTCCGACACGAACGAGCCCTGTCCGACCCGCGCCTCCATGATTCCGCGACGCCGCGCCTCGGTGTAGGCGCGCGTCACCGTGGTGAGGTCGACGTCGAGCGCCTTTGCAAGCGCGCGCTGCGTCGGCAGTTGCTGGCCACGCACCAGCCGGCCGGCGGCGATGTCGGCCTCCATGGCCTCGACGATGCGCTGATAGCGCGGCCCTGATAGCTCCGAGATTGTCGGGCTCCAATCCATGCAATTAAGCCCTTATCCTTTGAATGTATGGATGCAAGATATTATTGTATGGATTGTCGAAAAGGAAGGGGTGTGGTCATGGCGGCCGATTCAGTCTCTCTGGCGAAGGCGATGTGGCGCGGCTTTCGCGGCAAGTGCCCGAACTGCGGCGAAGGACATCTGTTCGGCCGTTTCCTGAAGATCGCAAACAGCTGCGATCATTGCGGCGAGGAACTGTTCCACCAGCGCGCCGATGACTTTCCCGCCTATCTCGTGATCGTCGTGGTCGGCCATCTCGTGGTCCCCGCGATCCTCGCGATCGAGACCGCGTATGCGCCGGCGGTCTGGCTGCAACTCGTGGTGTGGTTGCCGGTGACGCTGTTCGCCTCGCTCGCGTTGCTGCAGCCGACCAAGGGCGCCATCGTCGGGCTGCAATGGCAGATCGGCATGCACGGTTTCGAGGCGAGCAAGCAGCGGCGCGAGGCGGACGAGCTTGCGCCGGTGCTGGTAAAAGCGGACACGCGCGCGGCCTGAGGCGCGGCGACGTTGAGGCGTTCCTGAAAATGGTGAGGGGTTCGATGCGGTCAGCATCGAACCCCTCGTTGCAAGATATCAGCCGGCCTGTAAGCCGGGTTCTGTAAGGCACCGTCCGCTTGCGCGAACGATACGTGACGGCCATTCCTCTGGGACCATGTTTGCACATGGCCTCGAGCAACCTACCCGGACGGCGGGCCTGACATCGCCCCGCGGCGTTATCGCTTGCGCGAACAGCCCACTACGCCGTCCCTATTCGGTTTTGCTCCCGGTGGGGTTTGCCATGCCGGCTCCGTTGCCGGACCCGCGGTGCGCTCTTACCGCACCTTTTCACCCTTACCCGTCTACGCAGCGTTCGCTGCTACGACGCGGCAGGCCCGAGGGCTTGCCGCGCCAAAGCCCCGTAGGGGCGAAGGCGGGCGGTTCGTTCTCTGTGGCACTTTCCCTGGGGTCGCCCCCGCCGGACGTTATCCGGCACCGCATGTCAAGGGAGCCCGGACTTTCCTCCCCGGCGGCCTTTCGGCACCTGCCGGAGCGGCCGTCCGGCCGACTGACTGACAACGCATGGGGCATTTGTGACGGTTTCGTCAAGCCGATATCGCGGCCCACGATCCGCCCGAAATAATTTATCCTGAAGGTGTCGTTTGCTGCGTGCCCCGTTCGACTGGATGTCGGCGACACAGCCGAACAACAGGAGTGAAGCGATGCAATATCTGCTGATGATCTACCAGAACGAGGCCGAGTACGCGAAGATTGACACGGGAACCAGCCAGAAGATGTCGGCGGAATACGAAGCCTTCACGCAATCCATCATCCGGAACGGCAATTTCAAGGCCGGGGATCGGCTGCGGCCGACCACGACCGCGACGACGGTGCGTGTGCGCGACGGCAAGATGCTGACGACCGATGGACCGTTTGCGGAGACCCGCGAGCAGCTCGGCGGCTACTATCTGATCGAGGCCAAGGATCTCGACGCCGCGATCGAGATCGCGGCGCGGATTCCGAGCGCGCGCGTCGGTTCGATCGAGGTGCGGCCGATCTGGGTCTACGACAAGTGACGGCCGGGCCGCGCGTCGCCGCATGACCCCTGGCGAGATCGACAAAATCTTCCGCGACGAGGCGGGGCGGGCGCTGGCCACGCTGATTCGCCTCGTCGGCGATTTCGATCTCGCCGAGGACGCGCTTCAGGATGCTTTTGCCGTCGCGCTGGAACGCTGGGCGGCGTGCGAGGTCCCCGACAATCCGCGCGCCTGGCTGGTCAATGTCGCCAGGCACAAGGCGATCGATCGTGTCAGGCGCCAGGCTGTCTTCCGCGGCAAGCAGCAGGCGCTCCTGCACGAGATCGAGCTCAACGCGCAAACGGTCGACGAGCCGGCGACAATGCTCGACGACGATATGCTGCGGCTGATCTTCACCTGTTGCCATCCGGCCTTCGCGCCCGAAGTCCGGGTCGCGCTGACGCTGCGCACAGTCTGCGGGCTGTCGACCACGCAGGTCGCGCGTGCCTTTCTCGTGGGCGAGGAGGCAATGGCGCAGCGGCTGGTCCGCGCCAAGCAGAAGATCAGGCTCGCCGGCATCCCCTACGAGGTACCCGAGCGCGACACGCTGGCGCCGCGGCTCGATGGCGTGCTCGCCGTGATCTATCTGGTCTTCACCGAGGGCTATGTCGCGACCGAGGGCGCGGATCTGATGCGGCCTGATCTTGCGGCCGAAGCCATCCGGCTCGGCCGCTTGCTCGATCGGCTGATGCCGGATCGCGGCGGCATCAAGGGCCTGCTGGCCCTGATGTTGTTGCACGATGCGCGCCGCGCCGGACGCGAGACCGCGGCCGGCGATATCGTGCTGCTCGAGGAGCAGGATCGCATGCTGTGGGATCGCGGGCAGATCGAGGAGGGCCTGGGCCTGGTCGAGGATGCGCTACGCGTGCCGGGACGGCCGCAGCCTTATGCTGTGCAGGCCGCGATCGCCGCGCTGCATGCCCGCGCGCCGAGCTTCGAGCAGACCGACTGGCGGCAGATCGCCGGGCTCTATGAGGTGCTGCTGCGCATCAGTGCCTCTCCGGTGATCGAGCTCAACCACGCTGCCGCCGTGTCGATGGTCGATGGGCCCGCACGAGCGCTCGATCTCGTCGATGCGATCAGCGCCCGAGGCGGGCTCCGCGGCTATGAGCTGCTGCCCGCAGTGCGCGCGGATCTGTTGCGGCGAATGGGGCGCAAGGAGGAGGCGCGCGCGGCGTATCGGGCGGCGACGGAGGCGACGCAGCTCGAGCCGTTGCGGCGGCTCTACGCGCGGCGGGTGAGGGAAATGGAGTAGGGCTCTCGTGCCCCGGACGCAGCGCAGCGCCCCCGGCGATGCGAAGCATCGTCCGGTGCGGTGCGCTGCAGAGCGGGGGCCCATCCCGCAGCAGGGCGTGTCGCTGACTGGGTCCCGGCTCGCGCTTCGCGCGTCCGGGACACGAGAGCGAACTGCGCGGCTACGCCGTCACTTCGACGCGACGGCCGTCCCCTCTGCCGGCAGGCTCGCAAGCAGCGCCTGCAATGTCGACAGCGTCGAGTGGTCCGCGACACCGTCCAGCCGCGCGGGGCGGAAGTGGCGCTGGAAGGCAGTGACGACTTCCATGGTCGCGGCGTCATATTTGCCGGTCAGCGGCACGCCGTAGCCGTATCTGGCGAGCGCCTGCTGCAGGCTCAGCACCTCGTCGCTGATGGTGCCCAGCATCAGGGTCTCGCCGCGCACGACAGGGGCGGGCGTCACCCAGTGACCGACGCCGGAATTGGCCAGCGAGTGCCACGGAAACTTTTCGCCGGGGTCTTTCTTGCGCGCGGGCGCGACGTCGGAATGGCCGAGCACCCGGTGGGCCGGCACCTTGCGGCGAAGCATGATGCCGCGGCACAGCGCGATCACGGCGGCGATCTGGCGCAGCGGATATTCGGGATAGCCCCAGTCGTGGCCGCGATTGATGATCTCGATGCCGATCGAGCAGGAGTTGATGTCGTCCTCGCCCGCCCAGGACGAGACGCCGGCGTGCCAGGCGCGCCTGGTTTCGGGCACGCATTGCACGATGCGGCCGTCCTCCAGCACGACGTAATGCGCCGAGACTTCGGTCCCGGCCGTGCACAGCCGCGCCAGCGCGCCCTCGACATCGGGCATGCCGGTATAGTGCAGCACGATCATATCGGGCTGCCGTGTCTTGTTGCGCTCGCCATGGTTCGGCGAGGGGATGATGTCGGACACGATCGAGGAATCCGGCTCGAATGCCCTCATGCTCGCCGCGGCCTTGGGAACCGGAAGAACGCGTTGACGCTTCGAATCAGATCCAGACGGTGTGGACGAACCGGACGGCGGCATAGACAAACCAAGGTCGGACGGAGAGTTGGGCCAAGCCCTTCTCTTTACTATTCCTTTACCCTCCACCGTACGCAATCGCGCGGCGCGGTTAACGGATGCATTTTGGCGCAAGTGTGTGGATGAAGCATCACCGCCTCATCAGCTTTTCGACTTGTCACGAGCCGAGCAACGCTTTCTTAACGCTAAGGGCCGTTACTGAGGGATGAAGAGCCGACCCGCGTCCGGAGGCGGCCAAAGCGTATTTTGGCTCGAAATCCCATGGCTGCCCGACAAATTCCGCTGGGAACACTGGGTTTGCCGCCCGGGACGACCGGGCGCGGTAACCATGCTGGACGGTGCGGTCGTGGAACCGCCGCGATACGGAGTCATTCGAGGCGTCATGGGCTTGTTCGTCCCCAATCTCGCTTGGACGTCAGGCTGGGCCTCCAGCAGGCCTGGCGCATGAGCTCGGCTCCGCACATTCCCGTTCTTGGCCGTGAGGCCATCGCCCATCTCGTCCCGCGCGATGGCGGTATCTATGTCGATGCCACCTTCGGCGCCGGCGGCTATAGCCGTGCCATCCTCGACGTCCCGGGAACCCGGCTCATTGCCATTGACCGTGACCGCACCGCAATCGCGGGCGGTGCCGAACTGGTCGAACGCTCCGCGGGCCGGTTGACGCTGGTCGAGGACCGATTCTCCAATCTTGCCGAGGTCTGCGCGGCGCAGGGCGTCGAGGCCGTGGACGGTGTCGTGATGGATGTCGGGGTGTCCTCGATGCAGCTCGACCAGGCCGGTCGCGGTTTCTCGTTCCGGCTCGACGGTCCGCTCGACATGCGGATGGGGCAGGCGGGGCCGACCGCGGCGGACGTCGTCGCCCGTGCCTCGGAAGGCGATCTCGCCGACATCATCTATCTCCTCGGCGAGGAGCGGCATTCGCGCCGCGTCGCCCGCGCCATCGTCGCGGACCGTCAGGAGACGCCGTTCACGACCACGCGCGCGCTCGCCGACCTCATCGGTAGGGTGGTGCGCTCCAAGCCCGGCGACATTCATCCGGCGACGCGGACGTTCCAGGCCCTGCGCATCTTCGTCAACGAAGAGCTCGAGGAACTTCAGACCGCGCTCGCTGCGGCCGAGCGCGTGCTCAAGCCGGGCGGACGCCTCGTCGTGGTCTCCTTCCATTCGCTGGAAGATCGCATCGTCAAGAATTTCCTCTCCGAGCGTTCGAAAACCGGCGGCGGCTCGCGGCATCTGCCGGAAGTGGCGCAAGTGCCGCCGAGCTTCCAGCTTCTGACGCGGCGGCCCGTAATCGCCGGTGAGGACGAAGTCGCGCATAACCCGCGCGCGCGTTCCGCAAAGCTTCGCGCCGCCGAGCGCACCTCGGCGCCCGCGCATCAGGATGGCGAGCCATCGTCCTGGCCCAAACTCTCCGACGTGATGAGGGGCGGCTAGCGCATGCGCATCATCCACCTCCTCGTCATCGGCGCGCTGATCTTCGCAGCGGCCTATGTCTACCGGATCAAGATGGACTCCACGGCGCGCACCGAGAGGGTGCTCCGGCTGCATGCGGAGATCCGCGAGCAGCGCGACGCGATCGCCTCGCTACGGTCCGAATGGGCCAAGCTCGACGCGCCTCATCGGCTGCAAGGCCTGTCCGACCGGCATCTGCAGCTCAAGCCGGTCAACGGCACACAATATGACCAGCTGAAGAACCTGCCGGAGCGTCCGCCGCGGATGTTCAGGCCGGGCGAGCCCGATCCGATCGGAGCCATGCTCAACACCATCGAAGCCGCGAGCGATCCTGACAATGTGACGGGCTCCGTGCCTCAGCCCGAGGACAAGCAATGAGCGCTGCAACTCCGGCCAAACCGACGGAACCCTGGCGCCAGCGGCTGATCCGCAGCCTGCTCTACGGGCGCAATGTCGACCGCGCCGCGAAGGCGCGCGCGCGCGTTGGTCTTGCGATGCTCGCCTTCGCCTCGGTCTACGCCCTGATCGGCGGCCGGCTCGTGATGTTTGCCATTGGCGCCGATGCCCATGGCGCACGCCGCGCCGCGGCGCAGGAGGTGGTGGCGACCGCACGGCCCGACATTGTCGACCGCAACGGTGCCATCCTTGCGACCGACGTCAAGGCGGCGAGCCTGTTCGGCGAGCCGCGCCGCATCATCGACAAGGACGAGGCGATCGAGCTTCTCACGGCGACCGTGCCCGACCTCGACGAGGCCGAGGTGCGCGAGCGCCTGAGGACACGCAAGGGCTTCGTCTGGCTCAAGCGCGAGGTCACGGCCAAGCAGCAGCAGGCCATCCACAAGCTCGGCATTCCCGGCATCGGCTTCCTGCGCGAGAACAAGCGCGTCTACCCGACCGGCAACGAGGTTGCCCACCTCATCGGTCTGGTCAACATCGACAACCAGGGCATCGCCGGCATGGAGAAGTGGCTCGACAATCAGGGCCTCGCCGATCTCCACCGCGCCGGCTTTGCCACCGACCGGCTGCAAAAGCCGATCGAGCTCTCGATCGATCTGCGCGTTGAGCACGCGCTGCGCGACGAGCTGTTGAAGGCCAAGGAGAAGTACCACACCAAGGCCGCGTCCGGCATCGTCTCGAACGTCAAGACCGGCGAGATCGTGGCGATGGTCTCGCTTCCGGACTTCGATCCGAACAATCCGAAGGAAGCGCACGACCCGGACCGCATAAACCGCTTAACCACCGGCGTGTACGAGATGGGCTCGACCTTCAAGGCGTTCACGCTGGCGATGGCGCTCGATTCCGGAAAGATCAATTTGAACACGTCGTGGGATGCCCGCGGAAACCTGCACTACGGCAAGTTCACCATTCACGACAGCCACCCGCTCGGACGCTTCATCAACACCAAGGAAGTGTTCACCTACTCGTCCAACATCGGCGCCGCGCGGATCGCGCTCGGCCAGGGTGTCGAGGCGCACAAGGCGTTTCTTGCCAAGATGGGCCAGTTGACGCGGCTGCGCACCGAGCTGCCGGAGAGCGCGGCTCCGCTGATCCCGCGCCGCTGGGGTGAGCTGAACACGGTCACCATCGCGTTCGGCCAGGGCATGTCGGTGGCGCCGCTGCAGGCGGTGATGGGCATCAACGCGCTGGTGAACGGCGGCTATCTGATTCCGCCGACCTTCATGAAGCGCAGCGAATCCGAAGCGGCCGCGATGGCCAAGCGCGTCATCAAGACGGAGACCAGCGACAAGATGCGGTTCCTGATGCGGCTCAATGCCGAAATCGGCACCGCCAAGACCGCTGACGTCAAGGGCTACTATGTCGGCGGCAAGACCGGCACGTCCGAAAAGGTCATCAACGGCCGCTATGCCAAGAAACGCGTGCTCAACTCGTTCACCGCCATCATGCCCTGCGACGATCCGAAATATCAGATCCTGATCATGCTGGACGAGCCGCAGGCGATTCCTGAAACGAAGGGCTTCATCACCTCGGGCTGGAACACGGTGCCGACCGGCGGCAAGGTGATCGAGCGGATCGCGCCGCTTCTCGGCGTCGAGCCGCGGTTCGACCTGCCGCCGTCTGAGCGCCTTATTCTTGCAGCATCCAGGACAACCCAGTAATCAATCGGGTGGGCCGTAGCCGCTGCTGAGTCGGGGATTTCCCTCAAGATTCGGCTTTCCGGTACGGCGACTGGAAGACCATGAAGCTGCGCGACCTCTTAAGCAATGACGCCGCGATCGAGCCCGCCGTCGCGGCGCTCGAGGCGACGGGCATTGCGCTCGACAGCCGCGTGGTCAAGGCCGGCGATCTCTTCTTCGCACTCGCGGGCAGCAAGACGGACGGGGCGCGCTTCATCGACGCTGCGGCGACCGCAGGCGCCGTGGCCGTCGTCGGTGACCATGCGCCTGATACGAGCAGGGTGCCGTTCATCACTGTCGCCAATCCGCGCCGCGCGCTGGCATTGGCCGCTGCAAAATTCTTCCCATCGCAGCCCGCGACCATCGCCGCGGTGACCGGCACCAGCGGCAAGACCTCGGTCGCAGCCTTCACGCGCCAGATCTGGGAACGGCTGGGGCACGCCTCCGCCAGCATCGGCACCATCGGCCTCGTCTCGCCCAAGCGCACCGTCTATGGCTCGCTGACCACGCCGGATCCGATTGCGCTGCACCGGCAGCTCGACGAGATCGCGCGCGAGGGCGTGACGCACCTTGCTTTCGAAGCGTCCTCGCACGGGCTCGATCAGTATCGGCTCGACGGCGTGCGCGTCTCCGCCGGCGGCTTCACCAATCTGTCGCGCGACCACATGGATTATCATCCGACCGTCGCGCATTATCTTGCGGCGAAACTCCGCCTGTTCCGGGAACTCGTTGCTCCGGGCGGCCCGGCGGTGGTCTCGGCCGATCATGATTGCTCGGCGGAAGCGATCGATGCTGCGAAGGCACGCGCCCTGCGCGTGATCGCGGTCGGCCGCAACAGCGACGGGGCAGGCGACGGCATTCGTCTCGCCGACGCCAAGGTCGAAGGATTTTCGCAGGTGCTCGCGCTCGAGCATCACGGTAAGCGCTATGTCGTCCGGCTGCCGCTGGTTGGCGAATTCCAGATCGAGAACGCTCTAGTGTCGGCCGGCCTTGCGATCGGTACCGGCAGCGATGCCGCCAATGTGTTCGCAAGCCTCGAACATCTCGAAGGCGCCAAGGGCCGGCTCGAGCGCGTCGGCGAGCGCAATGGCGCGCCGATCTTCGTCGACTACGCGCACAAGCCCGATGCGCTGGCCAAGGCGCTGCAGGCGCTGCGACCCTACGCGAAACGAAAGCTGGTCGTCGTGTTCGGCGCCGGCGGTGACCGCGATGCCGGCAAGCGTCCGATCATGGGCGAGATCGCGGCCGAGAATGCCGACGGCGTCATCATCACCGACGACAATCCGCGCAGCGAGAAGCCCGAAACCATTCGCGCCGAAATCCTCGCCACCGCAAAAGGCGCCCGCGAGATCGGCGACCGTGCCGCGGCAATCCGAACCGCGATCGAGGAACTACAGGAAGGCGATGCACTGCTCGTCGCCGGCAAGGGACACGAGACCGGACAGATCGTCGGCGGCCAAGTGCTGCCCTTCAGTGATCACGAGGCGGTCGCCGCCGCATTAGCGTCGAGGACAGCATGAGCGCGCCGATATGGACGGTTGGCGAAGTCGCGCGCGCACTGGGCGCTGCCGGATCATTCCCGGACACGCCGATTGATTTCGTCACCCAGGACAGCCGCCTGGTGAAACCGGGCAGCCTGTTCGTGGCGCTGAGCGGCACGCCGAGCGGCGGCTTCATCTCGGCCTTCGCCAGCGCGCGTGACGGCTGGGAGTTCGCGGACAAGGCCGAGGCTTCCGGTGCGGTCGCGATGATCGTGCCGCACGAGATCGCGGGCATCCGCATCCCCCAGATCGTCGTCAAGGACACGCTGATCGACGGCCTCTGGGGCCTCGCACGCGCCGCCCGCGCCCGCTTCCGCGGGCCTGTGATCGGGCTCACCGGCAGCGCGGGCAAGACCAGCACCAAGGAATTTCTGGCGGCCTATCCGAACGCCTATGCAAGTCCGTCCAGCTTCAACAATTTCTGGGGCGTGCCGCTGACGCTGTGCAATGCCAGGCCCGACGCAAGTCTCTGGGTCGTCGAGATGGGCATGAACCAGCAAGGCGAGATCGCGCGGCTCAGCGAACTGACGCGGCCCACCGTTGCACTCGTCGTCAACGTCCAGCCCGTTCATCTGGAGAAGCTCGGTTCGCTCGAAGCCATCCGCCGCGAGAAGGTGTCGATCGCGCTCGGCCTGCCCGAGGACGGCGTGCTGGTGCTGCCGGCCGGGCTGAAGGCATCCGAATGGAAGGGCAAGGTGGTGCGCTTCGGCGAGCATGCCGAGGTGCATGAGGTCACGCACGCGCCGCATGGCGAGAGCTGGCAGGTCGTGGCCATGATCGGCAAGAAGCAGATCGCCTTCAGCCTGACGCCGGGCGCGCCGCACCGCGTGCAGAACGCGCTGGCCGCGCTCGCCGCCATCCGCGCCGCGAGCCTCGATGCGGCGACGCTGGCGATCAAGCTCGACCGGGTCGGCATCATGACCGGCCGCGGCGTCGAGCAGGCGGTCGGCGGTATCACCGTGATCGACGACAGTTTCAACGGCAATCCGGCCAGCGTCGCCGCTGCGCTGCAAAGCCTCCAGGCGCGCAATGTGACCGGCGGCCGCCGCGTTGCGGTGCTCGGTGACATGCTGGAACTCGGCGATGATGCACCGGGGTATCACACCGGCCTTGCCAAGCATCTCGACGGTATCGACGGGATCTACTGCGTCGGCCCTCTGATGCGCCACCTCTATGACGTGCTCCCGGCCGGCAAGGGCCTCGGCTGGCACGGCGATCCCGCCACGCTGAAGCCGAGTGAGGTCGCGAACCTGCTGAAGGCAGGCGACGTCGTGGTTGTCAAGGGCAGCAAGAAGATGTTCTGGGTCAACAAGTTTGTGCCGGGCCTGGTGGCCGCCTTGCAGGCAAAGGCGTAAACTGCTTGGAAGGCGCCGTTCCCGAATCCCACCCTTTGCGGCGCGAAGCCGTCCGGTTTCCCGGAGGTCGCGCGACCCATGATGAAGACCAGCGAATGCGCGTAAGGCACGTTGAGGCCAAGATAAAGACCAAGATCAAGGCCGAGACCGCGTATGCAAAGGCGCCATAGGACCGTCTGAATGTTTTACTGGCTGATCGAGCTCTCCAACACATTTCCGGGCTTCGGTGCCGTTCGCACCTTCCTGAACGTCTTCCGCTACATAACCTTCCGCACCGGCGGCGCCGTCGTCACCGGCGCGCTGTTCGTGTTCCTGTTCGGGCCCTGGATCATCGATCATCTGCGGATCCGCCAGGGCAAGGGTCAGCCGATCCGGACCGACGGCCCGCAATCGCATCTCGCCAAGAAGGGCACGCCCACCATGGGCGGGCTGATGATCCTGTCCGGCCTCACGGTCGGCACGGTGCTGTGGGCCAATCCGCTTAACCCCTATGTCTGGATCGTGCTGGCGGTGACGCTCGGCTTCGGCTTCGTTGGCTTCTATGACGATTACCTCAAGGTGACCAAGCAGACCACGACCGGGTTCGGCAGCAAGCTTCGCCTGCTGATCGAGGCGGCGATCGCGCTGGTGGCCTGCTACGCGCTGGTGCGGCTGAACCGCGATCCCGCATCGACCGCGCTGACGATCCCGTTCCTGAAGGACACCGTGCTGCATTTCGGCTGGTTCTTCGTCATCTTCGGCGCCTTCGTCATCGTCGGCTCCGGCAACGCGGTGAACCTCACCGACGGGCTCGACGGCCTCGCCATTGTGCCGGTGATGATCGCGACAGCGAGCTTCGCGATGATCGCCTATCTCGCCGGCAACGCCGTGTTCGCCGAATATCTGCAGATCAAATATGTCGCCGGCACCGGCGAGCTCGCGGTGCTCTGCGGCGCGTTATTGGGCGCCGGCCTCGGCTTCCTCTGGTTCAACGCGCCGCCGGCCTCGATCTTCATGGGCGACACCGGCTCGCTCGCGCTCGGTGGCATGCTCGGCGCCATCGCGGTCGCGGTGAAGCACGAGATCGTGCTCGCGGTGATCGGCGGCCTGTTCGTGCTGGAGGCGGTCTCCGTCATCGTGCAGGTGGTCTCGTTCAAGCTCACGGGCAAGCGTATCTTCCGGATGGCGCCGATCCATCACCATTTCGAGCAGCTCGGCTGGACCGAGCCGCAGATCGTGATCCGCTTCTGGATCATCTCGGTGATGCTGGCGCTGGCCGGTCTCTCCACCCTGAAGCTGCGGTGATGGTACCGCGATGATCCCGGTCACATCCTTCGCCGGCAAGACCGTCGCGGTGTTCGGCCTCGGCGGCTCGGGGCTTGCCTCCTGCCACGCCTTGAAGGCCGGCGGCGCCGAGGTGATCGCCGCCGACGACAATGCGGACAACGTAGCCAAGGCCGCGCAGGCCGGCTTCATCACCGCCGATTTGCGCAACGTGTCCTGGGCGAATTTTGCCGCGCTCGTGCTCGCGCCCGGCGTGCCGCTGACTCATCCGGTGCCGCACTGGAGCGTGCTGAAGGCGCGCGAGGCAGGTTGCGAGGTAATCGGCGACATCGAGCTGTTCTGCCGTGAGCGGCGGCGCCATGCGCCGGATGCGCCGTTCGTCGCCATCACCGGCACCAATGGCAAGTCGACCACGACGGCGCTGATTGCGCATCTGACGAAAGTCGCCGGCTACGACACCCAGATGGGCGGCAATATCGGCACCGCGATCCTGTCGCTGGAGCCGCCGCGCATGGGCCGCGTCCACGTCATCGAGATGTCGTCCTACCAGATCGACCTCACGCCCTCGCTCGATCCCTCCGTCGGCATCCTGCTCAATGTCAGCGAGGACCACATCGATCGCCACGGCACCATCGCGCACTACGCCGCGGTGAAGGAGCGTTTGGTTGCCGGCGTGCAGGCCGGCGGCACCGCGATCGTCGGCGTCGATGACGGCTTCTGCCGCGACATCGCCGATCGGCTCGACCGCGCCGGCAAGACCGTGGTGCGGATCTCCGTCAAGAACCCGCTGGCTTCAGGCATTCATGTCGAGCACGGCAATATCGTGCGCACCGCGGGCGGCGCCCGCAGCGAGATCGCAAAGCTCGGCGGCATCGGTTCGCTGCGCGGCCAGCACAATGCGCAGAACGCGGCCTGCGCCTCCGCCGCCGCGCTCGCGATGGGCATCCGCCAGGACGTGCTGCAGAATGGCCTGCGCAGCTTTCCAGGCCTTGCGCACCGCATGGAGCAGGTCGGCCGCCGCGGCAACGTGCTGTTCGTCAACGATTCCAAGGGCACCAATGCGGATGCCACGGCGCACGCGCTGTCGTCTTTCGCTGACATCTTCTGGATCGCCGGCGGCAAGCCCAAGGCCGGTGGCATCACTGGCCTGACCGGCTTCTTCCCACGCATCCGCAAGGCCTATCTGATTGGGGAGGCCGCGCAGGAGTTTTCGGGAACGCTGGGCAGCGAGGTTGCGCACGAGATCAGCCAGACGCTGGACGTTGCCGTCGAGCACGCCGCGCGCGATGCGGAAGCGTCGGCTCTTGCCGACGCGGTCGTGCTGCTCTCGCCGGCCTGCGCTTCCTTCGACCAGTACCGCAATTTCGAGATCCGCGGCACCAGGTTCCGCGACCTGGTTCAGGCGCTGCCGGGCGTGAAGCCGGTGGTGTGAGGATGTCGCGGCGACGCTGGATCGGGATCGCCGTCGCTGCTCTTGCTGTTCCGGTCGTCGCGGGTTTTGTCTTCGTTGTTATCGTCGATAATGTCATGAGCGGATTCGGTGCATGCCGCGTCGTTCGCCAGCGCGCCTTCGCCTCGCCAAGCGGTAGCCAGTTGGTCGTCGTGGTCTGGAAGTCGTGCGGAGCGACGGTACCCGACAGCACGCAAGCCAGCATCGTGGCGCGCGGCCGGACGTTCTCGCCTGAGAGCACGCCGACCTTTCTCAGTGTGCGCGAGCACCAGGATGTTAGCGTTGCCTGGCGTAGCGAGCATGCCGTCAGGATCGGGTCCATTTCGGGGACAGTCCAGATTTACAAACGCGACCAACGCGTGGGGGATGTCACGATCAATTACGAGTAGGCCTCTCGTGTCCCGGACGCGGTGCGGCACGAAGTGACGCTCCGCAGAGCCGGGACCCAGGAGCCGCTGGGCCCCGGCTCTGCAGCGCACCACGCCGCGAAGAGGCGGCGCGCTGCGCTGCGTCCGGGGCACGAGACTGTGCACAACTTCATCCACTTCCTTAACCCTGCGGTAACCAACCTCGGCGACCAATGGACGGACCTCTGTCCGAAAGCGGCCGCCCATGCTCTCCCGTGAAGAACGCACCCCCTTTTCCGAGTGGTGGTGGACCGTCGACAAGCCGCTGATGGGCGCCATCCTGGCGCTGATGCTGACCGGGGTGATCCTGTCGCTGGCGGCAAGTCCGCCGGTTGCGACCCGCATCGGGCTCGATCCCTTCCATTTCTTCAGTCGTCACGTGCTGTTCCTGCTGCCGTCCTGCCTGGTGCTGCTCGGGGTGTCCTTCCTGTCGCCGCGCGCAATCCGCCGCTCGGCCCTGATCATCTTCGCGGCGAGCATCATCCTGATCGTGCTCACGCTCGCCATCGGCCCGGAGGTGAAGGGCTCGCGGCGCTGGATCACGCTGCTCGGCGTCAACATCCAGGCCTCCGAAATCGCAAAGCCGTCGTTCGTCGTGATCGCCGCCTGGCTGTTCGCGGAATCGACCAAGCGGCCGGAGATGCCGGCGACCTCGATGGCGCTGGTGCTGCTCATGATGCTGGTCGCGCTGCTGGTGATGGAGCCGGATTTCGGCCAGACCATGCTGATCCTGATGGTGTGGGGCTCGCTGTTCTTCATCGCGGGCATGCGGATGATCTGGGTGTTTGGCCTCGCGGGTCTCGGTGCGGCCGGCCTGTTCAGCGCCTATCTCTTTGTTCCTCACGTGGCCGGACGCATCAAACGCTTCATGAACCCGGCCTCGGGCGACACGTTCCAGGTCGATACCGCCATGGAAGCCTTCTACAATGGCGGCTGGTTCGGGCTCGGACCGGGCGAGGGCATCGCCAAGCGCAGCCTGCCGGACAGTCACACCGACTTCGTGTTCGCGGTTGCCGCTGAAGAGTTCGGCATCATCCTGTGCCTGGCGATGCTGACGCTGTTCGCCTTCGTCGTCATCCGCACGCTGTCGCGCGCCTATGCCAATGAGGACATGTTCTCGCGCTTTGCCGCGTCCGGACTTGCCATCCTGTTCGGCGTGCAGGCCGCGATCAACATGTCGGTGAACCTGCAGCTGATCCCCGCCAAGGGCATGACGCTGCCGTTCATCTCCTACGGCGGCTCCTCGATCGTGTCGCTCGCCTATGGCGTCGGCATGATGCTGGCGCTGACGCGGCTTCGCCCGCGCACCGAGGTCGAAGCCAGCGGCCACGCCGACGCGATGCGGAGTTACGCCTAGCCGCTCTCGTGTCCCGGACAAGCGCAGCGCAGAGCCGGGACACAGCATGCCGCAACCATTGGGCCCCGGTTCAGCAGCGCACCACGTCGCCCAGAGCGACGCGCTGCGCTGCGCCCGCGGCGCGAACACCTTGTGTTGCCGCGCTCGCAATGGCGAAAAAGTCCCTGTAAAACCTTCCACCATGGACAATTTCCCCCTGATTCTTCTCGCCGCAGGCGGCACCGGCGGCCATCTGTTTCCGGCCGAGGCACTCGGCGTCGAATTGATCCGGCGCGGCTTTCGCGTCCGCCTCGTCACCGACGAGCGCGCGCTCCGTTACAGCGGGCTGTTCACCAAGGACATGATCGACGTTGTCGCGAGCGAGACCGCGCGCGGCCGCAATCCGCTCCAGCTCGCCTATGCCGGGCTCACGCTCGCTGCCGGCACGCTGTCCGCCTACGCCCTGATCAAGCGCTTGAAGCCGGTCGCCGTCGTCGGCTTCGGCGGCTATCCGACGCTGCCGCCGCTGGTCGCTGCGAAATTCGCCGGCGTACCCGGCATCATCCACGACGCCAACGCAGTGCTCGGCCGCGCCAACCGGTTCCTCTCGAGCCGCGTACGCGCTATCGCGACGTCGCTGCCCGGCGTGCTTGACCGCGATCCGGCACTCTCCGGCAAGACCACGACGGTCGGCACGCCGATGCGCCCGGCGGTGCTCGCCGCGGCTGCCGTGCCTTACGCCACGCCCGAGGTGAACGGCCCGCTGCGGCTGCTCGTCGTCGGCGGCAGCCAGGGCGCGCGGATAATGGCCGACATCGTGCCCGGTGCGATCGAGCGGCTCGAGCCTGCGCTGTGGGGCCGGCTCATCCTGACCCAGCAGGTGCGGGACGAGGACATGGCGCGTGTGCGCGCGGTCTATGACAAGCTCAAGATCAAGGTGGAGCTGGCGCCGTTCTTCACCGATTTGCCGGCACGGCTTGCCTCCAATCATCTCGTGGTATCGCGCTCCGGCGCCGGCACGGTGGCCGAGCTCGCGGCGATCGGCCGGCCCTCGATCCTGGTGCCGCTGCCCGGCTCGATCGACCAGGACCAGTTCGCCAATGCCGGCGTGCTGGTCAAGGTCGACGGCGCGATCCGCATCCCACAGACCGAGTTCACCTCCGACCGGTTGGCATCCGAAATCTCCGCCTTCGCCGCCGAGCCCGCGCGCCTCGCCGCTATGGCCGAGGCCGCCCGCGGCGCCGGCCGGCTCGACGCCGCCGAGCGACTGGCCGATCTGGTGGTCAAAGTCGCGGGAATCTGACGCGAAAAAGCCCTTGTCTTCGCCTTCTAAAGCGGGGCATCCAGTAGGAAAGGCGCGCGGCTGATTTGGCCGTGACCTTCGCCAGATGCCGCCTCCGCAAGGCGGCGAGGTCAGGGAACAGAGCATGAGACTGCCGCGCGAGATCGGACCCATCCACTTCGTCGGGATCGGCGGGATCGGCATGAGCGGGATCGCCGAGGTGCTGGTCAATCTCGGCTATGCCGTGCAGGGCTCGGACGCCTCCGACAATTACAATCTCGACCGTCTCCGCAAGAAGGGCGCAAAAGTCTCGGTCGGTCACAAGGCCGAGAATGTCGACGGTGCCGAGGTCGTGGTCGTGTCCACCGCGATCAAGCGCGACAATCCGGAATTGATGGCGGCGCGCGAGCGCCGCATTCCCGTGGTGCGCCGCGCCGAGATGCTCGCCGAGCTGATGCGGCTGAAGAGCTGCGTCGCGATCGCCGGCACCCATGGCAAGACCACGACGACCACGATGGTCGCGACGCTGCTCGATGCCGGCGGGCTCGATCCCACTGTGATCAACGGCGGCATCATCAATGCCTATGGCTCCAACGCGCGCCTTGGCGCGGGCGACTGGATGGTGGTGGAAGCCGACGAGAGCGACGGCACGTTCCTGAAGCTGCCGACCGATGTCGCGATCGTCACCAATGTCGACCCCGAGCATCTCGATCACTTCAAGACGTTCGAGGCCGTGCAGGACGCCTTCCGTCATTTCGTCGAGAACCTGCCGTTCTACGGCTTTGCCGTGATGTGCATCGATCATCCCGTGGTGCAGAGCCTCGTCGGCAAGATCGAGGACCGCCGCATCATCACTTATGGCGAGAATCCGCAGGCCGATGCGCGGCTCGTCGATCTGACCCCCATGGGCGGCGGATCGAAGTTCAAGGTCGCGTTCCGCGATCGCAAGACCGGCGCCGTGCACGAGATTCCGGATTTGATGCTGCCGATGCCGGGCCGCCACAACGCCTCCAATGCGACGGCGGCGATTGCTGTCGCGCGCGAGCTCGGCATCTCCGACGAAGCGATCCGCAAGGCGATCGCCGGCTTCGGCGGCGTCAAGCGCCGTTTCACCAAGACCGGCGAATGGAACGGCGTCACCGTGATCGACGATTACGGCCATCACCCCGTCGAGATCGCGGCGGTGCTGAAGGCGGCGCGGGAATCCACCAACGGCAAGATCATCGCCGTGGTGCAGCCGCATCGCTACACCCGCCTGCAATCGCTGTTCGAGGAATTCTGCACCTGTTTCAACGATGCCGATGCGGTCGTTGTCGCCGACGTCTATGCTGCCGGCGAAGCGCCGATCGACGGCATCGACCGCGATCATTTCGTCACGGGCCTGCGCGCCCACGGCCACCGCGAGGTGATCCCGCTGCCGGCCGCGCCAGAGCTCGCGGGCATCGTCAAGGGATTGGCGAAGTCCGGCGATCTCGTCGTGTGCCTTGGCGCCGGTAACATCACGCAATGGGCATATGCGCTGCCGGACCAACTGAAGGCGCTGGGGTAGGGCAGTGGGATTCCCCGATATCACTCCCGATCTCAAAGCAGCGATGCCGGAGCTGCGCGGTCGGCTGCTCGCCAATCAGTCACTGGCCGAGCTGACCTGGTTTCGCGTCGGCGGCCCGGCCCAGGTGCTGTTCACGCCGGCGGATGAGGACGATCTCGCTTACTTCCTCGCGCATCTTTCTCCCGACGTTCCCGTCTATATCGTCGGGGTCGGCTCCAATCTGATCGTGCGCGACGGCGGCATTGCGGGTGTCGTGATCCGGCTGGCGCCGCGCGCCTTCGGCGAGGCCAGCGCCAGCGGCGATGTCGTCACTGCCGGTGCTGCTGCGCTCGACAAGCGCGTGGCGGAGGTTGCCGCGTCGGCCAATATCGGCGGACTCGAATTCTACTTCGGCATTCCCGGCACCATCGGCGGCGCGCTGCGCATGAATGCCGGCGCCAATGGCGGCGAGACCAAGGACGTATTGATCGAGGCGCGAGGTGTGGCGCGCGACGGCACCAAGCACGTCTTCTCCAACGCCGACATGAAATTTGTCTACCGCAACAGCGGCCTCGATCCCTCCATCATCTTCACCTCCGCGCGCTTTCGCGGCGAGATCAGGGACGCGGAAGCGATCCGCGCGCGCATGGCGGAGGTACAGACCCATCGCGAGACCGCGCAGCCGATCCGCGAAAAGACCGGCGGCTCGACCTTCAAGAATCCGCCCGGCCATTCCGCCTGGAAGCTGGTCGACGCCGCCGGCTGCCGCGGTTTGCGCGTCGGCGGCGCGCAGGTCTCCGAGATGCACTGCAATTTCCTGATCAACACGGGCGATGCCACGGCGCACGACATCGAGACGCTGGGCGAGACCGTGCGCGAACGCGTGAAGGCAAATTCCGGGATTGAGCTACACTGGGAAATCAAGCGGATCGGGGTTTCATGATCCCTGTCATTCCGGGATGCGCCGTTAGGCGCAGGCCCGGAATCCATAACCCCAGGCTGTGGTTATGGATTCCTGGCTCGCGACTTCGTCGCGCCCCGGAATGACGAACTGGAGAGATTGCAGGCTATGACCATGCGCATCACCATCCTCTTCGGCGGCTCCAACCGCGAGCGCCTGGTTTCGGTCGCCTCGGCCCAGGCCCTGCATCAGGCATTGCCCGAGGCCGATCTGTGGTGGTGGGACGTCGAGGACAAGGTACACACCGTCCAGTCGAAGCAGTTGCTCGAACATGAGCGCCCCTTCGAGGACGAGTTCTTGCCCGGAACGCGCGGCATCCCGCTTGCGCAGGCGCTCGACCAGGCCAAGGCCGAGGATCGGGTGCTGGTGCTCGGCCTGCATGGCGGGCGCGCCGAGAACGGCGAATTGCAGGTGATGTGCGAAGCGCGCGGCGTACCCTTCACCGGCTCCGGCTCGGCCTCCTCGCATCTGGCCTTCGACAAGATCGCGGCCAAGCATTTCGCCGCGCTCGGTGGCGTGACGCCGCCGGCAAACATTGCGCTCGACGACATCGACGAGGCCTTCGCCGAATATGGCAAGCTGATCGCGAAGCCGGCGCGCGACGGATCGAGCTACGGCCTGATCTTCGTCAATGCCAAGCAGGATCTCGTCGCCGTCCGCAATGCGGCGAAGCACGAAGAGTACGTCATCGAGCCCTACATCGCCGGCATCGAGGCGACCTGCGGCGTGCTGGAGCGCACTGATGGTTCGATCATGTCGCTGCCGCCGATCGAGATCATTCCGGGCGAGGGCAGTTTCGATTACGCTGCAAAATATCTCCTGAAGTCGACCCAGGAGATCTGCCCCGGTCGTTTCGCGCCCGAGATCACCGCGGCGCTGAAGGCGCAGGCGATGTCGGCGCACCGCGCGATGTCCTGCGCCGGCTATTCCCGGTCGGACTTCATCGTCTCGGACAAGGGCCTCATCTATCTCGAGACCAACACGCTGCCCGGGCTGACCAAGTCCTCGCTCTACCCCAAGGCGCTGAAAGCCGAGGGCATCGAATTCGTCGACTTCCTGCGCGGCCTGGTGGAGCTCGCTGGGCGGCGCGTGCGGAAATAATTAGGACTGGTTAACGGCCGAATCGGCGAAACGGGCCGGTTTGGGGTCCAAAACCGGTAAAATGCCGGACATCGCGGCATAAATGCCTCACATCGCGGGGCAAAATGCGCCGGACGTTAACGAACTTTACCTTTTGTTTACCAGGACGTCCGAAGGTTAACGCTGGCGGCGCATATGGCGCTTTGGCTGCCGGCGCGTGAGCTGTCGGGGGTGATGTCACCTCCAGCGAACGCTTTGATGGGGAGAGGCTTCTTCTGCTGAAGACCAGCACCCGGCCCGGCACGTCGAAGACGTCATGTTCGCCAGGATCCGCGCGATGTCGCGGGCAAACTGTTGACGAGCTCGTGCAATGGATGGAGCAGGAAGCCTCACCCGGTCGCTTTTCAGATCGCTGAGGCCCCAAGCTGACCTGAAAGCGGCCGCTGTCGGAGCGGTCGTGCTTCTGCGCGAGTGGCTGCAGGACAAGCGGCAGGAAAGACTTCACGCCGCGCGTGCTGCCGCCAAGATCAAGGCCAAGGCCATCGTCGAGCGTGAGCCGCCGCCGCGCGTGGTCGCGCTGATCGAGCGCTATCTGCCGCGCCGGGTCGGGATCAGCATGACCGTGCTGCTTTTGATCGGCAGCTGCGGTTTCGGCATCGTCAAGGGCGGCCATCTCCAGGATTTCATCACCGCGGTCAGCGATGCCCGCAACGCGCTGGCCAATTCCGCCGGCTTCCGCATCACCTCCGTCGTGATCAACGGCCGCAAGCAGCTCACCCAGGACGAGATCCTGGCCATTGGCGGCGTCAGCGGCCGTTCCTCGCTGCTGTTCCTCGATGCTGACGCGGTGCGCGACAAGCTCAAGGCCAATCCGTGGATCGCCGATGCGACCGTGCTGAAGCTTTATCCGGGCCAGCTGATGATCGAGCTCACCGAGCGCAAGGCATTCGCGCTGTGGCAGGAGGCGGGCCGGCTCTCGGTCATCGCCGATGACGGCGCCGTGCTCGAACCCTACGTTTCTCGGCGCTTCCTGTCGCTGCCGCTCGTGGTCGGCAAGGGCGCCGAGACCCAGGCCCGCGATTTCCTCGCGCTGCTGGCGCGCTATCCGCAGGTCAACTCGATCACCAAGGCCGCGATCTTCGTCGGCGAGCGGCGCTGGAACCTGAGGCTCAAGGACGGTCTCGATATCCGTCTGCCCGAGCAGGACGTCGGCAACGCGCTGGCGATGCTGTCCAAGCTCGACAAGGAGGACAGGCTGTTCTCGCGCGACATCGTCGCCATCGACATGCGCCTGCCTGATCGTCTGGTGGTGCAGCTGTCCGAGGACGCCGCCAAGGCGCGCGAGGAGCTGTTCAAGGACAAGAAGAAAAAGAAGGCCGGGGATTCCGCATGACCGGTCTTGATCGCACCCAGACGCCGAAGACGCGCCCGATGCCGCACAAGCGCGGCGGCCTCGTCGCCTGTCTCGACATCGGCACCAGCAAGATCGCCTGCATGATTGCGCGGCTGAAGCCGTCGCCGCCGAGCGAGGCGCTGCGCGGCCGCACCCATGCGGTGGAACTGATCGGTTACAGCCAGATCCAGTCGCGCGGGATGAAGGCCGGCGCGGTGATCGACCTTACCGAATGCGAGCAGGCCGTGCGCCAGGCCGTCGCGCTCGCGGAGAAAATGGCCAAGGTGCGGGTCGAGTCCGTGCTGCTCTCGGTCTCCGGCGGCCGGCTTTCCGGCCAGCTGGTCGAAGCCGCCGCAGATATCCGTGGTGGCGCGGTGACGCAGGCCGATGTCAGCCGCGTCACCTCGACCGGCATGCGTCACGCCACCGGCGAAGGCCGCACCGTGCTGCACGCGCTGCCGGTCGGCTACACACTCGACGGCGTCAAAGGCATCCGCGACGCCCGCGGCATGGTTGCCCATCAATTCGGTGTCGACATGAACGTCGTGACCTGCGACGCCACCGTGGCGCGGAACCTGATGCTGGCGGTCGAACGCTGCCACATCAATGTCGAAGCCATGGCGGCGAGCCCATATGTCGCCGGGCTGTCGGTGCTGACCGACGACGAGGCCGATCTGGGAGCTGCCGTCGTCGAGATGGGCGCGGGCACCACCACGATCGCGGTCTATTCCGGCGGCCGTTTCGTTCATGCGGCGGGTTTTGCGGTCGGCGGGCAACACATCACGATGGATCTGGCGCGCGGACTCTCCGCGACCATTGCCGATGCCGAGCGAATCAAGACGTTATACGGGACCGTCATCACCGGCGGATCGGACTCGCGTGAGCTGATGTCTGTGCCGACAGCCGGTGACGAGCAGGATCTGCCGCAGATCGTCTCCCGCGCCACCATCGCCAACATCGTCAAGCACCGTGCCGAGGAAGTCTTCGAAATGGTTCGGGACAAGCTGAAGGATTCGCCCTTCGCCTCAGAGCCCAACGGCCGGGTCGTGCTCTCGGGCGGCGCCTCGCAGCTGACCGGCCTCGTCGAACTCGGCACCCAGATTCTCGGCCGGCCCGTGCGGGTCGGACGTCCGCTCGGCTTCGGCCGGCTGCCCAACGAGGCGAAGAACGCCGCGTTCGCGGTGCCGGCCGGACTTCTCGTCTACCCGCAATATGTTCACCACGAACATGTCGAACCGCGGCATACGCGGCAGCAGGTCAAGACAGGGACCGGCGGTTATTTCGGAAAGGTCGGACGATGGCTACGCGAGGGCTTCTGATGATTCCTTTCCGCAATTCCCGACTTTCACCAACTCCCGCGGCCGCCGGCCGGGGCGAACCCACGCGCACGTGATCGAGAGGCAAACATGACCATCAGCATCAACGTTCCTGATATTCACGAGTTGAAGCCCCGGATCACCGTGTTCGGCGTCGGCGGCGCCGGTGGCAACGCCGTCAACAACATGATCACGGCGGGCCTTCAGGGCGTCGACTTCGTGGTCGCCAACACCGACGCGCAGGCGCTGACGATGTCGAAGGCGCAGCGCATCGTGCAGATGGGCACGGCGGTCACGCAAGGCCTCGGCGCCGGCTCGCAGCCGAACGTCGGCGCGGCGGCGGCGGAAGAGGTGATCGACGAGCTGCGCGACCATCTCTCGGGTGCCAACATGGTGTTCGTCACCGCGGGCATGGGCGGCGGCACCGGTACCGGTGCAGCTCCCGTGATCGCCAAGACCGCGCGCGACATGGGCATCCTCACCGTCGGCGTCGTGACCAAGCCCTTCCACTTCGAGGGCGGCCGCCGCATGCGCACGGCCGAAGCCGGCATCAACGAGCTTCACAAGGTCGTGGATACGCTCCTGATCATCCCGAACCAGAACCTGTTCCGGGTCGCCAACGAGAAGACCACCTTCGCCGACGCCTTCGCGATGGCCGACCAGGTGCTCTACTCGGGCGTTGCCTGCATCACCGACCTGATGGTCAAGGAAGGCCTGATCAACCTCGACTTCGCCGACGTCCGCGCCGTCATGCGTGAGATGGGCAAGGCGATGATGGGCACCGGCGAAGCCTCCGGCGACAAGCGCGCGCTGACTGCCGCCGAAGCCGCGATCGCCAACCCGCTGATCGACGATAGCTCGATGAAGGGCGCCAAGGGCCTCCTCATCTCCATCACCGGCGGCAAGGATCTCACCCTGTTCGAGGTCGACGAAGCCGCGACCCGTATCCGCGAGGAAGTCGACCAGGACGCCAACATCATCGTCGGCGCCACCTTCGACGAAGCCCTCGACGGCCTGATCCGCGTCTCGGTCGTTGCAACCGGCATCGAGCAGGCCGCGATCGCCCGCAACAGCCAGGCGACCTCCGCTCCGGTTGCGAACGCGGCGCCGCAGGCGCAGCAGGCTCCCGCAGCTCCGGCCGTCGCCGCCGAGAGCCGTCTTGCCGACCTGACCGCGCGGCTCCGCGCCGACAATCAGCGTATGGCTGAGCGCGCCCAGAAGCTGGAAGGCCAGATTCCGGCCGCAGCCCCGGTCGCTGCCGCGCCGATGGCGCCCCGTCCGAATGTCGAGCGCGCCGCGCTCGCCGCCATCGCCGCCGCCGTTGCGGAGGTCCCGCAGGCGCCCGCGCCGATGCAGACCTATGGCGACGTCACCGTTCGCCCGATCGCGCAGAAGCCGACGCTGTTTCCAGAGCCCGACATGGCCCCGGTCGCGATGCAGGAGCCAATGACGCCGGAAAACTTCATTCCGCCGCAGGCCGAGCGTGCGCCGGCCCGTGCGCCGCGGATGCCGCGCCTCGATGAGCTGCCGATGCCGGCCCAGGCCGAGATTCGCCAGGCCCGCGGCGAGGTCGAGGAGGAGACCCCGCAGAAGACCCGCCTGTCGCTGCTGCAGCGCCTCGCCAATGTCGGCCTCGGCCGTCGCGACGAGGAAAGCGAGCCGCCGGTCGCGGCCCGCACCGCCGGTCCCGCGATGCCGCCGCTGCCCGAGCGTCGGCAGCAGAAGACGGTGGCGCAGCAGATCGCATCGAGCGAGCCGGTATCGGAGTATGCCCGTCGTCCCGCGCCGCAAGGGCTGGACATGCACGGCCGTCCGGCGCCTGTTGCGCCGGCGCCACAGGGTGACGACCATCTTGATATCCCGGCGTTCCTGCGGCGGCAGGCGACCTGAGGATTGTTACAATAAGGCAGACGAAAAAAGGTCCCGGCAACAAGCTTGCCGGGACCTTTCCTTTTGTCCCGTGGATGTCCGGATTGCGCAGGCAAGCAACTGATTTTAAATAATTAATTACGTGTTTGGGTGTTCAGTCAAACTGCCGGAAGCGACCTAAAACCTCGGCGCAATTTGGTTAAGCCTTGGCGCGAATACGGCAGGTTTGGGGTAACAATCGGTAAAAAAGCGTGAGTTGGCGCTGTTTGAGGCAGTGACTATGGTTTGCCGTGACTTGGGGATACGGATTCGCAGGAGCTCGGCACTGGCCGGCCAAGTGAGTCCAGTATAAGTCGCAGTGGGTCGTAGTGGGGCGGGTTCCTGATGAAATTTAGCCGGCAAACAACGCTTCGTGCGCAAGCCTCCGTGGCAGGCGTGGGCGTTCATTCCGGTCTTCCCGTCACTCTCACCCTTGGGCCTGCGCCTGTCGACGCGGGTTTTATTTTTGTCCGCACCGGCCTCGAGGGAAGTGATCGCGAAGTTCAGGCGACCGCCGAGCAGGTGATCGCGACCGACTTCGCCACCGTCCTCGGCGATCGCAACGGTCCGCTGGTGTCCACCGCCGAGCATGTGCTTGCTGCACTGCGGGGTATGGGTGTCGACAACGCCACCATCGAGATCGATGGTCCCGAAGTGCCGATCATGGACGGCAGCGCCGCGGCCTTCATTGCGGCGATCGACCAGGCCGGCATCGTGACCCAGCCCGCACAGCGCCGCTTCATTCAGGTTTTGAAGCCGATCTCGGTCAAGATCGGCGACTCCTTCGGCGAGATCAGGCCCTATGCCAACGGGTTCTGCGTCGAGGTCGAGATCGATTTCACCAATCCCGTCATCGGCCAGCAGAGCTACGCCTTCGACCTCAATCCGGAGCGTTTCCGCCGCGAAGTCGGCCGGGCCCGGACCTTCGGTCTGATGAGCGACGTGGCGCGGCTCTGGAGCGCGGGCTATGCCCTCGGCGCCTCCTTCGACAACACCGTCGTGTTCGACGACGAGCGGCTGCTCAACACCGAGGGCCTGCGCTACGCCGATGAATGCGCCCGCCACAAGGTGCTGGACGTGATCGGCGACCTGTCGCTGGCCGGCCTGCCGCTGCTTGGCGCCTACCGCTCGGTGCGTGGCGGCCACAAGCTCAACCACGCTGTCCTGACCGCGCTGCTCGCCGACCGTACCGCCTGGCGGGTGGTCGAGGGCGAGGCGGCCCGCCGCACCACGCGTCCTGTGGGCGAGGTCGGTCGCGGTATCGTCGGCGGCCGGATCGCTGCGGCCTACGGGCCGGACGTGTCCTGAACAGAGCTATTGCCGCGAGCCTCTGGCAGCGGCTTACCCCGGGAAACTCCTGGTAACCACGATCGGCTAGGATTGCGGCACGTTCGCCTTAATCCGGGCGAAATGCCTGCCTATCCGGTTGGTTAAAGATCGCTTTTCGGATACATCGGCGTGGTCGCATGGCAGGCACCACGGTTACATTTCGCGCCCATGACGGGGTTCATGGGCTGGCGGCACCGCATCACAGGGCGTCAGGGCTTAAACTCATGTCGGCACAGCGTATGACGCGCGGATATTTCTCGGTCTCGTCGCGAGCCCGCGGGCTGCTGCAGGCCGTCACCTTCATGATGCTCGCGCTGCCGCTGGCCGGCTGCGGCACCGGCTCGCTCTGGGACAAGTTCACCGCCAAGGACGACACCTTCGTCGAGGAGCCCGCCGACAAAATCTACAATGAGGGCCTGTACCTCATGAACGAGAAGAAGGACATGAAGGCGGCGAACAAGAAGTTCGAAGAGGTCGACCGCCAGCATCCTTATTCCGACTGGGCCCGCAAATCGCTGCTGATGTCGGCCTATGCGTCCTACCAGGGCGGCGACTTCGACGGCTGCATCGGCGCCGCCACCCGCTACGTCACGCTGCATCCCGGCAGCCCGGATGCTGCCTATGCGCAATATCTGATCGCCGCCTCCCATTACGACCAGATCCCGGACACCAGCCGCGACCAGGCCCGCACCGAGAAGGCGATCGCCGCCCTTGAAGAGGTGGTGCGCAAATATCCGAACTCGGAATACGCGACATCAGCCAAGGCCAAGATCGAGGGTGCGCGCGACCAGCTTGCCGGCAAGGAAATGAATGTCGGCCGCTATTACGCGCAGAAGCGCGACTACACGGCTGCGATCAACCGCTACAAGACCGTCGTCACGCAGTATCAGACCACCCGCCATGTCGAGGAGGCGCTGTTCCGGCTGACCGAGGCCTATATGGCGATCGGCATCGTCGGCGAGGCGCAGACCGCGGCGGCCGTGCTTGGGCACAATTTTCCTGACAGCCGCTGGTACAAGGACGCCTATAATCTTGTAAAATCCGGCGGTCTCGAACCGAGCGAGAATCAGGGGTCTTGGATCAGCCGGACCTTCAAGAAGATGGGTCTCGGCTAGGAAATTTGGTTCCATGCTGGCGCGTCTGTCGATCCGTGACATCGTCCTGATCGAACGGCTCGATATCGAATTCGCCACCGGCCTCGCGGTTTTGACCGGCGAGACTGGTGCGGGCAAATCCATCCTGCTCGATGCCTTTGCGCTGGCACTCGGCGGCCGCGGCGACGCCGGCCTCGTGCGCCACGGCGTGGAGCAGGGGCAGGTGACTGCCGTGTTCGATGTCCCCAAGAATCACCCCGCGACGAAGATCCTTGCCGAGAACGGCCTCGACGACACCGGCGAGATGATTCTCCGCCGCGTGCAGCTCGCCGACGGCCGCACCCGGGCCTTCATCAACGACCAGTCGATCAGCGTGCAGACGCTGAAGGCGGTCGGCGCCGCCCTGGTCGAGATCCACGGCCAGCATGACGAGCGCGCGCTGGTCGACGCCGCCACCCACCGCCGCCTGCTCGACGCGTTCGCCGGCCTGGAGAAGGACGTTGCCGCAGTCGAATCGCTCTGGGACGCACGCCGCACCGCCAACACCGCGCTGGAGGAGCATCGCGCCGGCATGGAACGCGCCGCGCGCGAGGCCGACTATCTGCGTCACGCCTCCGCCGAGTTGAAGCAGCTAGCGCCCAAGGACGGCGAGGAAACCTCCCTCGCCAACCGCCGCACCACCATGATGCAGGGCGAGAAGATCGCTTCCGATTTGCGCGAGGCGCAGGAGGCTGTCGGTGGCCACCATTCGCCGGTCTCGACGCTGTCGGCGGCGGTACGCCGGCTAGAACGCCGCGGCGTCAATTCGCCCGCGCTGGTCGAGCCTGCCGTGAAGGCGATCGACATGGCGATCAACGCGCTGGAGGAAGCCGACCAGCATCTGCAGGCGGCACTCGCCGCGACCGATTTCGATCCGGCCGAGCTCGAACGCATCGAGGAGCGCCTGTTCGCGCTGAGGGCCGCCTCGCGCAAATATTCGACGCCGGTCGACGGGCTCGCCGCCCTGGCCGCCAAATACGCCGCCGATGTCGTGCTGATCGATGCTGGCGCCTCGCGGCTGAAAAAGTTGGAGCAGGCCGCGATCGAGGCAGATAGCCTCTATGCCGCCGCCGCCAAGAAGCTGTCGCTGGTTCGGCAGAAATCGGCGGAGAAGCTCAACAAGGCGGTCAACGCCGAGCTGGCGCCGCTCAAGCTCGAACGCGCCAGGTTCATGACCCAGGTCGCGACCGATGAGGCAGCTCCAGGCCCGCAAGGCTTCGACCGCGTCGAGTTCTGGGTGCAGACCAATCCGGGCACCAAGCCAGGACCGATGATGAAGGTCGCCTCCGGCGGCGAGCTGTCGCGCTTCCTGCTCGCGCTCAAGGTCGTGCTGTCCGACCGCGGCTCGGCGCCGACGCTGGTGTTCGACGAAATCGACACCGGCGTGGGCGGTGCGGTCGCCGACGCCATCGGCGGGCGCTTGGCGCGGCTTGCCGGCAAGGTGCAGGTGATGGCCGTGACCCACGCCCCGCAGGTCGCCGCCCGCGCCGACCAGCACCTCCTGATCTCCAAGGATGCCCTCGACAAGGGCAAGCGTGTCGCCACCCGCGTCAATGCGCTGGCCGCCGACCACCGCCGCGAGGAAATCGCCCGCATGCTGGCCGGCGCCGAGATCACGGCCGAGGCGAGGGCGGCGGCGGAGCGGCTGCTCAAGGCGGCCACGGCTTGATTGTGCGTCCGGGACGCGGCGCAGCGCGTAGCGCTGCTTCGCAGAGCCGGGACACGAGATTTCCACACGCCTTTACCGTGCTACCCGCTCCGTCGTATCCAAGCACCATGGCCAGAGCAGCAAAATCCAAAGCAACACCGCTTCGCGACGTCGCCGACCTCACCAAGGCCCAGGCCAAGGTCGAGCACATGCGGCTCGCGCTTGAGATCGAGGGGCATAACGAGCGCTACTATCAGGAGGACGCGCCCACCGTCACCGACGCCGAGTACGACGCGCTGCGCCAGCGCTTCAACGCGATCGAGAAGCGCTTTCCTGAATTCGTGACCGCGGAATCGCCCTCGCAGAAGGTCGGCGCGGCGCCGTCAGGCCGCTTCAAGAAGGTCCGGCATTCCGTTCCGATGCTGTCGCTCGACAACGCCTTTGCAGAAGAGGACGTGCGCGACTTCGTCGGCCGCATCGTGCGCTTCCTGAAGCTCGACGACGACAAGATCAATTTCTCCGCCGAGCCGAAGATCGACGGCCTCTCGATGTCGCTGCGCTACGAGGGCGGCGAGCTCGTCACCGCGGCGACGCGCGGCGACGGTGCGGTCGGCGAGGATGTCACCGCCAACATCCGCACGCTCGAAGACGTGCCGCAGAAGCTGAAAGGGCGCAACGTGCCCGACATCTGCGAGGTGCGCGGCGAGGTCTACATGACCAAAAAGGCGTTCCTCGCGCTCAACGAGCGGCAGAAGGCGGCCGGCGACACCATCTTTGCCAATCCGCGCAATTCGGCGGCCGGTTCGCTCCGGCAGAAGGACCCGACCATCACGGCCTCGCGCCCCCTCGGCTTCTTCGCCTATGCGTGGGGGCAGATGAGCGCGATGCCGGAAGGGACGCAGAGCGGCATGATCGGCTGGTTCGAGCGCTGCGGCTTCAAGACCAATCCGCTGACCAAGCTGTGCCACTCCGTCGAGGAGCTGGTCGCGTTCCACCAGAGCATCGAGGAAGAGCGCGCCGAGCTCGATTACGATATCGATGGCGTCGTCTACAAGGTCGATCGCATCGACTGGCAGGAGCGGCTCGGCTTCGTCTCGCGCACGCCGCGCTGGGGCATCGCGCACAAATTCCCGGCCGAGCGGGCCATGACTGTGCTGCGCGACATCGAGATTCAGGTTGGTCGCACCGGCTCGTTCACGCCGGTCGGCAAGCTCGAACCGGTCGGCGTCGGCGGCGTGATCGTGCAGAACGTCACGCTGCACAACGAGGACTATATCAAGGGCATCGGCAACAAGGGCGAGGTGCTGCGCGAGGGGCGCGACATCAGGATCGGCGACACCGTCGTGGTCCAGCGCGCCGGCGACGTGATCCCGCAGATCGTCGACGTCGTCCTCGACAAGCGGCCGAAGAGCGCCAAGGAATTCTCCTTCCCGAAGAAGTGCCCGTGCCCGCTGCACACCGACGTTGTCCGCGGCGCAACCGCCGCCGGCGAAGAGGAATCCCGTGCCCGCTGCAGCGGCGAGTTCGCCTGCCCCTATCAGAAGATCGAACACCTCAAGCTGTTCGTCTCGCGCCGTGCTTTCGACATCGACGGTTTAGGGGAGAAGCAGCTGCAGTATTTCTTCGACGAGGAATGGGTCAAGGAGCCCGCCGACATCTTCACGCTGGAGAAGCGCAACGCGAAGCTGAAGCTCGAGGAGATCGAGGGCTACGGTGCCACCTCGGTGCGCAACCTGTTCGGCGCCATCGAGAGTCGGCGCACAATCGCGCTCGAGCGCTTCATTTATGCGCTCGGCATGCGTCATGTCGGCGAGACCACGGCGCTGGCGCTGGCACGCGGCTACGGCTCGTGGGACGCCTTCCACGATGCCTGCCTCAAGGTCGCCAAGGGCGACGAGGAGGCGATGGCGGAGATGGACGCGCTCGACCAGATCGGCGACACCGTGATCAAGAGCATCGCCGATTATTTCGGCGAGAGCCACAACCGCGGCATCGTCGAGCGGCTGACCAAGGAGGTCGAGATCGTCGACGCCGAGAAGCCGAAGAGCAATTCGGCCGTCGCCGGCAAGACCGTGGTGTTCACAGGCTCGCTGGAGAAGTTGACGCGCGACGAAGCGAAGGCGACCGCGGAACGACTGGGTGCGAAAGTGTCCGGCTCGGTGTCGAAGAAGACCGATCTCGTCGTCGCCGGCCCCGGCGCGGGGTCGAAGCTGGCAGAGGCCAACAAGCATGGCGTCAAGGTGCTGACCGAGGACGAGTGGCTGACACTGATCGGGGAGTGAGGGTTCGCGCTTTGCGCCACACACTCCGCCGTCATTCCCCGCGAAGGTGGGGAATCCAGTACGCCCCAGCCTATGCGTATCCCCGCAGCGTCTCTGGAATACTGGATCCCCCGCCTTCGCGGGGGATGACACCGAATGCAGGGTGACGCCGTCGCACCCAGCGACAGCTACATCATCCCGCTCTCTTCCGCCTGCTCGATCAGAGCCTCACTCACCACCACTTCGCGGCGGGGGACGACGAAGATCATCACGCAGGCGCAGAGCAGCGAGATCGCGAGGACTGCGGCGGTGAGTGGCAGCGTCGTTGCGGAGTGGCCGCCGAGATAGGCGCCGAATTGCGACATCAGCGCGCCGATGCCCTGCTGGAGGAAGCCCATCGTGCCGGAAGCGGTGCCGGCGGCTTCGGGGCGGATGCTGATGGCGCCGGCGGCCGAATTCGCCATCACGAAGGCATTGCCGGCCATCACGATCATCTGCGTGCCGAACAGCCAGGCCGGGGCCTCGTTCCAGCCGATGATACTCCAGAGTAGGTTCGCAAGGCTGCCGGCGAGCTGGAGGGCGAGCCCGAACCAGATCAGTTTTTCCAGCGAATGCCGCGGCGCAAAGCGCACGCAGAGCAGATTTCCGACGAGAAACGCAAAGCCCGAGGTCGCAAACCAGGCGCCGTATTCGGCGCTGCTGCGGCCCATCTGCGTCACCACGATGTAGGGGCCGCCGCCGGCGAAGGTGAAGATGATCTGCGAGGCCAGCACCTGGCACATCACATAGCCGACGAAGGCGCGGTTGCGGATCAGGATGCCGACGTCGCCGCGGAAGCCGCTGCCGGCGGCGCGGCTGCGCCGCGTTTCAGGCAGCGCCACTGCGATGCCGACGGCGACAATGATCGCGGCGATGGTGATGGCGTAGAAGATCGCGCGCCAGCCGAACGCGGTCTCGATCAGGCCGCCGGTCAGCGGCGAAACCATCTGCCCGATCATCAGCGCCGCGACCACGAGGCTGATCATCGAGGCGACGCGGTCGCGCTCGTAGATGTCGCGGATGATGGCACGGCTGATCACCATGCCGGAGGCGCCGCCGAGCGCCTGGAAAAAGCGCGCGGCGATCAATTGCGGCAAGGTCTCGGCGAAGATGCACGCGACGCTGGCGACGACCATCAGCGCCAGCCCTCCGAGCAGCACCGGGCGCCGGCCGAACTTGTCCGACAGCGGTCCCATGGTGAGCTGCGACAGCGCGATGCCGACCATGTAGAGCGACACCGTCATCTGCGCGATCGAGATGTCGCTGCCGAAATTCGTCGCCAGCACCGGCAGTGCCGGAACCAGGATGTAGAGCGAGATCGGCGCGATCCCGGTCATCACGACCAGCAACAGCAGCACCAGGCGCGACGTCGCGAGGTTCGCCGCCGCTCCCGGCGGCTTGCTGATCATGCCGTGCATTGTGTCCGTCTTTCGAGTTCGAATCGACTGTAGCGCGCCCGCGCAAGACGGATATCGGTGTTTCGGAATGCGGCTATACGGATTCCGGGATGGTGATAATGGGGGCGCAACGGCGACCGATCGGGCTATGGCTCGTGCCAAAAGTTCGGTGTCATTCCCCGCGAAGGCGGGGAATCCAGTACGCCGCGGTTTATCCGGATACGTCTGCTGTCTCTGGAATACTGGATGCCCCGCCTTCGCGGGGCATGACAGTGAGTTTGAGGTGAGAGCCTTGCGGAAATCGCGTAGCGTCATGCATCCGCCCCGGACGCGCGCCTATGCCTTCAGCTCCGCCGTCGCCTGATCGAGCCAGGCCTGTGTCGCCTCGTCCAGCGCGGGTCGTACCTCGGCCCGGACGCGCGCGTGGTAGGCATTGAGCCAGCCGAGCTCGTCGCGGCTCAGCATCGCCACATCGATCAGCCGCCGGTCGATCGGTGCCAACGTCAGCGTCTCGAACGCGTTCATCGGCTTCTCGGCGCCCTTGATGTCGGCGGCCACCACCAGCTCGAGGTTCTCGATGCGGATGCCGAAACCGTCGGTCTTGTAGTAGCCGGGCTCGTTGGAGAGGATCATGCCGCGCTTCAGCGGCGTGGTGCCGAGCTTCGAGATCCGCGCCGGCCCTTCGTGCACCGAGAGATAGCTGCCGACGCCGTGACCGGTGCCGTGCTCGAAATCGACGCCGGCGGCCCAGAGATATTGCCGTGCCAGCGTGTCGAGCTGCGCGCCCGTGGTGCCGTCCGGAAAGACGGCGCGCGCGATCGCGATATGGCCGCGCAGCACGCGGGTGAAGCGGTCGCGCATCTCAGCGGTGGGTTCGCCCACCGCCATGGTGCGCGTGACGTCGGTGGTGCCGTCTTCGTACTGCGCGCCGGAATCGATCAGCAGCAGGTCGCCGGCTGCGATCCGCCGGTTGCTCTTGCGGGTGACGCGGTAGTGCACGATGGCGCCGTTCGGGCCGGTGCCCGAGATGGTGGGAAACGACACGTCCCTCAGCGCGCCGGTGTCGCGGCGGAATGTCTCCAGCGCCTCGACCGCGTCGATCTCCGTGAGCTTGCCGCTTGCGGCCTCGCGGTCGATGAAGGCGAGGAAGCGCGCCAGCGCCACGGCGTCGCGCCGATGCGCCGTCTGCGTGCCCTTGATCTCGGTCGCGTTCTTGACCGCCTTGAGCAGTGCAATCGGATCGCTGCCGCGTACCGGCTTGCCGCCGGCCCCCGCGATCAGCCGGCTGAGTGCGTCGGCCGCGGTGGCGCTGTCGAGTGCAATCGATCCGCCGCTCTTGGCGAGCGCCATCAGCGTCGGTGCCATCGCATCGGGCTCGCGCACATCGGCGGACTGCTCGAGATGGTCGCGCGTCAGGTTGGAGAGTTTTCGATGATCGATGAAGATGGTGGGGCGACCGTCCTTCGGCACCAGCGCATAGGACAGCGGCAGCGGCGTGTGCGCGACGTCGGCGCCGCGGATGTTGAAGGTCCAGGCCACCGCGTGGCTGTCCGACAGCACCAGCGCGTCGACGCCGAGCTTGCCGATCTCGGCTCTGATCTGCGTCAGCTTCTCGGCTTCAGTGATGCCGGCATTCTGCAGGCTGTGCACGGCGACGGGGGCGAGCGGCGGCTGCGGGCGGTCTTGCCAGATCGCGTCGATGGGATTGCTGTCGACGGCAACCAGCTCGGCGCCGGCCTTGGCGCAGGCGACGGACAGGCGCTCGGCTGCCGCAAAAGTGTGCAGCCACGGATCAAATCCGAGGCGGTCACCGGCTTTCAGATGCGCGGACACCCAGCTTTCCGGCGGCGGGTCGATCAGCGATTCCACGGCCCAGGCCTTTGCATCGACCTGCTTGGCGGCCTGAAGCGTGTAGCGGCCGTCGACGAACAATGCGGCCTCCTGGGTCAGCACCACCGCGAGTCCCGCCGAGCCCGTGAAGCCGGTCAGCCAGGCCAGCCGTTCTTCCGACGGCGGCACATATTCGTTTTGCTGCTGATCGGCGCGCGGGATCACGAAGCCGGTCAGCTTGCGGCGGGCGAGTTCTTCGCGAAGGGCGGCGAGCCGCGCCGTCAATGCGACGCCGGCTTCCGGCTCCTCGAATGTCTGGAAGTGTGCTTCGAACATGGTGGATCACTTTAGGATCATGGGGACGAGTCCGCAATCTGGACGCATTCTGCGTCGCATCTGGCATGGACTGTGCTTGAATGGTTCCATTCGAATTGAGTGGAGTAAAGGATGCGGCAGTTGCGCTTCGTCCGGATGACAGGGAAATTCGAGCAGGTGGTTCATCTCAACGGCGAGGGGACACACGATGCCAGCGTTCACGTTTGAAAAGATTACGCCGCCGGTGCACCGCGCCCCGACTGCGGCTGCAGCGAAGAAGCCGCGCGGCGTCATGCGCCAGATGATCGACCGTATCGCCGAGCGCCGCGCGAGGCGTACCTTGCAGGACGAGCCTCCGATGCGGCGGGACGAGAAGCCCGCGGAGTAGGGCGGCGGAATTTCGTAGGGTGGGTTAGCCGAAGGCGTAACCCACCATGTCTTTTCCCGCGGTGACAGAAGAGGTGGGTTAGCCCTGCGACACCTTCCGCAGCAACAGGCTGCTCCACCCCTCGATCCGCAGATGCTTCAACGGCACGAGGCCGCGCGCGCGATAGGCGGCGATCACGGCGGGGGCCTGATGCGTCAACAGGCCGGAGAGGATGACACGTGCGCCGGGCGCGAGATGCCGCGCCATCGGGCCCGCCAATTGCCTGAGCGGGTTGGCGAGGATGTTGGCCAGCACCAGGTCGAACGGACCGGCCTTTCCGAAATCCGGGGCGGCGAAGCCGGTGGCGCGGATCACCCGGACCCGGTTGCCGACCTCGTTCATTACCGCGTTCTCGGCCGCCACCCGCACCGACGGCGGGTCGATGTCGGAGGCGAGCACCGCGCGATGCAGCGCCTTGGCGGCCGCGATGCCGAGGACGCCGGTTCCGGTACCGAGGTCGAGCAGGTTCCTGGGACGGGAACTCTTAAGGACATGGTCAAGCAGCAGTAAACAGCCACGGGTGGTGCCGTGGTGGCCAGTGCCGAAGGCAAGCGCCGCCTCGATCTCGATGGCGAGCTTGTTCGGCGCCACGCGGTCGCGGTCATGGCTGCCGTGCACGACGAAGCGCCCGGCCGGAACCGGGACGAGATCTTCCAGGCTGGCCTTGACCCAGTCCTTGGCCTCGACGGTGTCGAAGAGAAGCGTCGCGGCGATCGCATTTCCTGCTGAAGTTGCAACGAGTTCACGTAGCCAAGCCTGATCGGGCGCCTCGGCGAAATGGAGCGTGACGTCCCATGGTCCGTCCGGCCGCTCGAAGGCGGCAACCGCCGCATCGCCGTCAAAAAACACCTCGGTGAGCACGTCGACGACGCGTCTGGCGTCGGCCTCGCTGCCGATCGAAAAGCTGGCGCGATGAGTAGGAGAAGGCTGCATTCAGGGTTCCGTTGAGTTCAATTTTTGGAACTTTCGTCGCCGTTTTTCCGCATAGTTTGCGGTTCCCGATTAACCGGGCTGTAGGTTGCGCCCCGTATATTTGCGGATGTCGAAACCCACCAACACAGCTTGGAATTGAAACGGAGGCGAGTTTTGAAGGGCATGGTTCAAAAGTTCTGGTCGGACGAGTCCGGCGCAACCGCGATCGAGTACGGCCTGATTGCCGCAGGTATCGCTCTGGCGATCATCACCGTGGTGAACAGCCTGGGCGTCACCCTGAACGACAAGTTCACCTCGATTAGCAGCTCCTTGAAGTAATTTCCGCCTCCATTTCCCAGCGGGGGCTATTTTTCTTTGAGGTTTTTCCTGATCACCGCCCGCGAGGGGATACCCCTGGCGGGCGAGGTCGTTTTCGGGCGAGCGTTCTCAGGGATCTTCACAAATTGTCCACCGCTTGCCGGGACGCGGTCCACCCGCTTGTCCCGCGATTTTTCACCGGCTTTCCCCAAGTTCGGTCCCGACGTTCTGGCCCATGTATCCTCGGTCTGACCACAGACCATTCAACAGCCAGTCCACAGCTCATCCACAGACCTATCCACGGCTTCCGAACAGCGACCGGTGATCCCTCAAGATCGTCTGCGCGGCGTTATGGCCGGGAGCGCCGGTGACGCCGCCGCCGGGGTGGGCGCCGGAGCCGCAATGGTAGAGGCCCCTCAACGGCCCGCGATAATCGGCATGGCCCAGCATCGGCCGCGCCGAGAACAGCTGGTTCAGCGTCAGCGCGCCATGGAAGATATCGCCGCCGAGGAGGCCGAACTGCCGTTCGAGATCGAGCGGAGACAGGATCTGGCGGCCCAGCACGCTCGCCGCAAAACCCGGCGCGTATCTGTTCACCGTCGCGATCATGAGATCGGCGACCTCTTCGCGATGGTCGTCCCACGATTGTCCGTCGGGAAGCTCCGGCGCGACGTGCTGGCAGAACAGGCTGGCGACGTGCTTTCCCGCTGGGGCCAGCGTGTCGTCGAGCGTGGAGGGGATCAGCATCTCGACGACTGGCTCCCGGCTCCAGCCCTGTGCCCGCGCATCGAGATAAGCGCGGTCCATGTAGCCGAGGCTTGGCGCCAGGATGATGCCGGAGCTGAGATGATCGCCCTCGCCCGGCAATGCCGTGAAGGAGGGCAGGCGGTCCAGCGCAACGTTCATGCGGAAGGTGCCGGAGCCGTTCTTCCAGTGCCGGATGCGGGTGAGGAAGTCCGCAGGAAGCGCGTCGGCCGCGACCAGTCGCGTGTAGAGCAGCTTTGGATTGACATTGGCCGCGACATATTTGGCGCGGATGGCCGTGCCGTTCTCCAGCACGACGCCGACGGCGCGGTCGCGCTCGACGATGATCTCACGGACGCCGGCATCCGTTTCGATCACGACGCCGCGGCCCTGTGCCGCGCGCGCCATCGCCTGCGTGATCGCGCCCATGCCGCCGATGGCGTGACCCCAGACCCCCTTCTTGCCGTTCACCTCGCCGAAGGCGTGATGCAGCATCACATAGGCGGAGCCGGCGGCGTAGGGGCTGGCATAGTTGCCGACGATGGCGTCGAAGCCGAACAGGGCCTTGACCAGATCATGCTCGAAGCGCTCGTCCAGCATCTCGCCGGCCGAGCGGGTGAAGAGATCGAGCAGGCTGCGGCTCTGTTCCAGCGTGAGACCGCGCAGGATGTTGGCCGTCTTCCAGGCGTTGACGCCTTCGCGAACGGCTGCTGTGCCAAAACCGTCGACGAGGTTCGGCGGCGCGCGGAGCACGAACTGCCTGAGCACGTCGGCGATGTCTTCCAGCTCGCGTGAAAACCCGTCGAGCGCGTCTGCGTCATGCGCGCTCAGCCGCGCGACTGATGCCTTCGTCCGTCCTTCGCCGGTCAGGAGATAGCTTCCATCAGGCGCGGGCAGAAAGTTCTGGGCGCGCCGTTCGACGATCCGCAGGCCCTGCTCGGCGAGCTCGAGGTCACGGATCACTTGCGGATTGAGCAGGCTCACAGTGTAGGCCGCGACCGAATTGCGGAATCCGGGGTGAAACTCCTCCGTGACCGCGGCGCCGCCGACCACCTTGCGGCGCTCGACCACGCGCACGCGCAGGCCCGCGCTCGCGAGATAGGCCGCGCAGGTGAGGCCGTTATGGCCAGCGCCGATGATGATGACGTCGGTTTCGTTCATGATTTCCCTGGCGTCATTCCGGGGCGATGCGCAGCATCGAACTATGGTGCGGGCTCCGCACCGGAGAATCTCGAGGTTCCGGGTTCGCGCTTCGCGCGCCCCGGAATGACATCTCTATATCAGGCATTCCTCGCTGCAACATCACGAGTGCCTTTATTGCCCGTTCAGGCGCCTTGTGCTCCATTGCGCGCGTCCGGCGCCCGCCGGGGAATGTAGGCTGGAGCTTCCATGGATTCGATCGTGCAACCTGCCGCCACGGAGCAGCCGTCGTCCTCGCGCAACCGGCTGCTGCTGACGGTCTACACCGCTGCGATCTTCGTCAGCGCGCTGCTGCTGTTCTCGGTGCAGCCGCTGTTCACGAAGATGGTGCTGCCGCGGCTCGGCGGCTCGCCGGCGGTGTGGTCGGTGGCGATGGTGTTCTTCCAGTCGCTGCTGCTGGCGGGCTATGCCTATGCGCATCTGTTGATGCAGGCGAGGAGCCGCGTCGTGCCGGTGGCGGTGCATCTGGTGCTGCTGATCGCGGCCTTCGTGACGCTGCCGCTCGGCATTGCCTCCGCCTATGGCGAGCCGCCCGCTTCGGGCTATGCTTTCTGGCTGCTCGGCCTGTTCGTGGTCTCGATCGGCCTGCCGTTCTTTGCGCTCGCCGCCAACAATCCGCTGCTGCAGGCCTGGTTCGTTCGCACCGGCCATCCCGCTGGGCACGATCCCTATTTCCTCTACGCCTCCTCCAACATCGGCAGCTTCCTGGCGCTGCTGTCCTATCCGTTTCTGCTGGAGCCGATGTTCACGCTGCATGCGCAGAATCGGTTCTGGACCGGTGGCTATGGCCTGTTGATCCTCCTGATCGCCGCCTGCGGCGTGCTGTTGTTGCGCTCGCCGAAGCTCGCGATGGCCGATACGCGGACCGAGGATGCCAATGCGCCGGCGCCTGATATCGTGACGCGGCTGCGCTGGATCTTCCTCGCCGCGGTGCCTTCTGGTCTGCTCATTGCGGTCACCGCACACATCTCGACCGATGTCGCCGCGGCGCCGTTGCTGTGGGTGCTGCCACTGTCGCTGTATCTGCTCACCTGGGTCGTGGTGTTCCAGTCGCGGCCGCTGCTGCCGCACAAATGGATGTTGATGCTGCAGCCGGTCGCGATCGCGGGCGTCATCGTCCTGCTCGCCTTCGGCGGCGAGCAGAATTTGCTGCTGACACTCGGCGGCCATCAATTGTGCTTCTTCGTCATCGCCATGGCCTGCCATGGCGAGCTGGCGCGGACCCGGCCGGCGGCCAGATATCTCACTGGTTTCTATGTCGCACTCTCGTTCGGCGGCATGGTCGGCGGTCTCTTTGCTGGCCTCGTTGCTCCCTTCACCTTCTCGTGGATCGCCGAATACCCGATCCTGATCGCGCTCGCCGCGCTGTGCCGGCCGTCCGCGAACGAGCGTCTCGCCGGCATCGTCAAATGGTACTGGCTGGTGCTCGCCGCGCTCGGGGTGGCGCTCATCGCGCCGTCCTATACCACCGGCGGCCCCTCGACCTGGTTGGAGGATCACCGCGTCTGGGTCGCCGGCGCCGTCGGCGTGCTCGCCGCGCTGCTCGCGCTGGGGCTCAATGCCGGCCGCTGGAAGATCTTCGCCACCGTCGCGCTCGCGCTGGCGTTGATCCGCGTCTATCCGGCGGACGAAGGCCGGGTCACGACGGTGCGCAGCTTCTTCGGCGTGCACAAGATCGTGGTGACGCCCGGCGGCTATTTCCATGTGCTGATGCACGGCACCACCATCCACGGCGCCGAGCGCTTCCGCAACAATGACGGCACGCCGGTCACCGGCCGGCCCGAGCCGATCACCTACTATCACAAGGACGGCGGCATCGGTCAGGCCGTCAGCGCGATCCGCGAGCGCAAGGGCGCGCCGCTCAAGGTCGCCGCGATCGGCGTCGGATCGGGCACGCTCGCCTGCGCCGCCGAACCTGGCGAGGACTGGAAATTCTTCGAGATCGACCAGTCGATGGTGGATGCCGCGCGTGATCCCAAAAATTTCCGCTACATCTCGAGCTGCCTGCCGGACATGAAGCCGGTGATCGGCGATGCGCGCCTCACCTTCGCAAAGGAGCCCGACGGCGCCTACGACCTCATCATCGTCGATGCCTATTCGTCGGATGCGATCCCGATTCATCTCGCCACCGAAGAGGCGATGAAGATCTACAAGGACAAGCTCGCGCCGCACGGGGCCGTGGTGATGCACGTCTCCAACCGGCATCTCGATCTCGAGACCGTCGTGGTCGGCATCGCCGACGCCAACGATCTCAAGAGCTGGGTCTTCAACGAGGATTCCGGGCGTGATGGCGACTACATCTTCTCGACCGACGTCGTCATCTCCGCGCGCGAGGAGGCCGACATCGGTCGGCTCGCGTCCTCCAAGGTCTGGGAGCAGACCGAAGCCGACGACAGGGTGCGGGTCTGGACCGACGACTATTCCAACATCCTGGGCGCCCTGTACCGGCGTTTGAAGAATGGAGAGTAGGGCGGCACGACGACCGCGTCCGGGACACAAGACCGACGGTTACGGCGCGACCGGCGTCCCCGCCGGCAGCACAATGCCCTTCTCGCCGGCAACCTCGCGCAGCAGATCGGGCCTGTCGGAAATGATGCCGTCGACGCCGAGCTCCATCATCCGCGCCATGTCGTCGCGCTTGTTGACCGTCCACACCACGACGCGTAATCCGAGCTCGTGGGCTTCCGCGATGAGTGCGGCGGTGACATCGCCGAAATAGGGCGACCAGACTGCGCCGCCCGCCGCCTTGATCGTCCGTGGCAGCGAGCTGCCATGATCGGCCGGGTTGAAGCCTGCCGTCCAGTTGGTGGCTTTGTCCAGCACGATTGTCTGGCCTGTGCCGCGCTGGAGCGTCAGGTACACCGTCGGTATCTTCGGCGCCTGCTGCTGGACGAGCTGCAGGGTTCTCCAGTCGAAGGACTGGATCATGACGTGGTCGGAGAATTTCTCGGCGTCGATCAGTCCCAGCAGCTTCGTGACAAAGGCTTGCGGATCGAGCGTCTCGTCCGGGCGATTCGGATCGATCTTGGTCTCGATGTTAAAGCGCACACGCGAGTTGCCGGATTTCCGTACCAGCGCGAACAGCTCGCTCAGGGTGGGAATGCGTGTCCCTGGCACGGCGCGCTGGTCGGGGAATTGTTTCGCATAGGCACTGTCCGGCCGGATCTGGCCGACGTCATAGGTCCTGACCTCGTCCAGCCGCAGTTTTACGAAGGGCGTGCCGGGCGGGGTAATGTAAGTCCCGCCTGCGCTGCGTGCGAGATCAGGATTGAGCCCGCGTTCATGCGAGATGACGACCTCGCCGTCCGCGGTTACGCCGACGTCGAGCTCCAGCGTGTCCACGCCGATCGACAGCGCGTTGGCGAAGGCCGCCAGGGTGTTTTCCGGCAACAGCGCTCGCCCGCCGCGATGCGCCTCGATATCAAAGGCCATATCTAGAGCCTTGGCTTGTCCCGTCATGAAAATCGAGAGCAGGGTCAGGATTATCGTGGCAGGTGACGGCATCGGGGATCACAGCGCTCGTGAAAACAGGAGCTTATGAAATCTTTGCGCGTTTCGTCCAGTCTCGCGGTTGACGGCGGCCGTGGAAGGCGGAAACTGTCGCTCAAAAAAGCAACGGTTCAGGGAGCCACTCACATGCGGCTTGTCTTCATCGGAGCGATGGCGGTTCTCATGGTCGGACAGGCGGCAGCCAAGGACGTGCTTTCGGGCGCGAGTCTCTATGAAGATGTGGCGCGCTATGCTTCCTTCGGTCTGCACCGTTTCGGCTCTGCGGGCGATCGCGCGACCGCCGACTGGATTGCCGGCGAGCTTTCGGCCGCGGGCTTTGCAATCAGCTTCCAGCCCGTCGTGCTAGGCCGCCAATATGTCGTCGAGCAGGCCAGCGCCGAAGCTGTCGGCACGATTGTCGAGGCGACGCCATTCTGGTGGCCGCCGGAGGACCGGGCGAGCTTCCGCCTGTCGGCACCGCTCGCACGTGATGGCGATGTCGCCGGCAAGATCCTCTGGTTGGAGCTGCCATTCGATCGCGGTGCCTATCTGGGGCCGACCCATCGCGCGGCCATCACTGAAGCGGCAGCGAAGAAGCCGGCCGCGATCCTGCTGATGATCGGCAATCCCGCCGACGATCGCTTCGTTTACAATGTCACGCAGGAGGATGCGCCCTGGCCGGTGCCGGTGATCGTGGTCGGCGCCAGATCGAAAGCGACGTTCGAGCGCGCGCTCGCCGATGGCGCGGCTGTCAGCTTCGACGTCAAGGGCCACTACGAACGCGATGTCACCGGCCGCAACGTCATCGCCGAGACCGGCGCCGGCCGCGGGCCGACCGTCGTGGTCTCCACGCCGATGACCGGCTGGTATAGCTGCGTCTGCGAGCGCGGCCCGGGCATTGCCAACTTCCTCGCGCTGGCGCGCACCGTCGTCGCCGAGAAATGGCCGGCGCATTTCGTCTTCGTCGCCACCGCCGGCCACGAGATCGGCCATGGCGGCATGGAGCTGTTCCTGAAGCACGGCGCGCCGGCGCCGAAGGACACGCTGGCGTGGATCCACTTCGGCTCGTCGAATGCGTGCTACGGCTTTGCGGAAGGTGCGCGCACCGAGCGGCCCGAGGAAGAACGCTATCTCGTGCTCAGCAAATCCGCGGTTGCGCTCACCGATGAGGCCTTTGCCAAGGTCGCGGCAAAACGCCTGGTGACGGAGAAGCAGGCGGTCGGCGAGCTGCGCGACGTGCACGCGGCGGGCTACGCCAACTTCCTCGGCATGGCCGGCCGCCATCGCACCTTCCACACGCCCTCGGACGATCTCGCAGCGACCGGGCCCGAGATTCTCGAGCCGGTCGTACGCGCCTTCGTCGATGCTGCGCGAAAGATCGTGGAACGCGGCGACGCCGCGTTCAGATAGCGTCAGTTCTGGTAGTAATAGCCGCGCGGCTGGTAAACTTGCCGCGGCTGCGGCTGATAGTAATAGCCCTGCTGGCCGGAGCCTTGGTCGTAATAGGGACGCGGCTGCTGCTGGTAAACCCGCGCGTCATAGAGCGGACGCGTGCCGCGCGGCGCCGGATACCGTGCGCCGGTGTCGCTGCCGTCGGCCGGATAGATGTAATTGTCGTCCTGCGGCATGTAGCGGCGGGCGGGCTGCGCCGGCGGCGTCAGGTTCACGGGATCGCCCGTGGTCGCGTACTGCTCTTCGGCTGGCTGCTGCGGCGCGCGGGCGACTGCATTGTTAGTGCGGCCGCGCGGATTGCGCGCCAGCGCCACCTGCGCCGAGCCGGTCAGCGTCACCGTGGTGTTGAGCACGCCCTGCTGCTGCACCAGCGCGTAGAGCGTCGTGGCATTCTGGCGCGACAGCCGCACGCAGCCATGGGACGCCGGCGAGCCGAGACGGCCGACCGAGTCGGTGCCGTGGATGGCGTGCCCGACCTTGGTGAAGAAGATCGCGTGCGGCATCGGCGCGTCGTCGAATTCCTTGGAGTAGTGATCCTCTTCCATCCGGAAGGTGCGGAACGCGCCATTCGGCGTTTCGCGCGAGGGGATGCCGGTCGACACCGGCCAGTGGTAACGTGCGACGCCGTCGACCGCGACGGTCATCTGCTGATTGTCCTTGTCGACGGTGATCTCGACCTTGGCCTGCGCGCTGCCCGCGCTCAAAAGCATCAGTGAGGTGAAAGCGATAAAAAATGAACGCATCTGGAAACGCATTTGAATCCTGGCCTCCGGCCTGTTCACGCTAGGCGCCGCGGCTCTCCGTCCCCGGCGTGCAATATGCCTGCAATCCGGCTTTCGTTCCAGCGGCCTGCCTGCCCATCGTTAACGCGGCGCGGGGCGTAAGCAAGGCCGCTTTGTGCCGCGCCGCGCGCGGTGGCGCTGACATTTTCGCGAGCGGTGCGCCGTTCACAACGCCGACAATTCGTCACAAAGGCGCAACCATTTGGCCGCCCGGTGCGTTGACGATCACCTGCCTCGACAGGCGGCGTTCGCCGCCATTCACCTTTGGGATCGAAGATGAACAAAGCCCGCATCGCCGCCGCGCCGTCGCCGGCCGGTTCAGCCGTCCGCCTGGCGTTCGCAATCGCCGCCATCCTGCTCGCGCTGTTGGCGCTGCCGCAAGCCGGCCACGCCCAGGGCATCGTGCGCGGCGCCCAGGAAGGCTCGTACGAGGGCAACCGGATTGCCGGCCCCGTGGGTGGCGCGGTCGGAGGCGTCGTCGGTGCCGGCGTCGGCGGCGCCGTTGGTGCAGTCGAGGGCGTGCTCGGTATTCCGCATCGTCACTACCGTCACCGCTGCCACGGCTATTACGACGGCTATCACCGATTCCATTGTTATCGGTGATGACGCGTCAATTCTTCAGCCGATACCCCGTCCGAAAAATCCACCAGATCACGACGAGACAAATCACCAGGAACGCCAGCGTCATGCCGACGCTGACGGACATGCTGACGTCCGCGATCTCGTAAAAGCTCCAGCGGAAGCCGGAGATGAGATAGACGACCGGGTTGAGCATCGCCACCGTGCGCCAGGTTGGCGGCAGCATGTCGATGGAATAGAAGCTGCCGCCGAGGAAGGTCAGCGGCGTCACCACCAGCATCGGGATCATCTGCAGCTTCTCGAAGCCGTCGGCCCAGATGCCGATGATGAAGCCGAACAGGCTGAACGTCACCGCCGTCAGCACCAGGAAGGCCAGCATCCAGACCGGATGATGGATATGCAGCGGCACGAACAGTCCGGCGGTCGCGAGGATGATCAGGCCCAAGATGATCGACTTGGTCGCGGCGGCGCCGACATAGCCGAGCACGATCTCGAAATAGGAGATCGGTGCCGACAGGATCTCGTAGATCGTGCCGGTGAATTTCGGGAAGTAGATGCCGAACGAGGCGTTGGCGATGCTCTGAGTCAGCACCGAGAGCATGATCAGGCCCGGCACGATGAAGGTGCCGTAGCTGACGCCCTCGACCTGGCTGATGCGCGAGCCGATCGCGGCGCCGAACACCACGAAATAAAGTGAGGTCGAGACGACCGGCGAGACGATGCTTTGCAGCAGCGTGCGCCAGGTGCGCGCCATTTCGAACAGATAGATGGCGCGGATGGCGCGGTGGTTCATGACGTCCTCACGAGATCGACGAAGATGTCCTCGAGCGACGATTGTGTCGTGTCGAGATCGTTGAAGCGGATGCCGGCGGTGCGGAGATCGCCGAGCAGGCTGGTGATGCCGGTGCGCTCGCCCTTGGTGTCGTAATCGTAGACCAGCGTCGCGCCGGCATCGCAGAGCTCCAGCTCGTAATGCCCAAGGCTCTCCGGCAGCGCATCGAGCTTGCCCTGCAGATGCAGCGTCAGCCGCTTCTTGCCGAGCTTTTGCATCAACGTCGCCTTGTCCTCGATCAGCACGATCTCGCCCTTGTTGATGACGCCGATGCGGTCGGCCATCTCCTCGGCTTCCTCGATGTAATGCGTGGTGAGGATGATGGTGACGCCGGACTGCTGGAGGGTGCGCACCACTTCCCACATGCCCTTGCGCAGCTCGACGTCGACGCCGGCGGTGGGCTCGTCCAGGAACAGGATCTGCGGCTCGTGCGACAGCGCTTTCGCAATCATCACGCGGCGCTTCATGCCGCCGGAGAGCGTGATGATCTTGTTGTCTTTCTTGTCCCAGAGCGAGAGGTCCTTCAGCACCTTCTCGATGTGATCAGGATTCTTCGGCTTGCCGAACAGGCCGCGGGAGAAGCTCACGGTCGCCCACACGCTCTCGAAGGCGTCGGTATGCAGCTCCTGCGGCACGAGGCCGATCAGCGAGCGCGCCTTGCGGTAGGAGGTCTGGATGTTCTCGCCGCCGACGAGGACGCGGCCCTCGCTCGGATTGGCGATGCCGCAGATGATGGAGATCAGCGTGGTCTTGCCGGCGCCGTTCGGGCCGAGCAACGCGAAGATCTCGCCCCGCTTGATGTCGAGATTGACGTTTTTGAGCGCCTTGAAGCCGGACCCATAGGTCTTCGACAGGTTGGCGACGGAGATGATGGAGGACATGGATGGCCGTCAGGCTGAGGGGCAAAGGCTGGGGAGGGGAGGCTGGAACCTGCCGGGAAGGGCGGGTCAGCGGAGCCCTGAGATAGGAACGCCTTTGCCGGGCCGCAATTGGCGAGAGAAAAATGGTCTCAAAACAGGCCCTTCGGTGGCAGGTTTCGGGCAGGTGTTGCGCGATGGTCACGGGCTGTGGCTAAGATTGCCATTCACGCGGCTCTTTGTTGCGTCTGCGAGCAGGCCATGGCTACGATTCCGGCCAATCGCAAAGCGTATGTCCCCAGGGAAAACACCGATGAGACCGAACGGCCGTCACACCGCCGGCGCCAGCCAGTTGTCCGCCCTCCGTGTATGGGCGATGGGCCTGCTCCTGCTGTCAGCTGTTGCCATCAGCCCGACCACGGCCCGGGCGGCCCCGAGCCAGGCCCAGGTCGCGACCACGCATGTCTATCTGCTCCGCGGCGTGCTCAACATCTTCTCGCTCGGCCTCGACACGATCGGCGCCCGGCTTCAGGCGCAGGGCATCCCGGTGACGGTCGCCAACTTCGTCTCGTGGTCCTCGCTCGCCGATGAAGCCGCGACCGCCTACAAGGCCGGTCGGCTCAAGACCATCGTCCTGGTCGGCCATTCCTCCGGCGCGACCGCGCTGCCGGACATGATCGCGAAGCTCAACCGGCTCGGCGTGCCCGTGAAGCTCGCGATCGGCCTCGATTCCGTGTTCAAGACCAAGCTCTCGACCGGCGCCGAGCGTTACATCAACATCTATATCGGCGACGGCCCCGGCGAGCCGGTCAAGCGTGCCGACGGTTTCCGCGGCAAGCTCGACAATGTCGACGTGCGCGGCACCGGCGTCGGCCACATCTCGATCGACAAGAACGAGGCGATCCAGCGCCGCGTCATCGCCGAGATCGACGCCGCCATCATGCGCTCGCGCGCGCCGGCGGTCCCGGTCGCCGAACCCGGCGCACCGCGGCAGGCGCGCTCGGCGGCCGCAACGGCGCCGGCAAGGAACTGAGCCTGCCAAAGCAACTCGAGACTTCGCAGCTCAAGCTTTCATCGATGCCGCCGCTGGCCTCGGGTCGACGGCGGCTTTGCTTTATGGCCGGTCCTCGCCGCCGGGCGCTTCCGGCTTCAGATAGACGATCAGGCAGCAGCAGCACAGCGCAAGTCCGGCCACCGGGTATCTCAGGGCGACGCCTGCTGCGAGCGCGAAGATGGCGAGCGTGACGACCGAGCGGATGCGCATGATCCTGCGCTCGCGCGGCGGGACCTCGTCCGCCGGCGCCCGCCCCACGAGGTCGAAGATCAGCGCGACATAGGTCGCGTTCACCAGGAAGAACACTGCGGCGTAGAACGCGACCGGCTGCGGTGCGAGCTCGCTGACCGCCATCCACGCCGTAGAGAGTGGCAGCAACGACACCGAGAACAGGTGTGCGAAGTTGAACCACATCAGCCGCGGCGTCGCCTCGTTCGCATAGCGCATCAGATGGTGATGGTTGGCCCAGACGATCGCAATGAAGACGTAGCTCACCGCATAAGAGAGCCAGGTCGGCCATAGCGCGAGCAGCGCCGGGAAGGTCGGGAGCTCCGGCGGGCGCAGCTCCAGCACCAGCACGGTGATCAGGACGGCGAATACGCCGTCGGAGAATGCGCTCAGCCGTTCCGGAGTCCGTCTCGCATGGGCCATGCTGCCGCTCCCGTCATTTCAAGAATGCGCGGATGCTCTCCGCGATCTCCTTCGCATGCGTCTCCAGCGCAAAATGGCCGGTGTCGAAGAACTGCACCACCGCGTTGGGATTGTCGCGCTTGAACGCCTCGGCGCCGGGCGGGATGAAGAACGGATCGTTCTTGCCCCATACCGCCAGGAACGGCGGCTTGTGCGTGCGGAAGTAGCTCTGGAAGAGCGGATAGAGAGCGACGTTGCTCTTGTAATCGCCGAACAGGTCGAGCTGCACCTCGTCCGAGCCCGGGCGCGCCAAGTAGAAATTGTCGAGGTTCTGGCCGTCCGGCGACACCAGGGTCGCGTCAGGGACGCCGTGCGTGTATTGCCAGCGCGTCGCCTCCGGCGTGAGGAAGGCGCGCAGCGCCTCGCGGTTCGCAGGGGAAGGATCCTGCCAATAGGCCTCAATCGGGGTCCAGCCGTCGCTGAGGCCGTCCTCGTAGGCGTTGCCGTTCTGGGAGATGACCGCCGTGATCCGTTCGGGATGGTTCAGCGCCAGCCGAAAGCCCGTCGGCGCGCCATAGTCGAACACGTAGACGGCGAAGCGATCGAAGCCGATCACCTCGGTGAAGCGCTCGATCACATGCGCGATGTTGTCGAAATTGTAGACGAAGTTTTCGCGCGGCGGCATGTCGGACTGGCCGAAACCGGGCAGGTCGGGGGCCACGATGTGAAACCTGTCCGCCAGCAGCGGGATCAGGTCGCGGAACATGTGGCCGGCGCTCGGGAAGCCGTGCAACAGCAGCAGCTTCGGCGCGCCCTTGGGGCCGGTCTCGCGATAGAACACCTTGAAGCCATCGACGCCTGCGGTGCGGTAGGTGGTCGGGGTCATGGGCCGTCTCCAATCGTAACCTGTTAATACCTGTATTGAGGGTTACTTGCACTGATCGTAACTTGTCAACTGCGATTTTAGTGGTTACTAGGTCGTTGCCGCTTGCCGACAGGCCAAGGACCCGATCATGGACAGACCGCCCGCCATGTTCATCGCCGACTCGCTCGGCCTCGATTTCCTCAACTCCGTCGCCACACCGATCGATACGCCCGTCGATTGGATCGACGATGGCGAAGGCCTGATCGACTGGCTGTTGCAGGCGAAGCTGGTGCCGGCGGAGGAGCTGGATGCGCTGAAGGTGCGGGCGAGGCCGAATGAGCTGGACGAGGTGGCCGGTCGGGTCCGGGCCTTGCGCGAGTGGTTTAGGGGCTTCGTTCTGAGGCATGCGGGGCGGCCCCTGACCGCGCACGCGTTGCTGGAGCTTGGCCCGTTGAACAACACCCTGGAGCGCGACGAGGCGTTCCTGCAGATCGTGCCGCCCCGCGGCGAAGGCGGACTTGCGCTGCAGCGGATGCGACGCTGGCGCCCGGAGTCCCTGCTGCTGCCCATCGGCGAAGCGATGGCAAGGTTGGTCTGCGAGGAAGCCTTTTCCGATGTGAAGGCGTGCGAAGGCCACAATTGCACGATGCTGTTCGTCGACCACACCCGCAGGCATGCGCGGCGCTGGTGCACGATGGCGATCTGCGGCAATCGCGCCAAGCAGGCCGCACACCGGAGCCGACTCAAGGGCAGGCCGTGAGCGACGCAGCACCCCTTGCAGTGAGGCCTAAGCTGCCGTCACACGTACGGGCATGCTCTCCAGCCCGCGCAGGGAATTGTTGAGCCTGCGTTTCGGCTCCGCGGTGAGCTCGATGGTCTTCACACGCCTCGCAAGCTCGCTGAAGATCAATTCGCCTTCCAGACGCGCGATCATCTGACCGACGCAGGCGTGGATGCCTGCGCCGAAGCCGACATGGCCGGTCGCGGTCCGTTCGACCTCGAAGCGATCGGCTCCGTCCCATCGCGCCGGATCGCGGTTGGCGGAGGCCATGAACAGCAGCACCTTGCGGTGTGCCGGGATCACGCCGCCGCCGATCTCGACGTCGCGCGAGGTGGTGCGAAAGAACGTCTGCACCGGTGAATCATAGCGTAGGCCTTCCTCGAACGCATTGCGCGCCAGCTCCGGCCTGTGGTGGAGTTTTCGGTATTCATCCGGATGGCTGGCGAGCGCGAGCAGGGTGTTGCCGATGCCGTTGACGGTGGTGTCGATCCCCGCCGTGAGGAACGGCCGCACCAGGTGGGTCGCTTCGTGCTCGGTGATCTCGCCGTCGTCGGCCGCCTGGTAGATCATCATGCCGAGGCTGTCGGGCCGCAACGCATCGCGTGCGCAGCAATCCATGATCCAGCTTTGCGCCGCGAGACCTTCCTTCCGCGAAGCCGCAAGCATCTCGTTCTCGGGGCCAAAGCTGTCGAACACGAATGTGCTCCAGGCCAGCAGCTTCTCGCGGCCGTCCGGCCGGATGCCGATCGCATCCGGAAACACCTTCATCGGATAGGCTTCGGCAAGATCGGTGACGGCATCGAACTTACCTTTGTCGATCAGCTCCGTGACTTTCTTCTCCGCCTCCCGCTGAAACGTCTCGCGCAGCTTCCTCGCGACGCCCGGAGACAGCGTGCGGCCGAGCACCCGCCGGCCCTTGTCGTGATCGGGCGGATCGATCTGGAGCGTCAGCGGCTTTGGCAGCGCAGGGTTCATCCCGTTGAGCCCGACGCCCTCGCCACTGATGAACGTCTTCCAGTCCTTCAAGGCCGGCTCGACCTCGCCATAGCCGGCCATTGCCCACACGCCGTAACGCTCCAGCGCGAACACGGGCCCGAGCGCGCGTAGCGCCTCATAGGCAGGATAGGGGTTCAACAGGAAGTCAGGTGCAAACGGGTCGACCTGACTGGAGGCGATGCCGCTCATGGTCAGCTCCGCTTCTATGGCTTGCTGAGCGGGCACTGGCCATCGCTCTCCGAACGGAACGCGTCCTCGCCCTTGATGGTGGCGACGACCTTCAGCAGATCCCACGCCGAGGTCGATTCCTCGGGCGACTTGACCTGCAACAGGTAGAGCGGGTGGATCTTGCGTCCGTCCTTGCGGATATAGCCCTTGCCGAACAGAACATCGTCGGTCGGCATCTCCTTCATCGCGGCGACGACGGCCTTGCCGTCCTTGGCGCTTCCGACCTTGTCGACCGCCTTGAGATAGTGAATGACCGAGGCATAGACGCCGGCCTGCATGTCGTTCGGATAGGCCTTCGAGGGAATCCGTTCAGCGAAGCGTTTTGCGAAAGCCCGCGTGCCGTCGTTCAGATCCCAGTAGAACGGGTTCATGATCTGCGCGCCTTGCGCAAACTTCAGGCCCAGTGCGGGAAGCCCGTTCATGCCCAGGATCAATCCGACCAGCTTGTGGTCCTTGGTCAGTCCGAACTCGGCGGCCTGCTTCATCGACGTGATGGTGTCGTCACCGGCATTGGCGAAGCCGACGACGTTCGCGCCCGAAGCCTGGGCCTGCAGCAGGAAAGAGGCGTAATCGGCCGTTCCCAGCGGATGCCGCACGCTGCCGAGTACCTCGCCGCCGGCCGCTTTCACCGCCTCCGCAGCCTGCTTTTCCAGATCATGACCGAAGGCGTAGTCGGCGGTGATGAAGAACCATTTCTTGCCGCCCTGCTGCACGATCGCCTTGCCGAGACCGCGGCCGTAAGAATAGGTGTCGTAGGTCCAGTGCACGGTGTTCGGCGTGCACTTCTCGCCGGTCAGCAGCACCGTTCCGGCGCCTGACCCGACGAACACCTTGTTCTTCTCGGCGCTCATGCCGGCCACCGCAAGCGCGATCGACGAGTTCGGAAGGTCGAAGATCGCATCGACGCTGTCGTTCTCGTACCAGCGGCGAGCGATGCCGATCCCGATGTCGGTCTTGTTCTGGTGGTCGGCCGCGACGACCTCGACCGGCTTGCCGGCGGCCTTTCCGCCAAAGTCCTCGACGGCCATTTTGGCGGCGACGACCGAGCCGATGCCCTGATAGCTCGCGAACGGACCCGACTGGTCGTTCAGGATGCCGATCTTCACGACGTCCTGGGCAAACGCCGGCGCCGTGGCCAGCGTTGCGGCCAAAATGCACAGTTTGTGCAGGAATTTGCTGTTCATTGTGTCCCTCCCATAGGCGGTCTTGGTGCCGCTGAATAATAGTTATATTTTATAGCTATTTCTGAGAGTGTCAATTCGGCCGTCCCTTGGATTGAGAATCATGAGCCCGAAGCCTCTAAGACCCGGAGCCAATTCCGCTCCGCAAAAGTCCGCTCCGCAGATGGAGAAATCGCTGGACCTGCGCGCTCTGCAGCGCACCCCCGGCTTCATGCTGCGCCTGGCGCAGCTGAAATTCTTCGAGGGCTTCTACGAGGAGTTCGCCGCCTTGGGCCTGACGCCCGCGACCTATGCGATCTTCGCCGTCATTCGCGACAATCCCGGTGTTCCGCCGAGCAGCCTCGCCAGCCTGCTCCGGCTCCGGCTGCCGAACCTGATCAAGATCCTGAACGAGCTGGAATCATCCGGCTTCATCAAGCGCAACCGCTCGAAGTCCGATCGCCGCGCCGTCGAGCTCATGCTCACGCCGAAGGGCGCAAAGCTCATTGCGGAGGGAGCAAGGCTGACGGAGCCCTATAATCGGAAGATGCTGACGCCGCTCAGCGAGGCCGAGCAGCGCACGCTGCTCGAATTGCTGAACCGGATGCTGCCATTTTAGCCATTCGCGAGCGAGGATTGAGGCCAATCGTCGCAAAGTCCGGTCGCGCCGCCAGGCGTGCGGTGGGAGATCGCGCCCGGAGGGGATGGAGGCCGGTTCCGTGCCCCAAATTCCACCCAATCGGCCGTCACTAAGCCCGCGAGGGAGGTGATCGCCTCCCGTGGCGGGACTGCTGGACTGATGATTGATTTGAGGCGACTAGTCGCGCTGGCAGCCGTTGCGCTGCTCGTCCTGAGCCCCGGCATGGCCGCCGCCTCACCTGCCAAGTCCAAGGCCACCGCGGCCGCACCCGCCGCGCCGCCGCCTCCGCCGTTCGAGCCGTTGCCGCCGCCGAAAATCTACCTGTTCCGCGGCGCCATGGGCCCGATCTTCTCGACCGGCATGGACCGGCTCGGCGAGAAGCTGACACAGGCCGGCTTTTCCGCCGATGTCTATGAATTCACCCTATGCCGGTTCATCGGCAGCCGCGTCATCGCCAGCTACAAGGAGAAGGCGGCGCCGATCGTGCTGATCGGTCATTCCATGGGTGGTCTGTGCTCGATCGTCATCTCCGAGATGGCGGCCAAGGAGAGCATCCCGATCAGCCTCGTCATCGCCATCGATCCCGCGCATGCGACCGGCGACGTGCCGCTCAATGTCGAGCGCTTCATCAACATCTTCCTGTCCGATAGCGTGCTCGGCGGCGGCGACGTCGTCGCGGTCCCCGGCTTTCGCGGCCATTATGCGAGCTATGACCTCAAGGAAAACGCGCGCGTCTCGCACATCAACATCGAGAAGTCCGACGATATCCATCGGCAGATCGTCGAGATGGTGACCCAGTTGCCGCGCATTCCGCCGCAGACCCAGGCTGATGCCGTGCCGCTGCGCTACCTCGTCCCGGCGGACACCTTGGTCGAGTTATGGGACAGCGGCGCGCGGGTGCCGGTGCGCCGCGGCGACACCATGGAGAGCATCGCTGCAGCCAATCGCGTGCCTCTGTGGACGCTCGCGCAGAGCAACTCGCTTGCAGAGAACGCACAGCTCACGCCGGGCCAGACCATTATCGTGCCCCGGCATCTGACACCGCCCGAGCCTGCAGCCGCGATGGTGACGCCGCCGCCGGCTCCGACGAAGCGGAAATAGGGACGTTCTCCCTCTCTCCCCGCGTGCGGGGAGAGAGGGAGAGAGCTACAGGTTCGACCCGTTGATTGCGTCGATCACGGCGTCCGTCACTTCCTTCGTCGTCGCCTTGCCGCCGACATCAGGCGTCAGCACGCCCGCTGCGCAGACGCGCTCGACCGCCGCCATCAGCCTCGAAGCGGCGTCCTTCTCGCCGAGATGCTCGAGCATCTGCGCGCCGGTCCAGAACGTCGCGACCGGATTGGCGATGCCCTTGCCGGTGATGTCGAAGGCCGAGCCGTGGATCGGCTCGAACATCGAGGGGAAGCGGCGCTGCGGATCGATGTTGCCGGTCGGCGCCACGCCGAGGCTGCCGGCCAGCGCGCCGGCGAGGTCGGACAGGATGTCGGCATGGAGATTGGTCGCGACGATGGTGTCGAGGCTCTTCGGATGCAACGTCATGCGCACGGTCATGGCATCGACCAGCATCTTGTCCCAGATGACGTCGGGGAATTCGCCGGCGACTTCGGCCGCGATCTCGTCCCACATCACCATGCCGTGGCGCTGCGCGTTCGACTTGGTCACGACGGTCAGGAATTTACGCGGGCGCGATTGTGCGAGCTGGAACGCATAGCGCATGATCCTGGTGACGCCGACGCGGGTAAAGACCGCGACTTCGGTGCCGACCTCTTCCGGCAGGCCCTTGTGGGCGCGGCCGCCCATGCCGGCATATTCGCCTTCCGAGTTCTCGCGCACGATCACCCAGTCGAGATCGCCGACACCGACATTGCGCAGCGGCGAGGTGACGCCGGGCAGGATCTTCGTGGGGCGCACATTGGCGTATTGGTCAAAGCCCTGGCAGATTGGCAGCCGCAGGCCCCACAGCGTGATGTGGTCGGGCACATCGGGCGCGCCGACCGCACCGAAATAGATCGCGTCGAACTTCTTCAGCTCGGTGAGGCCGTCCGCCGGCATCATCACGCCGTGCTTCTTGTAATAGTCCGAGCCCCAGTCGAACGTCCTGACGTTGAAGGCAAGATCGCCGCTGCGCTTTGCCAGCGCCTCCAGCACGCGCACGCCGGCCGAGATCACCTCGGGGCCGATGCCGTCGGCGGGAATTGCTGCGATCGAATGGGTGCGCATGAGAATGCTCCGTGTGAGAGATCGGGCCGGCATATCAGGCCGGCTGCGTCGTCGGCGAATCTAGACGGGAGTGCAGGGCGGACTCAATTGGCGCTGGTTTATACAAAAAAATGATATAATCCTCGCGAGACGAGAGGATTTGCGGGATGGAATTGCATCAGCTCCGATGCTTCGTGGCGGCCGCCGAGCAGCTGCATTTCGGCCGCGCGGCGCAGCAGCTCCAGATGCTGCCCTCCGCGCTGGGCCGCCAGATCAGGCTGCTGGAGGAGGATCTTGGTACGCGGCTGTTCGCGCGGACGACGCGTGCGGTGTCGCTCACCGAGGACGGCGCAACCCTGCTGCGTGATGCCCGCGCTATCCTCGCCCGCGTCGAGGCGGTCGAGAGCAATTTGCGCAACCGCTCCCGGGCGGGGACCGCGCGGCGGCTCCGGATCGGCGCCATCGACAGCGCAGCCGCCGGGTTGCTGCCGACGCTCTTGCGCGATTTACGCGCCAGGCATCCTGAAATCGCAGTGCAGCTGCTCGAGGACAAGACCGTCCGGCTGCTGCCGAAGATCCTGACCGGTGCGCTCGATCTCGCCTTCGTTCGCCCGCCCGATCGTGCGGACAAGCGGCTCGAATTCCGCGATCTGCTCCAGGAGACCGCGATCGTGGCGTTCCCGCAGCGGCACGCGCTGGCCGCGCGCAAGTGGGTCACGCTGGCCGACATCGCCGACGAGGCGATGCTGGTGCCGGACCGCCGCTCGCGGCCGCACAGCCATGACCTCACGATCAAGCTGTTCGAGCAGGCAGGCCTGACGCCGCGCATCGTGCAGGTCGCCGACGAGAAGCAGACCATCATCAACCTGGTGGCCACGAAGCTCGGAGTTGCGATCGTGCCGCGCTGGACGGCGCGGATGGCGGTCACGGGCGTGCGCTTCGTGCCGCTGCGGCCAAGGCAGAGCGGGCCGGTCGGCCGGCTGCCGCTCGCCGCCGCGTGGCTGCGCGGCTCGCGCGATCCGGCCCGCGATGCCATGCTGGCGATGCTCGAGGCACGCCTGCGCAGCTATGCGCGGGAGGCGTGAGGGGCTATGACGGAAGCTCGGACCAGAGGTTAGTACGATGACTGAACAGAGAGCTTCGAGCGCGTTGCGGGTCGCCATTGCCGGGCTGGGCTCGATCGGCACGAAGATCGCGACCGCGCTCGATCAGGGCATCGAGGGGCTGGCGCTGTCGGCCGTGGCCGTGCGCGATCCCGCCAAGCATCAGGCCTTCATCGGCGGTCTGCGTCATCCCCCAAAGATCCTGCCGATCGATCAGCTCGGTGAGGTCGCCGACATCGTGGTCGAGTGCGCACCGAGCAGCCAGTTGCGCGCGATCGTCGAGCCTGCGGTGAAGCGCGGCAAGGCGGCGGTCGTCGTCAGCGTCGGCGGATTGCTCGACAATTTCGATCTCGTCGATCTCGCGCGCGCCAATGGCGGCCGCATCATCGTGCCGACCGGCGCGCTGATCGGGCTCGATGCCGTCAACGCCGCCGCAATCGGCACCATTCTTTCCGTGAAGATGGTGACGCGCAAGCCGATCGACGGACTGAAGGGCGCGCCCTTCATCGTTCAGAACAAGATCGATATCGACAATCTGCGCGAGCCGCTGAAACTGTTCGAGGGCAGCGCGCGCGAGGCGGCGAAGGGCTTTCCGGCGAACGTCAATGTCGCCGTTGCGCTGTCGCTGGCGGGAATAGGTCCCGATCGCACCCAGATCCAGGTTTGGGCTGATCCAACCGTGACGCGCAACGTTCACCGCATAGAGGTCGAGGCGGATTCGGCGCGGTTCTCGATGTCGATCGAGAACATCCCGTCCGAGAATCCCAAGACCGGTTTGATCACCGCGCTGTCCGTGATCGCGCTGCTGAAGAAGCAGCGCGCCACGCTGTGTGTGGGGACGTGATCCTTTACGCCCCCGTCACGCGCCAGATCACGTTGCCGACGTCGTCGGCCATCAGCAGCGATTTCTTGTCGGGGCCGATCACGACACCGACCGGGCGGCCGTAGGATTCCTTCTCGTCCGGGGACAGGAAGCCCGACAGGATGTCGCGACCGGGGCCGGACGGCTTGCCGTTCTCGAACGGGATGAACACCAGCTTGTAGCCGGACAGCGTGCTGCGATTCCACGAGCCGTGCTGGCCGATGACCATGCCGTCGGAGAAGCCCGGCAGCGTGCCTGCGGGCATCCAGCACAGGCCGAGCGAGGCGGTGTGGCCGCCGAGTGCGTAGTCCGGTTGAATCGCCCTAGCGACCATCGCAGGATCCTGCGGCACGCGGTCGTCCACCGTCTTGCCCCAGTAGCAATAGGGCCAGCCGTAGAAGCCGCCGTCGCGCACCGACGTCAGATAATCCGGCGGCGTCTCGTCGCCGAGCCCGTCGCGCTCGTTGACGACGGTCCAGAGCACACCCGTATTCGGCTCCCACGCCAGCCCGACCGGGTTGCGCAGGCCCGCGCCAAAAATGCGGTGCGTGCCGGCAACGAGGTCGAGCTCGTAGACCGCGGCGCGGCCTTCCTCGACCTCCATGCCCATCTCGGCGATGTTGCTGAGCGAGCCGACGCCGGCATAGAGCTTCTTGCCGTCGGGGCTTGCGAGCAGGCTGCGGGTCCAGTGTCCGCTTGGCTTGAACGTCGTGAGCCGCTTGCCCGGCGCAGTGATGCGGTCGGCATTGGTGACGTAAGGGAAAGCCATCACGCCGTCGGTATTGCCGACATAGAAGGTGTCGCCGACCAGCGCCATGCCGAATGGCTGGCTGAGATTCTCCATGAACGCGCCACGCACCTCGGCGACGCCGTCGCCGTCCTTGTCACGCAGCAGCGTGATGCGGTCGGCGGACACGCCGAGCGCCGCGGCGCGCCGCATCGTCGCCTGCATCGCGTAATGAAACACGCTGCGCGGTGCGCCCGCGATCTGCGTCGCCTCCGCGATCAGCACATCGCCATTGGGCAGCACCTCGATCCAGCGCGGATGGTCGAGCCCGGTCGCGAACGCGTTGACCTTGAGCCCGGGCGCGACGGTCGGCTTTTGGCCCTCGCTCCAGCCGCGCGCGGTCGGCATCTTCAAGGTCGGGATCGCGCCTTGCGGCTTCGCCTCGGGAATGGCGGGCTTCTCTCCCCAGGCCGGCGCAGGCACGGTGCCCGACAGCTTCCGCCATTGCAGTGCGACGCCGCCGAGAAGCGCAACGAACTGCGCAAAGATGCTGGAGAAAGTCATGAGAGGGCCCCTGTTTGCGCGCGCATCCAACTGGCTGACGGGGCAGACGTCAACCGGTGCGGGGCGCCGGCTGGGCCTATTCCCGCGGAATGGCAGCCGATCGATTTTGCATGGGACGAACGTCGATGGCCTTTGCCCGGAGATCAGCGAGAGATTTGCCGCTCCAGCCGCCGTGCCGCGCGAAAATCGTCGAGGTGATGGATGTTCGGCACCAGCGCGGCCTCCTTGGACAGCAGATGATAGACCCGCGCCACCGTGCGCTGCTTCTGCTTCGGCCACCCACAGGGCAGCGCCCGCGCCTTGCGGACGGCGGCGATCGCGTGCTCGCGAAAATAATCGTAGGCGTCCGACATGGCGCAATGCTCGCGCTGGTGGCAGCTGTCGAGGGGTAACGGGCTTGGGGAAGGGCGGTTCCTAGATGGGTCAGATCGTGCGCTCGTGCCGCGGACGCAGCGCAGCGCGCCTTCGCGGTGCGCTGCAGAGCCGGGGCCCATCTCACCGCGCACTATGTCGCTATCTGGGTCCCGGCTCTGCGCAGCAGTTTGCACGCTGCAGCGCGTCCGGGACACGAGAGGGACGCGAGCTGCTAAGCCCTCACCGCGGCGACAGGAACGGGATGATCATCGGAACGCGGCGGCAATAGGCGCCATAGGCGTCCTCGCCGAGCTCCTTCGACAGAAACACCTCTTCCATCCGGCCCTTTTGCCACATGCCAAGCGAGATCAGGATCGCGCCGAGGATCGTCGTTACGAGGCCGATTGCGATGCCGGTGACGAGCATGCCGAATATCAAGCCGGTGTAGATCGGGTGACGCACGATGCCGTAGGGGCCGGTGTCGATAACGCGGTGATCTTCTTTCTGGGTGATGGTGTTCGACCAGAATTTTCCGAGATGCAGCCGGCCCCACCAGGCGAAAGCGATGCCTGCGGCCGAGAGGACCGCGGCGATGTAGATGCCGGTGTTGCCGAGCACCCAAAGCGGCTTCCAGCCCAGCAGCTGTGCAACCCACGGCGTGTACAGGATGCCGCCGACCAGGATCGGCAGACGATAGCGCTGCGACTCCAGCGTCATGACCTGCTTCTTGGTCCGCCCCTGCCAGAACGAGGCGCCGACCCAGCTGGCGAGAAAGGCGAGCCAGACCAGGGCCAGGAGTTCGGTCGGCCAGGCCGTGGTCCAGCCACCCCAGGCGACGGAGAGAAGCTTGCTGAAATCGAAGGACATGAAGGTTCTTTGCGTTGGGCGGCGGCTTTAGCTCGCGCGCGAGGAGAGCGCGTGATGCTTGATGGCGCCGGAGGGCTGCTGGCCGTTGCGGGCGAGCAGATGGGTGATGGTTTCGCGCAGCACCGGCTCGATCGGACGCGGCGCGTAACCGAGCTCGGTGCGCGCCTTGCCGATCGAGAGGTCGCTCGCGGCGAGCGCAATGCGCACGCCCTCGGCGGTGCCGTTGGGCGGCCGCCGCGTGACACGATCGGCGAGGTATTCGAGCATGATGCCGGAGAACTCGGCGATCTTGCCGGGCACGACGACCGGGAACTGCCGGCGGCCGCTCATCGCCGACATCATCCGCAGGATGTTGCCGAGCGGGACGCAGTCGCCGCCGAGGATGTAGCGCTGGCCGATGCGGCCGCGCTCCATGGTCAGCACGAGGCCCATGGCAACGTCGCGGACATCGACGAGGTTGACCAGGAAGTTGAGATGCGGCTGCACCTTCTTCTGGAGGAAGTACCACAGCATCGCCGTCGGCGGCGTCAGATTGTGGTCGGCCGCTCCGATCGGCATGGTCGGCGTGCCGATCACGAGCGGAAAGCCGCTGGCCGCGGCCTTCGCGGCATGATGCTCGGCAAGCGACTTCGAGCGCGTATAGGCACCCGGCATCGCGTCGGCCGGCTGTAGCGCCTCTTCGGCGGCAGCGCCCTTGAGGTCGGAATAGGGGAACAGGATCGATTCCGTCGAGCAGTGCAAAAAGCGCGATACGCCACGCTTCATTGCGGCCGCGAGCACGATTTCGGTGCCGCGACAGTTGACGTCGTGAAAGTCCTGCTTGTTGGCGACCCACATGCCGGGCAAGCCGGCGAGGTGATAGACCTGATCGACCCCGGCAATCGCAGTATCGACCGCGGCGCCATCGAGCACCGAGCCGTGGACATATTCAACATCCGCGTTCGCCGCGGCCGGCGCGCGGACATCGAGAACGCGCACCCGCTGCCCACGGGCGCGGAGCGCTTCGACGAGGTGATGTCCGATGAAGCCACTGCCACCGGTAACCAGTACGAGAGCCATGCAGAAGGTTGCTGTTTCGCGTCTAGAGCTATCGGGTTGAAAGGGAATTGGTCGGAAGAGGCGCCAGAATCGCGGCAAGGTCGCGACGGAAGCCCAATGCAATGAATAATTTTGCCATCACGAACATCGGTCCAAGCAAAAGATGCGAAGGAAAAGTGAACAACGAGGCTTCGCGGCCCTCAAAAACCTTGTGGCCGATGGCCTGCGCGGCGAGGCCGAGCGCCACCAGCGCGGCGAAAACCGCCCACATCGTCGCGATGCTGACTTGCGCCGCAACGGTCGTCGCAACCGAAAACAGCACGATCGAGACGGCCAGAATGCCGATCCCGAGCGCCACATCGAGCAGCAGCCAATACATCAGGACCGGCAAGGCCAGGATCACCGCGAGGCTGACATCGAAACCGAACAGCGGAAGCCTGACCAGCGTCAGCGGCATCACGGCGCCGGTGAACAACAGGAGAATACCGACCACATGCATCGCCGTGTTCCGGGGGTCGCGATGGTACTCGACATAAACGGCAAGTTGGCGCTGAAAATAGCCACCCATTTCGGTCTCATGCAGCACGGGGTCGGGGAAGGGCGAACAGAGGCTATAGCACTGGACCGGGCGGTGCACAAACCGGCGCTTTTGTCGCGTGAAACCGCATTTGTGCGCCCCGGACAGGCTACAAAACGATCAGGACTTCAAAGGGTTCCGTCGGGTGCGAAGCTGCGTTCGCTCAGCGTTTCTTGGCGGGCTTTTTCGCCGCAGGCGCAGGCGCCGCAGCCGGATGCGCAGGAGCGTCCTCGGGCACCTTGGCATAGGTCAGGATTTGCAACTGGCCGTTGACGGCCGAGGTTGGCTTGGCTCGGTCGAGAAACTGCTCCTCGCCGAGCCCGATCGGATGCAGCCGCTTGGTCGAGATCTTGAACGTGTTCACCAGCACGTCGCGGATCGCGTCGGCGCGGCGCTGGCTCAGGATCGCGTTGGCCTCGCGCGTCTTCGAGTTGGATTCGACGTGGCCGACGATCAGGAACGTGTAGGGCAGCAGCGAGGAATGAACCAGCGCGTCCGCGATGCGGCCGACGGTCTGGTAGGAGGCCGGCTGGATGATCGGCGTGTCGGCATCGAACTGGATCTGCGCGTTGAAGGCGGGCAGCTTGGCGAGGTCGGGCGCGATCGGCGGCCGGTTCACCGGACCCGGATCGTTCTTGATCCTGGCCTTGGCGCGCTCCATCACTTGCTGCTTCAGTGCGGGAAGATCGACCTCGGCGGCTTCTTCGAAATGGTTGAGCTTGCCGACGATGTCGTCGCGGGTCGGCGCCGCCGTCTGGGCGACGGCAGTGCCCGCGAGCAAAGCGAGACCGAGCGCGACCGCAGTTCCGGCAATGAGAAGCCTGCTCGCGCGCATCAGCGGTACCCCGCGTCGTCGACGGCTTTCAGGCAGTTGTTGCTGATGCCCTTGGGCGTCGAAACCAGGCAGGGGATCGACTTGCTGGTCTCCTTGGTCGAGCCGCCGCAGACCTTTACGATCTCGCGCTGGCAGGCGTTCGCCACCGTGACGCGCGCGGCGACGCGCTTTTGGATGGCGTCGAACGCGCCGAGATAGTCGCTCGCGCATTGCTGGGACAGCACGTCGCGATTGCGCGACAGGCACTCCTTCAGGCGGGTCGAATCCGGGTTGACGCCGCGGCAATTGGCGACGATTTCCGCACCGCAACTCTTGGCCAGCAGCCCGATCGAATCGCCAAAGCTCATGGTCTCCGCCGCCGCAAGCGACGGCATCCCCAATGCCAGCAAGATCAGTGTGATGGAGCCCCGGACCATGGCTGCATCTGATACGGGGAAGTTCGCGATGGTCAAGGGCTGTTCGGGCGAGAACTGTCGAACGTCCGGCGAGTGCGGCGAACAGTCCTCACTCCGCAGCGTCGAGGGGCGGCCATTCGATCAGGGCGACCGTGTGTTGCCGGAGGTCGTCGGCCACATCGGGGTCGGACTTGAGCTCGTCCAGCGTCCGCGGTGGGGGAAGCTGCTGGCCGTCCGCCATCAGCTCCTGCGCATAGAACGCGAGCGCCTCGGGCGCACTCTCCAGGGCCTCGTCGACGTCATCACCGCCGGAAATGCAGCCGGGCAGGTCGGGAAACCACAGGCTGACGGCGTCGGGGTCTGTGTCCTCGATGATGGCGATGTACTGAGGCATGGCAGAACGGATGGCCCGAAAGTTGTGCCGGGAGGTTTGATTTCAATTATGAGTACCTCATCTGCGGAGGTAAGCAATTGAGCAAATTGACGTTGGCCAAAGGCGTCGGCTCGTTCGTGTTTCGTGATGATGGAGCCGTCCCCCCGCCACGTGCGATGCGGGTCTTCTCATTTTGCCCCCGATCGAGCAGCCCGCGCACGCGCATCATCATGGCGATGCATGGCGTCGATCGCGCTGCCGCCGCGTTTCGCGATCTCCTCGCGCCGCAAGCCGAACGCAACGGGCAAATCGTGCTGGTCCCGGAGTTCGATCCGGATCAGTTCCCGGGCGTCCACGCGTACAATTTCGGCGGAGTGCGGCTGCCGCCGCCGGACAACACGGTCCTGCAGCGCGATCACTGGAATTTCGGGGTGATCGATCGGCTGTTTCACTATGTTCGACAGGCGACCGGGTCCAGCCGCGAGACCTTCGGCCTGTTCGGCAACTCCGCGGGCGCCCAATTCGTCTTGCGCAACGAGGCGACTTCCGTCGATCTGGCCGTTGCCGCCAATTGCGGATGCTACATGCTCCCGGACCTCGCCAAGGACTATCCGGATGGCATGGGAGGGATCGGCCTCAACGCAAGTCATTTGCGGAGGTATCTGGGGCGCTCGCTCGTCATCTTGCTGGGCGACGCCGACAACGACCCGGACGCCCCCGATCTGCCGCGCTGGGACGAGGCGATGGCTCAGGGGCCTCATCGCCTCTCGCGCGGTCTCTGGCATTTCCAACACTGTACCAAGCTGGCCAGGAGCCTTGGTGTGACGCTGGGCTGGAGGCTCGAAATCGCCCCTGGTGCACACGTCGACCAGCCGATCTACGACCAGGGCGCCAACATCTTGAACGGCTGAGTGGAGGGCTTTGCGTGCAAGGGCGCTCACGCCCGCTGCACAAAGCTGTCCACTACCTTCTTCTCGCCGGCCTTGTCGAAAGCAATGGTGAGCTTGTTGCCGTCGATCTTGGTGACGCGGCCGTAGCCGAATTTCTGGTGGAAGACGCGGTCGGACAGCGAGAATTCCGAGGTGGTGCCGGTTGATTTGGCGACCAACTCGCCCTCGATCGTCAGGGGACCGCGGCGGCGCGAGGAGAAGCTGCCGAAGTCGGGGCCGGATGACGAGGTGGATGAGAACGTCGAGGCCTGTTCCTCGAAGCCACCGCTTCCGCCGCCGCCACTGCGGCCGCCGCCCCGGTTGCGGTTGGCCTGGGCGCGCTGCCAGCCCGGGGTCGAATAGGTGGAGCCGAACGCCTCCATGTCGTCGAAACGCGAGGCGCCGTAGCCGCCGGTGCCGCCCCAGGCCGAGCCGCCCTTGGATTCGGTGATCTCGACATTGGCCGCCGGCAGCTCGTCGAGGAAGCGCGACGGGATCGTGGTCGACCAGGTGCCGTGGATGCGCCGGTTGGTGGCGAAATAGATCATGGCGCGGCGGCGGGCGCGGGTCAGGCCGACATGGCCGAGCCTGCGTTCTTCCTCGAGGCCGGCGCGGCCCTGTTCGTCCAGCGTGCGCTGGCTCGGGAACAGGCCTTCCTCCCAGCCGGGCAGGAACACGTTGTCGAATTCGAGGCCCTTGGCCGAGTGCAACGTCATCAGCGACACCGCGTCTTCGTCGGCGCCGCTGTCGCGGTCCATCACCAGCGAGATGTGTTCGAGGAACCCTTGCAGGTTCTCGAACTCCTCCATCGAGCGCACCAGCTCCTTCAGGTTTTCGAGCCGGCCCGCGGCGTCCGCCGAACGGTCCTTCTGCCACATCTCGGTATAGCCGCTCTCGTCGAGCACGATCTGGGCGAGGTCGGTGTGCGCGGTGACCTCGCGCTGGGCGCGCCAGCGGTCGAACTGGGCGACGACTTCGCGAAGCGAGCCGCGCGCCTTCGGCTTCAGCTCGTCGGTCTCGACCACCGCGCGGGCCGCCTCGAACAAGGGAATGCGGCGCTTGCGGGCGTGGTCGTGCAGCATCTGCACGGTGGCATCGCCGAGGCCTCGTTTGGGCACATTGACGATACGCTCAAAGGCAAGGTCGTCGGCCGGCGAGTTGATGACGCGTAAATACGCCAACGCGTCACGGATTTCGGCGCGCTCGTAGAAGCGTGGGCCGCCGATGACGCGATAGGGCAGGCCGAGCGTGACGAAGCGGTCTTCGAATTCGCGCATCTGATAGGAGGCGCGCACCAGGATCGCGATCTCGTTGAGCTTCTCGCCGCGGCGCTGGATCTGCTCGATCTCCTCGCCGATGCCGCGGGCTTCCTCTTCCGAATCCCACGAGCCCGTGACCGTGACCTTCTCGCCGTCCTGGTCCTCGGTGCGCAGCGTCTTGCCGAGCCGGCCTTCGTTGTGCGCGATCAGATGCGAGGCGGCGGCGAGGATGTGGCCGGTCGAGCGATAATTGCGCTCGAGGCGGATGACCTTGGCGCCGGGGAAATCGTGGTCGAAGCGCAGGATGTTGTCGACCTCGGCACCGCGCCAGCCATAGATCGACTGGTCGTCGTCGCCGACGCAGCAGATGTTTTTGGTGGGGCCGGCAGGAACAGCCGCGATCGCCGCTTGCTCGGTCATTCCGGGATGCGCCGAAGGCGCAGACCCGGAATCTAAAGCTGAGGACTCATCTCGAGATTCTCCGACGCGCAATTGCGCATCGTAATTCGCGTCTTCGACGCGTCCCGGAACGACGGCTTTGGTCGCCGCCGGCGCCTGCGACAGCAGCCGCAGCCACAGATATTGCGCGACGTTGGTGTCCTGATATTCGTCGACCAGAATATATTTGAAACGCTGCTGGTACTGCCTGAGGATATCCGGGTGCTCGCGGAAGATGCGTATGTTCTCCAGCAACAGATCGCCGAAATCGGCCGCGTTCAGAATCTTCAGCCGCTCCTGATAGCTCGCATAGAGCTTGCCGCCTTTGCCGTTGGCGAACATGGCGGCTTCGCCGGAGGGCACCTGCGACGGCATCAGGCCGCGGTTCTTCCAGCCGTCGATCAGGCCGGCGAGCATGCGTGCCGGCCAGCGCTTGTCGTCGATGTTCTCGGCCTGCAGCAGCTGCTTCAGCAGCCGCACCTGGTCGTCGACATCGAGCACGGTGAAATTCGACTTGAGCTGCGCCAGCTCGGCATGGACGCGGAGGATGCGGCCGCCGATGGAGTGGAAGGTGCCGAGCCACGGCATGCCCTCGACGGCGTGGCCGAGCATCTGGCCGAGCCGGTGCTTCATCTCGCGCGCGGCCTTGTTGGTGAAGGTCACCGACAGGATCTCGGCGGGGCGGGCGCGGCCCTGGCTCAGGATGTGGGCGATACGCGTCGTCAGCACGCGCGTCTTGCCGGTGCCGGCGCCGGCCAGCACCAGGACCGGGCCGTCCAGCGTCTCCACGGCCTCGCGCTGCTCCGGATTGAGCCCGGACAGATATTTCGGGCCCACCGAGGCGCGCGCACGCGCGGCTATGCCGCCGGCTGCGGGCTGGTGGTCGGGGACGTTCTGGGGCGTGATCTTGCTCGGCTCGGTCATGCGAATCATGGGCCCCACGATGGCACCGCGGGGTGGCGGAAGGGAGCCTTCTAACAGGGATTGGTGCCTATATGGGGCGGCGGAACGAGGTTTTCCACGTGCGGGGCACGTCAATTTGTTCCAGCGGTCCTCGCGAATTTCCACCCTGTCCGGGCCGGAACCATCGTTCTCGCCTCGAGATTGTCTGGACAGGTGGCGCGGCCAGCCGCGCCAGACGCAGACAGACATCAAGACGAGGGTTTGACCATGCTTGGCTGGGTTGTGACGTTTCTGGTTATCGCACTGATCGCCGGCATCCTGGGCTTCGGCGGCATCGCCGGCGCTTCGATCGAGATCGCCAAGATCATCTTCTTCATCGCGGTCGTTCTGTTCCTGGTCTCGGCCGTGGTCGGCCTGGCCCGCGGCCGCAACAGGGTATAGGCCGCCGGATCACGCGCTACCGCTTCGAGGGCATCGCCACGTTCCGGCCGATGCCCTCGGGGCGCGAGACCGCGCTGTGGGCCTTTGTGACCGCAGCGATGCGCTCGCTTATGTCCGGCGGAAAAGGCGCAACCTTGCGCGAGCTCATGTCCATGTGAAGCGACATGTTCTCGGACGTCGCCGACAGCCAGCCCTCGGTTGCGTGCCGCATCTCCTCGAACGTGTGCAGCCGCTTGTCGTCGGCCTCCAGCAGCCAGACCAGGATCTGCACGGGATCGCCGAGGTGGATCTCGCGCAAGTAACGCACATGGCATTCGGCAGTGAAGGTCGAACCGCCTCGCTCCTTCATGTAAGTCGGCCCGATGCCGAGCTCGGCCCAGAGCTGGTCGATCGCGCGGTCGAACATCACGTTGTAATAGGCCATGTTGAGATGGCCGTTATAGTCGATCCATTGCGGCTCGATCTGCATGATCGAGGCGCGGAACGGCTCGGCTTTGGGCGCTGAGGCGGTAGTCTCCGGCATGTTTCCTTCCAGCTATGCGTCCGGTCGCTTGACTTGACCGGTTTTATATCATTTGCCACGGTTCTTCTGTCGGGAGGAATGTCCGTGGGTACCACCATCACCAATAATCCGCCGCGGCCGGAGCCGAAAGCCCTTGCGAGCACGCTGGAGCAGCTTGCCGCACGCTTCGGCAACCGCCTCATCACCTCGCAGGCCGTGCGCGAGCAGCATGGCCATACCACCACCTGGATTCCCAACCAGCCGCCTGATGGCGTGGTGATGGCGCAGGAGACTGCCGACATCCAGGACGTGGTGCGGATCTGCGCCAAAAATCGCGTCCCCGTCATTCCTTTCGGCACCGGCACCTCGCTCGAGGGCCAGGTCAACGCGCCGGCCGGCGGTATCTCGATCGACCTGCGCGACATGAATAAGGTGCTCGCGGTGCATGCCGAGGACCTCGATTGCGTGATCCAGCCCGGTGTCACCCGCAAGGCGCTGAACGAGCATCTACGCGACCAGGGCCTGTTCTTCCCGATCGATCCCGGCGCGGATGCCTCGCTCGGCGGCATGGCCTCGACCCGCGCTTCCGGCACCAATGCGGTGCGCTACGGCACCATCCGCGAGAGCGTGCTGGCGCTGAAGGTGGTGCGCGGCGACGGCGAGATCATCACCACGGGCACGCGCGCCAAGAAGTCATCCGCCGGCTACGACCTCACCCATCTGTTCGTCGGCGCCGAAGGCACGCTCGGCATCATCTCGGAATTGACCATCCGCCTGCGCGGCATCCCCGAGACGATCGCGGCCGGTGCGGTGTCGTTCGAGAGCGTGCACGGGGCCTGTCAGGCCGTGATCCTGGCGATCCAGACCGGCATTCCCGTGGCGCGCATCGAGCTGCTCAACGCCGCGCAGGTGCAAGCCTGTAACGCCTATTCGAAGTTGACGCTGCCGGAGACGCCGCTGCTCCTGATGGAATTCCACGGCAGCGAGATCGAAGTCGCCGAGCAGTCCAAGGCCTTCGGCGAGATCGCAAAGGACTGCGGCGGCGGCGAATTCTCCTGGACCACCAAGCCGGAGGACCGCACGAAACTGTGGCAGGCGCGGCACGATGCCTATTGGTCCGTGAAGGCGCTGCGGCCCGGTGATAGCATCGGCGTGGTCGCGACCGACGTCTGCGTGCCGATCTCGCGGCTCGCCGATTGCGTCAGCGAGACCGAGGAAGATCTCAAGCGGCTCAACCTGCTGTCGCCGATCGTCGGCCATGTCGGCGACGGTAATTTCCATTGCTCGCTGGTCTGCGACACCAAGGATGCCGCCGAGATGGCGCGCGGCGAAGAGTTCATGCATCGCCTGGTCGAGCGCGCGCAGGCGATGGACGGCACCTGCACCGGCGAGCACGGCATCGGCCAGGGCAAGCAGAAATACCTCCAGGCAGAGCTCGGCCCCGAGGCGCTCGATGCGATGCGGGCACTGAAGAAGGCACTCGATCCGCTCAACATCTTCAATCCCGGCAAGATTGTGCCGGAGGCGTAGGCCTTCGGCACAACAAAGCCGCCGCAAGGCCGATGCCGTCCACCGGTCGGGGCGGGAACTTTCGGCAATCCTGTCGGTTCCAATTCCCGCCAAGTTCCGATGCCTCAATGGCGCGGCTCTGCGGGAGGATGCGATGGTGCGACCGGTCATTGGAATTGCCGCGATGGCGCTTGCCTGCATGCTGGCGGGCGCGGCTCTGGCCAAGGGCGGCCATGGGGGCGGACATGGAGGCGGACATGGCGGTGGCCATGGAGGCGGGCACGGCGGTGGCCATCACGGCGGCGGACATTTCCGTGGCCACGGCGGTGGACATGGGCATGCCGGCGGGCATCATCGCGGCATGCGGTTCACGTCCGGGGTCCGACGCGGCGGGCCCAACTTCGGTCAGATCCGCAATGCGGCGATCCGCCCCGCGAGCTTCCGCAACGCCCTGAACACCAGCGCATTCCGGAATGGCCGGCTGATCAGCAATCCGGCAGCGCGTACACAGATCGTGGCAGCGGCCGCATTGGCCGGCTGGAGCGGCGCAAGCAGCGGATGGTGGCAGCATGCGGGCGGCGGCTATGGCTGGGTCGGGCCGCTGTTCTGGCCGTTCGCCTATAACGACCTTTACGACTACACGATCTGGGGCGACGGGCTCGGCTTCTGGGGTTACGGTTACCCCGACATCTATGCAGGCATTTTCGGCCCCTATGGCTATGATCGCCTGTCGGCCTATCTGCCGCAGCAACCGCAGGGACGACGACGGGCGCGTAGCGCACCGCTCGATCAGCTCTGCGGCAGTGACCGCCGTGCCATCGCAGGTCTGCCGATCGATCAGATCGCATCCGCGGTGCAGCCGACAGATGCGCAGGGCGCCGCTCTCGATGCGCTCGGCAATGCCTCAGTCGACGCGGCAGCGCTGATCCGCACATCCTGTCCGACGCAGGTCGCAGCGACGGCGCCCGGTCGGCTCGCAGCGATGCAGCAGCGCATCGAGGCGATGCAGAAGGCTGTCGAGCTGGTCCAGCCCGCGCTCGACCAATTCTATGGCTCGCTGAACGACGAGCAGAAGGCGCGCTTCAATGCGCTGGCCGATGATCAGCGTCGTGCGACGGCATCGAACAATGCGAGGGAAGCGTCGGTGCAGTCTTGCAATGTGACCGCCGCGTTCGATTGGCCCGGTGCTGCGATCGACGAGAGGCTTCGTCCGAGCGACACCCAGCGCGCGGCGCTCCAGGTGCTCCAGGATACAAGCGCCAAGGTCAGCGCATCGCTCAAGGCGGGCTGCGAGCCCAATGACGTGATGACACCGCCGGCACGCATGGCCACAATCCGCAAACGGCTCGATGCGATGCTGGACGGGATCAAGTCGGTGCGCGCGGCGCTCGATGATTTCTACGCCACGCTCAACGACGAGCAGAAGGCGCAGTTCGAGGCCATCGGGCCGCGCCGCACGTCCTGAACGGTGCAAGCCAATAAAGGCCACGGGTGGGGCAATGAAGTGGTTCGCAAGGCGGCAGCCGGCCGACATCTGGGATGAGCCGATCCAGGGACCGATCGGCGATATCGACGCGGCGGAGCGCATTCGTAGCATCTGCGAGGCTGCGAGAGCGGGCGCGGAGGCTGTCGGAGGCTCCGCACAGGCTGATAAGCGCGAACGTGAGCGCTTTGAACGTGCAGCCCGCGTCGCGATGGAAATTGCGATGAAGATCGCAGACGATCTGATGCGCGACGATGCGGTCCGCCGCATCGTCGACCTCTGCGTGAAGGCAAATGATATCAAGACGGCGCAGATCCTGTTTCGCGCGATCCAGGCCGGCTGGATCCGGGAGGCCGTCCAACACGACTATCCGGCGCTGGCGCAGTAGATCCGGCTCGCGCGTCGGGCGCGAGCCAGATCAATGTCTATGCTGGACAGTCTCAGTATCTGCGGTAGTCGCCGCGATAATGGTCGCCGCCGCCGCGGCCGCCCATTCCAATGCCGATCCCGATACCGACGCCGATGCCTTGCATGACGGCGGCTGGCGGCGGCCCCGGGGGCGGCGCGCGCTCGTAGACCACTTCCTCAGGCGGCGGCCGGCGCTTCGGCGGTGTCTCGACCACCTTGCGCTTGGGCGGAGTGTCGTCGACGCGCTTCTTGATCACGGGCGCGACGCTCGGATTGACGGGCGTTGCCGGGCTCGACGGCGTCGAGCACGGGCAGGTCGGCGCCATCGCGACGGCGACCGGGGCAGGGCTCGCGGCGGCGGCGATGGGGACGCCGTAGTTGCGGTTCTGGACGCGGAGCAGCAGCCTGCGCGCGGTTGCCGCGAGATCGCTGTTGTCCCAGTTCGCAAGATAAGCCTCGAACGAGGCGCGGGTGTTGATCGCGGTTGCGCGTTCCCAGGCCAGCATCTGGCGTCGCCGTTCCAGCACCGTGCGCAAGCGCGGCGTGCGGGTGTCCTGAGCGTACAGCTCGATATAGGCCTGATACGCCGGCACCGTGTCGTCGGTGATGACGAGTTCATAGGCGACCATGGCCGGCTTGCCCTGCAAGTCCCTGCGCCAGTCCTCGACGCTGCGCGTGCCGCTGGCGAGCGCCATCGAGGAGGCGCCCGGCATGGCCGGCTGGCTGCCGCTGCTCTCGCCGAAGAACTTGAAGTCCGTCGTCAGCGAGGAGCTTTCCCAGGGGATCTGCCGTCCGTCGGTCGATTGCGCGACGGCGACGCGGATGCGCTTGAACACTTCCTCGATCGGCAAATTGGGCTGCTTGGCAACGGTCAGCGCCGCCGTGGTGTAGGGGCTGTCGATGCCGCTGCCGTCCTCGGCCTCGGCGCCGGGCGAGGTCGAATAGGAGATGAAGGAGCCCGGCGCGCCGGCCTTGGTGTCGACGATCGCAAGCCCGTGGCCGGCGCCGCTGAGCGCCGGGAACGGATTGTTGCGGCAGGCATCGAGCATGAAGATGCGCGCTCGCGTCGGCAGCGCGCCGAGCGTGTTGAGCATGTCGTTCAGCCGCACGCCCTGAAGCGGAATATCGGCCTCGCGCTTGGGATCGAGATCGACCGGCACCAGGTAGTTCTCGCCATCGATCTGCAGGCCATGGCCGGCATAGAACACCAGCGCCACCGTGTCGGCGCCGCTGGCGCTGACCTTGCCGGCGAAATCCGAGATCGCCGCGCGCATCTCGTTCTGCGCCAGGTTGGCGGCCGTGGTGACGGTGAAGCCGGCATTGCCGAGCAGCTCCGTCATGCCCTTGGCGTCGTTGGCGGCGTTGGGCAGCTCGGGCACGGTGCGATAGGCGGATTGGCCGATCACCAGCGCGAGCCGCGCTTCGGCCGCGGCCTCCGCCGGTGTCATCAACTGTGCGAGCGCAAGAAAACCGGATGCAAGAAGCAAACTGGGAAAGGCTGGACGGCGCATGATGTCACCTCCATCGGCAATACGTGCGATGATGTCACTTTTTCTAGGGGGCCGCCATGCGCCTGTCTGTGCACTGGATCACGCTCGGTGTGTGGCAAAATGGGGCAGGGTGTCCGCCGGAGCCTGAAGGGCATCGTTCTGGGCTCATCCATGTGAATTGCGCATTGATCCATGCTCCAATTGGATCGATGCCGGGCCCACGCGAAAGCGCCCTCGCGCAGATGAGGCCACAAGCTGATCCTCGTCGCAAATCCCGGGGATCATAGTCGTTTCGGAGCGCTCACGGACTGACGGAACGCGCCGCGGGCGCGCTCTGCGGCGACCGACCGCCACGCTTGCCTGCGTCGTCGCTTTGGCCATACAGTCCGCGCAACAGGCCACGGCAACGACCGCGGCGAACAAAAATAATGTGGGAGAGACCGCACCATGACCATCGTGCCCGTGAACCGTCGCGCGTTCATCAAGTCATCGGCGGCGGTCACCGCCGGCCTCGTGCTCTCCCCCGCCATCATCGGCCGCGCCGAAGCCGCGACGCTCAAGCTGAAATGCTCCTCCTCGCTGCCGAACGATCCGAAATTTGCCAACGGCCGCGTCTACTACGACAACCTCGTCAAGAATTTGAAGGGCAACGGCCTCGGCGAGCAGATCGAGGTCGCTTTCTTCCCCGACAACCAACTTGGCCAGGAGATCGACGTCATCAACTCGGTGAAGCTCGGCGTCATCGATCTCATGGTGTCGGGCTCCTCGATCTCGGCCAATCTGGTGCCGCTGGTCGGCACCTACGATCTCGGCTTTCTGTTCTCCAGCTTCCCGCAGCAGACCAAGGCGTTCGATGCCGGCGCCGCCAAGCCGATCGAAGACGCCCTGCTCAAGGGCGGCAACATCCGCATCATCGCCTGGGCCTATAATTTCGGCTCGCGCAGCGTGCTGGCGAAGAAGCCGGTGAAGACGCCGGAAGATCTCGCCGGGCTCAAGATCAGGACGCTGCCCAACCCAGTCATCACGGAATGCCTGCGGCTGATGGGCGCCGCCGCGACGCCGCTGGCCTTCGGCGAAATCTACACGGCGTTGCAGGCCGGCGTGCTTGACGGCCTGGAGCACGATCCGCCGACGATCCTGGCCAGCAAGTTCTTCGAGACGGCCAAATTCTACGCCCTGACGCAGCATAATTTCTCGCCGCTTGCGATCTACTTCAGCGACATGACCTACAACCGCATGGACCCGAAGCTGCGCGAGGGCTTTCTCGATGCCGCGAAGAAGGCCGCGGCCGACACGCGTGCGCATGGGCTTGCGGTCGAGAAGGAGGCGCTGGCGGCCTTGACCGAGAAGGGCGTGACGGTTGCCGAATGCGACCGCGAGGCCTTCAAGAAGCGGGTCGCGCCGCAGATCGAGAACTTCATCAAGGCCCGTCCGGAGTCCAAGGCCGTCATCGACATCATCCGCGCGACGCAAGCCTGATGGCCAGGTCTGAGATGGTGGTGACGGCCGCCGTGCCCCTCTCGGCCGGCCGCCACGGTAGCATCGCCCTGCTGCTTCGGCTCAGCGATGCGATCGCGGCCATCCTGCTCGCCGCCGATCTCGCGGTGGTCTGCGTCTCGGTGCTGCTGCGTTTCTTCTTCAACGCGCCGGTCGAATGGTCCGACGACGTCGCACGCGGATTGATGGTCGGCTCGGCCTTCTTCGGTGCGGCGAGCGCGCTCGCGCGCGGCGAGAATGTCGGTGTCTCCTTCTTCCGCGATCTCCTGCCGCTGCGCCTGCGCGCGCTGGTCGATGCCGCCGGCGCGCTGCTGGTCGTGCTGATCTCCGGCTACGTCGCCTACAACGCCATCAAGCTGGGTTCGCTCACAGCAGGCCAGACCACCGGCTCCGGCCTGCCGCTGGAGCTGACCTTCTATCCGATGGGCGTCGGCGCGCTGTTCATGACGGTGTTCGCGATCGACCATCTCTGCGCGAGGCCGCTTCCCGACATCGTCAGGGGGCTCGTTGCGATCATCATCGTCACCGGCCTTTATCTGGCTTGGGATTACCTGTCGCCGTCCTCGGTGCCGTCGGCGGGCACCTTGATGCTGATCGGCTTCTTCGTGACGCTGTTCGGCGGCTTGCCGATCGGTTTTGCGCTGGCGCTCGCCGCGCTGATCTTCATCTGGGTCGAGGGCGCCCTGCCCGGCGTCATCTTCGCCCAGCAGATGGCGCGCGGCATCGACAATTTCGTGCTGCTTGCGATCCCGTTCTTCATTCTCGTCGGCTACCTCATGGAAGCCAACGGCATGTCGGTGCGGTTGATCGAGCTGTTGCAGCGCGCGGTGGGCCGCATACGCGGCGGCCTCAACGTCGTCATGGTCGCTTCCATGGTGCTGTTCTCGGGCATCTCGGGTTCGAAGATGGCCGATGTCGCCGCGGTCGGCTCGGTCTTGATCCCGGCGGCGCGCCGATCGAAGCAGAACCCCGGCGGCGCGGTGGCGCTGCTGGCGGCGTCCGCGGTGATGGCGGAGACCATTCCGCCCTGCATCAACCTCATCATTCTGGGCTTTGTGGCCAATTTGTCGATCGGCGGCCTGTTCGTCGCCGGGCTCTTGCCGTCGGCGCTGATGGCGCTGGTGCTGATTGCGGTCTCCATCATCTTCGGCAAGCGGCCGGACAAGGTCGAGGACGTCGAGCCGCAGATGCCGGTGTCGGGGCTGTGGAGCGGCGCGATCGCCTCGTTCGGCCTGATCTTCATGATCTTCTTCGGCTTCAAGAGCGGCTTTGCCACCGCGACCGAGATCTCGGCCTTCGCCGTGGCCTATGCGCTCGTGGTCGGCAGCGTGGTGTTCCGCGAGCTCAGCTTCAAATCGGCAGCGCACAGTTTCGTGCAGGCGGCGACGCGCGCCGGTCTCGTGCTGTTCATCGTCGCCGCCGCGCAGTCGCTCGCATTCACGCTGACCTTGCAGCAGGTGCCGCATGCGGTCGGCGATTTCATGCTCGGATTGTCGAAGACCTCAGGCGTCTGGCTGTTCATCCTGCTCGCGATCGCCGTGCTGATCGTGATGGGCTCGGTGCTGGAGGGCGCTGCCGCGCTGATCATCTTCGGGCCGCTGCTGTTGCCGGTCGCGGTGCAGCTCGGCGTCGATCCCCTGCATTTCGGCGTCGTGCTGGTCATCGCCATGGGCATCGGCCTGTTCGCGCCGCCGCTCGGGCTCGGGCTCTACGGCGCCTGCCTGATCGGCAACGTCCCGATCGAGCAGACGGTGAAGCCGATCATGGGCTATCTCGGGCTGTTGTTCCTCTGCCTGCTCGTCATCGCCTTCGTGCCATGGCTGAGCACCGCGCTGCCGCGGGCATTCGGCTATTGAAGGAGTTTTGTCGTGAAGGTTCTGCTCGCTCACACACCGGAGATGCGGCGCAATTACTATGGCGATCGCAGCCTGAGCGGCCTGCGCTCGGCCGCCGAGGTGATCCTGCACGAGAGCGATGAAACCCTGGACGCTGCGGGGCTCGTGCGCGCTGCGCAACATGCCGACATCATCGTCGCCGATCGCATGACGGAAGGGCGCGGCGAGATCTTTGCGCAATTGCCGCGCCTGCGGGCCTTCGTCCGCTGCGCGGTCGATATCCGCAACGTCAATGTGGAAGCGGCTTCAAACGCCGGCGTGCTCGTGACCCGCGCCGGGCCCGGCTTCGTGCAGGCGGTCGCTGAGCTCGCGCTCGGCTTCATGGTTGATCTCTCCCGCGGCGTCTCGCGGGCGACGGCGGACTACCAGGCCGGCCGCAAGGTCGAGGCGCGGATGGGCCGCCAGCTCGCCGGCAGCAAAATCGGCATCATCGGTTACGGCAGCATCGGCCGCTATCTCGCCGAGATCGCAAAAGTGCTGCGCATGGAGGTGCTGGTCGCCGATCCCTTCACAACCGTCAGCGACGCGGCGATCCGGCAGGTCGGTCTCGACGAGCTCCTCGCCGCGTCGGACTATGTGGTCTGCCTCGCGATCGCCAACGAGCAGACCGAGAATTTGATCGGCGAAGCGGCGCTGGGGCGCATGCAGAAGCACGCAGTCTTCGTCAATCTCTCGCGCGGCAATCTCGTCGACGAGGCAGCATTGGCGCGCGCGTTGCTAGAGCATCGCATCGCCGGCGCGGCGATGGATGTCGGTCGCGCGCCCGACCAGATGCCGACGCCGGAGCTGGCGAAGCTCCCCAACGTCATCGCGACGCCGCATGTCGGCGGGCTGACGCCGCAGGCGATCGAATATCAGTCGCTGGAAACGGTTCGGCAGGTGGAGGCGATCGTCAAGGGCGAGATCCCGCCGGGTGCCGTCAACGCCGAGCGCTGGACGCGGCGGCCGTGAAGCGGCCTCATAGCCGGTCCACTGCCTTGAACGTCCCGTCCTTCTGGATCACCGTCAAAAACACCTTCGGCGGCGTGTCGATCATGCGCAGGCCGACGGTGACGGCGCTGCCGCTGATGTCGAAGCGGCCGACATCGTTGATCGCGCGCAGCAGGTTTGCGCGCGTCGGTTTTGGTCCGGCCTGTTCCAGCGCCGCGGCCGCGAGGCGGCCGGAGAGATAGCCTTCCAGCGACACGAAGTCCGGTGTCAGCGTCGGATCGAACGCCTTCTGCGCCGCCTGGTAGTCGGCGACGAGCTTGAGCGAGCGATCCCATGGAAACGGCACGACCTGCGAGACGATGACGCCTTCACCCTCGGGGCCCAGCTCCTTGGCCAGCGCATTGGCGCCGACGAAGGAGACGTTGACGAAGGTCGGATGGAAGCCGCTGCGGTGCGCGAGCTTGATGAACTCTGCGCAGGGCCCATAGGTTCCGACCATCACGATGGCCTCGGGTTCTGCGCGCCTGATCACCCGCCAGGCCGCGGTGACCGCGCGGGTGTTGCGCTCGAACGTGCCTTCGGCGGCGAGCTCGAGGCCGCGCTTGGCGAGCGCGCGCTTGACGCCCCTCAGACCGTCGCGGCCGAAGGAATCGTCCTGGTAAAAGATGCCGATGCGGGTGAAGTGGCGATCCTCGGTGAGGTGCTTGATCCACGCCTCGGCCTCCGCACCGTAGCTCGCGCGGATGTTGACGACGTTGGCAAGCTCGAGGTCGCGCAGGAATTCGGCGCCGCTGAACGGGCCGATGAAGGGAACGTTCCTGGCGCTGGTGATCGGAATTGTCGCCATCGCGGTCGGCGTACCCACCGCGCCGATCAGCGCGAACACCTTGTCGTCCTCGATCAGGTGCAGCGTCTGCGCCACCGAACGGTCGGGGTCGTAGCCGTCGTCGCGGCTGATGAGCTGGAGCTTGCGGCCGTGGACCCCGCCCTTGGCGTTGATCTCGGTGAATGCCGCGACGATGCCTTGCCGCATGCGCTGTCCGAGCGCGGAGGAGGGGCCCTCCAGCGCGGCGGCCTGGCCGAACAGGATCGCATCCTCGCTGACGCCGGCCTCGTCGGCTCCGGCTGCGAGCATGGTCGCGGCGAGGAGTGCGACGGTCAGGACGAGGGATGTCGCTGATCGAAATCGATACATCGGGGACGTCTTGCCGAATGATGGGAGGAGCCTCGCGCAACATATTCCCGCGAGCCTGAATAGCTCGCTAACCGGCGACGTGTCGGCAGCCCGTATTACTCCGGGCAAAACCGGCAACTTGTTTCCACAATGCCGGATCATTCGGGCACTTCATTAACTAATTCACGCGTTGCGGAATGGAGGGGTTCCGAAATTGTGCAGTTCTTAACCGCGGTCTTGTTCCGATAGCGGCGCCGGCACCTCAACCAGAGGTTCGGTTCGTCGGGGACAGGGGGACGGCGGCTTCAAGATGGGCGATCGCGATCAGAACGATCAGGATCGGAGGCGTATGACCGGATGGTGGCGTGCCGCGCCGCTGCTCGGGCTGTACCGCCCTGCGCTCGTCGCGGTCGGCGTCGGTCTTCTGTTTTCGGTCGTGGGCGCGGCCGCCGTGGCGCGGTGGGAGGATCGCGTCAACAGGATTGAGTTCGAGAACGCGGCCGAAACCGAAGCGATCGTCGTGCAGAACGGCATGGGCGAATACATCTCCAGGCTCGTCGCGCTGCGCACGCTGTTCGAATCGACCAACGACGAGGTCACCCGCAGCGAGTTCGAGACCTTCAGCGCCCGCCTGTTCGAGCGCCATCCCGGCATGCTGCGCATTGCCTGGCTGCCGCGCGTCAACCGCAAGGAGCGCGCCGAATACGAGGCCGCGGCGATCGCGGACGGCGTGTCCGGCTATCGCATCAAGTCGCTCCAGAGCGCGGGCTTTGCGACGGCGCCGCAGAGCGACGAGTACTTTCCGGTGTTCTACTCGACCCAGCCGAAGACCTCGCCGGTCTACGGCATGGATTACGCCACCGTTCCGGAGCGCCGCTCGGTGCTGGAGCGGGCGCGCGACAGCGACAAGGTCGCGGCCATTCGCACGCGCCTGTTCGAGCCGAAGGAGGGGGGCCGGCTGCCTGACGTCCTCGTTGCCATTCCCGTCTACGCCAAGGGAACGTCGCGCGAGACGGTTGCGGACCGGCGCCGCAATCTGGCCGGCTTCGTGGTCGGCGTCTTCGATCTGCCGCTGCTGATCCAGGCCATTCGCGTCACGACCGGGGCAAGCCCGGCGGTCAGCATGAATGTCTACCCACCCTTCACGGCGCAGATCGTCAGCCTGGAGCAGATGCTTCCGGATTATTCCTCGGCGGCCACGGCGCCGCAGTCGATGCGGGACGTCGCGCGGGCGCTGCACTGGTCGGGCACTCTCAAGATCGGCGATACCGATTGGCAGGTGCGGGCGGTTCCAACCGCGGGCGGCCCGCTGGAGACGACTTACGATCGCGCCGGCGCCGTGCTGATCGTCGGCTTGCTGCTGACGCTGTCGCTGTCGACCTATCTCATGCTCGCGAGCCGCAATTCGCGGCGGCTGTCGCTGGCCAACCGGCGAGTGCTCGAGCTCGCCCAGACCGACATCCTGACCGGACTGCCGAACCGCGCCTTCTTCCTCACCCGGCTCGATGAGATGAACAGCCAGCTGAGCGTGCGGGGCCTGCCGTTCTCGATCCTGATGCTCGACCTCGACCGCTTCAAGAACGTCAACGACTCCCTCGGTCACGGCGCCGGCGATGCATTGCTGCGCCAGGTGGCGCAGCGGCTGAAATCCGCCGTGCGCGCCAACGACGTGCTGGCGCGGCTCGGCGGCGACGAGTTCGCCATCATCCAGGAAGCCGGCGAGGATCAGCGCGCCTGCTCGACCGAGCTGGCGGCGCGGATCGCCAAGCTCTTGACCGAACCGTTCCTGCTGCCGGGTCATCGCGTCGAGATCGGCACCAGCATCGGCATCGCCATCGCGCCGGATCACGGCAGCGATCAGGAGCAATTGCTGAAGAAGGCCGACCTTGCGCTCTATCGTTCGAAATCGGCAGGCCGCAACTGCTTCACCATCTACGACGAGGCGATGTCGGCCGAGCTGGAGGCCCGCAACACGCTGGAGGGGGATCTGCGCGATGCCATCGCGCGGTGCCAGCTGGAGGTGCACTACCAGCCGTTCGTCGACGCCCTCAGCGGCGCACGGCGCGGCTTCGAGGCGCTGGTGCGCTGGCGGCATCCGACACGCGGCCTGATCCCTCCGGACCAGTTCATTTCGCTTGCGGAGGAGACCGGGCTGATCGTGCCGCTCGGCGAATTCGTGCTGCGGCGCGCCTGCGCGGATGCGGCCGGCTGGCCATCGGATCTCGCGGTCGCCGTCAATTTGTCGCCGATCCAGTTCAAGGAGGCCCGGCTGTTCGAGGTGATCTGCGCGGCGCTCGCCGATTCCGGCCTGCCGCCCCAGCGGCTGGAGATCGAGATCACGGAATCCGTGCTGCTGGAGCGCGGCGGCGAGAACCACGCCTTCATGCAGCGGCTGAAGCAGCTCGGCGTCGAGCTCGCGCTCGACGATTTCGGCACCGGCTATTCCTCGCTCAGCTATCTGACGGCGTTCCCGTTCGACAAGATCAAGATCGACAAGTCGTTCATCCGCAACCTCACCCAGCAGCCGCGCAGCTCCGCCATCATTTCCTCGATCGTGACGCTGGCGCGTGGGCTGGACATGTCGGTCACCGCCGAGGGCGTCGAGACCCGCGAGGAGTACGAGCGGCTGAAGGCGCTCGGCGTCAATTTCGCGCAAGGCTATCTGTTCGGCCGCCCGCAGCCGATCGAGCGGATCCTGTTCGACGCACCGGCCAAACCCTCACGGCGCGACGCCGCCTGAGATCGCCCCGACGCATCTCGCTCAAGGGGCATGCGTGAAAAGCGCTTGACCCGGACATCTCCAGATGGTCCGAAAGACCGTCCAGGGATGAAACATACAAACATGCGGCTTCCGTTCTTCTACGGCTGGGTCGTGGTCGCCGTGACCTTCGTCACCATGGCCATTGGCGTCAACGCGCGCACCGCCTTTTCACTGTTCTTTCCTCCCATCGTCTCCGAATTCGGCTGGGAGCGCGGCGTCACCGCGGGCGCCTTCTCCTTCGGCTTCGTGGTGTCGGGCGTGGTCAGCCCGCTGATCGGCCGCCTGATGGACCGCGCCGGGCCGCGCGCGGTGATGGAGCTCGGCGTCGTGCTGATGGGCGGCGGATTGCTGCTTGCGCCGCTTACCAGCGCGCCCTGGCATCTCTATGTCACCATCGGCGTCATGGTCGGCGCCGGCTCGGTGTGTCTTGGCTATTCCGGCCAGTCGCTGTTCCTGCCGAACTGGTTCATCCGCAAGCGCGGCTTCGCCATCGGCATCGCTTTCGCCGGCGTCGGCATCGGCTCGGTGACGTTGCTGCCCTGGGTGCAGCACATGATCGAGCAGACCGGCTGGCGCACTGCCTGCACCGCGATGGGCCTGCTCATCCTGGTCGTGCTGGCGCCGGTCAATCTGCTGCTGCACAAGCGCCCGCAGGACATCGGCCTCGAGCCGGACGGCGATGCCGTCTCGGCCGCGGGCGCGGCCGAACCGATCTCCAACGTCGTCGATCCCGTCTGGGTCGGGACCGACTGGACGCTGAAGCGTGCCGTCGCGACCGCGCGGTTCTGGTGGATCGCACTCGGCTATTTCTGCGGCCTGTACATCTGGTACGCGGTGCAGGTGCACCAGACCAAATTCCTGCTCGACATCGGCTTCAGTCCCGGTGTCGCGGTGTGGGCGCTCGGCATCGTCAGCCTACTCGGCATTCCCGGCCAGATCCTGCTCGGCCATGTCTCCGACCGGATCGGGCGGGAATGGGTGTGGGCCATCAGTTGTGCCGGCTTTGTGATCTGCTTTGCGGCGCTGATGGCGCTGAAGTTCCAGCCGTCGCTATGGCTGGTCTACGTGATGGTGTTCACGCAAGGCGCGCTCGGTTACGGCCTCACCTCGATCATGGGCGCGGTGGTGTTCGAGATTTTCCAGGGCAAGCACCAGGGCAGCATCTTCGGCACGATCATGCTGGCGGCGTTGGCCGGCGGTGCGGCCGGACCGTGGGTGACCGGCTTCCTCTACGATCGCACCGGCGACTACACGCTCGCCTTCGCCATCGCGATGATCGTGAGCGCCTTGTCGGCGCTCTCGATCTGGCAGGCCGCGCCGGGGAAGGTGCGGGCCGTCGCCGGCCGGTTGCACAAGCTTCAGACGGGAACCGGCGTGGATTAGGTTCCGCACGCATCAACATACCGTCGCCGTTTTCGCGGATCGTTAAGCATGCCGCTTCTTGGCGCGGGGCGATGGCGCGACAAAAACGTCTTGGACACCATCGGAGCGTTAGCGTCGGACCGCTTGCCGTATTTTCCCGATATCGCCGGGTCAAACGATGTCCGCCTTCGATTGTCTCACTGAAATTCCGGACGTAGCGCGAGCCGCGCTCGAACGCGCCGACGATGGCGTCGTCATCGTCGATGACGCCCATCGCATCACCCATTTCAACGCCGCGGCGGAGCGCATCTGGAAGTTGGCACGCACCGACGTGCTCGGTCGCGATGCCGAAATTCTCGCCCTCAAGGGCCTTCAGGCCGATCCGGTGGCCGATCTCCGGGACGAGATCAGTCTCGTGCGCCGTGACGGCAGCCGCATCAGGGCGGCTATCGCGCTGTCTTCCGTGAAAATCGGCGGCGCCAACCATTACATCGTGTTTGCGCGCGACGTCACCATCGAAGCCGAGCGCCGCGTCAGGATCGGGCTTCTCCACGCCGTCTCCGACCAGACCAACCGGGCGGTGATCATCAGCGACACCGAGCAGAACATCGTCTACGTCAATTCCGCCTTCACGACGCTGTTCGGCTACACCAACGCGGAGGCCGAGGGTCGCCGCGCAGGCGAGCTGATTGCCGGCCGGCACACCGATCGCAAGGCGATCGCGAAGCTCATCAAGCGCCTGATGCATGGCGGTCGCCGCGGCGAGGCCGAGGTGCTGGCCTACGACAAGGACGGCGAGGAGATCTGGGTCTGCGCCCGGATCGATGTCTTCCGCGACACGAAGGGCCGGGTCAAGCACATCTTCGCGCTGCTCGAGGATATCACCGAGACCAAGCAGCTGCGCTCGCTGCAGCAGCTCATCATGGGCGCGCTCGCCGACGAGGTGCCGATCGTCGAGATCGCCGACAGGCTGTGCCGTCGCGTCGAGGAGATCGCGCCCCACGTGGTCTGCTCGCTGCTTCACGTCGATGCCGCGGGCCTGATCCATCCGCTCGGCGGCCCGAGCCTGCCCGATGATTATTCCCGCGCGCTGGACGGCGTGGCCATCGGCCCCGACGTCGGCTCCTGCGGCACCGCCGCCTTCTACGGCGAACCGGTGCTGGCGACCGATCTGGAGACCGATCCGCGCTGGCAGCCCTACAAGGCCATGCCGCTCGCGATCGGGCTGCGCGCCTGCTGGTCGACCCCGGTCAAGGCCAAGGACGGCCGGGTCATCGCGACCTTCGCCTTCTACTATCGAGAACCGCGCGCGCCGAGCAATTGGCACCGGCGCATCGTCGAGGCCTGCGTCAATCTCGGCGCCTTCGCGATCGAGCGCAAGGAAGCACGCGCCGAGATCGCGCGGCTGGCCTATCACGACATCCTCACCGGCCTGCCGAACCGCGCGCAGCTGCGGAACCTGATCACCACCGCGATCGATGCCTGCCCGACCGGCAGCCACGTCGCACTCGCTTTTCTCGACGTCGATCATTTCAAGGACGTCAATGACACGCTCGGTCACGCCGCCGGCGATGAGCTCCTGATCCAGCTCGCCCAGCGCCTGCGCGAGCAGATCGGCCCCGACGACATGCTGGGACGGCTCGGTGGCGACGAGTTCGTCATCCTGCTGCCGCAACGCAACGCCGAGAGCGCCGCGCGCGTCGCGGCCGGCATCACGGAGGCGCTGGCTGCACCCTTGAAGCTTGGATCGAAGCTGATGCCGATGTCGGCCAGCATCGGCATCAGCCTCTATCCCGACCATGCTACCGACATCGACACCCTGATGCAGCAGGCCGATGCCGCCATGTACATGGCCAAGCAGGCGGGCCGCTCGACCTATCGTATCTTCAGCGCCGAGATGAACGGGCTCACCGAGCAGCGGCTGGCGCTGATTGCGGCGCTCCGCCGTGCCATCGCCGAAGGCGCGCTGACTCTCAGCTACCAGCCGCAGATCCGCAGCTGCGACGGCGCCATCCACGGCGTCGAGGCGCTGTCGCGCTGGCGTGATGCCGTGCTCGGCGACGTCTCGCCAGCAAAGTTCATCCCGCTCGCCGAGGAGTGCGGCCTGATCGAGCAGATCGGCCTGTGGTCGGTACGCGAGGCCTGCCGGCAGATGGCGAGCTGGCGCCGCGCCGGGCTCAACATCCCCAGCGTGTCGGTCAACCTGTCGCCGATCAATTTCCGCAACGTCACGCTGGCGGCGCGGCTCAAGGACATCCTCGCGGAATACGATCTGCCGGCGAACGCCTTGATGCTGGAGATCACCGAAGGTGTGTTCATGCAGGACGGCGTCGCCGCGCTCGAGACCATGAACGCGATCCGCGAGCTCGGCGTCGGGCTCTCCGTGGACGATTTCGGCACCGGCTATTCCAGCCTCAGCCGTCTCGCGCGTCTGCCGATCCGCGAATTGAAGATCGACCGCAGTTTTATGCGCGACATCGAGCGTGACGCGGGCGCGCTCGCAATCGCCAGCGCCGTGGTGCGCGTCGGTCAGGGCCTCGGCATGACCGTCGTCGCCGAGGGTGTCGAGACCGAAGGCCAGCGCAAGACCCTGGCCGAGCTCGGCTGCGACGTCGTGCAAGGCTTCCTCTATGCCCCCGCACTTCCCCCCGTCGCGTTCGAACGCTGGCTGATCGAGCACTGCGCCGAGCAGGCGAAGGCGATGCGGGCGCGGCTGGATGTTGGGCCGGCAGGCAGCGACGCCGTGAGGCGGTCGGCTTAGGGACAGGTTCGAAAGCAGGGTGCAAACTCACTCACGTCGTGAGTACGCACCCCGGTTCGGCTCTAACCCGACGAGCGGTCAGTAGTCCCAGAAAGCCGGCACCCAGCGAAAGTGGTCGCCGTCGACCGCCACCCGGCCGATCGACGGGAACGGCATGTGAGTGGCGACGAGGAGCTCTCCGTTCGCTGCCAACTCCCGCAGAAGACGGACCCGGACGCGGGCCGCCTCTTCGGGATCGTGCTCGAAGCCATTGTGCCAGTCGGGGTGGTCGAACCCGACAGTGAACACGGCGTCGCCGGCGAATGTCAGCCGATCGCCGCCGGATGCCAGGCGGACCACGCTGTGCCCGGGGGTGTGGCCGCCGGTGCGCGTGACCACCACTCCCGGCGCGACCTCATGCTCGTCCTCGAAGGTACGCAGCTGGTTGTGGTATTCTTTCGCGAAGCGCTTGGCGGTCGCGCGAAGCGCGTCCGGGAATCCCGGCGGCATCGAGACGTGGGAGAAATCGGGCGCCTCCCAGAACGCGACCTCGGCAGCTGCCACATGGATGCGCAGGTCCGGGCGCAGCCGCTCCTTCACCTCGTCGACGAGCAGCCCGCCAATGTGGTCCATGTGCATGTGCGTCAGCACCACGTCGGTCACGGACTCAAGATCGATACCGGCGGCTTCCAGTCGCTTGCTCAACTGGCCGGCTCGCGGCAGGTGCAAGTCCGGGTCGGATCCCAGTCCGGCGTCGACGAGGATGGTCCGGTCGCCGCTACGCACCACCACCACGTTCAGCGCCCAATCGAACGCATCCGGCGGCAGAAACATGTCCTTCAGCCACGCCGCGCGGACGGCCGGGTCGGCGTTGTGGGCCAGCATCGCGCCTGGCAGCGTCAGTACGCCGTCGCTGATTACCATCACGTCGATCTCGCCGATCTTCAGCGCGTAGCGCGAAGGAACCAGCTCTTGGGGCCCCGGCGCGCCGGGGCGTGTGGTGTTGTGCAGGTTCATGTTCGTCTCCTCAGTGTTACGGATCGTCTGGTTCATCTTGAAAGCTCCTTCGTTCTGTCTTGACGCAGTTCTGTAAGAGACCGCGTGTCTTCGGTGGGCAGTGCGGCCAATGCTGATGAGGTGTCCAACACGCGGTCAGTAGTCCCACCAGGTCGGTACCCAACGAAACAGGTCGCCTGCGGCCGCGACCCGTCCGATGGACGGGAACGGCATGTGCGTGGCGACCAGCCACGCGCCCGTCTCTGCCAGCTCGCGCATGAGCCGGATCCTGACGCGGGTAGCTTCCTCGGGATCGTGCTCGAAGCCGTTGTGCCATTCGGGGTGGTCGAACGAGACCGGGAATATGGCATCGCCGGCGAACATCAGCCGGTCGCCGCCTGACGCCAGGCGGACCACGCTGTGCCCGGGCGTGTGACCGCCGGTGCGACTGACGACCACGCCCGGCGCCACCTCGTGCTGCTCCTCGAAAATGCGCAGCTGGTTGCGGTATTCGTCCAGGAATTGCCTGGATGCTCGCCGAGCCAGGTCGGCGAGCGCCGGCGGCATGGCGGTGCGGGAGAAATCGGGCGCTCCCCAGAACTTGACCTCGGCCGCAGCCACGTGAATCCGCAGGTCCGGACGCAGCCGCTCCTTCACCCCGTCGACGAGCAGTCCGCCAACATGGTCGAAGTGCATGTGGGTCAGCACCACGTCGGTCACCGATCCAAGATCGATGCCGGCAGCATCGAGTCGCGAGCCCAGCTGCCCGGCGCGCGGAAAGTCCGGGTACTCCACACCGAGCCCGCTGTCGATGAGGATGGTCTGGTCGCCGCTGCGCACCACGACCTCGTTCAGCGCCCAATCGAACGCGTCCCGCGACAGGAACCTGTCGTCCAGCCAGGCCCCTCGGGCAGCGGGGTCGGCGTTGGTGGCCATCGACTCCGCGGGCGGTGTCAGCACGCCATCGCTGACGACAAGCACGTCGATCTCGCCGACGCGGAGCGCATAACGCGACGGAACCAGTTCGTCGGACCGCGCTCTGTCGAAGTGTGTGGCGTCGTGCACGTTCATGCTCGTCTCCTTCTGAGCGTGAGAGATCATCTGATTCATCTTGAAGACTCCTCTGTTCGCATGGGGATTGTTGAAGGGTTGCAGCGGGCCGCGCCCGCAGGGAGCGCGGCCCTCATCAGGTGGGCGTCTAGAGATCAGTCACGCGTTCCGGATCGGCTGACGCGAGCGCGGCGGCGCGCTCGGCGCGCGGCGGGTAGATCCAGACGGTGTTGATCTCTCGCTTCGTCTTCTTGGCGACGTCGCCGACCATCTCGACATTGCGCTCCCAGCCGCGCGTGAACAGCGCGCCGGCTTCGCCGAGGTCGAGACAGGTGACGTAGGTTTTCTGGTGGTAAGGTCTTGTCGCGAGACCGAGCAGTTCGGCCGCGGCATTATTGCCGGCGAAGGCGCCCATCCGCGTGGCGTGCTGGCACGACATCAGCGCGTAATTGCCCTCGTCGTCGCAGGCCGCACGCGCCGCATCGCCGGCCGCGAAGACGCCCTGAACGCCTGTCACCCGCAGGCAGCGGTCGACAAGCAACCGGCCGAAACTGTCGCGCTCGGCGGGAATCTGCGTCGTCAACGGCGCGGCGCGAATGCCCGCCGCCCAGATCACGGTCTCGGTTTCGATGTGCTCGCCACTCGATAGCGTGACGCCGGATTGATCGAGCGAGGCGACGCCAGCGCCGATCCGTGTCTCCACGCCGACCTTGCGTAGGGCTTCCTCGATGACCGGGCGGGGGCCTGCGCCCATGTCGGGCGCGATCGCATTGTTGCGCTCGACGATGATGACGCGAGTCTTTGCGCTCGTGCCGAGGATTTCGCGAAGCCGCGCCGGCATTTCGGTGGCCGCCTCGATGCCGGTGAAGCCGCCGCCGGCGACGACGACCGTGTCGCGCCCGTTCGTGGCGGGCCGCTTGCCGAGGCCTTGCAGATGCTTGTCCAGCGTGATCGCATCCGCGAGCGAATCGACGCTGAAGCCGTGCTCGGCAAGGCCCGGAATGTTGGGGCGAAACAGTCGGCTGCCGGTGGTCACGACGAGGCGGTCGTAGGAGAGGGTCTTCTTCGTGCCCTTCGCCGTGGCGATCTTCACCATGCTGGAACTGGTGTCGACCGTCTCTGCAATGCCCTGCACATAGGTAACATCGATGGCCTCGAGCACGTCGAGCAAGGGCGCCGTCAGGGTCTCGGGCTTTCGTTCATAGAGCCGCGGGCGAACCACGAGCGTCGGCTCGGGGGCAACCAGTGCGATCTCGAGCTGGTCTGGCAAGATGCCCTGGATCTCGCGCAGGCGGGCTGCGGAAAGGGCGGCGTACATGCCGGCGAAGCCGGCGCCGATGATGACTAGTCGCATGAGTTTACTCCTTGATCTCTGCGTTTCGATCTCTGCGTTTCGAAAGTCCGTGCGCGCGCCGTCGCTGCTCCGCTTGAGGCAGCGTCCGGTGACGGCACGAAGGGTTGAAGTGAATCGCCGGCGTTAAGGCGCGGCGCAGCGCGACAGCGGCGAACTCGATGGCCAGCCTTGGTGCGACGAGCCTTGGCGTAACCAACCTTGACGAAAGACGACCGGCTGGGTCGTCCTCGGCCCCCAGTCCTGGTAGGGAAGACCGGAGCCATCCCGGGTCATGATGGACACCAGCGGGTAGGTCGGATGCATGGCTTGCGTCGGAATCTCGACCTGCTCGCCCGTCGCCGACGTGAAGCGAACGGCCAGCGAGAGTCCGTACAAGGTTGCGGTTGCAAGGCCTCGGCGGCGCGAAGCGATCACCCGCCGGCTGATGAAGTTTTTCCAGGTCATCTTCGGTCTCCGTCGATTGGTCTGGGCATGGTGATGGTCTAGCGGATCGAATCTGCCGCTGCGCCAGAGCGATTGCCGTGGTTGCATCGCGATTGCTGCTAACGCTTGTGCCTGCGCCAGTCGCTCGGGCTCTCGCCGGTCAGCTTTTTGAAGGCGACTGCGAACGCCGTTTGCGAGGAATAGCCAAGCGCAGCTGCGATCGAGACCATCGAATCGTCGGAGTCGCGCAGCATCTTCATGGCGTGCTTGAGCCGGTGCCGGCGCAGCCAGGCACGCGACGAAAGTCCGGTGCTTTTCTTGAACGCGCGGCAGAAATGGAAGCGCGACAGGCCGGCATCCGACGCCAGCGTGGCGAGTGAGAGGTCCGTCTCGACTTCGGACCGCAGGCGTTAGGATCGCGCGGTTCAGTGTCGTCGCTGACAACCTGCCGAGGGACGGACCGGATCGGCGGGGCTCGTTAGCGCGCGTGCCGCCTGCGCCAGTCGCTCGGCGTCTCGCCGGTCAGCTTCCTGAAGGCTGCTGCGAACGCCGTCTGCGACGAATAACCCAGCGCCGCGGCGATCGAGACGACCGCTTCGTCGCTGTCGCGCAGCATGCTCATGGCCTGCTCGAGCCGGTGTTGGCGCAGCCACGAGTGCGGGGAAAGCCCGGTGCTTTCCTTGAAGGCGCGGCAGAAGTGAAAGCGTGATAGTCCGGCATCGGAAGCCAGCGCATCGAGCGAGACGTCCGCATCGCTGTCCGAGCGCAACCGTTCGATCGCACGGAGCAGGATCTTCGGCGACAGCCCGCCCATGGTCGGCTGGAGCGTGGTTGGCGAACCTGTGTGCGCAACCAGCAGGCGCGTGGCCAGAAGGTCTGTCAGTTGATGCCGGAACAGCGCATCCAGGGCTTCGTTGCCTCCCAGCGTATCTGCCGCGCTTAGGAGCAGCCGAGACGTAATGGGGTCAGGATGCGCCGTCCGCTCCAGCAGGTCGTCCGTTCCCGTGATCTCGGCTTCGCGAGCAACGCGCTTCAACGTTGCATCAGGAAGATACAGTTGAACCACATCGACGGGCTTCGGGATGTCCCATCGGGAGCTTGATCCTTCCGGAATGATGATCACGACCCCGCGACGAAACGTACCGATCGCAACCGATTTTCCCGTCCGCCGCTCCATGCGTTGCATCACGCCGTTGTAGGCCATGATCACGTGATGGCTCATGGACTCGACGACGTCGTGCAACGGATCATGTTGCCAATGGGCGATCCCGGCACCGGAGGACTCCAATGCCATGCGAAGTGGTTCGGTCCCGAGCACGCGCGCCATCTCCGCCTCGGCGCGTCGCTCGGAATTCGAGCGATCGTCCGGCTGTGAGCCCGGCGCGGGTGGCAAGCCCTTGTGCGAGGGATTGCGCATGAGTGCAGTGCTCCCGGTCATTGGGTGGCTCCTCCTGATCAGCTCAAGCTTTCGATCAGTTGTCCGTATTTGTACGGGTGGGGGCGTGTTCTATGCGCTGCGAAGGTTCCGCGTATTTCCTGAAGCGGTGATGCTTTGTCCGATCCTGCTCCAAGCCGGCGCGCGCTTTCACAAACGCACGATGGGCCGGCGATGCGCTTACCGAGGCACTGAACCGGGATTGCGCGAGAGGAATCAAAACCCGTTGAAATTGCTCGTGAAAGGCGGTCTGAGGCAATAAATGCGGCGGGCCGACATACGGCTGTCGCTCCGACGCGCTGGTCTGGACCGTCGCTTGGCGATGTCGGATAATCGGGCGTGATTTGGCGATGGCGCCGCGCTCCCAAGTCTCCTCTCACACGAGATCCACGCCCGAGATTCCCGCCATGACACAGGCAGCTGCCTTCGCGCAGAAGGTCGAACGGTTTCTGCATCTGAAAGATGCGCCGCCAACGTTGGCCACGCGTTCGCTGCGCAGCGCCGAGCTCGCCGTCACCGAAACCCGGGATGACCATCCCATGCCGCGTCTTTCCGATTCGATGCCCTCGGAGGACGCCTATCTCGTTGGCCTGAAATTTCGCGATTTCGCCGAGTGCGAGTGCTGGGAGCGCGGCCGCTGCGTAATCAAGAGCGATATCCAAGCCGGCGCGACATACCTGTACGACCTGAAACGCGATCCGCGCTACGTGATCGACAAGCCTTTCCATTCCCTGTTGTTCTATCTGCCCCGTTCAGTGCTGGACGACATGGCGAGGCAAGGCGGCGCGCCGCGGATCGGCGAACTTGCCTATCAGCCCGGCGTCGGCCATGACGATATGACAATCCGCCATCTCGGCGCGTCGTTCCTGGCGGCGTTGCGCCAGCCTGATGAGGCCAACCAGCTCTTCATCGACCACATGATGCTTGCGCTCGCCGCACATGTTGCGACGACCTACGGCGGATTGCGGTCCGCCGCCGAGCCAGCGCGCGGCGGCCTTGCCCCTTGGCAGGTCAAGCGGGCTTGCGAAAGGCTGGAATCCGATCTCCGCGGAAAGCTTTCACTGGACAAGATCGCAGCTGAATTCGATCTCTCCGTCAGTCATTTTTCCCGTGCATTTCGCGTCTCCACCGGCCTGCCGCCGCACCAATGGCTGTTGCGCCAGCGCGTGGACACGGCCAAGCAATTGATGACGGTGCGCGACCTGTCGCTGGCGGAGATTGCGATATCGGCCGGGTTTGCCAATCAAAGCCACTTCACCCGGGTATTTTGCTCCGTGGTCGGCATCAGCCCCGGAATGTGGCGCCGCGAGGCGCAGGGCGTGCCGGAAAGCGAAACGTGATCGGGCTCAAGACGCCTTCCGCTCAGCGGCGCCTTGCCTGAGAGATGGCATAGGCGGCGCGACGCGCTGCAAACATCTCGTCCGGCGGGTGGCCGATGCCTTCGGCCAGATTGGCCGGATTGAACGCCGACCCGTCGCACGCCTCGTTTGATTCTGTGCCCGTGATCACGATCGTTCCGAGGCGTACCGCTTCGCGCGCATCCTCATCGGGCCAACGCTCGGTCACATCCATGACGGGGTCGCCGGGCTGGTCCAGCAGCGCAATCACGCTGAACCTGACATCGCGTGCCCTGATCCGGGCTTCGAGCTCGCCGCGCAGAAAGCCGGTGGACTCGGCTGTTGCCGCATCCTCGGGCGGCCTGCCTTCCTCGCCGACCGGCGCGACCTTGAATTTGATGAACCGTGTCTCGCCCTTTGCGTTCGTCGCGGGAAAGGCGTGCACGCCCCAATAGGTCGTGCACGTAAGGCTTGCGGGCGGCGGATGCACGGCAAGGTAGCTTGCCTGATGCAGCGTTTCGGGATTGGCGGCGGAGAATGCCCCGACCTGCGCCATGTCCTGCTTGCCGTCCGGTCCCGGCATGCGCGCCTGGAGGAATGCCAGCATCTGGTCGAGTGTTCTGGCGAAATGAACCGGCGCGCTCTGGGTGAATATCGCGGAGCGCTGCCCCTCGCTGCCGAGCCGGAAGCTGAAGCCCCGCAGCGAGCACCTGTCAGTGACCACCGCATCCGGGGTGCAGCCGTCCGCCGAAAATCGCGCCAGCACCCGGGACGGCTTGGTGAAGCTGCGGGATTTGGTGATCTCCTTGGCCTGATGCGATGGGGTGTAGGTGCCGCGAACGCATTGGCCCCAGGAAAAGCTCGCCCGTGCCTTTGGCGGAAGCCCGGCAACCGCCTTCAGGGCATCGACAACAGACGTCGGCGTGGCAGCGCCGCTAGGGAACTGAGGCAGGACGAAACCCTGGGTTCGAACGATGAGGCTCGTTTGTGGCGCAGGGCCGATCGAGCTTCTTTCCCAAAGCGGACGTGCCTTGTCCGATCCTGCGGCAAATCTCGCAACTCGTTTGCTCCGGCCCGCCGCGCTCTATGAAGACGCCCCCTCATCCGACGCCAGCCCCGTCCTCCGCCGCAAATCCGTGATCGCGCGCAAGAAGCTATCCGCCGGCGTCGTCTCGGGATCGATCAGCCGGTGCAGGCGAAAGCCGTCTTCGAGCGCGAGCACGACGGAGGCAATCCAGGGCGGGTTCAGATTGCCGCCGCTCGCCTTGCTCTTCAACGTGGCCTCGACGATGTCGGCAACAAGCTTGCGCCGCGCGCGCAGGCGTTTGGCGAGCTCGGGGCGGCGCTTCTCGGCGCGCGCGACGAACAAGATCATCTCCATGTGCAGGAGCGGCGAGCGGGCGAGGGGATCCTGCCGCGTGCGGTCCATCGCTTTCAACGCCGCGATGAAGTCGTCGAGATTGTCGTGCTGGGCGAGGATGTCGAGGTTGCGCCGGATCGACTGCTCGACATGGTCCTCGAGCATGGCGATGATCAGCTCGTCCTTGCTCTTGAAGTTGGAATAGAATGCGCCGCGGGTGAAGCCTGCCGCCGCCGCGATCGCCTCGATGCTGGCGCCGCCGATGCCGTCCTGCTCGAACACGCGCGCGGCCGCCTCGAACAATTTGTCGCGCGTATCGTCCCTGGTCGGCCTGGTTCTCACCCTTGACATCGGACGAGGTTAGGGCAGAATGCAACTCGATACAACAATGTATCGAGTTGATATTTCAGGGATGGTTACGCCGGGCAGTGGGGCTGCGATCGGCGTATTCGTGTCATCGGCAACCGATTGAGGTCACCATGAACGAGCACGTGCAAGGCGCCGGCGGACCGCTGTTCAACCCGCTGTCGCCGGACTTCATCCGCGATCCCTATCCGCACTATGAACGGCTGCGCACGAACGATCCGATCCACGTGACGCCGTTCGGCCAGTTCGTCACCAGTCGCCACGCCGACGTCAGCCTCGTGATGCGCGACAAGCGCTTCGGCAAGGATTTCGTCGAGCGCTCCAAGCGCCGATATAGCGCCGCCATCATGGACGAGCCGGTGTTCCGCAGCATGAGCCATTGGATGCTGCAGGCCGATCCGCCCGACCACACCCGCCTGCGCGGCCTCGTCGTGAAGGCCTTCACCGCCCGCCGCGTCGAGGACATGCGGCCGCGCATCCAGGAGATCGTCGACCAGGCCATCGATGCGGTGATCGACCGCGGCCACATGGACCTGATCGAGGATTTCGCCTTCCGCCTGCCCGTGACCATCATCTGCGAGATGCTCGGCATCCCCGAGGACCATCGCGAGGTCTTCTACAAGAGCTCGCGTGACGGCGGGCGGCTGCTCGACCCCGTGCCCCTCACTGCCGAGGAAGTCAGGAAGGGCAACGAGGGCAACCTGATGGCGCAGATGTATTTCCAGCAGCTGTTCGAGCTGCGCCGCAAAAATCCCGGGGACGATCTCACCACTCAGCTGGTGCAGGCCGAGGAGGACGGCAACAAGCTCACCAACGAGGAGCTGACCGCCAACATCATCCTCTTGTTCGGCGCCGGCCACGAGACCACGGTGAACCTGATCGGCAACGGCCTGCTCGCGCTCCACCGCAATCCGGACCAGCTTGCGCTGCTCAAGGCGCGTCCGGAGCTGATGGCAGGCGCGATCGAGGAATTTTTGCGCTACGATTCCTCGGTGCAGATGACCGGACGCGTCGCGCTGGAGGAGATCGAGGATCTCGGCGGCAAGAGGATCCCCAAGGGCGAGACCGTGCTGTGCCTGCTCGGCTCGGCCAACCGCGATCCCGCGGTCTATCCTGATCGGCCGGACCGGCTCGATGTCACCCGCCAGAACGTGAAACCGCTGTCGTTCGGCGGCGGCATCCATTTCTGCCTGGGTGCCCAATTGGCGCGCATCGAGGCCGAGATTGCCATTGCCACGCTGCTGCGGCGGCTGCCCCATTTGCGCATCGACGACGTCGAAAACCCGGAATGGCGGCCGACCTTCGTGCTGCGCGGCCTGAAGCGGCTGCCGGCGAGCTGGTGAGGCGCGCCGGCGTTAACCTCCGCGCGCAACAGTCGCTGTGACTTCGCCACACTTCCCCCTATATAAGGGGCTGTTCCGGCACGCCTGAAGTCCACTTAGGCCAGGGTTTGGTCCGGATTCCGGTTTGGCCGAGGGGAGACCCGTGCAGACGACGCTGCTCGGATTGGCGATTGCCTTCATTATTGCGCTGCTGGCCGCGCTGATCGGGCCTTACTACGTCGACTGGAACCAGTTCAGGCCCCAGTTCGAGGCGGAGGCTGGCAAGATCATCGGCGTACCGGTGCGGGTCGCGGGCGAGCTCGACGCGCGGCTGTTGCCGGCGCCGACGCTGCGGCTGCGCCAGGTCACCTTCGGCGGCAACAACGATCTCGGCCGCCTGCGCGCCGACAAGCTCGACGTCGAGTTCAGCCTGGGCTCCTTGATGCGCGGCGAATGGCGCGCCACCGAGCTTTCGGTGGGCGGCATGGCGGTCGACCTCGGCCTCGATGCCCGGGGGCGGGTCGATTTGCCCTCCACCGCGAGCGGCACCTTCAATCTGGCGTCTCTCGCCATCGAGCGGCTGAATCTCACCGGCCGCATTGCGCTCCACGATGCCGCCAGCCGCTCGACGCTGGAGCTGAACGACATCGCCTTCTCCGGCGACGTCCGCTCACTCGCGGGCTCGGTGCGCGGCGACGGAAGATTCACGGCCGCCGGGGTGCGCTATCCGTTCCGCGTCTCCTCCGGCCCGAGCGCCGACGGCAACGCCACCCGTCTCCACCTCAACATCGATCCCGGCGAGCGCGCCATCCTCGCCGATCTCGAGGGCGTGCTCGCCTTCGACAACCGCCTGCCGAAATTCGACGGTGCGCTGACGCTGGCCGTGCCGGCGGTCAAGAAGGCGGGCGAGGCGGGTCCGACGCCGTGGAAGCTCACGACCAAGCTTAGGGCGGATCCAGCCGGTGCGAAGTTCGAGCAGATCGACGCGAGCTTTGGCGCTGAAGACAATGCGCTGAAGCTCGGCGGCGTCGGCGACCTCAGGCTCGGTGCCTCGCCGCTGCTGCGCGCGGTGCTGTCGGCGCGCCAGGTCGATGCCGACAAGCTCGCGGGCAAGGACGATGCCGAGCCGCTCCGCATCCTGCCGGCGCTGCGCGCGGGGTTAGCTGCAATTCCGCAGGCGCCAATCCCGGCGCAGATCGAGTTCAACTCCGACCAGATCATGCTCGGCGGCCGCCCGCTGCAGAACATCGCGGCCGAGCTTCAGACCGATGGACGATCCTGGACCTTCCAGCGGCTCGAGCTGCGCGCGCCTGGCATGACGCAGCTCTCGCTCAACGGCGCAGCTCCCGGCGCCGACAGTTTCAGCGGTCGTCTCAGCGTCGAATCCTCCGATCCTGACGCGCTGGTGGCCTGGCTGCAGGGCCGCAGCGAGATCAACCGCCGCAGCACGCGGCCGCTGCGCCTTGCCGGCAACGTGACCATCGCCGCCAACCATCTCGCCATCGACAGGCTGAAGGCCGACATCGAAGGCGGCGCCGTCGAGGGCCGCATCGCCTTCGTGCAAACAGGCGCGAGCAAGGGCTCGCGGATCGACGCCGAGCTGAAGGCCGACCGGCTCGACCTCGATGCCGCCGCGAGCTTCGTGCGCGCGCTTGCGGGGCCCCAAGGCGAATGGCCGGAAGAGGCAAAGCTCTCGCTCGACATCGGCCGCGCCATCTCCGCCGGCCAGGAGCTGCGGCCATTCGGGGCAAAGCTCGGTTACGGCCCGGCATCGCTGTCGCTGGAGCAGCTGCGCTTCGGCCAGGCCAGCGGCGTGACCACGGAGGCGAGCGGCAGCTTCGACCGCACCAAAGCCACCGGCAAGCTCGCGCTGAAATCGTCGGCCAATTCGCTGCGCGAGCTCACCGCGCTGATCGAGCCGTTTGCGCCTGCGGCGCGCGCGCGTTTCGATGCCATGCCGACATTGCCAGGCGCGACCCGCCTCAAGCTCGATCTCAGCCTCGACAGGAATGCCGAGCATGCCGATCGCAGCAATGCCCGCGCCGTGCTCGATCTCGACGCGCCGCAGCTCAAGGCCACCGCGACGCTGTCCGCGCAGACGCCGGTGGCGGCGATCAACGGCATCGACATCGACAAATTGCGCGACAGCGACTTCACGCTGGACTCGAAGGTATCGACGCCGCAGGCCGGCGCGCTGCTGGCGCTGCTCGGGCTCGATCGCGTGGTGGCCGCAGGCCAGGGCGCTTCGCAATTCGAAGGCAAGCTGACCGGTGCATGGCGGCGGCCGCTGCAATTGAACGCCAAGCTCAGCGGCGGCGGGCTGGACGCCGATGCGCAGGGCAGCGTCGAATTGTCGGAGCCGAAAGCCAGCGTGAATCTGCGCGTGCGCAACGCTAATCTGGCGCCGCTGTTCGGGACCGGCCCGGCCGACAAATCGATGCAGGCCGTCAGCCTGTCCTCCCGCCTCACGATCTCCGGCAACCGCCTGACCTTCGACGATCTCGATGGCAATGCGGCCGGCTCGCATTTGCGCGGTCATCTTGCGGTGACGCTCGATCAGGAAAGGAGCGTCGACGGCGAAGTCGGCCTCGATACGCTCGATCTGGCGCCCGCGCTCGCGATGGCGATCGGCGCCGCCGGGCATGAGTCCGGCGAGCCGCTGAGTGCGGGGTTGTTGGACGGCTGGCGCGGCCGCATCGCTTTCCAGGCGCTGCGCGGGATGTTGCCCGGTGGCATCGAGCTGCGCCCGTTCGGCGGCACGCTGCGAAGCGACGGCCAGTCGCTCGCGCTCGATGCACTGAAGGGCGGCCTCAGTGGCGGCGAGATGTCGGCGAGCTTCGACGCACGCAACGGCGCGAATGGTCTTGCGCTGAACGCGCGCATCGATCTCAGAAATGTCGATGCGGCGACGCTGCGCTATCGCGATCTCGCGCTGCCGAAGGGTCGCGCCACGGTGCAGATGGCGCTGACCAGCCAGGGCCGCAGCGTCGCGGCGCTCACCGGTGCGCTCGCCGGCAACGGCACGGTGACGCTGGACTCCGCGGAAATCGGCGGCCTCAATCCGCGCGCCTTCGAGATCGCGATCCGCGCCAGCGACGGTGGCCAGGTCGCCGACGACAACCGCCTGCGCCAGCTCGTCGAGCCCGCGCTTGCCGCCGCGCCGATCGCGGTGGCCTCGGCGCAGATCCCGTTCACGATCCGCGACGGACGCTTGCGCGTCGGCGCGACGCCGCTGGAAGCGAAGAACGCCCGCGCCATCGTCTCCGGTGGCTACGACATTCCCGCCGACCAGGCCGACATCCGCGCCAGCCTGACGCCGATCATGACCGGCCTCTCCGGCGCCCCGCCGGAGATCCAGCTGTTCGCGGCGGGCCCTCCCGACAGGCTCAATCGCACGATCGATCTTGCGCCGCTGTCGTCGTGGCTGGCGGTGCGCACGATCGACCGCGAGACGCGCCGGCTCGACGCCATCGAGCGCGGCGAGCCGCCGCCGGCAACCGCGGCGCTGCCGACGCTGGTGTCTCCGGATGCAGCGCCCGAGCAGGCGCCGGTTAACGTGCCGCTGCCGGGCCAGGATCCGCGCCGCGCGCCGCCAAAGCCGAAAGCCGCGCCGCTGCCGAAGGCTCCGCAAGCCGCGCCCGCAGCGCCAAGCCCGCCGCTTGCCAGCCAACAGGTCGCGCCCTTGCCGCCGGCCATCGACGTGAGGCCCGCCCCGGGCCCGCCGCCCGCCAAGCCCAAGCCGAAGCCGCCGCTGGTGCTGACGCCGCAAAATCCGTAAGGGTGCCCTTGTTTAGTGAGATGAACCCACGGGCTCGGTGCAACCTCTCCCGCTTGCGGGGGAGGTCGGCGCGAAGCGCCGGGTGGGGGCTCTCGCCACATTGGGAGTCTCTCCGTTGAGACACCCTCTCCCCAACCCTCTCCCGCAAGCGGGAGAGGGAGCGCACCTTCCGAGCCGCCTTGTCCGCCCGTAAACCCATTCCCTCGCATTTGAATGAATTTTGCCCGGCAAAACTGATTTGCCGATTTTACCGAATTCTCGCGTTTGATCTCTAGCGTCAGTTCTCAGAGGAATCCGGTGTCCCGCCACGAGCGGCGGGGCGGCGCGCCAAAAGAACTGCCAAGAATTACTCGCCAAGAACTGGGGTTATCGAGATGAACGGGGCGAAAACGCTTCTACAGGATCTGGACGACGCGATCGCGCGCGGCACTGACGAGAGCCGGGCCAAGGCGTTGTGGCATGCGACCGACATTCTGATCACCGGCCGCTACAGCGACGACGAGATCAGCATGTTCGGCGAGGTCATCGGGCGGCTCGCCGACGAGATCGAGGTCGCTGCGCGGGCGCAGCTCTCGGAGCTGATGTCGGCGTGCGATCACGCTCCGCTCAACGTCATCGAAAAGCTGGCGCTCGACGACGAGATCGAGGTCGCCGGTCCCGTGCTGCGCGACTCCACTCGTCTCGACGAGAAGATGCTGGTCGAGAGCGCCATGACCAAGGGCCAGTCGCATCTGCTCGCAATCGCCCAGCGCAAATCGATCGGCGAGGCCGTCACCGACGTGCTGGTCAAGCGCGGCGATCAGGAGGTCGTGACGTCGGTTGCCAGGAACGAGGGCGCGCGCTTCTCCGGCTCGGGCCTGTTGCACATGGTCCGCCGCGCCGAGGGCGATTCGATCCTCGCCGAGCAGCTTGGCCTGCGCAAGGACGTGCCGCGCCACATCTTCCAGCAACTGATCTCGAAGGCGTCGGAAGACGTCCGCCGCCGCCTCGAGACCGAGCGGCCCGAAATGATGGCGCAGATCCAGAGCTCGGTGACCGAGGTCACCGGCGATCTTCAGTCCAAGTTCGGCCCGTCCTCGCGCAGCTATTTCGTCGCCAAGCGCGTGGTGACGACGCAGTATCGCCAGGGCAACCTCAACCAGGATTCGATCTCGAACTATGCGCGCCAGCACCGCTTCGACGAGGTGCAGATCGGCCTGTCGCTGCTGTCGGCGTTGCCGGTCGACGTGATCGAGCGCGCGATGATGGACCGCAACCGCGAGATGATTCTGGTGCTGTGCAAGGCGCTCGACTTCTCCTGGGACACGACCATGTCGCTGCTGTTCCTCGGCGCCAAGGATCATCTGATCACGGCGCGCGAGCTCCACGACAACGAGCGCGATTTCGGCCGGCTCAAGATCGAGACCTCGCGCAGCGTCTTGAAGTTCTACCAGTCGCGCAAGACCGCCGCTGACTCCGCCTCAGGCGGCCGTCAGCCCGAGCTTCAGGTCCACTGAACAGGTGCACTGAGCATCGTCCCGGACTTCAAAGGGGAGTATTTGCAATGTTGCCTCAATTCGGCACCGCGGTTCGCAAGAAGAACCTCAACAGCGCCGTCACCGCCGATCTCGGCGGCGGAGCACCCGACAAGGCGTCGGTGGACGCGGCCTGGCTCGTGCTGGAAGCCGCCAACGACCTCGGTGACCACGCCGCGATCGACGCCTGCCGCCGCGTCATCGACGCCGAGCTGACCGGCACGGTGGCCGGAAGCTCCGACATCGATCTCGTGCTGGGGTATTTCAGGTAAGATCCGCGAGGCCCCGCGGCGACGTCATCCGCCGGTCAGATTGCGCGGCACCGGTTTGTTCGCGGCGATCGCCGAGATGATCCTGATGAACGTCGTCACCGCCGGAGCCGGCGTGCGGTGACGTTGGGTAATGAGGCCGAATTCAATGTCGATCGGCGCCGGCTTCATCACCAAATGGGCGAGTTCGCGCCTGCGCCAATAGGGCTCCAGGAGCGGCACCGGTGCCCAGCCGATCGCGTCGCTCGCCATCACCACCTGGCGCATCGCTGCGAAGCTCTCGGCCCAGATTCGCGGAACGAACCCTCCGGATTTCGGTACGGTCAATGCGCGATTGTCGCCAGCGCCGTCGACCAGCTCGGATGAATAGTGCGAGGGGCGGGGACCGGTCAGGGGATAATCCAGCAGATCCTCCGCTTTGATCACCTTGTGCCGCAGCAGCGGATGGCCGCGCCGGCAATACAGGGCGACCTTGGCGGTGACCAGCTTCTCGAACGCGAGATCATCGAGGTCGCGGACCTCGATCTGGTCGCAGATCGCGATATCGGCGCTGCCGTTCAGCACCTCCTTGACCGCGAACCGGGCTTCAGTCGAGCGCAGGCGACAGCGGATGTTCGGGAATTCCATCGCGAGACGTCCGAGCGCCTGAGGCACCCAGAGCTCGGAGGGAAATGTGCCAGCGACAACGGTGATCTCGCCGACCTCCAGTCCCCTGGCCAGACGAATCTCGCGGGACAGGATATCCATGCTGCGCGCGACCGGCTCGCCGTGCTCCAGCACGATGCGGCCGAACATCGTCGGCTCTGGAACGCCCGTTCCCCTGTCGAACAGCCGCACCCCGAGATCGCCTTCAAGCGCCTGAAGCGCGCGCGTCAGTGCCGACTGTGTGATGCCCAGGGATTCGGCGGCACGGCCGAAGTGACGATGGTGGTCCAGGGCTTTGACGATCTCGATGTGCCGGATGGTGATCATGATGCGCTTAGCTCATTGAGTTTTGTGTTTGATGAATTTGACACATGTAGCAACGCTTTGTCATCTCACGCGAGGCGGCAGGTGATTCATCGCTGAATCAGTTTGATCCGTCAGGAATGGGAATGAGCGCGGACGCGCGTGGGGGCAAGTTGACTATGAGCAATTATCAGGCGCGATCGGAATTCGATCGCGGCAACGGATCGTCGCGGCCTGCGAAGAGGCATCGCCCGGCGTCACGCAATATGCTGCGCCGCCATTGGCTCTGTGGTGCTGCGTTAATGGCGCTCTCGGCCCCGGCCGCCGCCCAGACGATCGATACGCTTCCGGCCTGGAACGGCACGGCGGGATTCAGCACTTGGGGCGCCGGCGCCACGGCGACCTACGGGCAGACCATCACGGCGCCGGGCCAGAGCCGGCTCACTGGATTTTCGTTCGAGCTGGCGAACTACTTTGGCGCCCAGTCGCAATTCACGGCATCGGTCTATAGGTGGGATTCGGTCAACAACCAGATCACCGGAAGCTCCCTGTTCACTTCAGCGGTGATGACCTCGCCGGCCAGCACGACATTCACGCCTGTCACGGCCAATACCGGCGGCGTGGTGCTCACGCCAGGGCAGCAGTATGTGTTGTTCCTGACCACGATCAACGTGACGCAGTCGGGTCCGTCATCCTACAACAAGTTCGGGCGGGTGCTCGGCTCGCCCTATGCCGGCGGCACGATCGTGTACCAGAACAGCACGACCGCCGCTGATCTCACCACCCAGCCCTGGGACGTGGTCGGTGACGACTTCGCATTTGTCGCGGTGTTCGGTCCCGGATCGCTGTCGCCGCAGCTGCCCACGGGCACGCCGCGAAATCCGGTCAATGTCGCCGGCGGCATCGACAAGTTTCTCGACGGCGGCGGCAGCCCGTCGGGCGGATTTCAGATATTGACCGGGCTTGCTCCGGCGCAATTGCCCGGCGCCTTGACCCAACTCTCCGGCGAGAACGGCACGGCGACCCAGCAGGGCGGCGTGCAGCTGACGAATCTCTACCTGTCGCTGCTGACCGATCCGTTTGCGGTCGATCGCGGCGCCGGCGGCAGTAGTGGTGCGATGGGCTTTGCGGCGGAGCGTCCGAGTGCGAATCTGCCGCCCGCCATCGCCTCGGCCTATGCCGCGGTCGGCAAGGCGCCGTCGCTGGAGCAGGCGGCCGCGCCGCGCTGGAACGTGTGGGGCACCGCATTTGGCGGCAGCAGCAAGACCAACGGCGATGCCGTCATCGTCGGCAGTCACGACGTCAGGTCGAGTGCCGGCGGCTTCGCAGCGGGCGCCGACTATCGCTTGTCTGCGGACACGCGCGTCGGCTTTTCGCTGGCGGGCGGCTCGACCTCATGGTCGCTGGCCGGTGATCTCGGCAATGGCCGCAGTGACGTGCTGCTGGCCGGTCTTTACGGTTCGCACAAGTTTGGTGCCGCCTATGTCTCGGGCGCCGTCTCCTACGGCAATTACTGGACCTCCGCCTTCCGAACCGTGCGCGTCGCGGGTGCCGATACGCTGCGTGCCGATTTCAACGCCCAGGATCTTGGTGCGCGCATCGAAGGTGGCTACCGCATTCCGCTGTGGGCGGCGCTCGACATGACGCCCTATGCGGTGGTTCAGGTGCAGGAGTTCCGCACGCCGTCCTACGCCGAAGCGGCGACCGTGGGCTCGGCGCAGTTCGCGCTCAACTACGAGGCGCGCACGGTCACGGCGGTGCGCACCGAGCTGGGCAACCGGATCGGCAAGTCGTGGCACGTGCCCGACGGCAGCGTGCTGAACCTGTTCGGCAAGGCGGCGTGGGCCCGTGACGAGATCAGCGATCCCAGGCTGAACGTCAGCTTCGTCGGCCTTCCCGTGGCGAGCTTCGCGGTCAACGGCGCGACGCCGGCCCGTGACCTGGCGCTGGTCACCGCCGGCGCGGAATGGCAGTTCAGGAGCGGCATCTCGGTGATGGCGAAGTTCGACGGCGAGTTTGCCGAGCGGTCGCTGACCTATGCCGGCACCGCCCGGCTGCGCTACGCGTGGTGATCGCGGCGCGGATCGGGCCGCTCTAAAGCATGATCCGGAAAAGTGCGCAGCGGTTTTCCGAGAAGATCATGCTTAAACAACAAGCTAAAGCGCGATGACGCTTCATCCTGATCGCATCGCGCCTTAAGGGGCTGGGCGGCTCAACCTCTTGCGCGGTGGTTTCGTTGTCACCGCGCAGGAGGACCCGCGGCTCTTATCGGCGGATTCGGTAGATCACCACGTCCTCGCCGTGACGGTTCGTGCTCCGCTCGAGCAGGTAATTCGACTTCTCCAGCACGCGGCGCGATGCGCCGTTTGCGACATAGACGATGCCGATGAGGGACGGCAGCTCGAGCTGTGACAGGGCGATCCGAGTGAGCGCAGTCGCGATCTCGCTGGCAAGTCCCCGGCCCCAGAGGCTGCGGTTGAACGCGTAGGCGATCTCGATCTCGTCGACGTCGTCCACCAGGATATGCCGGATGCCCGCCCGTCCGGCAAATGCGCCGTCTTTCGTGCGCAGCGTCCACAGGCCGAAGCCGTGCTGATCCCAATGCGCCATGTTGGCGACGAGATATTTCTCCGTTGCCTCCGCCGAGCGCACGCCGCCGATATAACGCGACGCCTCGGGATCCAGATGGAGCGCGACGAGATCGGGGAGGTGACTTTCGTTCAGCCTCTCGGCGGTCAGGTTGTCGGTACTGAAGCGATTCATGGAAGCAGAGTGTCGCCCGGAGCTGGTCGCGATCTGGATGTTATCGAGGCCGATGATGCCATCGTGCCGCTGTTTTGCCCGACAGGTCAACCGGCGCGCGGCGCGTAGCCTAAAGCGCGATGCGATCAGGATGAATCGTCATCGCGCTTTAGGTTGTTGTTTAGGCATGATCCGGAAAACCAGCTGCGCACTTTTCCGGATCATGCTTCAGACTGGCCCGTGCGAGCCGGGCGGGACCATGTAGAGCGTCATCGCGAAGATCGCGTAGATGCAGAGCAGGAGCGCGCCGACGAACCAGGCCGAGCGACCGCCATTGGTGACGAAGCTCGTCACCACGGCGGCGATCATGACCATGGTCACCGCGCCCGGCCAGAATTGAAGGTCCATGGGCTGCGGCCCGACGACGTAGCTCAGCAGCACGAGAACGGGTGCGACGAACAACGCGATCTGGCTTGCGCTTCCGAGCGCGATGCTCACGCTCATGTCGAGCCGGTTGCGGCGTGCCGCGGAAAACGCCACGGCCATCTCGGCCGCGGCCCCGACCAGGGCAACGACGATGAACCCCACGAAGGCCGGGGTCATGCCGAGCGTTTCGGCCGCCTTCTGCACCGACGCGACGAAGATCTCGCTCACGAGCGCAACCAGCACGGTGACGATCCCCAGGGTTGGAACGGCGATCGCGACCGGCAGTATCGGGCCGCCAGCCTCGCCATGGTCGCTGCTTGCAAACAGCTCCTTGTGCGTCTTCAGCGAGAACAGCAGGCTGAGACCGTAGGCCGCAATCAGCAGGACCGCCAAGGCGGTGCTCAAGCGCTGCACCGTCGCCTCGTGTCCGGGAAAGTCGAGATCGGCTACGGCCGAGGGTGACAACAGGGCAATCGTGGCCATCAGCAGCAGCGCGGAATGGAGCCTGCCGCCCGCCCGGTTGTATTCCTGCACGCGATGCCTCAATCCGCCCAGAAACAGCGATGCGCCCAGCATGAACAGCGAGTTGGTCACGATCGCACCCGCGATCGAGGCTTTGACCAGCATGTATTGACCGGCCTGCAACGCTGTGACCGCGATGATGAGCTCCGTGAGATTGCCAAGCGTGGCGTTCAACAGTCCGCCGACCGCATCGCCGGTCTTCTCGGCCACGGCCTCCGTCGCATGGCTGAGCAGGCTCGCGAGCGGCACGATGGCGATCACGGCCAGCACGAACAGCAGCGTATGCGCGTCCGGCATGACATGCTCGAGCACGATCACGACGGGCACGACAATCAGCAGCCACAGCAGCGGGCTGTGCCGGATTTCCCTGAGCAGCGCATTCATGGTCCGTCCTTCGCGGCCAGACCTCGACGCTGCCGCCGGAGAGGGGCCCGGTGTTGATCTAGCTCAACGGCTTGTGCGCCCTCGAACCGGCGCCTCAATAGCAGGGCGGATAGGGCTGATATCCGCACGCCCGACGATAGCCATAGGCGCCATAGGCGGCAGCTCCCGCCGCCGCTGCACCGTAGTAGGCGCGCCGATGGACCCTGCGGTTGACGCCGGCAACGCTTCCCGGCGTGAGCGGGCGCCCGACGCGGGCCTCGGCGGTGTCAACGGACACGGCGAGCGGATTCAACTGCGAGGTGTGGAACGACAGGGGCGCTGCCGTGAACAGCGCGGCGATGACGAACAGTCCGATCAGCTTGGCATGTTCGGTCATGTGCTCTCTCCCTTTGCAGGACGACGAGAAAGCGTGACAGGCCGGTGAGGTAGACCATTGACCGAGATCAACGGTCGAACTTCCGCGTAGAGCGCAAGCATCGTCCCCGGGCCGCATCTGGCCTTCCTCGCTGGCGAATTCGACAAGCCATTCGAGTTGATCTGCATCAAGCGCTGCGATCGCGGCCCAACCACAACAGCAACCGGGCTGGTTGGCGAGGCGTTGGTGAGAGCGATGATTCCGACTTGGTACGTCACCTTTGAAGTTCGAAAACGGGGGCTACTTTTGAGAAAGCGGAGTCCGCGTGAGACGAAGACTTTCGCGACCGAGCATGAAGCCAAGCTGTTCGCGCGTGCCAGGCTCGACGAGGGGCTTGCAGTCTTTGCAGGCACGATCAACCCCCACCTTCCCAGGCGGCTCATCCCATCCTCCGGCGTCCACGCTTGGCTTGCCGACGAACAAGACAGCACCTCGCTCCGAGATGAATAGCGAATAAGCACGTTGTCGTGCACAGACGTGGCGCTTGAGTGTTGCCATTTTGGTACGGGCCAAAGCCTCCCTCGCGCGTAACCTCGAGACGTTCGCAATATGCACGCTAGCCTGCATAAGGCTCAATTTTTGAACGGAAGAGATCTAGGAAAAGGGGATACGACGATGAAGAAGCTCTCGATAGCTGCGATCGGCTTCGCGGCGCTGAGCATGGTGGCTCCGGCCATGGCTGCCGATATGGCTGTCAAGGCAGCGCCGCCGCCGGTACCTGTGATGGCAGTCTATAACTGGACGGGATTCTACATCGGCGCCAACGGCGGCTGGGGGCAGAGCCACGGCTGCGTCGACTTCGTGACGGCTGCAGGGACGCTCGCAAGTGGTTGCGCCGATCGCTCCGGCGGCTTGATCGGCGGACAGCTCGGGTATCGCTGGCAGACCAATCAGTTTGTGCTCGGCCTGGAAGCGCAGGGCGATTGGGCCGAGATCAAGAACACGCGTGTCAGCCTGATTGATCCGCTGGTCTCGACCACGGGCAAGACAGATGGCATCGGGCTCTTCACGGCCCAGGTAGGTTGGGCATGGAACGCCTCGCTGTTCTACCTGAAGGGCGGCGCGGCGGTGACCCGTAATCGCTTCGATATCTTCAACAACGTCACGGGCGTTGGCCTCGCCTCCGCAGGTCACACGCGCTGGGGCGGTGCTCTCGGTGTCGGCTGGGAATACGGCTTCACGCCGAACTGGTCGGTCGGTGTCGAGTACGACCATCTCTGGATGGGGCGGGACAACACCGCCTTCGCAGCCGGCGTGGTCACGCCCGGCGGGCTCGCGCTCACGGGCAGCGGCGTCACCCAGGATATCGACATGGTCACACTTCGGCTGAACTATCGCTTCGGCGGTTACGGCGCGCCGGTCACGGCTCGCTATTGATCTCAAATCTTCCCAGTGAACTCAGGCCCCGGCATCAACCGGGGCCTTTTTCGTGGGAGACGAACAGACGCGAGAATGTCTGGCGCGTTTAGAGTTCACTCTGTCCGCAAGGGCCTCGAGGCTTTCACGCTTGATCGTTTTCGAATGCGATGGAATGACGCAGATCAACGGATGATATGGACGGCTCGGGTTTGATCTAGCGCAACAAGGACATGCTGCGACTTTCCATGCTCCGCATGCGTTTGAATATCCGTGCAGATGGCAACGTGACTGGAAAGGATCAAGGATCGTCCGACAGGCCTTCGTTCCCTGGACAAAAGGAGATAGGCAATGATCAAGTGGATCGCTGTTGTGACTTTCGCCTTGTTGGTCGGAACTTCGGCCCAAGGCATGACCCCCGCGCCGCTTGTCCAACCCGAGAGCATGATCACGCCGGTCGCAGCAGCATGCGGACCGGGACGAACACGGATCAACGGCATATGCGTCGCAAGGACCACGGTCCGCCACACACGTCGGGCCGTGCGTCGATGCCTCCGCTGGCAGGGAGGCGTCTGCGCCCAGTTCGAATAGATGCCATGCAGATCGGCGTCCGGATCATCGCCGGGCGCCGGCATCGCCGAGCGTGGTCGAGTGCCGCACGAGCGCCGTTGCGATCACCAGTACCGGTAGCCAAACCACCCGAACTGTGGTTGCCGCGCCGCCAGGACCATCTGCGGTGTCGGGTGTCGTTTCGATCGCGGCGCATTGTGTTGCGGCTTTCGCGGCCGCTTGTGCTCGACGGCTTCGCGCGGCGGCGAGTCCGCGCGCGCCATCGCGAGTGCATTGGCAACCGCGGGTGTCTCCGCTCGAATGACCGGCGGCTCTGTGCGGGCGAGGGAAGGAGGCTCCGTAATCGAAGGTGCAGATGCGACCGCCACGATCACTGGCGCGGTCATATCGAGGACCACACGCTCGGGCAATTTGCGGTCCGAGTGAATGCGTATGGTCGCCCGATCCGCGGTCGTCCTCTCGGCGACTTGCACGCCGGGCAGACAGAAGTCCGCAACGAACAGGAGCGCGAGCAATGCCGCTCCGACCTTACAGAAATAGGCCAATAACGGCATCCCGGTCGCTCCGTGCCCCCACAATGGCCCAGCTTGCGACGACGTTCCGCCAGTCTCCGACTCGTTGCGCGAGGTAGCTTGATCCAGATCAAGCGCGCGAAATATCTCCAACCTGGTCCTGGCGAATCTTTGATGATGTCATTGGATCAATGCTTTGCCCGACGATGTAGCGCCTCGGAAGCAGCATGCAGCTCGACCGCTGCCGCAGCTTCGGAGCGTCTGGTCGCGCGTCGCACAGCTCGTGACTTGCAAGCCAGACCTGTGCGGCATCGATCATTTTCGGGAGAATGGCATCGTGCCAGTGTTTTGCCCGACCAGGCAACCGAGACGACTTTCGCTCGCGCGTAAGCCATTGATTTCACAACCCCCGTCTACTGTGCATGGGGTTGTTTTCGCGAGTTTTGTTTTGGGAGGGCCTAGCCGGCCCCGAGCGCCACCGCGACGTTGTACGTCAGGAGGCTCGCGGCATAGGCCAGCACCAGCATGTAGGTGAAGGTCACGGCCATCCAGGTCCAGCTTCCGGTCTCGCGCCGGATCACGGCCAGCGTCGAGGCGCATTGCGGGGCGAAGATGTACCAGGCCAGCATCGACAGCGCGGTGGCGAGCGACCATTTCGTCGCCAGCACCTGGCCGATCTGCTCGGCCGCTTCCTTGCCGCCTTCGATCGCATAGACGGTGCCGAGGGCGGCGACCGCGACCTCGCGCGCCGCCATGCCCGGGATCAGCGCGACCGCGATCTGCCAGTTGAAGCCGACCGGCGCGAGCAGCGGTTCGAGCGCCTTGCCGATGATCGCGGCCAGGCTGAAGTCGATGGCGGGCTCGGTGGCGCCCGCCGGCGGCTGCGGGAACGAGGCCAGGAACCAGATCAGCACCATCATCGAGAAGATCGTGGTGCCGGCGCGGTACAGGAACATCTTGGCGCGGGTGAAGATGCCGATCACGATCGATTTCAACCGCGGCATCTTGTAGTCCGGCAGCTCGAGCATGAACGGCGCCGGCGCATAGTCGCGCAGCATGAAGAACTTGATCAGGAACGAGACGAGAAGCGCGCTGATGATGCCGCAGGAATAGAGGCCGAACATCACGAGGCCCTGCAGGTTGATGAAGCCCCAGATATCCTTCGCAGGGATGAAAGCCGAGATGATCAGCGTGTAGACGGGAATGCGCGCCGAGCAGGTCATCAGCGGCGCGATCAGGATCGTGGTCAGCCGGTCGCGCTTGTTGTCGATCACGCGCGTCGCCATGATGCCGGGAATGGCGCAGGCAAAGCTCGACAGCAGCGGAATGAAGGCGCGGCCGTGCAGGCCGGCGCCGCCCATGATGCGGTCCATCAGGAACGCGGCGCGCGCCATGTAGCCGAAATCTTCCAGCAGCAGGATGAACAGGAAGATGAGGATGATCTGCGGCAGGAACACGATGACGCTGCCGACGCCGGAGATCACGCCATTCTGCAGGAAGCTCTGCAACAGGCCGTCGGGCAGGGTGGCCTGCACGAGCTCCCCGAGCGCGTCGAAGCCGGACTTGAGCACGTCCATTGCCGGTTGCGCCCAGGCGAACACCGCCTGGAACATCACGAACAGGATCAGCGCGAGCACGATGAGACCGCCGACCGGATGCAGCACGATCGCGTCGATCCGCGCGGTCCAGGTGTCGGGCCTAGCAGGCAGGCTGACGCAGTCGGCGATGATGCGGTCGGCCTCGCGCTGGGTCGCGCGCAATTCGGAGACGCTGAGCGCGCGCCAGTTGTTCGCCTCCGCCTCGGCGGCGAGCTTTGCCGAGATCTCGTCGGTCAGCTTCAAGAGGTCGGCGGTGCCGCCCTTGCGCACCGCGATCGAGGTGACCACGGGCAGGCCGAGCTCCTTGGCGAGCCGCTCCGTATCGACGGTGATGCCGCGGCGGGCCGCGATGTCGAACATGTTGAGCACGAGCAGCATCGGCCGTCCGGTGCGCTTGAGCTCAAGCAGCAGGCGGATGGTCAGCCGTAGATTTGTGGAATCGGCCACGCACAGCACGAGGTCGGGCACGGTCTCGCCGGAGGCCTTGCCGAGCACGAAGTCGCGGGTGATCTCCTCGTCCGGGCTGCGGCCGCGCAGCGAATAGGTGCCGGGCAGGTCGACCACCGAGACCTGACGTCCCAGCGGAGTGACGAAGAAGCCTTCCTTGCGCTCGACGGTGACGCCCGGATAGTTCGCAACCTTCTGCCGGCTGCCGGTCAGGGCATTGAACAGCGAGGTCTTGCCGCTGTTCGGCGTGCCCACCAGGGCCAGATGCAGCAGGGGTAATTCCATGGAATCACTGGTCCGGGATCAGAGGTCCGGTCGCTGTCTAGGCGACGATGATGGCCATGGCTTCGCGGCGTCGGACCGCAATCGTGATGCTGTCGACCCGCACGGCGATCGGGTCACGCCCGACCAGCCCCTCGTGCAGGACCTCGACCCGGGCGCCCTCGACGAAGCCGAGCTCGATCAGGCGGCTCTCGAGCTCGATGTCGGAGAGCGCCGAGCCCGCCTCGCGAGCGGAAAGATGCTGGATGACGCCGGTATAGCCGCGCTGGGCCAGACCCAGCGGCATGTGCGGGCGCGTGTCATTGGTGTCGGTCATGCCCTGTATTTTCAACGCAAGGCATTGAGGTCAAGCGCGCGGGCTCGCTGAAACCGCACCTTAGAGTGATTTTAAAGTGCAGATCGCGGAGCGCCGTCGAAAGCGCCCCCGGCGGCTACTGGGCCGGGACCTTGTCCGGCTGGGGGGCCATGGCCCGGCTCTTGAAGTAGTCCAGCACGAACAGGCGGATCGCCGACGACAAATTGCCCTGCTGGCGGTTGTTGTCGATCTCGCCGACCAGCTCGGACAACGTCATGTTGCGCAAGCCGGAGATCTCCTTCATGCCGTTCCAGAACGCCTCTTCCAGGCTGACGCTGGTCTTGTGCCCGGCGACGACGATCGACCGTTTCACGACGGGCGACTTCATGGCTGCTCCTCGCGATCGATCTGGTGCTGGTCCAGGTGCGCCTTCGCCTTGTCCGCGCGCGTCTCCTGCGCCGACCGTTCCGCCTTCGTGCGGCCGAACTTCGTCCGGTTGGCGTCCGCCTGCTTCGCCGAGGTTTCCCGTTCGGCGCGCTTCCTGAAACGATTCAGGTTGATGACGTTCCCCATGCCGCGTCTCCATCATCCGATCCTTTCCAGGCAGGATGAAACATTCAGAAACAGGGTGCCGCACTGCGCCCCACAAGACTTGATCGCCATTCGCTTGTCCTCGTCAATCGGCCTCTCGGGCCATCAAACGATGAATTTCGCCCCCGTCGAGGGGCGGAAGGGCTGCGTAGCACGCCGTCCTGCCGGAACATTGACGGTAATCAAATCCCGCCCCCAAAGCCGCACATTTCTAGGGCGCCGAGCGTCCGTATCATTACGGATGGCTATCGGAATTCGGAGTTCTATCCCGGGCTGGTCATCTTCTCGGGCCGTACCAGGCGATCGAACTCGTCGGCCGAGACGAAGCCGAGCCGCAGCGCTTCCTCCTTCAGCGTGGTGCCGTTGGCATGGGCCGTCTTGGCCACCTTGGCGGCGTTGTCGTAGCCGATCTTCGGGGCGAGCGCAGTCACCAGCATCAACGAGCGCTGCATCAGCTCACTTATGCGCTTTTCGTCGGCACGGATGCCGCTCACGCAATGCTCGGTAAAGGATCGCGCGGCATCCGCCATCAGGCGGATCGAGTGCAGCATGTTGTAGGCGAGCACGGGCTTGTAGACGTTGAGCTCGAAATGGCCCTGGCTGCCGGCCACCGTGATCGCGGTGTGATTGCCGAACACCTGGCAGCAGACCATGGTCATCGCCTCGCACTGGGTCGGATTGACCTTGCCCGGCATGATCGAGGAGCCCGGCTCGTTCTCCGGCAGGACCAGCTCGCCTAGCCCCGAGCGCGGGCCCGATCCCAAGAGGCGGATGTCGTTGGCGATCTTGAACAGCCCTGTCGCGACCGAATTGATGGCGCCGTGCGCCAGCACGTAGGCGTCGTTGGAGGCCAGTGCCTCGAATTTGTTGGCGGCGCTGGTGAAGGGCAGCTTCGTGATCCCGACCACGTGCTTGGCGAAAAGCTTCGCGAAGCGCGGCTTCGAGTTGAGGCCGGTGCCGACGGCGGTGCCGCCCTGCGCTAGCGGATAGAGGTCCTTCACCGCGACCTTGAGCCGGGCGATGCCGCTTTCGACCTGCGCGGCATAGCCGGAAAACTCCTGGCCGAGCGTCAGGGGCGTGGCATCCTGCGTATGAGTCCGGCCGATCTTGACGATGTTTGCGAACGCCTTCTCCTTCTTGCGCAGCGCGCGGAGCAGCTCACCGAGCGCAGGAATGAGGTCGGCATTGATGCGACTTGCGGCCGCGATGTGCATCGCGGTCGGAAACGAATCGTTCGACGACTGGCTCATGTTGACGTGATCGTTGGGATGCACCGGCTTCTTGGCGCCGAGCTCGCCGCCCAAGAGCTCGTTGGCGCGGTTGGCGATCACCTCGTTGAGATTCATGTTGCTCTGGGTGCCCGAGCCGGTCTGCCACACCACCAGCGGGAAATGATCGTCCAGCCTGCCCTCGATCACCTCGCGGGCGGCGCGGATGATGGCGCCCGCGCGGCGCCGGTCGAGCAGGCCGAGCTCGAGGTTGGACTGCGCGGCCGCGAGCTTGACGATGCCGAGCGCGTGCACGAGCGAGATCGGCATGCGGTCGGTGCCGATGCGAAAGTTCTGGCGCGAGCGTTCGGTCTGCGCACCCCAATAGCGATCGGCGAGAACCTCGATGGGACCGAAACTGTCGGTCTCGATGCGGGTGGCGGGGCGGGCAGCCTTTGATCGGTCAGTCTTCGATCGGGCAGTTTTGGCCATGAGCACATCCATCCTGCCGCCCGAAATGCCGCGCGGCCGTTTCATGTGCTCTTCTATATAGACAGTTTGGCCGGGCGCGATGGCTTCGGCCCCAACCTAGATCATTTCTTGCGGAAACGATCGAGCCGCACGACTTCGGCGCCGCCCTGGTTCGGGGCCGCCGGCTCCTCCGTGCTTTCCGCCGTTTCAGGGGCGGGCGTCTGCACGGCGACGGCCGATGGCGCGGGAGCTGTCGGCAGCGTCTCGGGCGCGACTTCGGCGACGTCAGACGTGTCGAACTGCAGGCCGAACTTCACGGACGGATCGAGGAAGCTCTTGATGGCGCTGAACGGCACGATCAGCCGCTCCGGAATGCCGCCGAAGGACAGGCCGACCTCGAAGCGGTCCTCGAGCACGGTCAGGTCCCAGAACTGATGCTGCAGGATGATCGTCATCTCTTCCGGATATTGCGCCAGCAGCCGCGACGACAGCTTCACGCCCTCGGCCTTCGACACGAAGGTGATGAAGAAATGGTGCTCGCCCGGCAGGCCCTGGGCCGCGGCATCGGTCAGCACCTTCCGCAGCACGCCGCGCAGCGCGTCGCGGGCCAGCACATCGTATCGGATATGATCGGTCGCCATGGTGGTCCTGTTGCATCCCCGAAGCCGGACCGTGCCGACCCGACTCGCCAAGCCGCAATAGTACCGCGCCTGACGGGTCAGCAGGAGTCCCCGCCGGGGAAGAAATCAAGAGTAAAGTAGTAAAGTGGAGGCTTCTGTTGCCAGGTGCCTCCGAACCCCGCCTAACGGAGCTTAACCCGTTAGGACTTTAAGATGGTCTTTCAAACTGCGTTACGCAGCCTGAGCAACCGGAGCAAAGTTGTCGTTGGCAACTATTGCATAGCCCGATAACGGCGGAACAATACCGGGAAAAAGTTCGCCCTTTACGCCCTCGTCGATCCTATTTCGCCCCCGCCAAAGCCCGCTTCGGGATGACCCGTTGGTGGGCTTTGGTGGAGGCGCCGGGTACCGCCCCCGGGTCCGAATGGTTTATTGCGACGACCGTTTATTTCCATAGCCGGCGAACCGGCAGCCCCAATATAGGGCGCAAAGGTTTCGAAAAACAGGGGTTTGAACGGCCTCCGCAAGGTTCCCTTTGGATAGGTTCCGGCCGGACGGGGGCATGAGCTTGGCCGCGTGACGACCAGCGTTCTAAGCTCCTGAGATGCCCGAGGATTCCGCACCGGCCGCCCAAGAAACAGATCAGGTGCCGGACCACCGGGCGGCCGGCGCCGCTCCGCCCGGCCTGCTCGCGCTGTTTCTGGCCTTTGCCAGGATGTCGCTGGCCGGTTTCGGCGGGGTCTTGGTGTTTGCCCGGCGGGCGATCGTCGAGCAGCACCGCTGGATGAATGCGGACGAATTCAACGAGACCTTTGCGCTCTGCCATTTCCTGCCCGGACCCAACATCGTCAATCTGTCGATGGTGTTCGGATCAAGGCTGCGCGGCATCGCGGGCGGGGTTGCCGCCTTTGCCGGGCTGTTGCTGCCGCCGACGCTGATCATGATGGTGCTTGCGATCATCTACGCCCGTTACGGTGACCTCGACGTGCTGCGCCGCAGCCTCGCCGGCATCTCCTGCGCGGCGGTCGGACTCTTGATCGCGGTGGTGTTCCGCATGATGACGCCACTGCTGAAGCGGACGGATCCCCTCGCACTGATCCTGATGGCCGGCGTGTTCCTCGCCATCGGCGTGCTCCGCCTGCCGCTTCCGGCGGTGCTGCTGGTCGCGATCCCCGTCAGTGTCGGCGCCACTTTTTTCCTGCGGCGGAAAGTAGCAGCATGAAGCCCGAGAATCCGATCTGGGCGCTGATCTCCACCTTTGGACTGATGTCGCTGTTCGCGGTCGGCGGCGCCGCAGCGGCGGTGCCAGAGATGCACCGCATCGCGGTCGAGGTGCATCACTGGATGACCGACAAGCAGTTCACCGACGCCTATGCGATCGCGCAGCTCTCGCCAGGTCCGAACGTGCTTATCGTGACGTTAATCGGCTATGCCGTCGCCGGCATCCCCGGCGCGCTGGCGGCGACGCTGGCGATGTGTCTGCCGACAGCGCTGCTTGCCCATTATGTCAGCCGCCTCCTGAATCGGCCCAGCAAATCGCGTTGGCCCGGCTTGATCCAGGCTGCACTGGTTCCGCTTTCGATCGGATTGATGGCGGCGAGTGCCCTGATCCTGGCCCAGTCGACCGATCGCACAATTGCTGCAGTGCTTCTGACCGCAATGGTTGCGGTGATCGCCTCGGTCTCGCGCATCAATCCACTCTGGCTCCTGCTCGCCGGGGGACTGTTGGGTTTTGCTGGCATTGTGTAATGAAAATCGCTAGGCAGTGGTCGGGCGGGGGATCCATTTCCAGCCGATTTAGAACAACAGTGCTCGTGACTTACGGGTCGCGGAGGAGACATGCATGGCCGATACGATGGGCCACTCGGCGACTGCCACCCGAAACACATCGGTGGCGCTCGGCTTCTGTCTGCTGGCGATTGCGCCGCAGATTTTCGAATTCATCTGGTCGATAGGGACGATTTTCGGTTGGGGCGCGGGCCGCGGCCCGGCCACGGTCGTGATCAGCCACGCCACCGCGTTACTCGTCGGTGCGCCCAGTACGTTGATGGGAGCGGCCACCGGTGACACCAAGAAGGCGTCGTCCGAGGTGCTGCTCGCGCTGATCTATTCCTATCCGATCTTTGCGGTGGCGATCCTCACGCTGTTCATGACCATCAGGTCGGCGCAGGACTATGTCGGTGGGGTCATCCTGATGGCGCTGGCCCTGTTTGCGCTGTGGGCCTCGAGCGATCTGCAGGGGATGCGCGGCTTCTCCTTCGGCGCCGGCACCGCGCCGCGGATGTTCGGCGGACTGCTGGTCGCCTTGTCCGCCGGCATCGCCCTGACCGGACTTCTGACCGATGGGCCGGCGATGGCCCATTACTCGTGGCGCGGGCCGATGTTCGTGATGGCCGCGATCCTGTTTTTCGCGCTGGCGATCCGGCCGCTCGGCCTCGTGGTCACGGCCTTTGCGAGCTTCATGATCGCCGCGACGGGATCGCATGAGACGCGCTGGCTGGAGGCCGCCATCGTCGGCGCCTGCCTGACGATCGGCTGCGCGATCCTCTTTCCCTACGTGCTCGGGTTGCCGATGCCGATGTACCCGCGTTTCCTGATCCAGTGAGGGTGTGATGGATATCTTTGCCAACCTCGCTCACGGTTTTGCCGTCGCGCTCTCGCCCATCAACCTCCTGATGTGCCTGATTGGCGCGCTGGTCGGCACGCTGGTCGGCGTGCTCCCGGGCATCGGCACCATCGCCACCGTCGCGATGCTGCTACCGATCACCTTCGGATTGCCGCCGGTCGGCGCGCTGATCATGCTCGCCGGCATCTATTACGGCGCCCAGTATGGCGGCTCGACCACGTCGATCCTGGTCAATATTCCAGGTGAGGCGACATCGGTCGTCACCGCTATCGACGGTCACCAGATGGCCAAGCAGGGCCGTGCCGGCCCGGCGCTGGCGATCGCGGCGATCGGCTCGTTCTTCGCCGGTTGCGTTGCGACCGTGCTGATTGCCGTGCTCGGCGCGCCGCTGACCAAGCTCGCGCTGGCGTTCGGCCCGGCCGAGTATTTCTCGCTGATGGTGCTCGGCTTGATCTTTGCGGTCGTGCTGGCCAAGGGCTCGGTGCTGAAGGCGATCGCGATGATCGTGTTCGGCCTGCTGCTGTCGATGGTCGGCTCGGACATCGAGACCGGCGCTTCGCGCATGGCCTTCAACATTCCGGAGCTCGCCGACGGCCTCGGCTTTGCGACGGTGGCGATGGGCGTGTTCGGCTTCGCCGAGATCATCCGCAATCTCGACCATGGCGCCGAGATGAACCGCGATCTCGTGCAGCAGAAGATCACCGGCTTGATGCCGACCAAGAAGGATCTGATCGACTCGACGCCGCCGATCCTGCGCGGCACCGTGCTCGGCTCGATCCTCGGCATCCTGCCCGGCGGCGGCGCGGTCATCGCCTCGTTTGCGGCCTATACGCTCGAGAAGAAGCTCGCCAAGAACCCGTCGCGGTTCGGCCGCGGTGCGATCGAGGGCGTGGCGGCGCCAGAAAGCGCCAACAACGCTGCGGCGCAGACCTCCTTCATCCCGCTGCTGACGCTCGGCATCCCGCCGAACGCGGTGATGGCGCTGATGGTGGGCGCGATGACCATCCATGGCATCGTGCCGGGTCCGCAGGTCATGCAGAAGCAGCCCGACCTCGTCTGGGGCATGATCGCCTCGATGTGGATCGGCAATCTGATGCTGATCATCATCAACCTGCCGCTGGTCGGAATCTGGGTCCGGTTGCTTCGCGTGCCGTACCGGCTGATGTTCCCCTCGATCGTGATCTTCTGCGCGATCGGCATCTACTCGGTGAACAACGCACCGGTCGACGTCATCCTTGCCGGCGTGTTCGGTCTCGTCGGCTACTGGCTGATCAAGCACGATTTCGAGCCGGCACCGCTGCTGCTCGGCATGGTGCTCGGACCGCTGATGGAAGAGAACCTGCGCCGTGCGCTGCTGATCTCGCGCGGCGACTGGAGCGTGTTCCTGACGCGTCCGCTGTCGGCGGTGCTGCTCGCGATCGCGGCGAGCCTGCTGCTGCTCACGGTGCTGCCCGTGTTGCGGTCGAAGCGCGACCAGGTGTTCACCGAGTCCGAGAACTAGGGGGCTCCTGCGTCGGCACGCCGCATTCGGAAGTCGAATCGACTTGTGTTACAGCTTCGTGAAATGAAAATGCCGGCCTTTGGGCCGGCATTTTGCTGTGTCCAAGGGAACGACGGGGATCGACATGACCTTCATTCGCGCGCTCACGAGCGCATGTGCCGCAGCGCTCGCCTCGCTGTGCGCTTTTGTTGCGCCGGCCGATGCGCAGACTTATCCGACGCGCAGCATCACCATGATCGTACCGTTCGCGGCTGGCGGACCGACTGACGTGATCTCGCGCATCGTCACCGGGCATATGGCGCAGACGCTGGGACAGAGCATCATCATCGAGAACGTGGTCGGTGCCGGCGGCACCACCGCAACCACCCGCGCCGCGCGCGCGGCCAATGACGGCTATACGCTCATCACCGGGCATATGGGCACGCATGCCGCCTCGGTGCCGCTCTATCCCAAGCTCGCCTATCACCCCGAAAAGGACTTCGAGCCGATCGCGCTGCTCGCGGGTACCCCGATCCTGATCCTCGCGCGCAAGGATTTTCCGCCGAAGGATTTGAAGGAGTTCGTGGCCTATGTGAAGGCCAACGCCGAGAAGGTGAACGCCGCCCATGCCGGCGTCGGCTCGGTCTCGCACGTCTCCTGCGAGCTTCTGCACTCGATCCTCGACATCAAGCCGGTCGGCGTGCCCTTCAACGGCACGGGGCCTGCGATGAACGCGCTGGTGGCGGGGCAGGTCGACTATATGTGCGACCAGATCGTCAATGCCGTGCCGCAGATCAATGCCGGCACCATCAAGTCCTATGCGATCGCAACGCCGGAGCGCAATCCGTCGCTTCCGAACGTGCCGACCACGGCGGAAGCGGGCCTGCCGAAATTCCAGGCCCAGGCCTGGAATGCGATGTTCGCGCCCAAGGGAACCTCGCCGGCCATCCTGGCCAGCCTGAACGCTGCGGCCAACAAGGCGCTCGACGACGAGACCGTGAAGAAGCGTCTGCTCGAGCTCGGCAGCGTCATCCCAGGCCCTGCGGAGCGGACGCCGGAGGCGCTGGCCACCCTCGTCAAGAATGAGATCGCGAAATGGACGCCGGTGCTGAAGCCGGCCACTTAAGCAGCACTTTCAAGCCGATAGGCGAGGGGCGGGACGTTAGGTTCCGCCCCTTGTCGTTTGCGTCGGGACCACTCACTTTTCCGGGTATAATCGGAGCGGACAGCGAATCGCCGCTGTTGCAGCGCGGGGGCGGCCGCTAAGTTCGCCGGCTCCCCAAAGGCTCAGTCGCACATGCACCAGTATCAGGACCTGCTCGAGCGGATTCTTTCAGACGGCGCCGAGAAGACCGACCGGACCGGTACCGGCACGCTCTCGGTGTTCGGCCATCAGATGCGCTTCAATCTGTCGGCCGGCTTCCCGATGCTGACCACCAAGCGGCTGCCGCTGAAGGCGATCATCCACGAGCTGCTGTGGTTCCTGAAGGGCGACACCAACATCAAATATCTGCGCGACAACGGCGTCACCATCTGGGACGAATGGGCGGACGCCAATGGCGATCTCGGCCCGGTGTATGGTCATCAATGGCGCTCCTGGCCGGCGCCTGACGGCCGCAGCATCGACCAGATTGCGAACGTGGTCGACATGATCAAGCGCAATCCGGACTCGCGCCGCCTGATCGTCTCGGCGTGGAATCCAGCCGAAGTCGACAAGATGGCGCTGCCGCCATGCCATTGCCTGTTCCAGTTCTACGTCGCAGGCGGCAAGCTGTCCTGCCAGCTCTATCAGCGCTCGGCCGACGTCTTCCTCGGCGTGCCCTTCAACATCGCCTCCTATGCGCTGCTGACCATGATGGTGGCGCAGGTCACCGGCCTGAAGCCCGGCGACTTCGTGCATTCGTTCGGCGATACCCATCTCTACTCCAACCATCTGGAGCAGGCCCGGCTTCAGCTCTCGCGCGCGCCGCGCGCGCTGCCGGTGATGCGGATCAATCCCGATGTGAAGGACATCTTCTCCTTCCGCTTTGAGGATTTCGAGCTCGTCGGCTACGACCCGCATCCGCACATCAAGGCGGAAGTCGCGGTTTAGCGCCGATGTCGCTCAACATCCGCCGTGTGCGCCCGGGCGAAGCCGGGCTCGTTCTCGCTTTCATCCGAGAACTCGCCGAATACGAAAAACTCTCGCACGAGGTCGAGGCGACCGAGGCTGACATCGCTGCCGCGCTATTCGGCGAGCGACCGCAACTCTATTGCGCGATCGCCGAGTGGGACGGCGAGCCGGTCGGCTTCGCGGTGTGGTTTGCGAATTTCTCCACCTTCAGCGGCCGTCACGGCATCTATCTCGAGGATCTCTACGTGCGGCCGTCGCATCGGGGCAGGGGCCTCGGCAAGGCGCTGCTGGTCTATCTCGCCAAGGAATGCGTCGACAACGGCTGGTCCCGCCTGCAATGGGCGGTGCTCGACTGGAACGCGCCGTCGATCGCGTTCTACAAATCGCTCGGCGCCGTCATGATGGACGACTGGACGCTGTGCCGCGTCACCGGGCCAGCGCTGACGCGGCTTGCGGGGAGCACGAGCTGATGGAGATCGTCTTCGTCGTCGCGATCGCGGAGAACGGCGTCATCGGCGCGGGCAACGCGATGCCGTGGCGACTGAAATCCGACATGCAGCGCTTCAAGGCGCTGACGATCGGCAGGCCCGTGATCATGGGCCGCAAGACCTTTGAATCATTGCCCCGCCGTCCGCTGCCGGGCCGCACGAATATCGTCATCACGCGCGATGCGGGTTATCGCGCCAATGGCGCTGTCGTCACGACATCGGCGGCGGACGCCGACGCGGTCGCGCGTGGCGATGCCCTGCGGCGTTCGGTCACTGAGATCGCGGTGATCGGCGGCGCCGAGATCTTTCGGCAATGGCTCGATCGCGCCGATCGCCTCGAAATCACCGAAGTGCATGCGCGGCCGGAAGGCGACACGTATTTCGACATCGACAAGGCGGAATGGGACGAGGTGGCGCGTGTCCGCCATCCTGCCGCAGGCGAGGACAGCGCCGAATACTCCTATGTGACATATCGTCGGCGGCGCGGCCATTAACCGCTTTCTTCAATGTTTACATTGACTTTTTCGTGCCCGAGCATAGCTCGGAAGACGGTCACCGCTGCGTTGTAAGGGACTTGCCTGTCCCCTATAAAGCGGACCGGACAAAGCGGGCGGGGGCAATTCCACCCTGCCGAGGAGAGCGTCGAATGCCGTGGAAGAATCAGGGCGGTGGCCCATGGGGCTCGGGTCCGAAGGGACCATGGGGCTCAGGCCCGCAACCGGTCGGGCCGAGGCCGCCGGATCTGGAAGACCTTCTGCGGCGCGGCCAGGACCGCCTCCAGCAGATCATGCCGGGCGGCTATTTCTCCGGCATCGGCATCACGCTGATCGTGCTGCTGATCGTCGCGTTCTGGCTGCTGTCGGGCTTCTTCCGCGTGCAGTCCGAAGAGCTCGGCGTCGTGCTGCGCTTCGGCAAGCATGTTCGCACCGTGCAGCCGGGCCTGAACTATCATCTGCCCTATCCGATCGAGACAGTGCTGCTGCCCAAGGCGCTGCGCGTCAACACCATCTCGATCGGCATGACGCTGATCGACGATCCGGCGCGGCGCGGCCGCTCCATTCGTGACGTGCCGGAAGAGAGCCTGATGCTGACCGGCGACGAGAACATCGTCGACGTCGACTTCACGGTGCTCTGGCGCATCAAGCCGGATGGCGTCGGCGACTTCCTCTTCAACATCCAGAATCCCGAAGGTACCGTGAAGGCGGTGTCCGAAAGTGCGATGCGCGAGGTGATCGGCCGCTCGCAGATCCAGCCGATCCTGACCGGCGCACGCAACGTCACCGAGCAGGGCGTGCAGGAGCTGATCCAGAGGACGCTGGACAGCTATGGCGCCGGCATTCAGGTCACCCAGGTGCAGATGCAGAAGGTCGATCCGCCGGCGCAGGTGATCGACGCGTTCCGCGACGTCCAGGCGGCGCGCGCCAATCTCGAGCAGTTGCAGAACGAGGCGCAGACCTACGCCAACCAGGTGGTGCCGCAGGCGCGCGGACGCTCGGCCAAGATCCTGCAAGATGCCGAAGGCTACAAGGAGCAGGCGGTCGCCGAGGCCAAGGGCCAGAGCGCGCGCTTCCTGAAGGTTTACGAGGAATACAAGAAGGCGCCCGACGTGACGCGTGAACGGATCTATCTGGAGACGATGGAGCGTGTGCTCGGCGGCGCGGACAAGCTGGTCTATGACGGCGGGCCCTCGGGCCAGGGCATCGTGCCCTATCTGCCGCTCGGCGAACTGACGACCAAGCGGCCGCCTACCACCGGTCCGCAGTCGAGCGGAGGCAACCGATGAGGTCCCCGGTCACAGGTATCGTCACGCTGCTTGGGCTCCTGCTCGTCGTGATCGTCGGCTACATGTCGCTGTTCACGGTGCAGCAGACCGAGCAGACCATCGTGCTCCAGTTCGGCCGGCCCGTCGACGTCGTCACCGCACCCGGTCTGCACTTCAAGGCGCCGTGGAATTCGGTGATCAACATCGACAAGCGGATCCTCGATCTGGAGAACCCGTCGCAGGAAGCGATCGCCTCCGATCAGAAGCGGCTCGTGGTCGACGCCTTCGCGCGCTACCGCATCAAGGATGCGCTGCGCTTCTATCAGAGCGTCGGCTCGATCCAGGCTGCCAACATCCAGCTCACCACGCTCCTGAACGCGGCGCTGCGCCGCGTGCTGGGCGAGGTCACCTTCATCAACGTGGTGCGCGACGACCGCGAGAAGCTGATGCAGCGCATCCGCGACCAGCTCGATCGCGAGGCCGACGGCTACGGCATCCAGGTCGTCGACGTCCGGATCCGCCGCGCCGATCTGCCGGAGCAGAACAGCCAGGCGGTCTATCTGCGCATGAAGACCGAGCGCGAGCGTGAGGCGGCCGAGTTCCGCGCGCAGGGCGGCCAGAAGGCCCAGGAGATCAAGTCCAAGGCCGATCGTGAGGCGACCGTCATCGTCGCCGAGGCGAATTCGCAGGCCGAGCAGACCCGGGGTGCCGGCGATGCCGAGCGCAACCGCCTGTTCGCCGAAGCCTACAGCAAGGATGCCGACTTCTTTGCTTTCTACCGGTCGATGACGGCTTACGAGAACGGGCTGCGTTCGAACGACACCCGCTTCCTGCTGCGGCCGGACTCGGATTTCTTCCGGTACTTTAGTAACCCGTCCGGCAAGACGGCGACCGAGACGCCGGCGAAGCCGTAAGCTAGACAAAGGGCGGCGGATCTCGCCGCCCTTCGTCCAGACAAGAACAGCATAACGGGAGGTTCCAATCCGATGAGGTCCATTGCGTTCGCCGACTTCCTCATCGGCTTGGGCATCCTGTTCGTGCTGGAAGGCTTGATGTTCGCGGCAAGTCCCAACTGGATGCGCAAGGCCATGAAGAGCGCCATCGCCACGCCGGACAACATCCTGCGGGCGGTCGGGATTGGTTCGGCCGTCGTCGGCCTGGTCCTGATCTGGGTCATGCGGCGCCCCATTTAGGCGGCGCGCCAACGCCAAAGTGAAGGCGAGAGACCGGTTTTCGCCGTATTATCGGGGTCTTGAGGCCCGTTAAGCTCCGCGCTTGCGCCGTCCCCCCGTCAAGCGCAGTCTGGCGCCGAATCCCTCTCTCTGGAGATCACAATGACCGCTGCCACCATTGCCCCGTCCCGCTCGCGACTTGGTGTGCGAATTGGGCTGGCCGCGCTCGCCGTCGCTGCTTTCAGCGCGTTCGGCACGCCGGCTTATGCGCGCGGACCGGAGGGCATCGCCGACGTCGCCGAGAAGGTGATCGACGCGGTCGTCAACATCTCGACCTCGCAGACCGTCGAGGCCAAGGGCGGCGGCAGCAACGCCATGCCGCAATTGCCGCCCGGCTCGCCCTTCGAGGAGTTCTTCGACGACTTCTTCAAGAACCGCAAAGGTCCGGGCGGCAGCAGCAAGGGTGGCGAGCGCGGCGACAGCGGCCCGCCGCCGCGCAAGACCAACTCGCTCGGAAGCGGCTTCATCATCGACACATCAGGCGTCGTCGTCACCAACAACCACGTCATCGCGGATGCCGACGAGATCAACGTCATCCTCAACGACGGTACCAAGATCAAGGCCGAGCTGGTCGGGGTCGACAAGAAGACCGACCTCGCGGTGCTGAAGTTCAAGCCGACCAAGCCGCTGGTCGCGGTGAAGTTCGGCGATAGCGACAAGCTGCGTCTCGGCGACTGGGTGGTCGCGATCGGCAACCCGTTCAGCCTGGGCGGCACGGTGACGGCCGGCATCGTCTCGGCCAAGAACCGCGACATCTCCTCGGGTCCCTATGACAGCTACATCCAGACCGACGCATCCATCAACCGCGGCAATTCCGGCGGTCCGCTGTTCAACCTCGATGGCGACGTCATCGGCGTCAACACGCTGATCATCTCGCCCTCGGGCGGCTCGATCGGCATCGGCTTCGCCGTGCCCTCGAAGACGGTCGCGGGCGTCGTCGACCAGCTCCGTCAGTTCGGCGAGCTGCGCCGCGGCTGGCTCGGCGTGCGGATCCAGAGCGTTACCGACGAGATCGCCGAAAGTCTCAACATCAAGCCGGCGCGTGGCGCGCTGGTTGCGGGCGTCGACGACAAGGGCCCGGCCAAGCCGGCCGGCATCGAGCCGGGCGACGTCGTCGTCAAGTTCGACGGCAAGGACGTCAAGGATCCGAAGGACCTGTCCCGCGTCGTCGCCGACACGGCGGTCGGCAAAGAGGTCGACGTCATCATTATCCGCAAGGGCAAGGAAGAAACCAAGAAAGTCACGCTCGGCCGTCTCCAGGATCCCGAGAAGGTGCAGGCTGCGGTGAAGACCGACGAGCCCGCGCCCGAGAAGCCGGTGACGCAGAAGGCGCTCGGCCTTGATCTTGCGGCGCTGAGCAAGGATCTGCGCACCCGATACAAGATCAAGGAGAGCGTCAAGGGCGTGGTCGTCACCAATGTCGACGCCAATTCCGACGCCGCCGAGAAGCGCCTCTCAGCCGGCGATGTCATCGTCGAGGTAGCGCAGGAGGCGGTCACCAGCGGCGCCGACATCCAGAAGCGGGTCGACCAGCTCAAGAAGGACGGCAAGAAGTCGGTGCTGCTGCTGGTGTCGAACGCCGACGGCGAGCTGCGGTTCGTGGCGCTGAGCGTGCAGTAGTCTCGGGCGCGGTCCCGTAGGGTGGGCAAAGCGAAAGCGTGCCCACCGTCTTTCCACCGCCGCAGCAAGAATGGTGGGCACGGCGCAAGGGCGCCTTTGCCCACCCTACGGCTGCCGAGCGCGCCGCGAGAGAGGCTACCCCTCCACGAACTCGTCCCGCCGATACCCCTGCGCATAGAGCAGCGCGGTGAGGTCGCCGTGATCGATCCGCGCCGCGGCCGCAGCCGCCACGGCCGGCTTGGCATGATACGCGACGCCCAGCCCCGCGGCCTGGATCATTGCGAGATCATTGGCGCCGTCGCCGACCACGACCGAGTCGATGTCGTCGAGATCGAACGACTCCATCAGATCCACCAGCGTCGCGAGCTTCGCCGCGCGACCCAAAATCGGCTCCTTCACCTCGCCGGTGAACTTGCCGTCGCGCACGACCAGCTCGTTGGCGCGGTTCTCCTGGAAGCCGATCTTGGCGGCGACCGCGGTCGTGAACAGCGTGAAGCCGCCGGAGACGAGGCAGGTATAGGCGCCGTGGGCGCGCATGGTCGCGACCAGTTCGCGGCCGCCCGGGGTCAGCGTGATGCGCTTGGCCAGCACCTCGTCGACCACGCCGGCGGGCAGGTCCTTCAGCAACGCGACGCGCTCTCGCAGCGCCGGCTCGAACTCGATCTCGCCTCGCATCGCGCGTTCGGTGATGGCGGCGACGTGGGCCTTCATCCCGACGAGATCGGCGAGTTCGTCGATGCATTCCTGGCCGATCATGGTGGAATCCATGTCGGCGAGAAAAAGCTTCTTGCGCCGGGCGCCGACTGGCTGCACGACGATGTCGACGGGCAGGTCGCCGCGAAGCTCGCGGAGCCGCTGCTCGATGGCGTGACGGTCGCCTTCGAGGTTACTGTCGGCGCCGAAGGGAATGTCGACCGCGACCCCGTCGAACAGCCAGTGCGCGGGAGCCGCCTGAGGCAGCACGGCGCGGGCGCCATCGACGATGGTGGAGTCGAGCGCGGGATTGTCGGGATTGCAGATCAGCGTGGCGACGAGGGACATTTGAGGTTTTCGTGAGCGAGGGGCAAGTCAGCAGAAGCCATGTTGGCAAGGCCGTGCTTATCGCAGGCCCGACCGCCAGCGGCAAGTCGGCGCTGGCGCTGGAGCTTGCCCTCAGCACGGGCGGGGTCGTCATCAATGCCGATTCCATGCAGGTCTATCGTGACCTGCGGATCATCACGGCGCGCCCCACACAGGGCGAGGAAGCGCGCGCGCCGCATCGCCTGTACGGTCATGTCGATGCAGCCGTGAATTTTTCGGCCGGTGCCTGGGTGAGTGATGCCGCCAAGGCGCTCGACGAGGCGAAAGGCGAAGGCCGTCTGCCGATCTTCATCGGTGGCACCGGGCTCTATTTCAAGGCGCTGACGACGGGGCTCTCCGTGGTGCCGCCAATTCCTGCCGAGGTGCGCGAGGACGTGCGCGCGCGGCTGGAGCGCAACGGCGCGGAGGCGCTGCATGCGGAACTGGCGCGTCGTGATCCCAGTGCGGCCGGGCGTTTGAACCTGCGTGACCGCACCCGGATCGCGCGCGCGCTCGAAGTGGTCGAGGCGACCGGCCGTTCGCTGCTCGACTGGCACCGGGAGGGTCAGCCGCCGCTACTGCCGAAGGACACTTTTCACGCGGTATTTCTCGCTCCCGAGCGCGCCGAGCTCTACGCCCGCATCGATGCCCGCTTCGATACCATGCTGGGCGCCGGTGCGTTGAAGGAGGTCGAGCAGCTCGCCGCCAAAAACCTCGATCCGCTGCTGCCGGCGATGAAGGCTCATGGCGTGCCGGCCCTGATCCGGCATCTGCGCGGTGAGCTCAGCCTTCAGGACGCCGCAGGAATCGGCCGCGCCGACACCCGCCACTATGCCAAGCGGCAATTCACCTGGTTCCGGCACCAATTGCCGGAGTTCGAATGGGTGAAGCCCGGGGAGGCGAGGGGATGGCTCGCCGCCATTGTGAACGCGGCCCGCGACCCCGCCTGAGGCGCTTTTCTGTCCGGGTTCCAGAATTTACCTCTCGCCGAACCCGGGGAACACCGCTACACTGCCAAAATCGCGCGGGAACGGCCGCATCGCCTTGACATCCAGGCTTTGGCCGCTATGTTTCGCGCAACCTTTGGGAAGCCGGGCGCCCGCCATGCGTAACATTATTACCAAACTCCTTATCGCCGTCGTACCCAGGCACACCGCCGGGGGTGGCTAGCTGCCATCCACATGACAGGCGGTGTGCATGGGCCCTCTTCGGGGCCTTTTTTATTTCCCGAACCAGACACGAACGAAGCCGCTAACAACAGCGCATCCGGAGCAAGCCATGAGCGACAAGAGCCACGATCCGAACCAGATGACCGGCGCCGCGATGATCGTCCGCGCGCTCATCGATCACGGCGTGACCGACATTTTCGGCTATCCCGGCGGCGCGGTGCTTCCGATCTATGACGAGATATTCCAGCAGAGCGAGGTCCAGCACATTCTGGTCCGCCACGAGCAGGGCGCGGGCCACGCCGCCGAAGGCTATGCGCGCTCGACCGGCAAGCCGGGTGTTGCACTGGTGACCTCCGGCCCCGGCGCCACCAACATGGTGACGCCGCTGACCGACGCGCTGATGGACTCGATCCCGCTGGTCTGCATCTCCGGCCAGGTGCCGACGCATCTGATCGGCAACGACGCGTTTCAGGAATGCGACACCGTCGGCATCACGCGTCCCTGCACCAAGCACAATTGGCTGGTGCGCGACGTCAACGATCTCGCAAAAGTGCTGCACGAGGCCTTCTATGTCGCGACCTCGGGCCGTCCCGGCCCGGTGCTGGTCGACGTCCCCAAGGACGTGCAGTTCGCGACCGGCACCTATCATCCGCCGCGCAAATCCGACGTGCACCGCTCCTACGCGCCGCGCGTGAAGGGCGATGCGACGCAGATCCGCAAGGCCGTGGCGCTGCTGGCCAATGCCAAGCGCCCCGTGATCTACAGCGGCGGCGGCGTCATCAATTCCGGTCCTGAAGCGACCAAGCTGCTGCGCGAACTGGTCGAGGTCACCGGCTTTCCGATCACCTCGACGCTGATGGGCCTCGGTGCCTATCCGGCGTCGGGCAAGAATTGGCTCGGCATGCTCGGCATGCACGGCACTTATGAAGCCAACATGACGATGCATGATTGCGACGTCATGTTGTGCGTCGGCGCGCGCTTCGACGACCGCATCACCGGCCGCGTCGATGCGTTCTCGCCGGGCTCGAAGAAGATCCACATCGACATCGACCCGTCCTCGATCAACAAGAATATCCGCGTCGACGTGCCGATCATCGGCGATTGCGGCAACATCCTGGGCGACATCCTCCAGGTGTTCAAGGCGGAGACGAAGAAGCCCGACATCAAGGCGTGGTGGCAGCAGATCGCACAGTGGCGTGCCCGTAACTCGCTCTATTACAGGAAGAGCAACGAGGTGATCCTGCCGCAGCACGCGATCCAGAGCCTGTTCGAGGCGACGCGCGGCAGGGACACCTACATCACCACGGAAGTCGGCCAGCACCAGATGTGGGCGGCGCAGTTCTTCGGTTTCGAGGAGCCGCATCGCTGGATGACGTCGGGCGGTCTCGGCACCATGGGCTACGGCCTGCCGGCGGCCGTCGGCGTGCAGGTTGCCCATCCCGACAGCCTCGTCATCGACATCGCGGGCGATGCCTCGGTGCAGATGACGATGCAGGAGATGTCGACGGCGGTGCAGTACGAGCTGCCGATCAAGATCTTCATCCTGAACAACCAGTACATGGGCATGGTGCGGCAGTGGCAGCAGCTGCTGCACGGCAACCGCCTGTCGCATTCCTACTCGGAGGCGCTGCCGGATTTCGTCAAGCTCGCGGAAGCCTATGGCGGCGTCGGCATCCAGGTGCACAAGCCCGGCGATCTCGATGGCGCCATCCAGGAGATGATCTCGGTCAAGCGCCCGGTGCTGTTCGACTGCCGCGTCGCCGCGCTCGAAAACTGCTTCCCGATGATCCCCTCGGGCAAGGCGCACAACGAGATGCTGTTGCCGGAGCAGGCCAACGACGAGGCCACCGCCAAGGCCTTCGCCGGCGGCAAGGCGCTGGTGTGAGGCCATGTTCGACCTGACCGAGCTCGAGCGCGCACATGCGATCGTGGGGCAGGCGGTGCCGGCAACGCCGGCGTACGCCTGGCCGCTGCTCGCCGAGCGGCTCGGCGCGCAGGTCGTGGTCAAGCACGAGAACCACACGCCGATCGGGGCTTTCAAGGTGCGCGGCGGGCTGGTCTATCTCGAGCGGTTGAAGCGCGAGCGGCCGAACACGCCCGGCATCATCTCGGCAACGCGCGGCAATCACGGCCAGAGCCTGGCGTTCGCGGCGAGCCGCCACGGCGTGCCCGCGGTGATCTACGTGCCGCGCGGCAATTCGGCCGAGAAGAATCGCGCGATGAAGGCCTTTGGCGCCGAGCTCGTCGAGCATGGCGAGGACTTCCAGGCCGCGCGTGAGGAAGCCGAGCGCCGCGCGCAGTTTACCGGGCTCCATATGGTGCCGTCGTTCCACCCCGACCTCGTGCTCGGCGTCGCCACTTATGCGCTTGAGCTGTTCAAGACCGCGCCGGACCTCGACATTCTCTATGTGCCGATCGGGCAGGGCTCCGGCATCTGCGGCTGCATCATGGCGCGGGACCTGCTCGGCCTGAAGACCGAGATCGTCGGCGTGCAGTCGACGGAAGCTCCGTCCTACGCGCTGTCGTTTGCGGCCGGAAAGATTGTGACGACCGAAACCAGCAACACGCTCGCCGATGGCATGGCGACGCGCATTCCGGACGCCGAGGCATTCGCGCTGATCCGCAGGGGCGCCTCGCGCATCGTCCAGGTCACCGACGCTGAGGTCGCGGCCGCGATCCGCGCGCTCTGGACCGACACGCATAATCTCGCCGAAGGCGCGGGCGCCGCCGCACTCGCCGCGGCGCTTCAGGAAAAAGCAAAACTGTCAGGCAAGCGCGTCGGTCTCGTGCTGTCCGGCGGCAATATCGATTTCGATCTGTTCCGCCGTTGGGTCGGGACGGACGCGTCAGCGATGGCGTGAGGAAGAGACAAGAGGGGACGACAATGAACCAGCCCGCATCCGCCTACTTCATCGAGGACCGCCACGATCCCAACGAGACGCATACGCTCTCGGTGCTCGTGCAGAACGAGCCGGGCGTGCTCGCGCGCGTCATCGGCCTGTTCTCGGGCCGCGGCTACAACATCGAGAGCCTTACGGTCTCGGAGACCGAGGCCCAGAAGCACCTGTCGCGCATCACCATCGTCACCACGGGTACGCCGATGGTGATCGAGCAGATCAAGCACCAGCTCGACCGCATGATCCCGGTCTACCGCGTCGTCGACATGACCCAGACCAAGCGATCGATCGAGCGGGAGCTGGCGATGGTGAAGGTGCGCGGGCAGGGCGAGCATCGGGTCGAGGCGCTCAGGCTCGCGGATGCGTTCCGCGCCCGGGTGATCGACGCCACGACCGAGAGCTTTGTGTTCGAGATCACAGGCAATACGGACAAGATCAATCAATATATCGACCTGATGCGCCCGCTCGGCCTCGTGGAGGTGTCGCGCACCGGCGTTGCCGCGATCGGCCGCGGGCCTGAAGGGATGTGAACCATGCTGGCGCGCGACTGGTACTATAACGAGCGGAACCGGATGGGGATCGAGCCCGCGGTGGCCTCGATCTACGACGCCCACGACGATGCCGATCTGCGGGCGCGCGCTGCGCTGAAAATGCTGGGAGTCCAGCGCGGCTGGCGCATCGCCGACATCGGCTGCGGCAACGGCGTGCTGGCGACCGAAGCCGCGCTGCTGGGTGCCGAGGTCGACGCCATCGACATCTCGCCGGCGATGCTGGCGCTTGCCGAGATCTACGCGCGTGATCGCAAGGCGCCCGTGCGCACCCAGTCCGCCGGCCTGCTCAGCTTCGCCTATCGGCCGGAATCCTACGACCTGATCGTCAGCGAATTCACGCTGCACCACCTGCCGGATTTCTGGAAGGCGGTGGCGATGTCGCGGATCTATCGTGCGCTGAAGCCGGGCGCGAGCTTCTTTCTGCGCGACATCGTCTATGCCTCCATGCCCGACGCGATCGAGCGCGACGTCGAGCAATGGGCCGACTACCAGATCAAGAACCACGATTTTTCGCGCGAAGGCGTCGTCACGCATATGCGCGACGAATACTCCACCTTCGGCTGGGTGATGGAGCGGATGCTGACCGACGTCGGCTTCACGCTGGTCTCGGCCGATTACCACGCACCGATGCACGGCACGTATCTGCTGCGCAAACCAAGAGCCGGCGAGCAAGGCTAGACCAATAACAACAGGGCTGCACGACAGGGCAGAACCGAGAACAACAATGAAGCCGGCCGATATCCTCATCGCCATCCTGGTGGCGATCATCTGGGGACTTGCCTTCGTGGCGAGCCGGATCGCGCTCGACGAGCTTTCGCCGGAGCTGATGACGGCGCTGCGTTTCGGCATCGCTGCGATCCCATGCCTGTTCATCCGCAAGCCCAAGGTTGCCTGGTCGCTGCTGATCGCGATCAGCTTCACGTTGTTCCTCGGCCAGTTTCTGAGCCAGGCCTATGGCATCGCTCATGGCGTGCCGGTGGGGCTGACCAGCGTCGTCGTGCAGAGCCAGGCGCTGTTCACGATCGGCTTTGCCGCGATCGCCTTTGGCGAGCGGCCGACGCCGATGCAGGCGCTCGGCGTTGGTGTCGCTGCGATCGGCCTTCTGATGATCTGCGGTACGGTCGGCTATGATTTCAGCGTCGCCGCGTTTGCGGTGCTGATGATCTCGCCGATCAGCTTTGCCGTCGGCAATCTGCTGCTGCGCGGCGCCCGCGGCGTGCCGATGTTCGACCTGTTCGCATGGCTGTGCCTCGCCGCGGCCGTGCCGCTGTTCGTGCTGGCGCTGATCGCCAATGGTCCCGCGCCGACATGGACATCGCTGAGCCACATAACGCTGACAGCGGCTCTCTGCATGCTGGCGCTTGGCGGCATCTCCACCAGCATCGCCTACTGGCTCTGGGGCCGGCTGCTGCGTGACTATCCCGCCGCGCAAGTGGTGCCGTTTGCGCTGCTGGTCCCGTTCGTCGGCTCGGCCGCCTCCAGCATCGTGTTCGGCGAGCGGTTCGGCCCGTTGCGCCTCGCCGGCATGCTGACCGTGATTGGCGGTATCGCTGTGATGGTGCTGGCGAAGCGGCCCAAGGCGTTACCCGAAGAACCGTTGCCGAAAACGGCGTGAGGTGAGCATGTCCCAGTCGCTGCTCTATGCCTTCCTGATCTTCATGGTCGTGATGTATTTCACGCCCGGGCCGAACAACATCATGCTGCTGTCCTCGGGCCTGACCTACGGCTTCCGCCGCACCGTCCCCCACATTGTCGGCGTCGTCATCGGCTTCGCCTTCATGATCGCCGCCGTCGGCCTCGGGCTCGGCTCGGTGTTCCTGGCCTACCCGATCCTCCAGACTCTCCTGAAATATGCCGGTGCGGCCTATCTCGTTTATCTTGCTGCCGTGATCGCCATGTCCGGCCCGACCAAGCCGGGTGAAGGTGATGGTCGCCGTCCGATGACCTTCTGGGGCGCAGCCATGTTCCAGTGGATCAATGCCAAGGGCTGGGTGATCGTGATCGGCACCATCACCGCCTTTGCGGCCATCGCCCAATTCCCGCTCAACATCGCGATCCAGACCCTGATCAGCCTGCTGGTGGGGTCAGTGTCGTGCGTGGTCTGGGCGCTGTTCGGTACCGCGTTGCGGCCGGTCCTGACCTCCGAGCGGCTGGTCCGCGCCTTCAATATCCTGATGGCGATCCTGCTGCTGGTCTCCCTCTACCCCGTCTTCATGGATGCATGATGCCGCAGTTTTCCATGCAGAAACGGGTTTCCCAGGGGGCTGAAAATGCTCTAGACAGCCCCCGAAATCCGCAAATTTCACTGCCAAGACCTGACCAACGGCCGATTCTGGCCACCTGAACGAGGAAACGACCCATGCGTGTTTATTACGATCGCGACGCCGACCTGAACCTGATCAAGGGCAAGAAGGTCGCCATCGTCGGCTATGGCAGCCAGGGCCACGCCCATGCGCTCAACCTGAAGGATTCCGGCGTCAAGGACGTTGCCATTGCGCTGCGCAAGGACTCGGGCTCGGTCAAAAAGGCGGAAGCCGCCGGCTTCAAGGTGATGGAAGTCGCCGAAGCCGCCAAATGGGCCGACCTCGTCATGATGCTGACCCCGGACGAGCTCCAGGGCGACATCTACCGCGAGCACCTGCACGACAACATGAAGAAGGGCGCCGCCCTGGTGTTCGCGCACGGCCTCAACGTCCACTTCAACCTGCTCGACCCGCGCGCCGATCTCGACGTGCTCATGATCGCGCCGAAGGGCCCCGGCCACACCGTGCGCTCGGAGTATCAGCGCGGCGGCGGCGTGCCCTGCCTGATCGCGATCGCCAAGGACGTCTCGGGCAACGCCCATGACCTCGGCCTGTCCTACGCCTCGGCTGTCGGCGGCGGCCGCGCCGGCATCATCGAGACCACTTTCAAAGAAGAATGCGAGACCGATCTGTTCGGCGAGCAGGTGGTGCTCTGCGGCGGCCTGGTGGAGCTGATCAAGGGCGGCTACGAGACCCTGGTCGAAGCCGGCTACGCCCCGGAGATGGCCTATTTCGAGTGCCTGCACGAAGTGAAGCTGATCGTCGACCTGATCTATGAAGGCGGCATCGCCAACATGAACTACTCGATCTCCAACACTGCGGAGTATGGCGAGTACGTCACCGGCCCGCGCATCGTGACAGCCGAGACCAAGGCCGAGATGAAGCGCGTTCTCGCCGACATCCAGGGCGGCAAGTTCGCCCGCGACTGGATGCTCGAGAACAAGGTCAACCAGACCTCGTTCAAGGCGACCCGCGCCAAGCTCGCTCAGCACCCGATCGAGGAAGTCGGCGCCAAGCTGCGCGACATGATGCCCTGGATCAAGAAGGGCGCGCTGGTCGACAAGTCGAAGAACTAAGGCGTTTCCCGGACGCAGCGCATCACGCAAGTGGTGCGCTGCTGATCCGGGGTCCATTGCGGCTCCTGGGCCTCGGCTTCTGCGCTCCGTTTCGCTGCGCTTGTCCGGGACATGGGCAAAAATCCAAGGCATGATCGCAGGAACTCCAGGGGAGGAAGACCATGCGATCTGTCGTCGTCACCGGTGCGTCCACAGGCATCGGCTGGGCTACTGCCAAATTCCTGATCGGGCGCGGCTATCGCGTGTTCGGCAGCGTCCGCAAGCAGGCCGATGCCGACCGGCTTCAGGGTGAGTTTGGCGCCAATTTCGCGCCGCTGCTGTTCGACGTCACCGAGGAGGCCGCGGTCCTCGCTGCCGCGCGAAAAGTTCGCGAGGCGCTGGGTGGCGAGACGCTGGCGGGCCTCGTCAACAATGCCGGCATTGCCGTCGCCGGTCCCGTGCTCGAATTGTCGGCGGATGATTTCCGCCGCCAGATGGACATCAACGTCATCGGCCCTGTCATCGCGACCCAGGCGTTCGGGCCGCTGCTCGGGGCCGACCCGTCGCTGAAGGGGCCGAAGGGGCGGATCGTGATGATCAGCTCGGTCGCGGGCAAGAACGGCAATCCGCTGTCGGCGCCCTACTGCACCTCCAAGCACGCCGTCGAGGGACTGTCGGAAAGCCTGCGCCGCGAATTGATGCTGTTCGGCATCGACGTCATCATCGTCGCTCCCGGCGCGGTTAAGACGCCGATCTGGAGCAAGGCCGAACAGATCGATCTCTCCGTCTACCAGAACTCGCCCTATCTGCCAGCGCTGAACAAGGTCATGGCGTTCATGATGGACCTCGGCGCGAAGGGCCTGCCGGCCGAGCGGATCGCCGAGATCGTGTTCGAGGCGCTGACTGCGGCGAGCCCCAAGGTGCGCTATCAGATCACGCCGGACCCGCTCCGCCATCTGATCGGCGCCGTACTGCCGAAACGGACGATCGACCGGATCATCGCCAAGCGGCTCGGGCTGCTGCCGCAGTAAAGGCAGGCGCTTCAGCCCGCCGCAACGGTCTGCCCGCGCGAGTGGCGGGCCATCGCGATCATGCGCAGCATCATCACGATCAGAAGCGGTATGAGGAACGCGGCGTAGAGCGGCATCGCCGGCACGCGCTTGCCGAACGACACCATGAACTGGAGCCAGAGATAATAGCCGCCGACAAGGTGCAGCGTACGCCAAGCGCGGGAGCCGATCCGCGCGGCGGTGCGGTCGAACGAGGTGGCGCTCATCGCGATGATGAAGCCATAGCCGATGCCGCCGAAGATGTAGGAGACGGCCGAGGTTGCCTCGGCAAAGCTGGCAGGATCCATCCAGGCGAAAACAACGATCGCAACGGCGTGGATGGCGTGGGAAGCCGCAAAACTGAGGCCGAGATAGCGGCGGTTGCGGCGCTGCCAGCGCGTCCATGCGCTGGGCCAAAGCCGCGCCAGCGCTGCGGCGCTGAAGGCGAGGCAGAACAGCAGCAGCGAGCTGCGTGCGGTGAAACGGATCACCATCCGAACGCCCTCGACCTCGAATTGCCGCATCGAGGCGATCCACAGGCTGAGAAGGATCAGGCTGAGGGTGAGGGCGGCGAGCAACCGCCAGCCTTCGAACCAGCTTTGACGTTGCGGCATGGTGATCTTCCTCCGTTATGTAATCATCGATTACATTCGGCGTCGCGCGGCGGTCAATGGTGTAATCACCGCTTACATTCACGTTCGGGTGATGCTAGGAAGCGCCATGCCCGCCCGTCAGCCGTCCAAGCCGCGCGCCCGCCGCCCTGCCGCCCAGGCCAGGCCTTATCACCACGGCGACCTCCGCCGTGTCCTGATCGATGCTGCGCTGCAATTGGCGGAGGAGGGAGCGGAGGTCTCCGTCCGTGAGGCCGCGCGCCGGGCCGCGGTGTCGCCGGGCGCGCCGTTCCGGCACTTTCCGAACCGCGATGCCCTCATGGCGGCGGCGGCCGAGGAGGCGCAGCGGCGTTTCCGTGCCGAGATCGAGGCGGCGCTGAGCGAGGCTCCGGCGGCCGGCCCGCTTGCCCGTTTCCGTGCCTTTGGCGTTGCTTACCTGCGCTGGGCGATGCGCCATCCCGCCCATTTCGAGATCATCTCGACCGGGCGCTATTTCGCCCATGGCAGCTCCGCGGAATTGACGCGCGACAATGCCGAGTTAATCACGCTGACCGAGGGGATTCTGGCCGAGGCGGCGGAGCAGGGCCTGCTGCGCTCGGCCGACCTCAAGCGCATCCAGATCGCCGGCCGCGCCCTGGTCTACGGCTTCGCCCGGATGAATCTCGATGGCCACTTTCCGCGTTGGGGCGTCGAGGAGGGGGCGATCGAGCGGATGGCGGAAGGAGTGCTCGACCTCTTCATCGCCGGCATCGCAAAGCCCTAACCGAGCGAGCGGCTCGGCCCGCCGTGCGGGCTTCGCCGGTCACTAACAATAAGCGAAGGTTGGGTCACCGCATGCGTTGCCTGTCCTTGACCGTTCCGTTACAGTTTTATGACACGGTGCAGGCTTCCGGCTGCTCCGGACGCCCCGTCACCGTCTCGAGGACCAGACGGCCTGGCATCACCGCGCCGGACTTGAAGTATAGCGTGTCGTCGATGGCGTCCGCGCCCAATCCAGGTCCTTCTGCCGCCACCGCCGTGCTGGCGAGCGTCGCCGCGCTCGGCATCTGGCGGCTGCTCGCGGTTGCGGCGCCGCATCTGGCCGCGCTCGCGCTGATGTACCAGACCGAGACCGATTTCGGCTCGCGCCTCTCCTTCGCGCTGGCCTGGGGCATCCTCAATTTTTTCTGGATCACGCTGCTGCGCCGGCCGGCGCTATCAGGCGCGCTGTCGCTGACCATGGTCGTCGTGCTGGTGCTGCTGTCGCGGCTCAAGCACGACGTCGTCCAGATGACGGTCAACTTCATCGACCTGATGATGATCGACCGCGACACCGTCGCGTTCCTGTTCACGATCTTCCCGAATTTGCGCTGGTCGGTGATCCTGGCCGGCTTCGTCACGCTGCCGCTGATGTATGCGCTGTGGTGGCTCGATCCGTTCCGCATCCGCCGCCTACCGGCGCTCGCCTGCAAGCTGGCCTGCCTTGCCGCGCTGGTCGGCTATTCGCTCTATCATCCGGACGAAGCCTGGCGCGGCTATTACGACGACGGCTATCTGTCGAAATTCTTCCGCTCCGGCGTCAGCTCGGTCTCCGATTTCGTGCAATACGGCTTCATGGAATCGGCCGCCGCGACCAACGAGCGGCTCAACATGCCGCTGGTCGATTCCTGCCATCCTGCCGGGCGCCGGCCGAACATCATCATGATCCATGATGAATCGAGCTTCGACATCCGCGCCGCCCAGAGCATCAAGGTGCCGCAGGGCTATGGCAGCCACTTCAAATCCTGGGACGGCAGGCAGCGCACGTTCCTGGCCGAGAGCAATGGCGGCCCGAGCTGGTTCACCGAATACAACGTGCTCGCAGGCCTCTCCTCGCGCTCGTTCGGCCGCTTCGCCTATTTCGTGACACGCATCGCCTCGAACCGCGTCGAGCGCGGCCTGCCGCTGGCGCTGCGCCGTTGCGGCTACGACACGATGTCGCTGTATCCCGCCCATGGCGGCTTCATGGCTGCGCGCAGCTTCCAGCTGACGACCGGCATCGAACGCTTCCTCGACGCCAAGGACCTCGGTGCCAAGGACGTCGAGCCGGACGGCTTCTTCTACGACAAGGCGCTCCAACTGATGGGCCAGCAGCCGCCCAACAAGCCGCTGTTCACCTTCATCTATCTCGGTGCCAATCATTTCCCCTGGGAGACGCGCTTCCGTCCCGAGCTGCTGCCGAACTGGCGCGCGCCGGGCAATGTGCCGTCCATCGACGAATATCTGCGCCGGCAGGCGATCAGCGCCGAGCAATACAAGGCGTTCGTCGCGGGCCTGAAGAAGACGTTCCCGGGCGAGCCCTTCCTGATCGTGCGCTATGGCGATCATCAGCCGGAGTTTGCACCTGCTATCCTCGAGCCCGGGCTCGACGAGGGCGCTCTCGGCAAGAGGCTGGACGCCTACGATCCGCGCCTCTACGCGACCTATTACGCGATCGACGCCGTCAATTTCGAGCCGGTCAAGAGCGAGGCCGTGATGGACACGATCGACGGCCCCTATCTGCCGCTGGTGATCCAGGAGGCCGCCGGCATCCCGCTCGATCCGTCCTTCGCCGAGCAGAAGGAGATCATGCTCCGCTGCAAGGGCGTTTTCTACAGCTGCAAGGACGGCGCCGAAGCGCGGCGGCTGAACCGCCTGCTGATCAACGCGGGGATCATCAGGGGGCTGTAGGCTCTACCGCCATCCTGAGAATCCGTAGGGTGGGCAAAGCGAAGCGTGCCCACCACCTCTCACACGCATCCAGCGACCGTGGGCACGGCGCTTGCGCGCCTTGCCCACCCTACGAAATCTCAACCTACCGCCCGCCCACCTTCCCCCACAGCCACTTCGCGACCGCATCCGGCGAGGAATTCGCGTCGTTGCCGCTGGCGCGCAGGTTCGCCTCGCGCATGGTGGCGATGTTGATCTTGCCGAGCAGTGGCTTGAGTGCGGCCTGCAGCCGCTCGTCCCCGGCACGTTTCGGGGCCAGCAGCAGGATGGCGTCGTAGGGCGGGATCGCGTGCCTGGGGTCGTCGAGTGCGACCAGATCGTATTTCGCGATCAACCCGTCGCTGGTGTAGCCGGCGATCACGTCGACCTCGCCGCTCGCAACCGCCGCATACATGAAGTCGGGCTGCATCTGGCGCTGGGCGCGGAACGAAAGGCCATAGGCCTTTTGCAGCGCCGCCCATTCGGGCCGCGAGAAGAACTCGTAGTCGCCGGCAATCGATAGCGTCGATGCGTGTGCGGCGAGATCGGCAATGGTGCGGATATGAAGCGCTTCGGCGCGCTTCTTCGGAAGCACCAGCGCATAGGCATTCTCGAAGCCGAGCTCGCCGAGCAGGGTGATGTTGTCCTTTGCCAAACTTGTCTTCAAATCCGTCAACAGCTCGGCGCGCGGCTTGATGTCGGTGCGATGCAGCTGGTTGGCCCAGAGCGTGCCGGAGTAATCGACATAGAGATCGATGTCGCCGGCCTTCAACGCCCCGAAGATCACGCTGGAGCCGAGGCCCGAGCGCGCCGTCGCGGACAGACCGGCGGCCTGGAGGCGATCCCTGAGCAGGGCCGACAGCACATATTGCTCGGCGAAGGTCTTGGCGCCCACGACATAGCCCTGCGACGAGCGCCCCAGCGTCGGCACCAGCGTTGCGGCGACGAGCGCTGCGATTCCGGCCGCGCCAAGCGCGGTGCGGGCGCGGCTGCGGCGGCGCAGGCCGCCCTCGATCAGGCCGAGCAGCTGATCGACGGCGAGCGCGAGCAGGGCCGAGGCAAAGCAGCCGAACAGCACGAACACCCAGTTCTGGGTTTGAAGCCCGGCGAAGATGTAATTGCCGAGGCTGGTCTGGCCGATGGGCGTCGAGAGCGTCGCGGTGCCGATCACCCACACCGCGGCGGTGCGGATGCCCGCCATCATTACTGGCAGCGCCAGCGGCAGCTCGACCATCACCAGCGATTGCCGCGCGGTCATGCCGACACCCTTGGCGGCCTCGATCAGCGCGGGATCGATGCCGTTGAGCCCGGTGATGCCGTTGCGCAGCACCGGCAGCATCGAATAGAGCGCCAGCGCCAGCATCGCCGGCAGGAAGCCGAACGCCGAGAAGGACACGCCGAACCAGGCCAGCGTCACCGACGCGGCTAGCAGCAGCAGCGGATAGAACAGCGCGAGCAGCGCCAAACCCGGCACCGTCTGCACGATGCTGGCGATTGCGAGCAGGATGGCTCGCGGCGCCGGGCGGTTGCGCGTCAGGATCGCCAGCGGCAGGCTGACCGCAAGGCCGAGCGCGAGCGCGGCAAGACTCACCCGCACATGGTTGCCGAGATAATCGGGCAAATGGGCCAACGCCTCGCCCCAGCGTGGATCGGAAAACAGGCTCATGCCGCACCGCTTTGAGGCAGCAGCGCGTTCAGCCGCTCGACCTGGCGCCGCGGCGTACGCAGCAGCTCCAGCACGTAAGCGTCTTTGCTGTTCGACAGCTCGGCGGGCGTGCCCTGCGCGAGCAGCTTCCCGCTGCGCATCACCGCGATGCGGTCGGCGAGCAGGATCGCCTCCGTCATGTCATGGGTAATCATCACGGTGGTCAGGCCGAGCTTGCGATGCAGCGAACGATAATCCTCGCCGAGGGCATCGCGGGTGAGGGGATCGAGTGCGCCAAACGGCTCGTCCATCAGCACGATGCGGGGCCTTGCCGCAAGTGCCCGCGCTACGCCGACGCGCTGGCGCTGGCCGCCGGAGAGCGCCTCCGGCAGACGGCTGCGATGCGCGTTGCGGTCGAGCTGCACGAGACCCAGCAGCTCATCGACACGTGCTGCGATATCGGCCGCCGGCTCGCCGAGCAGTTTCGGCGTGATCCCGATATTGTCGGCGACGCTCAAATGCGGAAACAGCCCGCCGCTCTGGAACACGTAGCCGATCCGCCGCCGCAGCGCGACCGGATCGACGCTTTGCACGTTCTCGCCTTCAATCGTGATGGTGCCGCCATCGACTTCGATCAGCCGGTTGGCGAGCCGCAGCAGCGTGGTCTTGCCGGAGCCCGAGCCGCCGACGATCGCCAGAAATTCGCCTTCGGCGATGTCGAGCGACAAATCGTCGACGGCTGTGAGGGAGCCGAAGCTCTTGGTGACGTGCTGGTAGCTGATCGCCAGCTTGGAAGGCATCGCGGGTGGGCTCGCTTTTCTCTTACCCTCCCCTGGAGGGGGAGGGTCGATCGCGCGTAGCGTGAGCGGGGTGGGGTGATCTGTCCACTCGGGCACTGTTCGAGGTGGAGAGACCGTCACCCCACCCCGTCTCACATTTCGCTGCGCTCATGTGAGCCGACCCTCCCCCTCCAGGGGAGGGTAAGAGCACGGCAAGACCCATGCGTAGCACGCTTGGCGCCTTGATTGAACTTGGCCGCGCGAGCGGCTAAGGCATCGGGCCAAGTTCGGAGGGAATACATGTCAACGCCAACGGCAGTGGCGCTGGAAGATGCCAAGGTTGCGTTCCGGCTCGGGGACGGGCGGGTCTACCCGGCGGTGGAAAAGGCCCATCTCACGGTGGCGCAAGGCGAGTTCGTCGCCATCGTCGGGCCCACGGGCTGCGGGAAATCCACGCTGCTCAACGTCGCGGCCGGGCTGCTGAAGCCGGCCGCCGGCAACGTCAGGATATTCGACCGACCGCTCGCGGGGCTGAACCGGGATGCCGGCTACCTGTTCCAGGCCGACGCACTGTTCCCGTGGAAGACCGCGCTCGACAATGTCGCGATCGGGCTGGAGATCAAGGGCACGCCGCGCCCCGAGGCGCTGCCGCGCGCGCAGAAATGGCTGACCTCCGTCGGCCTCGGCGCGTTCGCGGGTCGCTATCCGCACATGCTCTCCGGCGGCCAGCGCAAGCGCGTGGCGCTGGCGCAGGTGCTGATCCGCGATCCAAAAATCCTCTTGATGGACGAGCCGTTCGGGCCGCTGGATGCACAGACCCGCCAGGTGATGGGCAATCTGCTGCTCGACCTCTGGAACGCCGACCGCAAGGCCGTGTTGTTCGTGACCCATGACCTTGAAGAGGCGATCGCGCTCGCCGACCGCGTCGTGATCATGTCGGCCGGGCCGTCCTCGCGTATCATCGGCGACTGGCGCGTGAGCCTGCCGCGCCCGCGCGACATCTTCGAGGTGCGACTGGACAAGGAGTTCCACGCGCTCCACCGCGAGATCTGGAGCGTGCTCAAGGACGAGGTGATGAAGGGCTACGCGCAATCCACCCAAGCGGCGGAGGCGGTCTGATGTCGCGTCCGACGCTATTCGCGCTGCAAGTCCTGGTCGCGGTCGTCTGCATCGTGCTGTGGCAGGTGCTGTCGACCGTTCCCGTGTTCGGCAAGATCCTGCTGCCGCCGTTCTTCTTCTCCAACCCGCTCGACGTGTTCAGCCAGATCGTGAAATGGTTCGCGTCCGGCGTGATCTGGAAGCATCTCGGCATCACGCTGGCGGAATCAATCCTGGCCTTCGTGATCGGATCGGCCGGTGGTGTGCTGGTCGGCTTCTGGTTCGCGCGCCAGCCGCTGGTCGCCGCGGTGTTCGACCCCTATGTCAAGATGGTCAACGCACTGCCCCGCGTGGTGCTGGCGCCGATATTCGCGCTGTGGCTGGGCCTCGGCATCTGGTCCAAGGTCGCGCTCGGCGTGACCTTGGTGTTCTTCATCGTGTTCTTCAACGTCTATCAGGGCGTCAAGGAGGTCAGCCGCACCGTGCTCGACAACGGCCGCATGCTCGGCATGAGCGAGCGGCAGCTGATGCGGCACGTCTATTGGCCCTCGGCGCTGTCTTGGATGTTCTCCTCGCTGCACACCTCGGTCGGCTTTGCCGTGGTCGGCGCGGTCGTCGGCGAATATCTGGGTTCGGCGGCGGGCCTTGGCTATCTCATTCAGCAGGCCGAGGGCGTGTTCGACGTCGCCGGCGTGTTCGCCGGCATGTTCGTGCTGTCGGCCTTCGTCATCCTGATCGACTATGGGGTCACGCTGGTGGAGCGGCGCCTGTTGGTGTGGCGGCCGACCGCGTCGGATGGGCGCGGCTAGGCGCGAGGCGGGACCCGCGTATCAGCGCGGGCCCCAGTCGCGAAGCCTCAATCCAGCAGCTTGGTGTCGTCGGGCGCCTGCGGCGGCGTCTTGATCGCGATGGCCTTGACCTGTCCGCTGATCGGCTTGGTGCCGCCATGCGGCGTGCCCTTCGGAATGATGACGAGGTCGCCCGGCTTCACCGTGACCTCCTTGTCGCCGAGCCAGATCGTGCCGGTGCCGTCGAGAATGTACTGGATCTCGTTGGTATTGGGATGCATGTGCTTGGGCACATTTCCGACCTGGATCGAGATCGTGGCGCCGTCGGCACTGGCGAACATTTTTGAGCGGAAGCCGGCATTGTTGGCGGCGCCGAGCGCATCGCCTTCCATCTCTCCGGTGTGGATGATCTGCGCGGTGATGTTCTCGGCGGCGAGCGCCGGCCGGAGCAGCTGGTTCGCGCCGCATCCGGCGGCAAAGGCGGCGGCGATCGACAGCCCGATTGCAAGGCGATTCATGGATGATCTCCCCATCACAAGTTTGTTGTTGTACCCGCATGCTATTGCGCCAAAAGGCCGATGGCCAGTGCCTTAGGCCACGCTTCTCAAGCCTGTCGCGCTGCTCTATGGTGCCGCCGGCCGAACGGAGGAAACCAATGAAGAACACGATTGCCAGGCTCGCCGCGGCACTGCTCGCGCTGACGCTCACCACCTCGCTTGCCGCAGCGCAAAGCAAGGTCACCATCGCGGTCGGCGGCGGCTCCTGCCTGTGCTATTTGCCGACGGTGCTGGCCAAGCAGCTCGGCGAATACGATAAGGCCGGCCTCGATGTCGAGCTGGTCGACCTCAAAGGCGGCTCGGACGCGCTCAAGGCCGTGCTCGGCGGCAGCGCCGACGTCGTGTCCGGCTATTTCGACCATTGCGTCAATCTGGCTGCCAAGAAGCAGGAGCTCCAGGCTTTCGTGGTCTATGACCGCTATCCCGGCCTCGTGCTCGTGGTCGCGCCATCGCGCACCAACGACATCAAGTCGGTCAAGGATCTCGCCGGCAAGAAGGTCGGCGTCAGCGCGCCCGGGTCCTCGACCGACTTCTTCCTGAAGTACATGCTCAAGAAGAACGGCATCGATCCGACCAGCGCCGCCGTGATCGGCGTCGGCCTCGGCGCCACCGCGGTCGCCGCGATGGAGCAGGGCCAGATCGACGCGGCCGTGATGCTCGACCCCTCCGTCACCGTGCTCCAGGGCAGCCACAAGGATCTGCGCATCCTGTCCGACACCCGCACGCAGAAGGACACGCTCGAGACCTTCGGTGGCGAATATCCCGGCGGCGCGCTGTACTCGACCGCGGCCTGGGTTGCCAAGCACGAGAAGGAGACCCAGGCGCTCACCAACGCGATCCTCGCCACGCTCGCCTGGATCCACTCGCATTCGCCAGAGGAGATCATGGCGAAAATGCCGGAGGAGACGGTCGGCAAGAACAAGGATCTCTATCTCGCCGCACTGAAGAACACGATCCCGATGTTCTCCGAAACTGGCAAGATGGACCCGAAGGGCGCGGACGCCGTGCTCGCGGTGTTCAGCGTCGGCTCGCCCGAGGTGGCCAACGCCAAGATCGACGTCAGCAAGACCTTCACCAACAAGTTCGTCGAGCAGGCCAAGAAGACGACGGGGACCGCCAAATAGCGGACGCAAAGGCGTAATAATCGTCTCTCATGACGTCACTGATCATTCATCGCGTCACGACGCTCGATCTTGCCGTGCGACCGATCGTCTGGCCGTTCGCCGAGGAGCGTCGCGACGAGATCGCAGCGCACTTTGCCGAGAAGCAGCGCGAACGACCGAAGATCTGGAACGGCCGCGTCCTGCTCGGGCGCGATCCCGTGTTCACGGACGGCCATTTCGCCTCGACCTATTTCGAGACCGATTTCGCAAGCTTCCTCGCCTGGCGCGACTGGGGCTTTCCCGGCGTGCCCGTGTTCAACGGGTTTGGCATGGGCGCGCTGCGCACGTCCGACGGCGCCTTCCTGATGGGCGAGATGGCGCAGCACACTGCGAACGCAGGCCGCATCTATTTCCCGTCGGGCACGCCCGATCTCGACGATGTCAGGGATGGGACGCTGGACATTCCCGGCAGCGTCGTCCGCGAAATTCAGGAAGAGACCGGCTTGACGGCGGCGGACTATAAGGCCGAGCCGGACTGGTATTGCGTCGTCAGCGGCCCCGCGATTGCGATGATGCAGGTGCTCAACCTCGATATGCCCGGCGACGAGGCTCGCGCCCGGATCGAAGCCAATCTCGCCTGTGAGGACGAGCCTGAATTGTCGGCGATTCATCTCGTGCGCGGGATGGGTGATCTCACGCCGACCATGCCGCGATTTGTCACGGCCTTTATCGAGCAGCAGTTCGCCTCGCGCTGATGCGCGAGGCTTGACATCCCTGCGCTCTGCCCATGTGATGGAGGCAACCAAAAGCAAGACGAATGCAATGCACAATCGTCCAGGGAGGTTTTGATGCGCCTGCGCATGGCTGCCCGATTGGTACGTGGGCTGGTGATCGCGATATCCGCGACGAGCCTGGCGGCGGCCGCCCAGGCTCAGGACAAGAAGATCAAGATCGGCGTCGTTTTTGATTTGACCGGACCTCTGGCCGGCGGCGGTTCCGAGCTCGGCTATATCGGCGCAAAGATCATCCTCGACCATTTCGCCAAGACCGGCGTCGAAGGCTACAAGATCGAGGCGGTCTATGCCGATGCGCAGAGCAAGCCCGACATCGCCATCAACGAATCCGTCCGCCTGCTCGAGCAGGAGAAGGTCGACATGGTGCTCGGCTTCTTCTCCTCGGCGCAGTGCGTGCCGGTGGCCGCCCGCGTCGAGCAGCTCAAGAAGTTCATGTGGATGACGACCTGCATCTCGTCCGCCGTGTTCAACGAGAAGGGTTACAAATACGTCTTCCGCCCGCAGGCGAGCGGCGACCAGTTCGGCATGATGACGATGGATTTCATTGCGCAGAACGCCAAGGCGAAGTTCGACAAGGAGCCAAAGGACCTGCGCGTCGCCATCATCCACGAGGATGGCGCCTATGGCGTCGACGTCTCCAAGGGCAACGAGGCAGGCGCGAAGAAAGCCGGCTTCAACGTCGTGATGAAGGAGGGTTATTCGGCAACCGCGCCCGATCTGTCGGCGCTGGTGACCAAGCTGAAGCGCGCCAAGCCCGACGTGATTTTCCACACCGGCTATAACCCCGACATCACGCTGCTGCTCCGCCAGGCTCGCGAGCAGGGCCTGAAGTTTGGCGCGTTGATGGGGCATGGCGCGGGCTACGGCGTCTATGAGAAGCTGAAGGAAGGCATGGGAGCCGACGCCACCTACATCTTCAACACCGACCCGATCTCGATCTGGCTCGCCAACCAGAAGACCATGGATCCCAAGCTCCCACCCGTGATCAAAATGGTCGGCGAGGAGTTCGACAAGATCCGGCCCGGGGTTGCCATCCGCTCCGCCCATGTCGGCATCGGCGCGTCCAACACCTACGTGTTCATGGCCGACGTGCTGCCGCGCGCGATCAAGAAATACGGTGGCGTCGATCCCGAGGCGCTACGCAAGGCGGCGCTCGACACCGACATCCCAGAAGGCGGCACCATGCTCGGCTTCGGCGTGAAGTTTTACGGTGAAGGCAGCCCCATGGCCGGGCAGAACGAGCGCTCGTTCCCCGTCGTGATCCAGTATATCGACGACAAATCCTCCGTGGTGTGGCCGAAGAGCCAGGCGCAGCGTGAAGCCGTGCTGCCGCTGCCGAAAGGCACCACCTACAGCAACCAATAGCGGCGGAGTGCTCTGGTGCTGGAGGTCAGTGGGCTGGTGAAGCGGTTCGGCGGCTTCACCGCCGTCAACAACGTGTCGTTTCGGGTTGATCAGGGGGAGATCCTCGGCCTGATCGGCCCCAACGGTTCGGGCAAGAGCACGATCTTCAACATGCTCTCTGGCACGCTGGCGCCGACATCGGGCTCGATCATGTTCGGCGGCTCCGAGATCGCGGGTCTCGCCCCGCACCGGATCATCAACAGCGGCGTCGGCCGCACCTTCCAGATTCCGCGGCCGTTCCGCCGCCTGACCATCTTCGAGAACGTCGCGCTCGCCGGCTTTTACGGCCAGGGCCGCCACAGCCGTGCCAGGGCGGAGGAGGCGGCGGAAAGATCGCTGGCGATGGTCGGTCTGCCGACCGATCGCCATGCCAGCGTCGATGGTCTCGGCGCAGCGGGGTTGAAGAAGCTCGAGCTTGCGAAAGCGCTCGCCACGGCGCCAAAGCTGCTGCTGGCCGACGAGAGCCTCGGCGGTCTCGACGAAACCGAGATGGATCAGGCCGCCGACATGTTGCGCAACATCCGCGACGAGCTCGGCATCACCATCATCTGGGTCGAGCACATCATGGGCGTGCTGATGCGCGTCGTCGATCGCGTCATGGTGCTCGATCACGGCGAGAAGATCTCGGAAGGCTTGCCGAGCGCGGTCGCGGGCGACCCGCGCGTGATCGAGGTCTATCTCGGCACCGATGCCGAGACCACGCAGGCCGCGGCCGCCGAAGCGCGCCGCCGCGCGGGAGGCTAGGCATGCTGGAGCTCCGCGCCGTCAATGCCGGCTATGGCACGTTCCAGGCGCTGTTCGATGTCAATCTCGACGTGAAGGCCGGCGAAGCCGTCGGCGTCATCGGCCCCAATGGCGCCGGCAAGACCACTCTGATGCGTGTCATCTCCGGCCTGATCCGGCCCTCGCGCGGGTCGATCCGGATGGAGGGGACCGACGTCGTGGCAACGCCGCCGCACAAGATCGTCAGCCTCGGGATTGCGCATGTGCCGGAGAACCGGCGACTGTTTCCGCAGCTCTCGGTCGACGACAATCTCAAGATGGGCGCCTTCATGAAGGAGGCGCGCAGCCACTATGCCGATCGGCTCGAAGTGGTGTTCGGCCTGTTTCCGCGCCTGAAGGAACGGCGCCACCAGATGGCGGGCACCATGTCCGGCGGCGAGCAGCAGATGTGCGCGATCGGCCGCGCGCTGATGTCCAATCCAAAGCTGCTGCTGCTCGACGAGCCCTCGGCGGGGTTGGCGCCGGTCGTGGTGCAGCAGGTGTTCGAGCTGGTGAAGCGGATCCGCGCTAGCGGGCTGACCGTGCTGATCGTGGAGCAGAACGTGCAGCAGGTGCTGAAAGTGGTCGATCGCGCCTATCTGATCGAGGCGGGCACCATCCGGGCATCCGGCACGTCCGCCGAGATGCTGGCGAGCGACACGGTCAAGGAAGCGTATCTCGGGGTGTGAGGGGGCATGCAGGCATTCTTGGACGTCTTCGACATCTATCTGCTGGAGGCCGTGATCAACGGCATCCTGCTCGGCGGCGTGCTGGCGCTGCTCGCGCTCGGGCTGAACCTGATCTTCGGCGTCATCGACGTGACCTGGATCTGCTATGCCGAGCTGGTGATGATCGGCATGTACGCCATGTATTTCATGGTGCAGTATTACGGCGTCAGCTATTTCGTCGCCGCGCCTCTCACCATCGCGCTGGTCGCGATCCTCGGCGCGGCGCTGCATTACCTCGTGATCGCGCCGCTGCTGACCGCGCCGCCGATCAACCAGCTGCTTGCCACCGGCGGCGTGCTGTTCGTGCTGCAGAGCTTTGCCACCGTCGCCTTCGGCATCGACTTCCGCAATCTCGGCATCCGCCTGCCGGTGCTCGCCCTCGGCGACATGAATTTCAGCTACGCACGGCTGCTGTCCTTCCTGGCCGCGCTGGTCGGCATGGTCGCCGTCTATCTGTTCATGACGCGCACCTTCACCGGCACCGCGATCCGCGCCATCTCGCAGGACCGGCAGATCATGGCGCTGATGGGCGTCGACACCAAGCGGATCTATCTCATCACCTCTGCAATCGGCGGCGGGTTGGCCGGGCTCGCCGCCTGCCTCCTGGTGCTGCAATATGACGTGCACCCCTTCGTCGGCCTCTCCTTCGGGCCGATCACCTTCCTGATCTGCGTGCTCGGCGGGCTCGGCAATTTCATCGGCGGCTTCATCGCCGCCTTCGTGTTTGCCGAGATCATTTCCCTCGGCGGCCTGTTCTCCGATCTGGAATGGGGCTATGTGCTCGCCTTCGCCTTCTTCATCGTCATGATGTTCATCCGGCCCGCGGGCCTGCTCGCGAGGCGCCGATGATGGGGCAGGGACGGCTTGCAGCATGGGGGATTGGGCTGGCGGCGCTGGTCGCGCTGCCCTTCGTCTATCGCGATCCCTATCATCTGCACATCCTGGTGCTGATCCTGATCTGGTCGTTCGCCTACACGTCGTGGTCGATGATGGGGCGGTTCGGCCTCGTCTCGCTCGGCCATGGCGGCTTCATGGGGATCGGTGCCTATGTCACTGCGCTGCTCTGGAACCACCTCGGCGTGTCGCCCTGGATCGGCATTCCCGTCAGCATGGTCGCGGCCGGCGCACTGGCCCTGATCGTCGGCTATCCCTGCTTCCGCTTCCGCATCACCGGACACTATTTCGTTCTGGTGACGCTGGCGCTGTCAGGCATCGTGCTCCAGGTCATCACGGCGACGCGCGACTACACCGGCGGCTCGCTGGGCTACACGCCGAATCGAACTTCGGGCAACAAGCTGCTGGCACTGCAGTTCGACGACAAGATCACCTGGTATCTGATCGCGCTCGGGGTTTGGCTGTTCGGCATCGTGGTCTGGCACTGGGTCGACCGCAGCATGAGCCGCTACGCGCTGGAGGCGATCTCGGAGGACGAGGACGCAGCCGCCGCCGCCGGCGTCGACGTCACCGCGGAGAAGCTGAAGATCACGTTGCTCAGTGCCCTGATGACGGCGCTCGCGGGCGCGATCTACTGCCAGTACCAGATGTTCATCACGCCCGACACCGTCAGCGGCATCGCGGTGTCGCTCCAGATGGTGTTCGCGGCCATCGTGGGTGGCCTGTTCGTCTCGCTCGGCCCGACCTTCGGCGCCGTGATCACCATCCTGCTGGCGGAAACCCTTCGCATCGGCTTCGGCACCAAGGCGGTCGGCTGGGACAATCTCGTCTACGGCGTGCTGCTGGTCCTTTTCATCATATTCCTTCCCAAGGGCATCCTTGGTAGCTTGCTCGACCGATTGAAGCCGCAACGCAAGGTGCCCCGCGCTCATGAGCAAGAAGCCGTCCAAATCGCTCGCCCAGGAACTTGACCGCTATATCACGCCGTTCCGCTATGACGGCTCGGGCAAGTTTCATCTCAAGGCGCACAAGTCCGACGAGAAGGGCGATCTCGACAAGGAGAAGGCGTTGGCGATTCTCGACGCCAACAAGAAGCGGCTGATCGGGTTTCAGGAGAAGCTCTATGCCCAGGACCGCTGGTCGCTCCTGATCGTGTTCCAGGCCATGGACGCCGGAGGCAAGGACAGCGCCATCAAGGCGATCTTCGAAGGCATCAATCCGCAGGGATGCGAGGTCCATGCCTTCAAGGCGCCGAGCAGCAAGGAGCTCGATCACGATTTCCTCTGGCGGCACGCGATCGCGCTGCCCGAACGCGGCCATATCGGCATCTTCAACCGCTCTCATTACGAGGAATGCCTGGTGACGCGCGTGCATCCGGAGATCCTTGCCAAGGAGAAGCTGCCGCAAAAGCTCCTCACCAAGAACATCTGGAAGGAGCGGTTCGAGGACATTGCCGCCTGGGAGCGGTATCTCTGCCGCAACGGCACCGTGGTGCTGAAGTTCTTCCTCAACGTGTCCAGGGAGGAGCAGCGCGAGCGCTTCCTCGACCGGCTGGAGGAGCCGGCCAAGCAGTGGAAGTTCTCCATGGACGACATCAAGGAGCGCGCGCTGTGGCCGCGCTACCAGGCGGTCTATCAGGACATCGTCCGGCACACCTCGACGGCTCATGCGCCGTGGTACGTCGTGCCCGCGGACCACAAATGGTTCGCGCGCGTCGTGATCGGCTCGGTGATCAATGCCGCGCTCGAAAAGCTCGACCTGCGTTTCCCCCGCGCCGACAAGGCCTCGGTGGCGGAGTTCGAGCAAGTGCGGAAGGCGCTGGAGAAAGAGGGGACGGGAGGCAAGAAGAAAGCAAAGTGACAGCCAATCGGACCGCCGACCGCAAGACCGTCAATTTCGCGCTCCAGGGCGGCGGCGCGCACGGCGCCTTCGTCTGGGGCGTGCTCGACCAGGTGCTCGAAGACGGCAGGCTCGCGATCGAGGCCGTCAGCGCGACCAGTGCCGGCGCCATGAATGCGGTGGCGATGGCTTCCGGCATGGCGCACGGGGGTGCGGAGGCCGCGCGGGAGAGCCTGCACGCATTCTGGTACGAAGTGTCTCGCATGGACATGGCGTACGATTTGATGTCGCCGCTGAACCAGTGGATTCAGGCCCTGAAGCTGCCGCCGGAATATCATCCGGTTCACGCCGTCATCCACACGTTGACGCACACGCTGCCGCCGGGTCTGCTCAATCCCTTTCATTTCAATCCGCTCCGGTCGCTCTTGCAGCGGGTCGTCGATTTCGATCGTCTCAATTCCTCGCCCAAGGCGCCGCAACTGTTCCTCAACGCGACCAACGTCCGCACCGGCAAGATCAAGGTATTTCAGAGCCCGCATCTCACCGCGGAGACCGTACTGGCCTCGGCCTGCCTGCCGCCCTATTTCCAGGCCGTCGAGATCGACGGCGAGCATTATTGGGACGGCGGCTATCTCGGCAATCCCGCGATCTTCCCGCTGATCTACCGTAAGGGCAGCCACGACGTCATCGTCGTGCAGGTCACGGCCATCCGGCGCGACGAGCTGCCGACGAGCGCGGCCGACGTCCTCCATCGCATCAACGAGATCAGCTTCAATTCGTCCCTGATGCGCGAGATGCGCGCGATCGCCTTCGCCACACGGCTGATCGACGATGGCGAGCTCGACAGCGGCAAGCACAGCCGCATGTACATGCACTGGATCGGCAACGACCAGCTGATGTCGCAGCTCGGCACGGCCACGCAATTCCATCCCGAATGGAGCCTGTTGTGCCGCCTGCGCGACGAGGGCCGTTCGGCGGCGCGAAGCTGGCTGGCGCGCAACTTCGACCGGGTCGGGACGGCCTCGACGGTGGACCTTGCCGACATGTTTCTCTAGGCCACAGACAAAAACTACGAAAACGACCCCATGCAAAGTAGCCGGGCGTAGCGGAATCAATGGCTTGCCGGCGGGTGTCATATGAATGCGGATTGTGCGAAATTGAGTTGATGCGTCGGGCAAAATAGATGCTGCGCCAAAACCCTGCGGAACTGACGCCTCCAATTGTGATCGCGCGCTTGTCGTTCCCGCTTGACAGTTTTGTGGCACAGGAGGAGCATTCCGCTGGTCGCAATAAGCGACGCGCAACGTCCACCTCATGAGCAAGGGGAGGTCTATGACTCCACCTCCGCAAATCCAGCCGCGTTAAGTGCGATGGAGCTCGTTCGGACTATCGCATAGCGGCGGAAACCGCGAACGGCACGCCGGGTCAAGGTTTAGAGGGCTGCATCAGTAAGGCAGAGCCCCTACCTTCCCGGCGCTGTATTTTGCATCACATCGATCGTGTCCGGATGGCCGTGACGAGGCTGACCGCGACAGGTGGTTTTGACATCCTGCTTTTCTCCTCCACCTTCCTCCTTGCCGTCATTCCGGGCCGCCTCCCGGAATGACGGAGGGTGTTGCATGGCAGGTCGGCTGGCCCGAGCGCGTCTCGAAGAATGGCCGCGACGCAATTGCCGGGCAACTGACCCGCGCCGATGCTGCGGTTCCCCGATCTTCGCATTGCGGTAAATGCCAAGAGAATGTCGCCTCAAAGGCCAACTTCCGACACAGGCCGGAGGCGAATAGCTGCGATCCGACATGACGCATGTGCTTCGGCGGTGACGGTCCCGACGCCGCCGGCTCATTCATTTTTTTCAGGGAATCCTCGTGTCGCATAAGCTTGCCCCGGCGGTCCTCGCCGCTCTCTTCCTCGCGATCTTCTCTCTCTGCGGTGTCCGCGCCGAAACGCCTCGGCCGGCGACGAATAACGCTGCCGCACTGTCGCCCGACGAAGCCAGGCGCGCGCTGGAGACGCTCCAGGACGACAAGAAGCGCGCACAGATGATCGATACGCTGCGCGCGATCGCGAGTGCGTCCGGTCAGCAGCAGCCTGCGCCGCCCGCGCCCGAGCAGAAGTCGCCGATCCCGCTCTCCGCCGATGGCCTCGGGGCGCAACTCCTGCTCACGGTGTCGGAGGAGATCGGCGCGATCTCGAGCGAGATCGCCAGCATGGCGCGGACGCTCACGCACTTCCCGGCCTTCTACTATTGGTTCCTGCGGACTGCGAACGATCCTGCCGCCTACAATCTCCTGATCGAGATCGCCTGGAAGCTGGCGCTGGTGCTCGGCTGCGCCCTTGCGGCCGAGTGGGTGATCTTTCGCCTGATCCGCCGCCCGGTCGCGTTCCTGGAAGGACGCGTGCCGCAAACCGCGCACCTGCCGGCACAGGTGATCCCCATTGCCGACCCGCCGTCCTCAACCGCCGATGTCACGCCCGCGCCCGACTTGAACAAGCGACGCCACAGCCTCGCGCGCGTGTGGCAGGTTTTGTTGCGGCTGCCCTTCGTACTGGGACGTCTCGTGCTCGAACTGCTGCCGGTGGTCATCTTCGTCGGCGTCGCCACCGCGCTGCTCGGCACCGAGATCGGCGAGCCCACGACCGTTCGCCTCGTGATCCTCGCGGTGGTCAATGCCTATGCCTTCTCGCGCGGACTCATCTGCGTGATCCGGGCGCTGGCGGGACCGTTCGGGCTGTTTCCGGTCCGGGCCGAGACCGCGGCCTATATCGAGATCTGGGCGCGCCGCATCGTCGGCGTCGGCGTCTCCGGCATCGCCTTTGCCAATGTGGCCCTGCTGCTCGGCCTGCATCGTACCGGTTATGCGGCGCTGCTGCGCATGGTGATGCTGGTCGTGCACCTCTTCATCGTCGTCATCATCCTGCAATGCCGCCGGCAGGTCGCCGAGGCCATCCGTGCGCCGGCCGAGCGGCAGGGCATCGCGGCCCGCCTGCGCAACCGCGTCGCCGGCGGCTGGCACTATCTCGCCATCGCGCTCGATCTTGCGCTGTGGGCGGTGTGGGCGCTCAACATCCGCAACGGCTATTCGCTGCTTTTGCAGTATTTCGTCGGTACGGTCGTGGTGGCGCTGGTCACGCGCGTCGCCATCATGCTGACGCTCAGCCTGATCGACCGCGGCTTCCGCATCAAGCCGGAGATCCTCCAGCGCTTTCCCGGTCTCGAGATCCGCGCCAACCGCTATCTGCCGCTGCTGCGCAAGATCGTATCCGGCGTGATCGGCTTCATCGGCTTCGTCGCCGTGCTCGAGGTCTGGGGCGTGGACGCCATCGTCTGGTTCTATGGCGGCCAGATCGGCAGCAGGCTGATCTCGGCCGTGGTGACGATCGGCCTCGCCGTCCTGATCGCTGCTGCAATCTGGGAAGCCAGCAACGCGCTGCTGGACCGCCAGATCAACACGCTGTCGCGGGACGGGCACTACGCCCGTGCCGCGCGGTTGCGCACCTTCCAGCCGATGCTGCGTACAGCGCTGCTGTGCCTGATCGCCACCGTCGTCGGCCTCACCGCGCTGAGCGAGATCGGCGTCAACGTCGCGCCGCTTTTGGCAGGCGCCGGCATCGTCGGTATTGCCATCGGCTTCGGCTCGCAGAAGCTGGTGCAGGATCTCATCACCGGGCTGTTCCTGCTGCTGGAGAACACGGTCCAGGTCGGCGACAATGTCAGCGTGTCGGGGCTGTCTGGCGTGGTCGAGAACGTCTCGATCCGCACCATCCGTCTGCGTGCCGGCGACGGCGCCGTGCACATCGTGCCGTTCAGCGCGGTCACGACCATCACCAATGCCAGCCGCGGCGCCGGCAACGCCTCGGTCAGCGTCAACGTCGCCTACAAGGAAGACACCGACCGCGCCGGCCAGATCCTCAAGGACATCGTCGACGAGATGCGCCGCGAACCGGAATTCCGCCCGCTGATCCGCGGCGACCTCGATCTGTGGGGCATCGACAAGGTCGACGGCGCGATGGTGTCGATCGTCGGCCAGATCCGCTGCACCGAGGCCGGGCGCTGGCCGGTCCAGCGCGAATTCAACCGCCGCATGAAGCTGCGCTTCCAGCAGAACGGCATCGACGTCGCATCCGCCACCCAGACCATTTTGATGCACGTCGTGCCGCCGGCAGATGGCGCGGCCAATCTGACGCCGCGGCGGGCGGCCGGATAGCCATCGGCTGTAACTTCCGGCTTGCCTCCGCCCGTCCGGCAGCGTTCACTCGCCCTCCAGCCCGCTGACAACATGCGGGCGGCAAAAAGGGTGGGAGAGGCTGATGCGGGGGCTGTGGGCCGTGTTGCGCGGTCATGTGATCGTCGTTGGCGCGTTGATCGGATGCGCGATGTGGTGCGCACCGACAAGGGCCCAGTCATCGCGCCCGATCACCCTCATCGTACCGTTCGCGGCGGGCGGTCCGACCGATACGCTGGCGCGGATCCTGTCCGAGCGGATCGCCGCCGAGCTGCACACCACGGTCGTGGTCGAGAACGTGGCCGGCGCTTCCGGCAGCATCGCCGGTGCGCGCGTGGCGCGTGCGACCCCGGACGGCACCACGATCACGATCGGCCATTGGGGCACCCATGTGCTGAACGGCGCGATCTTCAAGCTGCCCTATGACATCGTCGCCGATTTCGAGCCGGTCGCGATGATCGCGATGGGAACGCAGCTTATCGTCGGCAGGAAGTCACTCGAGGCGAACAGCCTGAAAGAGATGATCGCCTGGCTGAAGGCCAACCCCGGCAAGGGCACCGCCGGGACGGCCGGGGCCGGTACCGGCGCGCATGTCGCCGGCGTCTTCTTCAAGGACAAGACCGGCACCGACTTCCAGTTCGTGCCCTATCGCGGCGCAGGGCCCGCCATGATCGATCTCGTCGCCGGGCAGATCGACATCATGTTCGACCAGGCCTCGAACTCGCTGCCGCACGTCAAGAGCGGTGCGATCAAGGCCTTCGCGGTGACCTCGCCGACGCGGCTTGCGTCTGCGCCCGATGTGCCGACCGTCGACGAAGCGGGCCTGCCGGGCCTTTACATCTCCTACTGGCACGGCATCTGGGCACCGAAGAACACGCCGAAGGACATCGTCACGAAGCTCAACGCGGCGATCGTCGCCGTGCTCGCCGAGCCTGCCGTCAAGCAGCGCTTTGCCGAACTGGGGCAGGAGATACCGCACCCGGCGCAGCAGACGCCGGCAGCGCTTGCGGCGTTCCAGAAGGCCGAAACCGAGAAATGGTGGCCGATCGTGAAGGCGGCCGATATCAAGCCGGAATAGCCGCGGCGTTAACCTTTTCTCGCGCGCAACTGCCTGTTGTTCGCGAAAGTCTCGCTGCGGTGCGAGATCACAATCGATGCCCCAGACGCTACGTCCTTGATCTCAATGGAGCGCTGGCCGACAATGTCCGCGGTTCAATATGAAGCTTTTTGGGGGAATTCGTGAATAGACCTGCCCGGGTCGTTGCCCAATCGACGTCGTCTAGCTCGCCGCAAGGCATGACATTGCTGCGCGATCCCTTGCTCAACAAGGGGACCGCCTTCACGGAAGCCGAACGCGAGGCCCTGGGCCTGCGCGGCCTGCTGCCGCCTTGCGTGCTGACGATGGAGACGCAGGCTCAGCGCGTCCTCACCAATCTGCGCACGCTGCCGACCGATCTAGAGAAGTACGTCGCGCTGAACGCGCTGCATGACCGCAACGAGGCGCTGTTCTTCCGCGTCGTCGTTGACAACATCGATGAGATCCAGCCGATCATCTACACCCCGACGGTCGGGCTCGCCTGCCAGAAATTCGGCCTGATCTTCCAGCGGCCGCGCGGCATGTTCATCTCCTCGCGCGACCGCGGGCAGATCGCCGAGCTTCTGAAGAACTGGCCCTATCCGGCCAAGCTGATCGTCGTCACCGACGGCGAGCGCATTTTGGGACTTGGCGATCTCGGTGCCAACGGCATGGGCATTCCGGTCGGCAAGCTCTCGCTCTATTCGGCCTGCGCGGGCGTGCATCCGGAAGCGTGCCTGCCTGTTGTGCTCGACGTCGGCACCAACAACGAAGAGCTCTTGAACGATCCCTATTATCTCGGCCTGCGCGAGCGACGGCTGACGGGCGAGGCCTATGACAGCTTCGTCGACGAATTCATGCAAGCCGCGCGAAAGACCTTTCCGGGCGTGCTGATCCAGTTCGAGGATTTCGCCAATCATTCGGCGTTCAAGCTGCTGCACAAATATCGCGACGAGGCCTGCGTCTTCAACGACGACATCCAGGGCACCGCGGCGGTCGCGCTCGCCGGCCTGTTCTCGGCGCTGCGCGTGAACGGCGGCAAGCTGAAGGATCAGAAGATCCTGTTCCTAGGGGCAGGCGAAGCGGCAACCGGCATCGCCGATCTCGTGGTGTCCGCGATGATGGCGGAGGGTGCTTCGGAAGCCGAAGCACTGCAGCGCAACTGGCTGGTGGATTCCCGCGGCCTCGTCGTTGGCGGCCGCGAAGGCCTCTCCGGCCACAAGCTGCGCTACGCCCACGCCGACCAGGCGCCGATCAGCGACTTCCTCAGCGCGATCAAGACGCTGAAGCCGACCGCGATCATCGGTGTCGCCGCGGTCGGCGGCGCCTTCACGCCCGAGGTGCTCAAGGCGATGGCCGAGCTCAACGAACAGCCGATCGTGTTCGCGCTCTCCAACCCGACCTCGAAGGCCGAATGCTCGGCGGAGGACGCCTATCGATACACCGATGGGCGCGCGCTGTTCGCCTGCGGCAGCCCATATGACCCGGTGACGCTCGACGGCCGCAGATTCGTGCCGCGCCAGGGCAACAACTCCTACATCTTCCCCGGCGTCGGCCTCGGCGTCATCGCCAGCGGCTCGAAGCTGGTGACCGACGAGATGTTCATGGCGGCGGCCCATACGCTTGCCGATTGCGTCGGCAAGGAGGATCTCGCGCAGGGCAGCCTCTATCCGGCCCTGCCGCGCATCCGCGAAGTCTCGGTCCGCATTGCCGCGGCCGTCGCGGATGTCGCCTATCAACGCGGGCTCGCCGACGGACCCGCGCCCAATGACGTCAAGGCCCTCGTGCAGTCGCAGATGTACGAGCCGCATTACTAAGCCGCCATCCCCCGCCCAAGCGGCGCGGTTAGGGCGCGTCACGTGTCCGCCTCGTCATGGCCGGGCTTGTCCCGGCCATCCACGTCTTGACGCGCGGTACGAAAGAACGTGGATGCCCGGGACAAGCCCGGGCATGACGACCTCGCATATTTCGACTTCCCTCAAATCACGAACCGGCAACTAGGTCAGCACACCGACACCATCCCAGGTGGAATCGCCGTTGTGCCGCGCGGCCCTATATGCGACAATCTGTAGCGTTACAAGAAAATTCAATCCGCAAGGTAAGCCGCCATGGACGATCGTTTGCCCGAACTGGGCGACCTCGAGCACGAGGTCATGCAATTGGTTTGGGCCCATGGTCCTGTCACGGCCGAAATCGTGCGCGAGCGCTTGTCGCGGCGTCTGAAGGAATCGACGGTGCGCACGGTGCTGCGTCGGCTCGAAGAAAAGGGCTATGCTAACCACACCGTGGACGGACGTACCTACGTCTACCAGGCCGCCGAACCGCGCGCGAAGGTTGCGGCCAAGGCGGTGCAGCGCATCGTCGACTGGTTCTGCAACGGCTCGATCGAGGAGGTCCTCGTCGGCATGGTGGACAACAAGATGCTCGACCAGCAGCAATTGCGCACGCTGGCCGACCAGGTGGCCAAGGCGAAGAAGGCGAGGGGAGTGAAGAAAGAATGATCGCAACTCTGGCGGAGGCGGCACTGCGCTCCCTTGTGCTGGGAGGCGTCGTCTGGTTCGGTCTCAATCTGTTTCGCGTGCGCAATCCGCACGTTCACATGACGGCCTGGGTCGTCGTTCTGCTGGCATCGCTGGCGATGCCATTCGTGATGCATTGGCCGACGCTCACGATCACCCGGCTGCCTTTGCCGGTCGCCGTGCCGGATGATTTTCTGCCGACCGACATCCCGATGCTGGAGACGCCGCAGCCCGCGCTGCCAGTCGCGCCCGGCATTGCTATCGCGCCGCAAGCCAAAAGTGGGCTCTCGATCAATTGGTGGCTCGTTGCCACCGTGATCTATGCCGGCGTCGCCGGCCTGTTGCTGCTGCGGCTCGCGATCGGGCTCTGCCTGACCTGGCGTTTGGCGCGCGCGGCAAAGCCGATGAAGGGCCTGCAGATGATCGACGCCGACGTGCGCGTCAGCCGCGATGTCGGCGGCCCCGTCACCTTCGGCTCGACCATTCTGGTGCCCCCGCAATTCGCCAGCTGGGACGCGAAGAAGCGCCTAGCGGTGCTCGCGCATGAAGGTGCGCATGTCGTCAACCGCGATTTCTACGTCCTCCTGCTCGCATCGCTCAACCGCGCGGTGTTCTGGTTCAGCCCGTTCTCGTGGTGGCAGCTGGCGCGGCTTGCCGAGCTCGCCGAGATCATCAGCGATGCCGAGGCGATCGAGGTCATCGACGACCGGCTGTCCTATGCGGAAATCCTGCTCGATTTCGCCAGCACCGTGAAACCGCGGCCGGTCGAGCTCGCGATGGCGCGGGCCTCGACCGTGCGCGCCCGTGTCGAGCGCATCATCGCGGCTGCCGCGATGCCCGTCGCGGTCAGCTGGCGCAAGCGGCTGTGGATCGCGGCTGCGATCGTCCCGGCGGTGATCGTGTCCGCCGGCATGATCGCCTATCGCACGCCGGACGCGGCGCCCGCCGCCGCGGATGCCGGCGAGGTGCCTGCCCAGCATTACCGCCCGTTCGTCAATTTCTACGCCATGGGTCCGGCCTCGGTGTTCGCCATCTTCCGTGAGGGCGACGAGCTCTACGGCCAACTCACGGGTCAGCGCAAGCTGCGCCTCACGGTCGGCAATGACGGCACGGCGTCCTACGCGGCCTCGTCCGGCGAGATCACCTTCGCGCTCGATGCGGAGCGCCGCTCGTCCGAGCTGACGCTGCGCATGAACGGCCGCGACATTCGTGCGGTTCGTGTCGCCGAGATGCCGGCGGCGGTAGCCGAGCCGGTATCGCTCGATCCGTATGTCGGTTGGTACAGGATTGCGCCAAACCGCGTGCTGACGGTGCGGCGTGACGGTGATCGGCTCCGGGTGCAGGAAACCGTGCTGGGCCCGGCGACGCTCCTCGCCGAAGGTGCCGACATCTTCTCAATCCGTGGCGAAAATCTCCTGATCTTCCTGCGTGACGAGCAATCAAATGTCTCGCGCGTGCTGGTGCAGAATTCGGTCTTTGGCGCCCGCTTGGCGCCCCGGATCGAAGCAGCGGTGGCTCAGGCGATCGAGGCGGATTTCGCGCGCCGCCTTGCGGAAGTGCCTGACCGATTCAGGGAGCAGGTCCCGGCGCCCGGCGGCAAGGAGATGATCTTGCGCGGCATCGAGGATCTTCGCCGCGGTACGCCCAACTACGATCGGATGAGTGCGCCGCTGGCGGCCAAGGTTCACCGGCAGCTCAGTGAGTCGCGGGCGACGTTCGTGGCGCTCGGCGCGGTGGAGTCGATCTTCTTCCGCGGCGTCGGCCCCGGCGGCTACGACATCTATGGCGCGAAGTTCGAGAACGGCACGGCGGAATTTCGCCTGATGATCGAGCCGGACGGCAAGGCCGGCGACGTGCTATTCCGGGCCGACGGCAATGAGGAGCTCGGCGGCATCACGCCTTGCGCGGAGGAGGCGAGCGTTCGCGGCCGCGCCGGCACTTCGCCGATCAGGATCATGCTCTACAACGAGATGGCCGACGACATCCAGGTGGTCAATCTGGACGCGGACGGCAATCGCAGGGCGCAGATCGTCAGGCCCAACATGACCTGGTTCACCACCACCACCGTGAACAATCCCTGGATGATTGCCGACAAGTCGGGACGGTGTCTGGAGATCCTGATGCCGGGCCGGCAGACCCGCTTCCACAATGTCGAAGCTTCAAACCTCGGCGTGCGTCCGGGGCGCGCCGCGCGCCGCGCCGTTCCGATCGCCAATGGCGAGGCGATGCTGCGCCGCTATATCGAGGGCGTCGGCAGAGGACAGCCGGACTACGAGCACATGACTTCGGAAGTGGCCGACATCACGCGTCAGCAGCTGCCGTTCGACCAGGCGATCCTGGCGCGGCTCGGTGCGCTGCGTGCCGTCTCCTTCCGCGGCGTCACCGCGCTGGACAGCGACATCTACATCGCCCAGTTCGCCAACGGTTCGGCGGAATGGCGCATCGGCGTCAGGCACGACACCATCACGAAGATCGCGCTCGGGCCGAATTTCTGAGGGCAGCGGCCGCTCCCGATGTCTTGATGGAGGTGTTTCAATCTCCGCTTGTCTGCCAGTCCCGCGAATGCTACGATCTGTAGCATTACAATTCGTAGCCTCGAGCGGTGCCGTCGGGCGGGCTCGTAGAATTGGGCATTCGCCATGAGCAATTCCGCAAAGGCCGAAGCCGCCCTGGCGCTCCATCGCTTCGGGATGGGGCCGCGGCCGGGCTCGATTGCCGCGCTGGGAAGCGACCCGCGGGGCGCGCTGATTGCCGAGCTCGACCGGCCGCTCGTGCTCGCCGCGGCGGCCAGCCTGCCCTCCAGTGCGAAAGCCTATCGCATCGTGGCTGATGCCAATGCTCGGCGCACGGCGCGGGCGAAGCAGGCGCAGCAGCAGGCCAAGAAGCAGCAGATGGCGTCGGCGCCCACCGCAGCTGACGACCAGGCTCAGCCGCAATCGCAGACGCAGGGGCAAGCGGGCCAGGAAAAGGACGCCGCCGAGATGGCGGCGAAGCAGGCCGCCGACGCTATTCCTGATCCCGGACGCCCGATGTATTTGCAGGAAGCCAAGCTGCGCACGGAGGCGGCGCTTGCCGCCGATATCGGCTTTGCCGAGCGGCTGGTCTGGTTCTGGTCCAATCATTTCTGCATCTCGGCCAACCGGATCCAGAGCATGTCCGGCGCCTATGAACGCGAGGCGGTTCGCGCCAATGCGCTTGGCCGGTTCGTCGATCTCCTGCTGGCCGTCGAAAGCCATCCGGCGATGCTGTTCTACCTCGACAATCTCGGTTCGATGGGGGCGAACTCGACCGCGGGCATCAACCGCAGCAGCGGCCTCAACGAGAACTTTGCCCGCGAGATCATGGAGCTGCATACGCTCGGCGTGCGCACCGGCTACACCCAGGACGACGTCATCAGCTTCGCCAACGTGCTGACCGGCTGGACGCTGGTGCCGCCGGGGGCCGATCCCCAGCATGGCGGCGACTTTACCTTCAATCCGCGGCTGCATGAGCCCGGCGGACAGACCGTGCTCGGCAAGCGCTATGAGCAGGAGGACGTCGAGCAGGGCCGCGCCGTGCTGCGCGATCTCGCGGTGCATCCGGCAACGGCGACCCATGTTGCGACCAAGCTCGCGCGCCATTTCATCGCCGACGAGCCGCCGCCGGCCCTTGTCGAGCAGATGGCGAGAGCGTTCCGCGACAGCGACGGCGATCTCAAGCAGGTCGCGACCCTGATGGTGTCGTCGGACGAGGCGTGGCGCGCGCCGCCGTCAAAGCTCAAGCGTCCCGGCGAATGGGTCGTCGGCATGGTGCGCGCAATCGGCATCACGCAGGTCGATCCCGTCCGCTTCACCGGCGGCCAGGAGCTGCTGGGCGAGGCGCTGTGGCGTCCGCCCGCGCCCAAGGGTTATCCGGACGATGAAGCAAGCTGGATCGACGGCGTCGGCCGGCGGCTCGACGTCGCCAACAATTTCGCGGAGCGCATCACCGGCATGGCCGATCCGCAAGCCATCATCGAGGACGTCTTTGCATCGCAGATCGCCCCCGAGGTGAAGCAGGCGGTCGGCCGCGCCGAGAGCCGGCAGCAGGCGCTGGCGCTGCTGTTCATGTCGGCAGATTTTCAGAGGAGGTGAGCATGGGCGTCGTCAATCATTTGCCCACGCGACGCGAGCTTCTGGTCGGCTCCGGTGCGCTGTTCGCATGGAGCCAGATGCCCAGGATCGCGCGCGCCGAAGGCCGCGATCCGCGCCTGCTCGTCATCGTGCTGCGTGGTGCGCTCGACGGTCTCGGTGCCGTCGCTCCGGTCGGCGATCCCGACTGGATCTCCTTGCGCGGCGATCGCGCGCTGGTGCTGGACGGCAAGCCGCCGGCGCTGCCGCTCGATGCCTTCTTCGCGCTCAATCCGGCGATGCCGAATTTGCACCGGCTCTACAAGAGCGGCAAGGCGGCGATCGTCCACGCAGTTGCGACGCCCTATCGCGAGCGCTCGCATTTCGATGGCCAGGACGTGCTGGAGAGCGGGCTCGTCAAGCCCGGTATGACCAGCTCCGGATGGCTCAACCGCGCGCTGCTCGCGCTGGAATCGGGCGGCCGCGTCGATCCGCGCGGCAGCCGCGCGCTCGGGATCGGCTCGGTGACACCGCTGGTGGTGCGCGGCTCGGCGCCGGTCATGACATGGGTGCCGCAGAAATTGCTCCCGGCCAGCGAGGACACGCAGAGCCGCCTGCTCGATCTCTACCAGCACACCGACCCGAAGCTCGCGACCGTGCTGCAGGCGCGCATGAAGCTCGCTTCGCTCAGCGGGGCACCTGGCGCGGGCGACGCCATGTCGGACGATCCGACTCTCGCGCCGCCGGGCATCGCGCGCGTGCGCGCCTACTTCGCCGACGCCGCCGGCACCGCCGCGCGCTATCTCGCCAAGCCCGACGGTCCGCGCGTCGGCGCCATGGGCTTCGTCGGATGGGATACGCACATCGCGGAAGGCGCGGCCTCGGGCCAGCTCTACAATCTGCTCGGCGCGCTCGACGGCGCGTTCGCCGCGATCGAGAGCAACATGGGCGAGGCGTGGGGCGAGACCGTGGTCGCCGTGGTCACCGAGTTCGGGCGCACCGCGCGCATCAACGGAACGCAAGGCACCGATCACGGCACCGGCACGGTCGCATTCCTGATCGGCGGCGGGCTCGCCGGCGGCCGCGTGATCGCGGATTGGCCGGGGCTGAAGCCGGCGCAACTGTTCGAGGATCGCGATCTCAAGCCGACCACCGATCTGCGCGCCGTGCTGAAGGGCCTGCTCAGGGATCATTTGCGCGTCGAGGAGAAGGTGCTGGCGGATGTGGTTTTCCCCGGCAGCGCCGACGTCAAGCCGATGGGGGGCCTTGTGGCCTGAAGCCGCGATGTGCACGCTGACGCAAAGAGAGCTCGATTTTCTCGCCAGCTTGACGACGAACTGGCGAAGGCTCTATTGGCGTGAATTCGCGCGCATCCTCAGAGAGAACGCGCAGCCCCGATATGCCGGCGCCGAAGCTGGCGCTGCGCCGCAACAGGGATGAGGCTCGCGTGAGGCGGCGCCAGTTCATTTCGCTTCTCGGCGGCGCCGCACTGGCGCCGCTCTCCGCGGTCTGCGCGAACGCAGCCGACGGCTGCGGTGTTCCGCTCGAACGGGGCGACGGCTGGCCGGGCGGCTCCGTCGCTGGCGACAGCCTCGTCAATCGCGAGGCGCTGTGCGGGATGGCCGACCGGCTCGCCACGAGCGATGCCAATATCCATGCGGTGCTGGTCGCCCGCGACGGCAAGCTGGCGTTCGAGCGTTACTTCAAGGGCGCCGACGAGATACCCGGCTACATCTACGGCCGCCGGGTGGAAACCATCGCCTTCGATGCCGATACGTTGCACAACATGAAGTCTGTTTCGAAGAGCGTTGCATCACTCGTCGTCGGGATTGCGATCGATCGCGGGCTGATACGCGGCGTCGACGAGCCGATCTTCAGCTTCTTCCCCGAGCTGTCCGACTTGCGTTCTCCCGAAAAGGACCGCATTCGGCTGGTGCATGTGCTCACCATGTCGATGGGCCTGAAGTGGGTCGAGGCGACACCCGCGACGGGAGACGACGACAATGACGAGACGCGCATGCATATGGCATGGGATCCGTGTCGCTACGTTCTCGGTCTTCCCGTGACCGCCGCGGCGGGGCAGGAGTTCTTCTACAACACCGGCGCGCTCACGCTTGTGTCGGCCATCATCCGCAAGGTGACCGGCCGTCCTCTCGACGAATTCGCGCGCGAGAATTTGTTCGAGCCTCTGGGTATCACCGGCACCGCGTGGGGCCGGTACAGGGGGGATACCGATGCCGGAGGAGGATTGCGCTTGCGACCGCGCGACATGGCCAAGATCGGCCAGCTCGTGCTTGCGGGCGGTCGCTGGAACGGCCGCCAGATCGTCTCCAAGGCGTGGATCGAGGCTTCGACGGCAGAGAAGATCAAGGCGACGGACGCTCAATCCTACGGATATCTGTGGTGGCGCGGCCAAACGCGCCTCAATGACCGCAAGATCAGCTGGATCGGTGCGCTGGGCCGAGGCGGGCAGTCGATCCGCATTGTCCCGGAGCTCGATCTCGTCGTCGCAGTGACTGCGGGTTACTATCAGGACTACAGCTCGCAAGCGTTTCGATTGCAGTTCGGCGTCTTCCGGGACGTGTTGCGCGCGATCCCGCCTCCGGCCTGAGCCGGAGCCGGCCACTGGGGCAGCTTCTGTCCCGATTCAGGACGCGTCACTGTGATGGAATCGTCACAGTTGACGCGAAACGGCGGCGGCCCCAGGCCCGCTTTTGTTCCGACAAGGTTCTGCCCTCATTGCCCACCGAAACTCCGGGCAGTTCGGAGGGCGCATCATGTCTTGCATTGCACGTGCCGAAGCTGCCCGGATTTCGCTGGCAACCTCGAGCCGGCTGCTGCTGGCCATCGTCGGGGCCGCCTCGCTCGCCGCCTGCGCGCAATCGCCGGTTGGCCGCCAGAAGGCCGATCTCGGGGCCACCGGCCGGCAGGCCGCGGTCGAGCGGCCGCACCGGGTGGCGGCGCTGCATCCAAGGCCGGTCAGCCGGGTGCGCATTCCCGATGGCGATGCAAAGCAAGCGGCCTCGCACGGCGTTGCCAGCTTCTATTCGGATACGGAGACGGCGAGCGGCGAGAAGTTCGACAAGAACGAATTGACCGCGGCCCATCCGACCCTGCCATTCGGCACCAAGCTGCGCGTCACCGACGTTTCCTCCGGCCGCTTCGTGACCGTCAGGGTCAACGATCGCGGTCCCTATATCCGCGGACGCGTCGTCGACGTCTCGCCTTCCGCGGCCGAGGCGCTCGGCATGGTCGACAGGGGCATCACCAATGTCCGGCTCGACGTCGTGCAATGAGTTCGAGACATCGCGTTCGGCCCGCCGCGCTTAACCGGGTGTTAGCGGCTTCTCAAGCACCATGTCTGTCCGAACAATTTGGGGCTGTTGGGGAGGCGGGCGCTTGAACACGATCCGATATCTCGAAGATCAAGCCGCGCGCGCCGAGCGACTCGCCAAACGGATCACGGATACGCTGACGATCGAAAAGCTCCAGGCCTTCGCCGACGAGCGCCGTCGCGAAATCGAAGTCATCGCCGGCAAATATCGGCGCGCATAACTCCCGCATTCATGCTATGGCTATCGACGAAGTCGCTGAGATAGTCGGGTAGCTCTATGCCATAGATGTCGCAGCGTGCCTTTATCGCGCCGGCGACATCGGTCGAGATGTCCTTCATCCAATGTTCGAGCGTGTTGAACGAAATCACCTTGATGGGGTCGTTGAAGCAGCCGGCGACGAGCTCGCCGATTGTGGCTTCGAGATCGCTTCGTTCGATGCGAATCTCCGTCGCCTGGTCGAGGCGATCGATCACCACGAACAGGGTCTGGTCTGCGCCATAGGGCACGACCGGGGGTGGTACGCCAGCTTCAAGCATGTGAGGCACTCGCGGCTTGACTTCCGATCTCCAACAACGGGAAAAACCGGCAGAAGGTTCCTACGCGCCTGCATGTGAAGCGCCGTCAGAGAAATTCTCTCCAGCGCGAGAGCTCGATGACGTGTTCGGGCGAGAGGATGCCGGTCACGAGCGGCGGCTGCGCCGCTGTCCGGATCTCATAGAGATGCCGGGTCGTCGCCGGCTTCCCCATCAACGCCGAGATGCACTCGTCGAGGGTGCCTTCCCTTATCGGGTATGATTCCCGGTCCGGCCGGCGCTGATTTGCCAATGATGGCCATTTATGCAGGGCCGCAAGCGCATCGAAATCGACTTTTGAATCCGCAACCACGTCCCCCATCGTCCCACCTCACGCAAAAAACACCCCAGCACGCGGATTTGCGTGCCGGGGCCCATACCTGTCGCTGCATCTCAATGCCACCGGCACCCAACGCGATGACCGGGAAATGGTTCCCGGCTAATCCGCTACGGCGTAAGGCTCAATCATTGGGAATCTTCGGAGTTTGCAATATCCAGCGGACAAACGCCTTCACGCGGGGATCTTTGGCCATTGCCGGGGGCCAGCGCACGATTTGAGCCTTGCTCGACGGCAAGTCCCAGGATTGCGGAAGCACCCGTACCAGCCTCCCGTCCTTGAGCGCATCCTGGACCAGCAGCGAACGCGCGAGCACGATCCCGTTGCCGGCGAGGGCGGCGGCTATGGCGGTAGCTATCGTTGCAAAACGTATCTCGGCGGGTGGCGGGCGGCCGAGGTCCAATCGTTCGAACCAGGTGCTCCATGACCACTCGACCCCACGGTCTTCGCCGGCCCGGCCCTTGTGCAGGAGCGGCAACGATTTGAGGCGCGTCACGTCGGTCAGTGGTCGCTGGCCAGGCAGCAGGCGTGGGTGGCAGACGGGGTAAACATGCTCGCGAAATAGCAAACGCTGCGTGGACGTTGGCCTCAAGCCCGCCGCTGGTTGCCACAGCACCGCGACGTCAAGATCGTTCGACCTCGCGTGTGCGTCGGCTTCACGTACGGCCAGCTCAACCGGTATGCCGGGATGAGTCTGCGCAAAATCGGGCAAGCGGCGCACGAGCCAATAGTCGGCAAGCGCTGCACCGACGCCGACTTTCAAGGCCGGAGGCGGAGCAGCGGCGCGACAGAGCGCACGAAAATCCGCCATCCTGTCGAGCAAACCGGCCAACTCGTTCGAGAGGGCAATACCGGCGGGCGTGGCGCATAAGCCGCTCGGCTGCCGAATGAGAAGGGGCGTCCCGACGAAGTTCTCGAGTTTGCGAAGCCGATGACTGACCGCGCTCTGCGTGAGCCCGAGCTCTGCGGAAGCGCGCGTGACGCTCGCATGTCTCAAGGCGGCCTCGAACGCAATCAGCCCGTCGAAGGGAGGAAATGAGCGCATTGCATCATCATGAAATATTTTCATGCCGATGTGAATACATCGCATTGGCGCAGGCCTCGCCCTGGCATGCATATCGGTACCAGACGCTTTCACGATGGGACAACGATGATCACGCCTGAACCCGATATGCAGCCCCGACGCCGTTGGCACGACCTGCTGCCAGCGATGGTGCTCGGCATGGCGGCTTTTCTGACGCAATTCGACGTAACCGCGGTTGTTGTCGCGATGCCGGCTATGGCCGCCGAACTCGGTTTCGGCGGCGCTGCCTATGCCTGGGTGATGGATGCCTATAGTCTGGCATTTACCGGTGGGCTGCTCGCTGCCGGCGCGCTGGCCGACAAGTATGGACGCCGACGCGCTCTGCTTGGCGGCAACGCCGTGTTCCTGGTCGGATCGATCATTTGCGGCTTTGCGGCGGGCGGTCCGATGCTGTGGGCCGCGCGTGCGATTCAAGGCCTTGGCGCGGCTTTCGTTATCACTGGAGGCATTGCGCTGCTTGCGAGTGCCTATGCTCGGCCTGACGAGCGCGCCCGCGCCTTTGCATTCATGGGCGTGCTCTCTGGCACCGCCATGGCGCTCGGACCAACGCTCGGGGGACTTGTCTCGGCCTGGTTCGGATGGCGCTGGATCTTCCTGGCCAATATCCCGCTTTGTCTGCTCACGCTTCTGGCCGTTCCGCGGCTGGTCGCAGAGTCGCGTGATCCTGCCGGCCGCCCGCTGGACTGGAGCGGCGTCGTGCTTCTCACGTTTGCGCTTGGTATTGCAATCGAGAGCCTGCTGACGGGAGGTGCAATGCCGGCCCGGATTGCAGCGGGCCTCGGGCTGAGCGCGTGTCTGCTCGCCATCTTCGTGATGCAGCAGCGGCGCCGGCCCGTGCCGATTTTCGATCCCGCTGTGTTCATTCGGCCGGTCATGGTCGGCATTTCCTCGCTGCTGATTGCCGTTTCTGTTGGATACTGGGCGGTTCTCGTCTATCTGCCTCCGTTCCTGAGTGCAGCGTTCGGCTGGCCAGGCCCGTCCGTTGGCTTCGCTATGCTCTTCGCGACGTTGCCGATGCTTCTGCTGCCGCCCTATGGTGCTCGCCTGGCAAAACGCTGGGGCTGGCGCCGGCTGTTCGCGACGGCGATGCTGGCGCTGCTGGCAGGCGATCTCATTCTGGTGCTAGCGGCGAGCGGCTGGCTCCCGAACGCGCAAGTCGTTCTCGCTGCGGCGGCAACCGGAATGCTGTTGACCGGGATTGGCGCCGTCCTCGCGCATCCGCAACTGTCGAGCGCTGTCGTTGCGTTGGTGCCTCCGGCCCAAACGGGTATGGCTTCGGCCGTCACCGTGGTCATGAGGCAGGCCGGATTTGCGCTCGGCATCGCAACGCTCGGTGCGATGCTATCGGACGAAGGGACGCCTGCCGATTACGCGTGGCCCTGGCTTGTTGCCGCTTTTGGCTCAGCAGGCGGCCTCATCGCCGCATCGATGTTGCTGCCTGACCATCAGCCGTAGCTGTATCTGGCAGATACAGCCGGCTGCCGGGGCCACACCAATCGCCACGCCGGCCGGGAAACGCTTCCGGCCGCTCCGTTTCGGCTCAACTCGCGGCCGCCGCGATTTTGTGCCCCGGGCTGGCGTCGCCGTGATTGTCCTCGTCGCCGCGGCTGATCTCCGGCGGCAGCCCGGCGAAGCGCCGCAAGGCTTCCGCCATCTGCACCCGGCCCGAGACGCCTGTTATCACCACATCGACCATGGTGAAGGACGAGTGGAAATGGCCGTGCGCCTTGAGTTGCTCGACCGGGACGCCTGCGGCCGCCATCGCCTCGGCATAAGCGATGCCTTCGTCGCGCAAGGGATCGAACTCGCAGGTCGCCACGAAGGCCGGCGGCAGCCTTTCGACCTTGCCGCGGAGCGGCGAGGCGCGCGGATCGGTGCGGTCCGCCGGCGAGCAGTAGAGGTCCCAGAACCAGTACATCAGCGAGCGCGTCAGGAAGTAGCCGGTCGCATTGTCGTTATAGGACGGGCGATCGAAGGTGCAGTCGGTGGCCGGGCAGATCAGGAGCTGGCCGGCGATCTCCGGCCCGCCGCGGTCGCGCGCGAGCTGGCAGGTGACGGCGGCGATGTTGCCGCCGGCGCTCCAGCCCGCCACCAGCACCGGGCCCGGCTTGCCGCCGAGCTCCACGGCGTGCTCGGCGATCCAGCGCGTGGCCGCATAGCCGTCTTCGGCTGCAGTCGGGAAGCGATGCTCCGGCGCGTGGCGATAGCCGACGCTGACGAACATCATGCCGGTCCGCCGCACCATGTCGCGGCAGAACGGCTCGTCCGACTGCTCGTCGCCGAGCACCCAGCCGCCACCGTGGAAATAGACCACGATCGGATGCGGTCCCGGCGTTGCCGGCTTGTAGACGCGATAGGGCAGCGCGCCGTCGGTGACGGGCAGGGTGCCGTCGACGATGTCGCCGATCGGCCGTCCGGCGGGGCGGCCTTTGTTGAACTCGTTCACGAACTCGCGCGCGCCGATTGCGCCCATCGACTCGATCGGCGGCAGGTTCAGCGACGCGAGCAGGTTCATCACCAGCCGCACATCCGGCTGCAGCCGCACCACCTCGCCGTCATTGCATTGCTCTGTGCCGCCAGGGCCGGTGAGCTTGAAACCGAGCATGCCGCGGCTGACCACCTCGTCGCAGATGCTGCGATAAGGGCCGACGCCGCCGGTATAGGGCATCAGGCCCTGCACCTTGCCGGGGACGTTGGCGCCCGTGTACCAGGTGTTGGCGAGCCGATGCAGCGTCACCATCGAACAGTCCGCCATGTGCCTGTTCCAGCCGGCCTGCGCCGTCGCGGTCGGCTCGATCGTGGTGAAGCCGGCATCGCGCAATGCGGCCAGCCGGTCGACCACCCAGTCGACATGCTGCTCGATCGACACCGCCATGTTCGACAACACCGACGGGCTGCCGGGCCCGGTGATCATGAAGAAGTTCGGAAAGCCTTCGACGGTGAGCCCGAGATAGGTCTGCGGTCCCTGCGCCCAGACGTCGGTCAGCGACTTGCCGCCGCGCCCGGTGATCGGATGCACGGCGCGGATCGCGCCGGTCATGGCGTCGAACCCGGTCGCGAACACGATGACGTCGACGTCGATGCTGCGGCCGTTCGTGGAGATGCCACTCGCCGTGATCGCCTTGATCGGCTCCTGGCGCAGATTGACCAGCGTGACGTTCGGCCGGTTGTAGGTCGCGTAGTAGTTGGTATCGAGGCAGGGACGCTTTGCGCCGAATGGATGATCGTGCGGCGTGAGCGCAGCCGCTGTCTCGGGATCCTTGACCGCCGCCCGGATCTTCTCGCGGATCAGGTCCTGGACGATCTTGTTGCCGTCGACGTCGACGGCCTGATCGGCCCAGAGCTGGGTCAGGATGTGGACGAGGTCGCCGGCGGCCCAGGCACGTTCGAACCGTTCGCGACGCTCGGCATCGCTCAATTGCCAGCTCACGACCGTCTGCTGCGGATAGGGCACGCCCGCCATCGACTGGCGCGCCTGGTCGCGATAGGCCGGGCGATCGGACTGCAGCAGGCTCATGCGGTCGGATGGCGCCGGGCCGTTATGCGCAGGCAGTGCGAAGTTCGGCGTGCGCTGGAACACGGTCAGATGCGCGGCCTGCTCGGCGATCAGCGGGATCGACTGGATCGCCGACGATCCGGTGCCGATCACGGCGACGCGTTTTCCCGCGAGATTGACGCCGCCATGCGGCCAGCGTCCGGTGAAATAGACTTCGCCCTTGAAATCCTTGACGCCGTCGATCTCCGGCGGCTTTGGCGCCGAGAGGCAGCCGGTGGCCATGATGTAATGGCGGCAGGAGACCGGCGCGCCGTTGTCCGTGGTGAGCTGCCAGCGCTCGGCCTTCTCGTCCCACTTGGCTTCCGTGACCTTGGTCCTGAAGCGGATGTCGCCCCTGAGGTCGTAGCGGTCGGCGACGAAGCCGAGATAACGCAGGATCTCGGGCTGGGTCGCGTATTTCTCCGACCAGGTCCAGGCCCTCTCGAGCTCCGGATCGAACGTGTAGCTGTAGTCGATGGTCTGGATGTCGCAGCGCGCGCCCGGATAGCGGTTCCAGTACCAGGTGCCGCCGACGTCGCCGGCCTCTTCGAGGCCGACCGCCGAGAGGCCGGCCTTGCGCAGGCGATGAAGGAGGTAGAGGCCGGCAAATCCGGCGCCGACCACGGCGACATCGACCTGCTGAGCGGTTCCGCGCTCATCGGAGGCACGTGTGGCAACCATCGCATCTGGCATGGCATCCTCCCGTATGTTTTGTTTTGCCGGCAGGCTATCGCCACATGCACGGCTTGTCATCACAGCAAGTGCAATCTTCGGTAGGCGTTTGCGGCGTCATCGTGGCCGCGTGAATGTTGCGGCACTACACGCACCGCGATGCACAATGGCCGTGATTGCCCGGGCTAATCATGCCCGATCCGCCTGTGTATGCTTGCGGTTACAAGCCACGCGTAACGATCGAGCGTCATGCCAGAGTTGAGTGAGCGGACCAAAGCGAACATGGACGTCGTCCTGGAGCAGACGTGCCGGCAATTGCCGCATGGCGGCGATCACGACAGCCGCAGGTTCATCGCCGAACGCCTGATCGAGGCCGCGCGGGCCGGGCACTCCACGCTCGGCGAGCTCGGCATCGTCGCGCGGCACGCGCTGGCGGAGATTCTCGCAAAGCGCGGTTAGTGCGAGCCGGCAGGCTTGCCCCGCCGACGGCGGCGGACGTAACCTGCAGGAAACCGTTCCGCGTATCGAGATGCACCGAAGATGCGACCCCTGCTCGCGCTTCTTGCGGCCTCCATTGTCCTGTGTTGCGCCGGCTCGGCCGTGGCGCAGCCGGTCGGACAGTTTCCATTCGCGCTGACGCGTGAAGGACAGATTCTCGGCGCCGTCGAAGGTGAGGTGGCTTCGTTCAAGGGACTGGCCTATGCGGCGCCGCCGGTCGGCGCATTGCGCTGGCGACCGCCGCAGCCGACGCCCGAAAGTTCGGAGATGCACACCGCCTACGATTACGGCGCGCCGTGCCTTCAGCCGTCCTTGCCTGATGCGAGCGAGGATTGCCTGACGCTGAATGTGTTCCGCCCCTTCGGGGTCGACGGCCCGCTACCGGTGATGATGTTCATCCACGGCGGCGGCTTCATCAGTGGTACCGCGAATGAGCGGCTGTTCGACGGTGCCAGGCTGGCGCAGGCCGGCCTCATCGTGGTCACCGCAAATTATCGCCTCGGCGCGCTCGGCTGGCTCACTGATCCCGCGTTGACGGACGGCGGTTCCGGCAATTACGGCCTGATGGACCAGATCGCCGCGCTGCATTGGGTTCATGACAACATCGCAGCCTTCGGCGGTGATCCGCACAACGTCACCTTGTTTGGCAGCGACGCGGGCGCGACATCGATCGCGCTTCTGATGCTGTCTGCGCAGTCGCGCGATCTGTTCCAGAAGGCCATTCTGCAATCGGTGCCCGCTCGCGTGCCCCTGCGCTCGGTGCAGGACGCGCAGGCGATGGGCCGGCAGTTCGTGGCGGCGCTTGGACCGCAGGCGGATTTGCGTGCCGCCGGACCGCGACGCCTGCTTGCCGCGGAAAGCCGTCTGCTGGAGCAATCGCGGCACGGCTTCGCGCCGATGATGGACGGAGCTCTGGCGACCGAGGATATCGCCGCAGGCTTTGCGGCCGGACATCAAAGCCGCATTCCCCTGATGATCGGCTCGAACGACGACGAGACGGGTTTCGACGGCGAGTTCGATGCCAAGGAGGAGCTTGAAGCGTCAGGCCTCACAAGCGATGAGCTGCGCAAGCTCTATCCCGATCTCGCCAAGCCTTCTCTCGACGGGCCTTCTCTCGCCAAGCCTTCGGATCTTGCGGCACGGTTCTACACCGACAAGGTCTTTTCCGAGCCCGCAAGACTGCTGGCGCGCCTGCATGCCGCAAGCGGCGCGGCGACCTTTCGCTATCGCTTCGCCCATTTGCCCGAGGCGCGTCGCGCCAATCCTGGGCCCGGGCACGGGCGCGAGCTGCAGTTCATCTTCGGTGCGGAAGGCGTGCCGGGAGCGGGCATCTTCTCGCGGGCTGATCGCGAGGTCGCAAGCCGCATGCGGTCCTATTGGATCAACTTCGCCAGAAGCGGCGATCCCAACGGTCCCGGTCTGCCGCATTGGGATTCCGTCGCTGGCCGCGATCGCCTGCTGCTGATCGCGAACGATCACATCGCGAGCAGAGACGACCCCTGGTCGGAGCGTCTCGACCGGATCGCAGGCGAGAGCAAAAAATGAGTTGGACTTAAGCGGCGAGCTCGACGCGGGGCGCCGGCGTCAGCCGGCCTTCCTCCAGGTAGTCCATCGCGCCGTCCTTCTCGACGGCGTAGAACTGCTGGCCTTCGCGCGACTTGAAGGCGGCGCGAACGATGCCGCGGCGGCCCTTGTCACTGTTGACGACGTCCCCCAGCGCAAACTTCTTCATCTCACGTCTCACTTGTCTTCAGGCCGACTGCTTCGGCCACGCCGGGGATTTTGGGCGGCAAATCGTTAACGACTTGCTAACCATGCCGGTTTGCCTATGCTCGCCGCCGGACGCGCGGAAACGCGCAGAGTGCCGATGAGACGAGCCCCATGACGCGATTTCCGACCCTGTTCCTGTCGCATGGCGGCGGCCCCTGGCCCTTTATGGAGGACCGGCGGGTGCAATATGCCAGGACCGCCGAGGAGTTCGGCCGGTTGCCGCAGCTTCTCCCGGAGAGACCGAAAGCCGTGCTCGTCATCACCGGCCATTGGGAGGCCGATGCCTTCACCGTCTCGACCTCGGCGCAGCCGCCGATGGTGTACGACTATTACGGTTTCCCCGAGCATACCTATCATCTCAAATATCCGGCGCCGGGCCGGCCCGAACTGGCGACCGAGGTGAAGGCGCTGCTCACGCGCGCCGGCCTGGACTGCCGGGAAGATCCCAACCAGGGTTTTGATCACGGCACCTTCGTGCCGCTCGGCCTGATGTATCCGAACGCCGACATGCCGATCGTGCTGCTGTCGCTGAAGTCTGCTTACGATGCGGCCGAGCACGTCAGGGTCGGCGAAGCGATTGCCTCGCTCCGCGATGAAGGCATCCTGATCGTCGGCAGCGGGCTGACCTATCACAACATGCGTGGCTTCAACCGGCCGGAGTCCAAGCCGGTCTCGTATGACTTCGAGGCCTATCTGAACGAGGCGATCAGCAACCCCGATCCGGCCCGCCGCAACGCGATGCTGGTCGATTGGGAGAATGCACCGAGCGCGCGCCTGGCGCATCCGCGCGAGGACCATCTGCTGCCGCTGATGGTGGCCGCCGGCGCCGCCGGCAGCGATATCGGCAAGCGCGTCTTCGTCGACGAGGTCGCAGGCGTCGCGATGGCGTCCTACGTATTCGGTTGATTCCGTAGGGCGGATTAGCGAAGCGTAATCCGCCGTCGTGCGGCAATGAAGGTGGCGGATTACGCCCGCAGACTGCGCTTCGCGCAGCCAGGGGCTAATCCGCCCTACGCATCGCGCAAGCTCACCCGTATTTCAGCTTCATGAACAAAATGCCGCCGGCGAGCAGCATGGTGATGGCGTTGGCGGCGACCAGCGGCGCATCGCCCGAGAGCAGGCCGTAGATCAGCCAGAGCGCCAGCCCGAGCACCATGACCAGGAACATGCCGAGCGAGATGTCTCCGGTGGAGCGGGTCTTCCACACCTTGATGGCTTGCGGCGCGTAGGCCACGGTGGTGCAGGTGGCGGCGGCAAAGCCGATCAGCTTGATCACGAACGGGTCCATGCCGGCTCTATAGCATGGATTCGACGACGGTCATGCTTCAGGCACGCTCCGCCATGAGCCCACGATAGAGCGCGGCATAGTCGCCGGCGCGGTTGCGCCAGGAGACGTCGGTCGCAAGGCCGTGTCGTTGCAGTTGGCGCCAGGTCGGCTTGTCGTGGAAGGCGGTGTTGGCCTTGCGCAGCGTGCCGGCGAGGGCCTCCGCCGTCACGGGTGCGAACTTGAAACCGGTGGCATCGCGGTCGGCGGCGTCGGCCTCTCCGATGTCGACGATGGTGTCCTCGAGCCCGCCGACGCGTGAGACGATCGGAACGGCGCCGTAGCGCAGCGCGCAGAGCTGGGTCAGGCCGCACGGCTCGAAGCGCGAGGGCACGATCAGCGCGTCCGAGCCGGCCTGGAGCAGGTGCGCCAGGATCTCGTCATAGCCGATCACGACGCCGATCCGGCCGGGATTGGCGCGGGCTGCGGCCTGATAGCGATCCTGGAGATCGCGGTCGCCGCTGCCGAGCAGCGCGAGCTGCATGCCTTCGGCCAAGATGGTCGGAATGGCCTCGAGCAGCAGATCGAGCCCCTTCTGCCACGACAGCCGGCTGATGACGCCGAGCAGCGGCGCCTCGTCGGAGGAATCGAGATTGAACTGCTGCTGCAGCACCGCCTTGTTCGCGGCTCGGAACGTCAGGTCCTCGGCGCCGTAGCGGTAGGCGATGTGCGGATCGTCCTGCGGATTCCACACCGAGATGTCGATGCCGTTGAGGATGCCGCTCAGCACGTTCGCGCGTGCGCGCAACAGGCCACCGAACCCCATGCCGCCTTCGTCGCTCTGGATCTCCTGCGCGTAGGTCGGCGACACCGTCGTGATGCGATCGGCGAATTGCAGGCCCGCCTTCAAGAAGCTGATGCCGCCGAAATATTCGATCTCGTTGACGTTGAACGCGTGCCAGGGCAGGCCGATCGCACCGATCAGCTCGGGAGCGAACTTGCCCTGATAGGCCATGTTATGGATGGTCATCACGGTGCCGGGCCGCGGGCGATTGTCATAATGCAGATAGGCCGGCGCGAGCCCGGCCTGCCAGTCATGGGCGTGCACGACATCGGGTACGAAGGCGGGGACGAGGCCGTGGCCGATATCGGCGGCGATGCGCGACAGTGCCGCGAAGCGCACGCCATTGTCCGGCCAGTCGACACCCTCTGTGGTGACATAGGGATTGCCCGGCCGCGCATAGAGATGCGGCACGTCGAGCACGAACAGGTCGAGCCCGTCATGGGAGCCCGCGAGCAGTCGGCCCGGTCCGCCGAAATAATCCGGCCAGCTCCGGATTTCCTCTGCGTTCGATACGATCCGCGTCACGTCGGGATAGCCCGGCATCAAGGTGCGCATCTCGACGCCATGCGCCTTCAGCGCAATCGGCAGCGCGCCGGCGACATCCGCGAGGCCGCCGGTCTTGACGATGGGATAGACTTCAGAAGCGACCGCGAGGACGCGAACAGGCCTCATGTATTGAGCCTGTCGATCATCGGCTGAGTGACGAGCGAAATCCCCTGCTCGGTGGTGCGGAAGCGCTTGGCATCGAACGCCGGGTCCTCGCCGATCACGAGTCCTTCCGGAATCTCGACGCCGCGGTCGATCACGACGTTCTTCAGGCGAGCGCCGCGGCCGACGCTGACATAGGGCATGATCACGGCGTTCTCGACATTGGCATAGGAGTTGATGCGCACGCCGGTGAACAGCAGCGACCGGCGCAGCGAGGCGCCGGAGATGATGCAGCCGCCCGAGACCAGCGAGCTCACGGCCTGGCCGCGCCGGCTCTCCTCGTCATGAACGAATTTCGCCGGCGGCGTGATCTCCGCATAGGACCAGATCGGCCAGGAGCTGTCGAACAGGTCGAGCTCGGGCACAACGTCAGTGAGGTCGATATTGGCGGCCCAATAGGCATCGACCGTGCCGACGTCGCGCCAATAGGCGCGGGGGTCGCTGCCGGAACGCACGCACGAGGTGGAATATTGGTGCGCCATCGCGCGGCCGTTCTTGACGAGGTAGGGAATGATGTCCTTGCCGAAATCGTGGTTCGAGTTCGGGTCATCGGCGTCGCGCTTGAGCTCCTCGAACAGGAACTTCGCGTCGAACACGTAGATGCCCATGCTGGCGAGCGAGACGTCCGGCTTGCCCGGCATCGGCGGCGGATCCTTCGGCTTCTCCAGGAACTCCTGAATCCAGCCGTTCTCGTCGATATGCATGATGCCGAAGCCGGAGGATTCCGCGCGCGGCATCTCCAGACAACCGACCGTGACGTCGGCGCCGCTGTCGACGTGCTGGCGCAGCATCACCTCGTAGTCCATCTTGTAGATGTGGTCGCCGGCCAGCACCACGATGAAGCGGCAGGCGTGGGATTCGATGATGTCGATGTTCTGGTAGACCGCATCCGCCGTGCCGACATACCACATGTTCTCTGAGACGCGCTGGCTCGCGGGGAGGATGTCGAAGCTCTCGTTTCGCTCCGGGCGGAAGAAGTTCCAGCCCATCTGAAGGTGCCGGATCAGGCTGTGCGCCTTGTACTGGGTGGCGACTGCGATGCGGCGGATGCCCGAATTGACGGCATTCGACAGCGCGAAATCGATGATGCGGGACTTGCCGCCGAAATAGACGGCCGGCTTGGCGCGGCGATCGGTCAGCTCCAGGAGCCGGCTGCCGCGTCCGCCAGCCAGGACGAACGCCAGCGCCTGACGGGCAAGCGGCTCGGGTCTCGCGGCACTCATGTCATTCCTCCCCACAACTGTGGCGCTTCGCGAGAAGCCTCCCCGCCCGCGCACATTGGAACCGATACTAATGGCACGAATAGTAAATCGGGAAGGTGGTTGTTGGTTGCGACCACGGGGGAAGCTTAATGCTTTGCCCCGGTGATCGGGCCGCAAGCACCGTCGTGCCGGTGTCACATGCGCAGAGGGCGTCGATCCCCGCCGCAAACCGGTTGGTCAGAATGGAGGCATGCGTCTTGTGCGGTGCACGCAAAGTCGAGGCCAAATTCGACACTTTGACTTGGCGCAAGGATGACCGATCATGGCGCTGCGATCCATTTCCAAGCGAAACGTCAGACAGGGAGTAAGACGATGAGGATCTGGAAAACGGCAATTGCCTGTTCGCTCGCCAGCGCGGTCGTGGTCGGCGAAATTCAGCAGGCCGCGGCAGCCCCGCTGCCGACCAACGTCGCAGCGATGAAGGCCGCGGTCGGTGACGACGTCACGCCGGTGTATTGGCGCGGCCGAGGCTGGGGCGGGGGCTGGGGCTGGGGTCTTGGCGGCCTTGCGGCCGGCGCGATCATCGGCGGCGCCATCGCCGCCAGCAGCGCGCCTTACGGCTACGGCTATTATGGCGGCGGCCCGTATTACGGTGGCTATGGATATCCGGGCTACGGTTACGGCTACGGCTATGCGCCGGCTTATTACGGCGGCGGCTATGGACCGGGTTACGCCTACGGTCCGGGTTACGGTTATGGGTATCGTTCCTACTACCGTCCCCGTCCGTATTACGGCTACCGCTATGGCTACTACCGGCCCCGGGCGTATTACCGGCCGTACTACCGAGGGTATTGGTGAGCTTGCGCGGCTAGAGCGAAAGCCACACGATCAGGCTCATGCAGGCGAAATGCGTGAGCACGATCGCGGCGAGATGCGGTGGGCCGGGCTTGAGGCGAGGCCTGCGCATCCCGCCGCCTTCTGCCTTGCTGAATTTGCTTTGCCGCGGGCACGGTGAGCTCCCTCTCCCGCTTGCGGGGGAGGGTTGGGGTGGGGGTGTCTCCGCGGGCGAGAACCCCCAAGAGGAGAGAGCCCTCACCCGGCGCGCGGGACGATGCTTCGCATCGCCCGGAACGCGCCGACCTCTCCCGCAAGCGGGAGAGGTTGAGCGAGCCCGCGGCTCAGTCCGCAATTCATCTCGCTCAATTCGAGCCGGCGGCCGCGGCGGTGAAGCTGCGGTCGACGGCTTTGCTGACGTCGAGCTTCTTGGGCAGGATGCCGTAACGCGTCGAGCGGTCGGAGGCTTCCTGCACCTCCTTCACCAAGTTCTGGTCGATCACGATCGGGCTGGTACGCTGCGCGGTATAGGCTGACAACAGCACGTCTTCCGGCAATTTGGTCAGCTCGGCGGTGTTCTTGGCGTATTCGGAAACGTGATCCAGCGACCACAGCCGCGCCTTGTTCAGCCGCTGCACCAGATCCTGCACCGCCGCGCGCTTGGTGGCGATGGCGTTGTCGGAGGCGACAATGAAGGTGATGGTCGGCGTCAGGCCTTCGCCGTCGGCGATCACCCGCGCCTTGTCCTTCAGCGTGGCGAACGACACGTAAGGCTCCCACACCGCCCAGGCGTCGATCGAGCCGGCGACCAGCGCGATCTTGGCATCGACGGGGCCGAGCGGCGCGAAGGTCGCATCCTCGAGCTTGATCTGCGCCTTCTCCAGCGTCGCGTCGATCAGGAACTGGCCCCAGCCGCCGCGCGTGCCCGCGAGGCGTTTGCCCCTAAGGTCAGCGGCCGATTTGATCGGCGAGTCTTGACGCACCAGGATGGCTTGCGTCTTCGCATCCGACCTGGTGCCGCCGATCGCCTTGATCGGCGCGCCGGCGGCGTAGACCGAGAGGAAGGAGAGATCGCCGGTGTAACCGACGTCGAGCGCGCCGGCGTTGAGCGCTTCCAGGATCGGCGCCGCCGCGGGGAATTCCGACCATTCGATTCTGTAGGGCAGGTCCTTCGCATAACCGGAGATTTCGAGCAGCGAGCGGTTGCCGCCCTTCTGGTCGCCGACGCGCAGCACGACGGTGTCCGCGGCAAACGACGCGGCAGTCGTCGACAGCGTGATGGCGGCGGCGAATAGCGATGCGGCGAGCCGGCGGGTGATGGAATGATCGTGGGAGTTGATGCTCATATAGCCTGTCTTGTTGCTTGCTTGTGACTTTGGCTCACGACGCGTGAGCGAGCGATGCAGCGAGGCGATCAAGTCTATGACCGCGCGAAGTGCAGTCAATGAAATGGCCAACCGTATTGCGCGCGCATCGGGCAAGGACGTTTCATTGAATCCTTGCGCGCGAGAACACGACGGTCTTGCGAGAGAAAGATGCGCGGGATCTAAGCAGATGCACGCTCGTGGCGATCGCCGGGAGCAACCGCATTCACGAAAATCGTTTCATCGTTCTCGCGCGCGCCGATGGAGAGAATGACCTCGCTTCGCATCACATTCGAAATTCCATTTCATTGACGATGCGGCGAGCGCGCCGCATGATTTGCGCATCGCATCAACGCGGCGCGACAAACGCCGACGGAACAACTTTCTCTCAACGCAGCTCCGCACGGAACATGCGCAACGTGAAGCGTTGCGCACATAGCGGAGCCGTGCCAGCGCAGGAGTGGGGACGGATGAACAACGACGACAAGCGCGGCGGACGGGGGCTCGACCGGCGCCATCTGCTCCAGGCGGGGCTTGCGGCAGCTTTCGCCGCGCCACTCGGCGCGCTGGGCGCGCAGGCTTTTGCGCCGCGCGGGATCGCATCCGGCATCGACTTCTCGGAGTTTCCGCTGTGCCGGACGGCGTCCGATGCGCCCGCGCTCACCGGCGCGCCGCGCAAGCTGAAACTGTCGTGGAACGCCGGCGCCGTCTGCCTCGCGCCCGTGCCTGTTGCGATCGAGCACGGCTTCTTCCAGAAGCACAATCTCGACGTCGAGCTCGTCAACTATTCCGGCTCGACCGACCAGTTGCTCGAGGCGATCGCGACGGGCAAGAGCGATGCCGGCCTCGGCATGGCGCTGCGCTGGCTGAAGCCGCTGGAGCAGGGCTTTGACGTCAAGATCGCCGCCGGCACCCATGGCGGCTGCATGCGCGTGCTGTCGCGCGCCGATTCCGGCGTCGCCAGGCTCGCCGATCTCAAGGGCAAGATCGTCGCGGTCGGCGATCTCGCCGGCCCCGACAAGAACTTCTTCTCCATTCAGCTTGCCAAGCTCGGCATCGATCCGAACAAGGATGTCGACTGGCGCGCCTATCCCGGCAACCTCCTTAACGTCGCCGTCGAGAAGGGCGAGGTGCAGGCGTTCCTGTCCTCCGATCCGCTGGCCTATCTCTGGCTCAAGGACACCCAGTACAAGGAAGTCGCCTCCAACCTCGACGGCGAATTTCGCGAAAAGAGCTGCTGCATCCTCGGCCTGCGCGGCAGCCTGGTGCGGGAGGAGCCGCAGGTCGCGCGCGCCATCACACAGGCGCTGCTCGATGCCGCGATGTTCAGCTCGCAGAATGCGACGGCCGCCGCAAAATCGTTCCAGCCCTACGCGCCGAAGGCGGCCACGCTCGCCGATATCGAGGGCATGGTGCGCTACCACACCCACCATCATCATCCCGTCGGCGATGTGCTGAAGCGCGAGCTCAAGGCCTATGCCGACGATCTCAAGAGCGTGCAGGTCTTCAAGCCGAGCACCGACACAGCCAAATTCGCGGAGCGCATCTATGTCGACGTATTCGCTGTCTGACGGGCTCGCCTCCGGCGCGCCGCGTCTTTCCCGCACGCCGCTGCTGGCGAGCTGGGCGAGGGAATCCGGCGTCGGCGTGCTCGCCAGCATCGCCTGGACCGCCTTCGGCCTGTCCTGCCTGTGGTGGGAGGATGTCGGCGACTGGTCGCGCACGCATTCGCTCGGCATCGCCGCCTTCGTCATCGCGGCCATTGCGCTGTTCGGCACCGTCGGTGCCGATTATCTGGGATCGGCGGGCAGGGCCCTGCACAAGCGCGCGCCCTGGCTGGTCGCGCTCGGCGCCTTCCTGACGCTGTGGGAGGTCGCGACGGCAAAGTTCGCCTGGCTGCCGCTGCCATTCTTCCCACCGCCGCAGTCGATCATCGAGGTCTATACCGACGATTTGCCAAAGCTGCTCGATAGCGTCTTCGCCTCGGTCAAGCTTCAGCTCGGCGGCTATCTGATCGGGGCCACGGTCGGCTTCCTGACCGGCGTCTCGATCGGCTGGTCGCGCGCGGTCGGCTATTGGGTGCATCCGGTGCTGCGCTTCATCGGCCCGCTGCCGGCAACGGCCTGGCTGCCGATCGCCTTCTTCACCTTCCCGTCGAGCTGGAGCGCCTCGACCTTCCTGATCGCGCTGGCAACGGGCTTTCCCGTCACCGTGCTGACATGGTCGGGCGTCGCAAGCGTCAGCAATGCCTATTACGACGTCGCGCGCACGCTGGGTGCCAAACCGTCGTTCCTGGTGCTGAAGGTCGCGATCCCCGCCGCGCTGCCGCACGTCTTCGTCGGCCTGTTCATGGGGCTCGGCTCGTCCTTTGCCGTGCTGGTCGTCGCCGAGATGATCGGCGTGAAGGCCGGGCTCGGCTGGTATCTGCAATGGGCGCAGGGCTGGGCCGCCTACGCCAACATGTATGCGGCACTGATCGTGATGTCGCTGCTCTGCTCCGGCGCGATCACGCTGCTGTTTGCGATCCGCGATCGGCTCTTGGTCTGGCAGAAGGGGACCGTGAAATGGTAGCCGCAGCTCTCGCTGAAGCCGTCACGCATCCCGCCGCCGGCGCCGCGCTCGACATCGAGCAGGTCAGCCACGCCTTCGACATCGACGGCGCCGAGTTGCCGGTGCTCAGCGACGTCAGCCTCTCGGTCGAGCCAGGCGAGTTCGTCGCGCTGCTCGGCCCCTCCGGTTGCGGCAAGTCGACCTTGCTGCGCCTCGTCGCCGGCCTCGACAAACCCAGGGCCGGGAGGTTGCGCGAGGACGAGGAGCGCATCAGGAGCCCGCATCCCTCGCGCGTGGTCGTGTTCCAGGATCCGACCTTGTTTCCCTGGCGGTCGGTCTGGGACAACGTCGCCCTGGGCCTCGAGGCCCAGGGCATTTTGAAGAGCCAGCGTCACCGTGTCGACGACGCGCTCGATCTCGTGGGGCTGGCCTCGTTCCGCAACGCCTTTCCGCACCAGCTCTCCGGCGGCATGGCGCAGCGTGTCGCGCTGGCGCGTGCGCTGGTGAACGATCCGAAAATCTTGATCCTCGACGAGCCGCTCGGAAAGCTCGACTCGCTGACCCGTATCACGATGCAGGCCGAGCTGGTCTCGCTCTGGCAGCGCAAGGGTTTTACCACGCTGCTGGTGACGCACGACGCCGAGGAGGCGCTGGTACTCGCCAACCGCGTCATTGTGTTCAGCGATCGGCCCGCCCGCGTGAAGGCCGACATCCGCGTCGATCGGCCCTATCCGCGCCATCGCGGCGATCCCTATCTGGCGGACCTCCGCCGCCAGATCCTCGGTCTGCTGGGGCTGGACGCCACATGGTGACATCCGCAGCCAAGGGGCGGACGGCCCAGAGCGAGCCCGACTACATCGCGCGGGCCGAAGCATTGGCCGAAGGTTTCGCGGCACGCGCAGCCGAGCATGACCGCACCGGCAGCTTCCCCTTCGAGAATTTTCGCGAGCTGTCCGAAGCGGGCTTGCTGTCGCTGACGGTGCCGGCGGTCCATGGCGGGGCAGGCGCGGGCGCAAGGTACACCGCGCGCGTCATCGGCGTCATCGGCAAGGCCGATCCGTCGACCGCGCTGGTGCTGTCGATGCACTACATCAACCATCTCGTCATGGCGCGCAGCCCGACCTGGCCGGTGCGGCTGTCGCGCAAGCTTGCGCGAGAGAGCGTCGAGGGCCTTTCGCTCGTCAACGCGCTGCGGGTCGAGCCCGAGCTCGGCTCGCCCGCCCGTGGCGGCCTGCCGTCGACGATCGCGCGGCGCACCGAGACCGGCTGGCGCCTCTCCGGCCACAAAATCTATTCGACGGGCTCGCCGATCCTGAAATGGTATCTGGTCTGGGCCCGCACCGACGAGGCCGAGCCGCGCGTCGGGCAATTCCTGGTGCCGGCGGGCCTGCCGGGCACGCGCATCGTCGAGACCTGGGATCACCATGGCCTGCGCGCCAGCGGCAGCCACGATGTCATCTTCGACGACGTCGTGATCCCGCTCGATGCCGAGGTCGATGTGCGCCAGCCCGCGGACTGGCGGACGCTCGATATCACGCAGGCCGCCGTTCACACGGTCTTCGTCGCGGCGATCTATGACGGCGTTGCCCGTGCCGCGCGCGGCTGGCTGATCACGTTCCTGAAGCAGCGCGTTCCCGCCAGCCTCGGCGCGCCGCTCGCGACCCTGGCCCGCGCACAGGAGATCCTCGGTGCCATTGAGGCGCGGCTCGCGGTCAATGCGCGGCTGATCGCCTCCTTCGCCGGCGATTTCGACGACGGCATTGGACTCTCTGCCGGCGAATCCAACGTCATCAAGCTCACCGTCACCAACAACGCCATTGCCGTGGTCGAGGATGCACTGTCGCTCACGGGCAATCATGGCCTGTCCCGCGCCAATCCGCTGGAGCGGCACTATCGCGACGTGCTGTGCGGCCGCGTGCACACGCCGCAGGACGATTCCACGCGCATCGGTCTCGGCCGCGCTGCGCTCGGGCTCTAAGAGATCAACAGGGAGACGATCATGTCGATCGAGTTCATCGGCTTCATCAGCAACAACAATTCGTCCGAGACCGTCGTCCGCGAGGGACCGGTCCTCAACCCCACCCACATCGAGGCGGTGGCGAAGGCGCATGAGAATGCCGGCTTCGATCGCGCGCTGCTGGCATTTCATTCGACCTCGCCCGACGCGCTCCAGGTGGCGCAGCACGTCCTTGGCGTGACCTCCCGCCTCAACGTGCTGATCGCGCAGCGGCCGGGTTTCACCGCGCCGACGCTGCTGGCGCGGCAGTTTGCCGTGCTCGACCAGTTCTCGCGCGGGCGCGTTGCGCTGCACGTCATCACCGGCGGCAACGCCACCGAGCTCCGGCAGGACGGCAACACGCTCGACGACAAGGACGAGCGCTACGCCCGCACCTCCGAATTCCTCGATATCCTCAAGCTGGAATGGACCAGCGACAAGCCGTTCACCTACAAGGGCAAGTACTACCAGGTCGAGAACGCCTTCTCGCAGGTGAAGCCGTATCGGCCCGAGGGCATCCGCGTCTATTTCGGCGGCGCCTCGGATGCGGCGATCGATGTTGCCGGCAAGCACGCCGACACGTTTGCGCTGTGGGGCGAATCCTACGCGCAAGTGCGCGATGTGACCTCGCGCGTCCACAACGCCGCGGTCCGGCAGGGCCGGCCGACGCCGCGCTTCAGCCTCTCGGTGCGGCCGATCATAGCGCCGACCGAGCAGCAGGCCTGGGAGAAGGCGGAGGAAATCCTGGCGCGTGCCACCGCGCTGCAAGACAAGACCGGCTATCGCAAGCCCGCCGATGGCCACGCCACCGCCGGTGCGCGGCGCCTGCTCGCGCTCGCCGACCAGGGCAGCCGCATCGACAAGCGGCTCTGGACCGAGATCGCAAAGCTCACCGGCGCCAACAGCAACACCACCGCGCTGGTCGGCACGCCCGAGCAGGTCGCCGAAGTCTTCGGCGATTATTACGATCTCGGCATCAGCCATTTCCTGATCCGCGGATTCGATCCGCTGATTGACGCCATTGAATACGGCCGCGAGCTGATCCCGCTGACCCGTGAGCTGGTCGCCAGGCGCCAGGCCGTTCGCGGCCAGGCCGCGGAATGATCCGCCTCTCGTGACCCGGCTCTGCAGCGCACCGCTGCGTGATGCGCTGCGTCCCGGGCACGAGAACTCACAGGGCGCTCAAGCATCCGTGAAACGAGGGTGCGCCTTCTAGCTCGACAACCATCCTCGACACGTTCCTTCTGCGCGTCACGCCGCCGACAACGTCCCCATTGCTATTTGCACCGCCTCCCTTGCGCCGCTTCGCACCCCGTCAAAAATCAATCCGACGACCACATCGGGAGACCGGCCATGGGCCTGCAAGAAACGAGAATCGAATCGCTTCCCTTCGTCACTGCCGAACTGAACTATCTCGCGCCGACCGCGGGAAAACCGCGCACCTACGCTTTCGACCCGCCGCCGGGCGAGCCCAAGAGCACGTCGCTGCCGGAGCCGCATCAGGTGCCGATCTTCGATGCGCGCCTGATCGCGAACAATTTCTCGCTCGACCGCGAGGGCTTTGCCCTGGTGCGCCATCCGACCCAGGTGAAGGATTTTTACGACGACGCAGAGGTGAGGGCGATCTACTATCCCGCGGTCGAGGCGTTCCTGCGCGCGACGCTGAAGGCGGACCGCGTCGTCATCTTCGACCATACCGTGCGCAAGCGTGTCGAGGGCGCCGCCGATATCCGCGGCGATGGCCCGCGCCAGCCGGCGACGCGCGTCCATGTCGACCAGACCGCCATCTCCGGCGCCAACCGCGTGCGCGAGCATCTGCCTGATGAAGCCGAAGAGCTGCTGAAGGGCCGCGTGCAGGTGATCAATCTCTGGCGTCCGATCCGCGGCCCCTTGCGCGACTCACCGCTGGCGATGGCGGACGGCACCACGGTTGCGCCCGGTGATCTCGTGGCGTCCGACCTGATCTATCCCAACCGCCGCGGCGAGACCTATTCGGTGAAATACAATCCCGATCATCGCTGGTTCTATTTTCCGGAGATGACGCCGGACGAGGCGCTGCTGCTGAAGTGCTACGATTCCGCAACCGACGGCCGCACCCGCTTCGGGCCGCACACCGCCTTCATCGATCCGACCAAGCCTGATGATGCCGCGCCGCGCGAGAGCATCGAAGTGCGCACGCTGGTTTTTCACAAACAGTAACAATCTTTGATGGGGCTGCCGGGATCCGTCCCGGCAGTTCCAGGAACCTAAGGGAACAAACTGACGTTTGCGGGACGGGTCTGGGCCAACCCGGAGCGGTGCCGTGCGCGCGCAGCCGACGCTATTGTTTTGTCTCGCTACTTTCTCGTTTTCACCATTTTCTGTTGCACATGCCGAAAGCGGGCTCGCCTCCTATTACGGCTACGGAAAAGCCGGCAAGGGCGGCGAACTGACCTGTGCACACCGCACGCGCCCGTTCGGCAGCGTGCTGAGGGTCTCCTATGGCAGCCGCACGATCCAGTGTCGCGTCAACGATCGCGGCCCCTTCATCCGCGGCCGTATCGTCGACCTCTCGGTGCCGGCCGCCCGTGCGCTCGGCATGATGAGCGCCGGCGTGGTGCGAGTCTCCGTGGAATAGGCCGGCCAGCACGCTATAGTGCCGCCCAAAGCAAGGGGGCACTATGGCTGGGATCAGGATCGGACTCGTCGGCTGCGGCTTCGTGTCGGAGCTGCACATGTATGCGTTCCGGCGCGTCTATGGCGTGGACGTCGAAGTCGCGGCGGTGGCCGCGCGCGGCGACCATGTCGTCGAATTTGCCGGCCGCCACAACATCCCGCGGGTCTATCGCAGCTTTGCCGATCTGATCGCCGACCGCGAGATCGACGTCGTCGACATCTGCACCCCGCCCAATCTTCATGCCGAAATGATCGTCGCGGCGATGCAGGCCGGCAAGCACGTGATCTGCGAAAAGCCGTTCGCCGGCTATTTCGGCCGCGACGGCGACAAGCAGCCGATCGGCAAGCACGTGCCGAAGGCGCTGATGTATGAGCGCGTGCTGGAGGAGATGGACAAGACGCGCGCCGCGATCGAGCGCACCGGAAAACTCTTCATGTATGCCGAGGACTGGATCTACGCGCCCGCGGTGACCAAGACCGCGGAGATCATCAAGGCGACCAAGGACAAGATCCTGTTCATGAAGGGCGAGGAGAGCCATTCCGGCTCGCACGCGGCCCATGCTGCGCAATGGGCGATGACCGGCGGCGGCTCGCTGATCCGCATGGGCTGCCATCCGCTCTCCGCCGTGCTCTATCTCAAGCAGGTCGAAGCGAAGGCGCGCGGCGAGAGCATCCGCGTTGCCAGCGTCACCGGCGATGTCGGCAACGTCACCGCCGGCCTCAAGCCGGAGGAGCGCACCTACATCAAGGCCAATCCGGTCGATGTCGAGGACTGGGGCACGCTGACGGCGACGTTCTCGGACGGCACCAAGGCGACCGTGTTCTCCGGCGACATGATCATGGGCGGCGTGCGCAATCTGGTGGAGACCTACACGTCAGGCGGCTCGCTGTTCGCCAACATCACCCCGAACAATCATCTGATGAGCTACCAGACCTCCGAGGAGAAGCTCGCCAGCGTCTACATCACCGAAAAGGTCGATCGCAAAACCGGCTGGCAATATGTCTGCCTCGAGGAGGAATGGACGCGCGGCTATCTGCAGGAGATCCAGGACTTCATGGAATGCGTGGCGACAGGCCGGCAGCCGCTGTCCGACCTCGCGCTGGCCTATGAGACGATCAAGGTGAACTACGCGGGGTACTGGGCCGCGGAGGAGGGGCGGAGGGTGGTGTTGTAGGGCACGCTTCTCTTACCCTCCCCTGGAGGGGGAGGGTCGATCGCGCGCAGCGCGAGCGGGGCGGGGTGATCTCTCCAATCGGGCAGTGTCCGTGAGGAGAGATTACCCCACCCCGCCACGCATTCCGCTTCGCTGCATGCGTAGCGACCCTCCCCCTCCAGGGGAGGGTGGGAGCAAGCCGCCCCTACGTCCCGTAGGTCGAGCCCTTCGGCAGCGGGAATACCGGGTCTTGCGTGCGGATGTTGGTCGGCCACACCACCGAGATGTGCTCGCCCGCGTTCTGCATCACCACCGGCGTCGAGCGTTCGTTCTGGCCGGAGAGCGGCGTGCCCGGCGGGAAGAATTTCACGCCATAGCCCTGGATGGTGCCGCCGGCGGGAATGTCGACGTCGAGCGCGGCCTTGCGGATCGCCTCCGGCTCGAAGCTGCCGTACTTCTCCTTGGCGACAGGCAGCACGTTGTTGAGCAGCACCCAGGTCTGGTTGAAACCCATCGAGCAGTGCGGCGGCACGTCGGTGGCGCCGGTCTTGGTCTGGTAGCGCGAGACCATGGTCTTGATCAGCTCGCCCATGCCCGGCGCGAGTTTCGCCGCATCGAGCAGCTGTGCCGGCACCGGGTCGATGTTGCAGAAATTGTCGATGTCGGGACCGAAGGTCGCGCGCAGCTTGTCGAGCTGGCTGTAGCCGGCGCCGGCCCCGAACAGCATCTTGAAGCGCAATCCGCTCTCGCGGGCCTGGCGCAGGAACAGGGTGATATCGGGGTTGTAACCGGCGTGCGAGATCACGTCGGCCTTGGCGCGCTTGATCTTGGTCACTAGCACCGAGAGGTCGGGCGCGGAAGCCGAATAGCCCTCGCGCAGCACGACCTGGATGCCGGCCTGCTTGGCATAGGCCTCGTCGGCCGCGGCGACGCCGACGCCATAGGGGCCGTCCTCGTGGATCAGCGCGACCTTGACGTCCTTCGCCTCCATGCCGAGCTTGCCTTTCGCATGCTCGGCGATGAAGCCGGCAAAGGCCTGGCCGTATTGGTCGGAATGGATCTGCGCGCGAAACACGTATTGCAAATTCTTGTCCTTGAACACGGCGGTCGAGACCGCAGTCGTGATCCAGAGGATCTTCTTCTGCTGCTCGACCTTCGCCGCCATCGGCACCGCATGCGCGCTGGAATAGACGCCGTTGATGATGTCGATCTTTTCCTGGCTGATCAGCCGCTCGGCCTCGTTGATGGCGACGTCGGCCTTGCTCTGGGAGTCCGCTGCAACCGGCACGATCTTGGTCTTGCCGCCGATGCCGCCCTTCTCGTTGACGAGGTCGATGGCGATCTGCGCGCCGACCGAGGAGGCGACCGAGCCGCCGGCGGCGAAGGGACCGGTGAGGTCGTAGATCAGGCCGATGCGCAAATTCTCGGCCTGCGCCTGGGCCCTGGTCCAATCGAGGCTGAGTGTGGCGGCGGCAGCCGCCGTACCTTTCAGCAGCTGCCTGCGTGAAGTCGGCATCCTATCCTCCCTCAAAACCGTTCTTATGACTGGTTGTTATTTTTTTGCGAAGTATGGGGAGCGGGACGGCGGAAAGTCAACATGGCGAAAGTCGGGTCAGTCAGCTGCGCCATAGAACGCAATTGCGAAATAACGGTGAGGTTCGGCGAGACCGAGCGCTACTGCTTCAAGCGCCGCGAGAGATAATGCGCGGTCTTGCCGCTGGCCTTGGCAACCTGATCCGGCGTTCCCGATGCGACGATGCGGCCGCCCTCGTCGCCGGCACCGGGGCCGAGATCGATGATCCAGTCGCTGTGCGAGACGACGTCCATGTCGTGCTCGACCACGACCACGCTGTTGCCGGCATCCACGATCCGTTCGAGCTGGGCGATCAGCCGCTCGACGTCCCGTGGATGCAGCCCGGTGGTCGGCTCGTCCAGAACATAGAGCGTGTGGCCCCGTTGCGGGCGCATGAGCTCCGTCGCCAGCTTGATGCGCTGGGCTTCGCCACCGGATAATTCGGTGGCGGACTGGCCGAGGCGGATATAGCCGAGGCCGACCTCGCGGACCACCGAGAGCGACCGGTCCAGCGCGGCATCGCCCTCGAAGAACTCGAAGGCCTCGTCGACGCGCATCGCCAGCACGTCCGCGATGGATTTGCCGCGGATTGTCACCTCGAGGGTCTTGTCGTTGTAGCGGGCGCCTTTGCAGGTCGGGCAGGGGGCGTAGACGCTGGGCAGGAACAAGAGCTCGACACAAACGAAGCCTTCGCCCTCGCAAGTCGCGCATCGTCCCTTCGCGACATTGAACGAGAAGCGTCCGGCATCGTAGCGGCGCGACTTTGCCTGCGGCGTTGCCGCGAACAGTTTTCGGACATGGTCGAACAGGCCGGTATAGGTCGCAAGATTGGATCGCGGCGTGCGGCCGATCGGCTTCTGATCGACGACGACGAGGCGATTGACCTGGTCGAGGCCCGCAGCGATCCTGCCGCCCAGTGTTTCGACCGTCGGGGCCAAGCTGTCGTCATCGGCGTCAGCGGCAAGCGTATGGCCGAGATGCGCGGCGACGGCCTCGACGAGGAACTGGCTGATCAGGCTCGATTTGCCGGAGCCGGACACGCCGGTGATGCTGGTGAGGATGCCGAGCGGAATATCGACGTCGAGACCACGAAGGTTGTTGCGGGATACGCCCCTGAGCTTCAGATGGCCGTTCGGCTCGCGGCGCGCCGTCGGCAGCTTCTTGCGCGGACGTCCGAGGTAATGCGCGGTTCGCGATTGCTCGATGTCACCGAGCCCTTCCGGCGGCCCGCTGTAGAGGATGAGCCCGCCGCCGTCGCCGGCGTCGGGGCCAACATCCACCAGCCAGTCGGCGTGGCTGATCACCTCGATCTCGTGCTCTACCACGAAGATCGAGTTGCCGGCGTGCTTCAGCCGGTCCAGCGCGCGCAGCAGCGCCTCGGTGTCGGCGGGATGCAGGCCCGCGGACGGCTCGTCGAGCACGTAGACGACGCCGAACAGGTTCGAGCGGACCTGCGTCGCGAGGCGCAGCCGTTGCAACTCGCCCGGCGACAGCGTCGGCGTGCTGCGTTCGCAGGCGAGATAGCCGAGGCCGAGGTCGAGCAGGACGGCGAGGCGCGCCGACAGATCCTCGCAGATACGCCTGGCGACGACGGTCTTCTCCGATCTGTCCGTCGAGGTTTTTGCGAACGGCTTGACCAGCTCCTGCAGCTGCTTGAGCGGCAAATGCGACATCTCGGCGATATTGAGCCCGGCGAACTTGACCTTGAGCGCCTCGGGCTTCAGCCGCGTGCCATGGCAGGTCGGGCAATCCTGGGTGATCATGAACTGCGCGACGCGGCGCTTCATCATCGCGCTCTCGGACCTGGCGTAGGTCTGCATCACGTAGCGCTTGGCGCCGGTGAACGTGCCCTGGTAGCTCGGCTCCTCCTTGCGGCGCAGCGCGCGTTTGACCTCAGCGGCGTCGTAACCGGCGTAGACCGGCACGGTCGGCTGCTCCTCGGTGAACAGGATCCAATCGCGGTCCTTCTTGGGCAGCTCGCGCCAGGGTCTGTCCACCTCGTAGCCGAGCGTCGTCAGGATGTCCCGGAGGTTCTGCCCTTGCCAGGCACTCGGCCAGGCCGCGACGGCGCGTTCGCGGATCGTTTTGGTGTCGTCGGGCACCATCGATTTCTCGGTGACGTCGAGCATCCGGCCGATGCCGTGGCAGGTCGGACAGGCCCCCTCCGGCGTATTGGGTGAGAAAGCCTCCGCATAAAGCATCGGCTGTCCCCTCGGATAATCGCCGGCCCGCGAATACAGCATCCTGAGCAGGTTCGAGATGGTGGTCACGCTGCCGACTGACGACCTCGTCGTCGGCGCGCCGCGCTGCTGCTGAAGTGCCACGGCGGGCGGCAGGCCCTCGATGTCGTCGACTTCAGGGATCTGCATCTGGTGGAAGAGGCGCCGCGCATAGGGCGACACCGACTCCAGATAGCGCCGCTGCGCCTCGGCGTAGATCGTTCCAAAGGCGAGCGAGGATTTCCCCGAGCCCGACACGCCCGTGAACACGACGAGGGCGTTGCGGGGGATCCTGACGTCGACGTTTTTCAGGTTGTGCTCGCGCGCGCCGCGCACCCGCACGAAGCCGTCGTCCTGCATCAGGTCGGGTTGTCTTGGTCGATCGTCCATCTCGCCTCCTTGCGGCTCCCCGTGGGGGATCAACCGCAAGATCGCAGGATGGGTCCCATGATGCCAGTGGGCCGATGCTATCCACACAAGGCGATGGGCCTTGCAAAAGTGTCGGGCAGGAGATCGCAGAAGACTTGGCGCCGGCGGTTCACGCCGGCGCCCTGCCCGGGTTCTTGCCTCGCCTCAGCCGGGCCCCGCGCCTTGCGTCGCCGTGAACACCGCGTAGAGCGACTGGCTCGCGGCCATGAACAGGCGGTTGCGCTTGGGGCCGCCGAAGGTGATGTTGCCGCACACCTCCGGCAGGCGGATGCGGCCGAGCAGCTTGCCCTCCGGTGACCATACCGTCACGCCGTTATAGCCGACGGCGCGGCCGGCATTGCTGGAAGCCCAGACATTGCCGTTGACATCGCAGCGCACGCCGTCCGGCCCGCACTTCACGCCGTCGATCACGCAATCGCTGAACTTCTTGGGGTTGGAGAGCTTGTTGTCGCCGCCGACGTCGAACACGAAGATCTCGCCCTTGCCGCCCGCGCCGGTGTCGCCCGGCCCTTTGCCGGTCGAGGCGACGTAGAGCTTCTTGTAGTCAGGCGAGAAGCACAGTCCGTTCGGATCGGGCACCTGCTCCTCGGTGACGACGAGGTCGATGCGGCCGGAGGGGTCGATGCGATAGCAGTTGGTCGGCAGTTCGCGCTTGCCCGGCTGGAAACCGGCCGGCTGTCCAATCCGCGGATTGAGCTTGCCGCCCGCATTGCTCGGACCGCCCGCTGCATCCGGCTCGCCTTCGTAGAGCTGACCGCCATAGGGCGGATCGGTGAACCAGTAGCTGCCGTCGGGATGCGCGACGACGTCGTTCGGCGAGTTCAGCTTCTTGCCTTGATAGGAGTCCGCGAGCACGGTGGCGGTGCCGTCATGCTCGTAGCGCGTCACCCGGCGGGTCAAATGCTCGCAGGAGAGCTGGCGGCCCTGGAGGTCGAAGGAGTTGCCGTTGGAATTGTTGGACGGCGTGCGAAACACGCTGACGCGGCCGTCATCCTCGCTCCAGCGCATCTGCCGGTTGTTGGGAATGTCGCTCCAGAGCAGATACCTTCCTTGCGCACTCCATGCCGGGCCCTCGGCCCACAGCAGGCCGGTGTACAGGCGCTTGATCGCGGTGTTGGGCTGCGCGAGATCGTTGAAGGAGGGATCGACCGCGATGATGTCGGGGTCCCAGAAATAAGTGGTCGGCGCGCCGTGGGGGCCGAAATCGCGCGGCGGGGTGGTGATGGTGGTCGGCGGTGCGGCGGGTCCGGTCTGGGCCAGCGCGGAGCCGGCCCCCGTCACGGTCGCCGCCGCGCCGAGCGCAAGCCCCCGGACAAGTGTTCGTCGTGAAAGCGCAGCATCCTGGTCACGCTGCTCGTGGTCACGAGCCGTGTGGTCACGAGCCTCTTGGCGTGTCATCGCGTCCTCCCAATGATGTTCGCTGGCCGGTTGATCCGGCCGAGCAACTGGAGGTTAATGCGGTCCGGCGCCGGTTGCGAGGGGTGGAATCGGATTCGCGCGGGTCTCAATCCTGTCATATTCGAATGCACTTCGCGTCCGCCTTGCGCCGTTTGCAAGGCGCGAAAATGTTCCGCGGATCGAAGCAAAAATTTGCTTGCGGCAAAGCGCGGCAGGCCGCCCGTTCGGCGAAGTTCAAGCCTTGATTTTGCGCTGATTGCCACGCAGAACCCGTCCGGGGGCGATGGACGGAGTTGATTGTGGCTGGCGTCATCGTATTGATCGTGTTGCTGGGAATCGCGTTCGCGGCCGGCTATTTCACGCGTGAATTCATCTCCAACAAACGACGCGCCGAAGCGCGCCGCTGGCGCGAATATACCGAGCCGGATTGGCTTCCCGCCAACGCGCCCGCCAACACCAACGAGATCGCGAGCGCCATCACGGCCATCCCCGTGGTCACCGGCGAGCTCGGCCAGATGCTGAACCGCTGGGAAAGCAGGGCCCGCGCCCGCCGCGCGGGATAGGGCGAAGTTCGGAAGTGCCAGTAGCCCGGATGAAGCGAAGCGACATCCGGGGCCGCTCGCCCGGCATCTCGCACCGTCCCGGATTACGCTGGCGCTCCATCCGGGCTACGGCACCGAGAGCCTGTGTCGCCCTCTGTCAATCCATGCGCACAAAAATATTCCACTTTACCGAAATTCGGTTTCGGCGTATGTGTCGCCCATCCCGGCTCATCCAAGAGGGGCGATCATGTGTCGTCACTATCGCGAGCCGGGCTTGCGGTGGACGCGGCAGCGTCGGCACGAGAGGCGCGGGCAGGGCGGGTAGTCCCTGTGAGCCC
>NZ_JAVAYN010000050.1:0-2610 GCF_054863025.1 Bradyrhizobium sp. 23AC
TACTACGCCATGCTGGAGCAACCCGCCTGGCGGCATAACTTAAACCAAATGGCCTCCGGCAATCCCGGGGCGGTTCAGTCCAGAGCACGCTTACTCGCAACACCATGCGCTCGGTGTCTAATGCTAGCCAGAAGGATTGCAGCTTGCGCTTCCTGGAACCACTTGAGCACGCATCAGTGACACCAGCATCTACAAGCGGCCCGATAATACCGGTTTTCCCGGGCGAGCCAATGCGGATTGCGCCCTGCCACATAGGCGGCGTGAACTCGCTGCCGTCGATGCACAGATCGTCCGGCAGGTAAGTCTTGGCAGAAGCGGTCGGCTCGGCGCCAAAACGACGTTGGCTTGCTCATGCTAACTCCTGCGCTCGCTTCTGATAGCAAGCATAGAGTGCATACGTGCGAGAACAAGCGTGTAAATCGGTTTCACAACCAGCGCTTCTCTTTGGTGTCATACGCGCCAGCAAGTGGATCACCGACGGCCATCAGCTCACGTTTGAGCACTTTATTGCTGGAAATGGCTCTAGGTAGCGTCCGCGTAAAGGCGATGTACCGAGGTATCTTGAACGCCGCAAGGCGCGCACGCGCATGATCGATAATGCGCTCTATGACTAGACTCTCCGACGCGACGTCTCCTCTCAGTTCGACGAAGATCTTGACTTCCTCTCCTCGCTTCAGATCGCGAACCGGCACGGCGGCCACGTCCGCGATCTCAGGTATTTCGCGAATGACCGCCTCAACCTCTCGTGCAGCGATGTTCTCGCTTGAGCGGCGGATCATGTCCTTCGTGCGCCCCACCAGCCAATAAAAGCCAAGGTCATCGCGGCGCATCAGATCGCCAGTCCTAAACCATTCGCCTTCAAACGAGGCGGCATTTGCTTCCGGCTTATTCCAATAGCCCTTGAGGATCCCGCGCCCGGTTACCCACAGTTCACCCACTTCGCCGATCTGAGTGGAACTGCCACCCTCGTTCATTAGCTGCAGCGCCCGAAATGGCGCGCGTATCCCCACCGAACCTGAACTGGCCAACTCGTCGAACTGGTTAGTCATTCGTGTGGCGAAACCGATCTCCGTCATCCCGTATGCTTCCTCGGTCCGCACTCGAAACCGTTTCCGGAATTGGCGCACTGTATCAGGGCTCCAGCCCCAATTCAGAATTTGCTTCAAGCAGGTCGCCCCATCTTCGTTGGCGGCCTCCGCCTCGCGCGCTATCAACTCGGGAACCTGGCACCACTCTATGCGATGCTGCTTGACCCAACCAATGAAGCGTGTCGCGCTGAGTTGAGGAGCTAGGTAAAGCGTACCGCCCTGTCGGTACGACCTCAGAAGATGCGCCGGCGGATCGACATAGAAGAATGGCTGCGCAGATAAATACCTTTGGTGCGGCCCGTCGTCCCAACACGTCCCTTGATACGAAAACACGCCCCAGTAATCATGGGTCAACATGCACCCCTTAGGAAAGCCAGTTGTCCCGGACGTATATTGAATGTTCAACAGATCGTCAGGGCCGACATCCTCCTCGACCAACGAGTCGTCGATGCCCTCGAGTAATCCAGCAATAGTAGTTGGCGTCTCGCAGGAAGGCTGTCCCGCGAGAATTACCCTCTCCTTGGCGAGGCTTTGCGGCCAAGGCTCCATAGACGAGAATACTGACCATACCCCTTGATCCACCACGGCGAACTTGGCTTGCGTATCGCTAAGAACATATTCAATCTCCCTTCGCGTATACCGCATGTTGATCGGGACCATGACCGCTCCAAGCTTCGCAATCGCGAACCACAGGATGGGGTACTCGATACGATTGGGAAGCATCACACCGATACGATCCCCTTTGCGCACGCCGAGAGCACGCAGCGCATGTGCATACTTGTTAGATAATCGATCCATCTCCATGTAGGTCGCGCGTTCACCGCGCTCGAAGACATCGATTGCTATGATCGATCCGTGCGTTCTTGCTCGCATCGAAACCAGCTGACCGATGGTGATGGCCTCATAGGCAGATTCCAGCGCCTCGACTTTACGCAATGCATTTGCGACGCGCTCTTTCAGCTGCTTGGCCGTCACTTTGGCACGGGACATCATTGGGAACCTCTAGATTCTAGAGCCAAGGAGAAGCGCGAACGGCGACAATACTTGCATTGCAGAACTCATCGCGGCCGCCCGCCTACCTCTCCTAAGTCCCCAGGGGACGGTTCACTTTGCATGAGCGGGAAACTGCAACTGCTCATTCGCGAGTAATATCCGGCGTAAGCGCGAGCATGCGATATGTCCCTCGTGGTCAGGACATTTTTGGAATTTGGGAACCCGCTTTGTGTTGATCGACGCTGAGACACTTAAAGAATTGACCACGCTTACCATTGGCGAATTTATCCCTCTTGAAGAACTCAGTGGCCTTCTCAGCCATCGTTTGCACGGAGAGTAATGATTGTTTCTACCTTGTTCAGAGAAATCGATGTACTACCTAATCTGATAAAGAACTCGTATCAGCTATTTGGAGGAGCAATTGGCTTAGGCGCACCTAGCGAGCAGGCTGTTTGAACCGCCCCGGGATTGCCGGAGGCCATTTGGTTTAAGTTATGCCGCCAGGCGGGTTGCTCCAGCATGGCGTAGT
>NZ_JAVAYN010000051.1:0-2317 GCF_054863025.1 Bradyrhizobium sp. 23AC
CCCGAACCGGAGGGGACACCGCTCGCCGCCGGCGCAACGCCGGCGCGGAAGGTGATGGTCTTGCCGTTCACGGTCAGCGTGTCGCCGTCGGCGGGCTGGGCGTTGCCGGCCAGGCCGCTGGCGCTCGTGCCGTTGGTGGCGATCAGGGTGATGGTGCCTTCCAGGGTCGTGGTGCCGCCGGCGCCGGTCGTTGCGCCAGTGCTTGCGAAGACGCCGATGCTGGCGCCGAGCGTCGTGGTGCCGGTCGCCGCCGTGGTGCCGCCGGCCGCGCCGCTATACAGCACGTTGCTGGATGCGGTGGCGCTGGCAAAGCTCGTCGTGCCGCGCAGGTCGGCGGCCGTCGCACCGGAGATGGTGGTGGAGACGTTCGACTTGGTGGAGTAGCCGACGGTGGTCTGCAGCGCCTGGTTGGCGATCGACTTCGCGCTGTCGATCAGCTTCTGCAGCGAAGTGATGCCGGTGTTGGCGGCCTGCAGCACCTGCACGCCGTTGGCGATGCCGTCGAGCAGATTGTTGATGTCGCTGGCGCGGTTGTCGAGCGACTGGGCGGTGAAGAAGTTGGTGGGATTGTCCAGGGCCGAATTGACGCTCTTGCCGGTCGACAGACGGCTCTGTGTGGTGGCGAGAAGATCAGCGGTGGACTGGAGGGAGAGCAGGTTCTGACGAACCGACGAAGAGAGAACGATACCGGACATTGAGTGTTACCCTTCTGGTACGCAACGCAACAAACAAACTTCGATTAGGATTAATCGATGCCGGGACGGTGAACGCAGACGGCTAACAAAGCATGAAGCGTGTCGCGGCAGTCCTTGCCCGGATTCACCATACGCGCGTTCGGAGCCGGATCGCGCCTGGCCATATCGTCATGATAGGATGATGTTTTTTGGTGCAGCGACGAGGCGTTTGCGACTTGTCAACCATAACTCAGAGTGAGCAATTGGCTGCATCCGAACGCATCCCCCTCCACCTTGTCGAGCGGCACTTTGATGCAGGTACAAAAGAAAGCGGCGGGGCCGAAGCCCCGCCGCCGTAGTCGTCTTGCGATGTCGTCCGCTTGTTAGCGGAGCAGCTGCAGCACGCTCTGCTGCGACTGGTTGGCCAGCGAGAGCGCGGAGACCGCGATCGACTGACGGGTCGACAGCGCCTGGCTGTTGGCCGCTTCGGTGTTGGTGTCGGCCAGGGTCAGGTTGGACGAACCGGTCTGCAGCACGTTGATCAGGCTCTTGTTGAAGTCCTGACGAACCTGCACCACCGAGAGGTTCGAACCGAGGCTCGAAGCTTCCGAGCGCAGCGTGCTCGACGCCGCGTTCAGGTTAGCCAGCACCTTGTTGGTCGCGGAGTTGTCGATGAAGTCGACGCCGCTGGTCAGGGCAGCAAGGCCCAGACCCTTGGAGTTGTAGGTCACGCCGGTGATGCTCAGGTTCGACTTGCCGGTCTCGTCGAACACCAGCTTGAGCTGGTCGCCGTTCAAGAGGTTGACACCGTTGAACGAGGAGTCCTGCGCCGTCGTGTCGATCTGGTTCAGGATGTTGTTGTACTGGTTGACCAGATTGGCACGCGAGGTCTGGGCAACCGTGTCCTGGACGGGGCTGGAAGCCGTCGAGAACGTCAGCGACGAAGTCAGCGTACCGCCGATCGCACCACCTGCAGCGCTCGAACCGATGGTCGAGGACGCGTAGTCGTTGGTGGTGGAGACCGTCAGCAGGCCGTTGGCGTCGATCGTCGCCGTCAGGTTGTTGGCCTGAAGCTTGGTGTTGAGCTGATCGAGCGTCTTGACCGTGCCGTTGGTGCCGTCGCCGAAGGTGACGTCAACCGCGGTGCCGCCGTTGAAGGAGGAGAAGGTCAAGGTCTTGCCGCTGATGCCGCCGATGCCGGAGGTACGCGCCGCGGTGAAGGCGGTCGAGGTTCCGGTGTTGCCGGCGAGGCCGAGCACGTTCAGCGCGTTGCCGGTGCCCGTGATCGACAGATCGGCATTGACGCCGGTCGAGAGCTTGAGCGCACCGGAAGCGTTGATCGACGAGTTGGTCTGGCCGGTGGCCGTCGCAAGCGTCGCAGTGCCGTTGGCGTTGATCGTCGCGGTCTGCACGCCGGTGGCAAGGTCGATCGCCTTCAAGACGTCGTTGACCGTGCCGGCCTGCAGATAGACCGTCGAGTTGCCGTTGCCGTCGGTGAGGACGTTGCCGCTCGCACCATAACCGGTCGGAACGCTCGGAGCACCGGTCGAACCCGGGATCGGCGCATTCTTGAAGGTGATGACGTGACCGTCGACGTTCAGCGTCGAACCGTCCGCGATCTCCGCACCCAGCGAGGCTGCGCT
>NZ_JAVAYN010000052.1:0-2226 GCF_054863025.1 Bradyrhizobium sp. 23AC
GCAGCGGCATCGCGCTCGGCTTTTGCCACGGCTTGAACCTTGAACTCCTCGACCGCACCGGCCATCTCGCCGATCTCATCCTTGCGGCCGAGACCCGGCAGCACCACGTCGAAATTACCCGAGGCGAGCTCACGCATCGCCTTGCACATCGCGATCATCGGACGCGAGATACCGTTGCCGAGCCACAGGGCCAGCACGGCACCGATAGCAAGGCCGCCGAGCGCCATCATCAGCATCAGCTGCTCGGTCTCTCCGATCGTCGCGTTGGCGCTCGCCTCGATGCGCTGCTGGTCAGCAGTCAGGTCCGAACGCAGCTCGGCCGAGAGCTTGAGGATGGTTGCCGCCGTCTTGGTCATCTCACCGTTCGACTTGACGATGATCTTCACATTCTCGGTCAGCTTTGAGAACGAGGTGCGGTACTGCTTCAGCAGATTGCCGATCTCGGTGACACGGTCGGTGATCTTCTGGTCGCTGGCATAGATCGAGACCAGCAGGGTCTCCAGGAATTTGATGCGGGCGATCACGCCATCGGCGGTCTTCGGCTCCGGCTTGGCCACGAAGGCGCTGACCGAGGTGGAGACCGCCAGATATTGCGAGGTGATGTCCTTGGCCGTGGTCTGGACCGATGCCAGCCCCGCCAGCGCCGCAGTATCGGCGAGATCGTCGAACTTGAAGCGGATCTTGTTGCCGACGCTGTTGAGCTCATCGGCCGCGATCTTGTTGTTCTCGCGCGTCAGGACGATGATCTCTCCGAACACCTTCGTGAAGCGCTGAAACTCGGCTTCCAGCTTGCCGACCTGCTCACGGCGGGCGGCGCCGGTCGTGGCGGACATCGACTTGCCGATCGCGCTCTTCAGATTGTCTTCGGCGGCCTTGGCTGCGGTCTCGTCATCCATCGCGCCCGTCAGCGTATAGGCCCGAGCCAGTCCCTGATAGGCGATGAGGTCGCGATCGACCGTCCGCGCGAGGTCGGCTTCCGACACGCTGGCGCGGTAGGAAGCCACCGCGGCCTGGATCCGCTCGAAGCCGAAATAGGCGAAAGCCATGCTGACGGCGAGGATAGCTAGCACCGCCACGAAGCCGAGGATGATTTTTGCGCGAAAACGCAAGGTTGGCAGCTTCGATTGGTTCGACTTCGACTTCGACTTGGACTTCGACTTGACCGACATTCCCCCACCCCATTCCATTCGCGGAAAACCAGGCGCAGCCCGGAAGCAGCCCGCTTCCTGACTCGCCCGCACGGTAATCGGCAAAGGATAAGCTGTGGTAAATTTGTGGCGCCGCAACTCGCGGTTAGGTGACGCGGGGATTCGTTGAGGCGCGCTTTCTCGCGCCGTTACAAATCGAGTGCCGGCGCCAATCTCCGCCGTCGTCCCGGACAAGCGAGGCGCATATCTACCGTCTTGCGTGTCAAGGGGACGACAGCGGAGGATGAAGCGAGAGCGAGGGCTCAGGGCTTTGCTACGCCGCCCTGATATTCCCCATGAAGCGATCGAGCTCGGCGCGCAGGCGGGTGCTTTCGGATGACAGCGTCTTGGCCGAGTGCAGCACCTCCTCCGAGGCCGAGCCGGTCTCGGCGGCGCCGCGGTTGACCTCGCCGATGTCGGTGGCTGCGGTCTGGGTGCCCTGGGCGACGGTCTGGACGCTGCGCGCGATCTCCTGCGTCGCCGCGCCCTGCTGCTCCACCGCGCTGGCGATCGAGGTCGAGATCGACGAGATCTGGCCGATGGTCGCGCCGATCTCCTTGATCGCGGCAACCGATTCGGCGGTGGCCCCCTGCATGCCCGTGATATGCGAGGAAATCTCGTCCGTCGCCTTCGCGGTCTGGCTCGCCAGCGACTTCACTTCGCTGGCAACCACGGCGAACCCACGCCCGGCTTCACCGGCACGCGCCGCCTCGATGGTGGCATTGAGCGCGAGAAGATTGGTCTGCTCGGCAATCGCGGTGATCAGCTTGACCACCTCGCCGATCTGCTGGGCGGCATGCGACAGCTTGCCGATGCGGCCATCGGTCTCCCTGGCCTGCACGACCGCAGCTTCCGCGATCCGGCTGGAGTCGCGGACCTGACGGCCGATCTCCTCGACCGAGGCCGAGAGCTCCTCCGTCGCGGTGGCGACCGACTGCATGTTGGAGGAGGCCTGCTCGGAGACGCCTGCGACCTGGCTCGACAGGCTCTGGGTGGTCTCGGCAGTGCGAGTCAGCGTGGAGGCCGCCGATTCCAGCTG
>NZ_JAVAYN010000053.1:0-2173 GCF_054863025.1 Bradyrhizobium sp. 23AC
TTGTAGAGGCTCTGAACGCCGGTGTGGCTGCAGATCACGGGGCGCGAAGAGAGCGCGAGGGTGTCCATGATGGTCTCAGTGTTGGCATGCGCCAGGTCGATGACGATCCCAAGCTCATTGCACTCGCGCACGACCTCACGCCCAAAAGGCGTCAGGCCCCCAGGTGAGTAAGGAAATGTCTGGACGTGCCCGACTTCGTTCGCACGCATATGGACCAACTGGAGGAGCCGCAAGCCGCGCCGGTGGAGCTCGTGAAGGTTGTCGATGAGCCCTTCCAGACTGTCCGCCCCTTCGAGAGCCAGCATCAGCGCGAGCTTTCCCTCGCGCTTGGCCGCTCGCACAGCTGCCGGGCTGTCCGCCAGCGCAGCGTCGTCGTCCTCAATGGTCTTCAGGATCGCCGACGAGCGATCGAGGTCGAACGCGAAAGCCTCCCCCGGCTTGGGGCGGTACCGGCCGCGAAAGTTCGCCCCGGATCCGGGGGTATATTGGCCGGTTTCGTCGCGCTTGACGCAGCTATACGTCGCGTCGCCGATGAGGCTACAGACAACAAGGTCCATGAGGCTGCGGCGATATCGATCGAGTTCGTCAGACCCGATGCGCGGCACGCCGGGCCAGCAGAAGCCGCTCGGGTGGGCGTGCACGTCGACGAACACTGTCTGCTGATGGATCTGTTCGAGTCGATCCGGGCGGCTTGCGTCATCCATGTCTGTCTCCGTCATGCGCGCCAGCGCTGTTGGTAGAATTGTATCGAAGCTTGCGCACGCCCACTTTGTCATCCCAGGCGGAAACATCAGGAGCCATGCGAGCGAGAAGAGAAAGTGCTACCGCTCGGAATATGCTGCCCGGCACCAGAGCCTAAGCCGAGCGCCTGGCGGCCGAGAGTCCCGTCGTCCGCTTTGCCTTTCGCCGAGATCACTTTACCTGCCATGCAAGCCAGCGTTCCCCGATGTGCTCGAGATTCGTCTGCCGGGGCACCTGGCGAAGCGGAATCCTCGCGCACCACCTTCGAGGCACTCCGGCTTGATGCTGAACAGCGGAACACCATCAGGAGCCAAATGCTTCAGCTGATTTGTATTTGGTCCAGGGTACGCGGTTCCCAGCGTAAAGCCGGAGGCAATGGCGGCTCGATTCAGGAAGGCAATCAGCTTCTGCGCGTTTTCGGCGTTCGGACCACCTTTCAGCACTGCCCCATACGGGAACTAAATCTATGCTCGTCGACCGCCCTTGTGGCGCTGGATGCTCGTTGTCCATGACCACTCCTCCCTAGCCAGTCGAACGTTGAGCGTAAAACTGAGGCATCTTACGAGAAATCCAAGATGAATAACTGCATCGATTCGGCGTTTGCGCTGGAGTTCTGCGCTCCGGCGCTTTCTTTTGACGGATTGGAAACGAGGTCGCCTCGCCCGCCTCCATCGGACGCGCAAAGCTGTGGCTTTACGCAGCCTACGAAGTTAGGGCCCTTTCAAGTGCGAACCCACGGTGATGATCGGCGGTAGCTTCAAGTCCACCGCAGACACCTATCGAAATCGCGCCGCACCTCGCATGGTGGTACCCAATTCGATCTCCGAGGCGAAGATCCCCGGTGCTGTGGCCGCAGCGTAGCCAGCATCTGGGGTTGTGGTCGCCCTCGATCTGACGCGATCCTTTCGTTGTGCCAAGCGTCACACATGTGCTCGAAGTACCTAAGAATTTCCGGATTCGGTTTCGCGCAGCTTGAGGCAACCAGCCGGGTCGCCTCGCTTGAAACTCTTGACGATCTTTCGATGAATTGTGGCCAAGCGCGATAGTGCCAGCAACCAATACGTGGGCCACGCAGTTCACGCGATAGCGTCATCTGAATCGCTCCGAGTGCAGCATGTGAGCAGACGGATGACACTCGGCGTTTCCAGCGGCCGAGGATCCGGCATGACGTTAGCCATGCCGGATCCTCGTGTGTTTACCCGCGCTTCTTGAGACCAAGAATTGCCCGCGCCTCAGCAGGCGTGGCGACGCTGGCGCCCATGCGCTCGACGATCCCGACCGCATTTTCGACGAGTTCGGCGTTGGAGGCCAGCACGCCACGTCGAAGATAAATATTGTCCTCTAGTCCTACTCTCACGTGGCCGCCCATGGTGACCAACTGTCCGACCATTCGCATTTCGTCTGGACCGCAGCCGAATCCACCCCAGACGGC
>NZ_JAVAYN010000054.1:0-2153 GCF_054863025.1 Bradyrhizobium sp. 23AC
AGCGCAGCCTCGCTGGGTGCGGAGATCGCGGACGGTTCGACGCTGAACGTCGACGGTCACGTCATCACCTTCAAGAACGCGCCGATCCCGGGCTCGACCGGTGCTCCGAGCGTTCCGAGCGGCTTCGGTGCCTCCGGTAACGTCCTCACCGACGGCAACGGCAACTCGACGGTCTATCTGCAGGCCGGCACGGTCAACGACGTCTTGAAGGCGATCGACCTTGCCACCGGCGTGCAGACCGCGACGATCAACGCCAACGGCACCGCGACGGTCGCGACCGCCACCGGCCAGACCAACTCGTCGATCAACGCCTCCGGCCAGCTCAAGATCTCGACCGGCGTCAACGCCGATCTATCCGTCACCGGCACCGGCAACGCGCTGAACGTGCTCGGCCTCGCCGGCAACACCGGGACCTCGACCGCCTTCACCGCGGCGCGCACCTCCGGCGTCGGCGGCCTCACCGGCAAGACCTTGACCTTCTCCTCCTTCAACGGCGGCACCGCGGTTGACGTCACCTTCGGCGACGGCACCAACGGCACGGTCAAGACGCTCGACCAGCTCAACTCCAAGCTTCAGGCCAACAACCTGACGGCGACGATCGACGCCAACGGCCTGCTGACGGTCTCGACCACCAACGACTACGCGTCCTCGACCATCGGATCGACGGCCGCAGGTGGTGCGATCGGCGGCACGCTGACCACGGCGCTGACGTTCTCGACGGCTTCCAGCCCCGTCCAGGACACGGTTGCCCAGACCTCGCGTGCCAATCTGGTGTCTCAGTACAACAACATCCTGAACCAGATCGACTCCACGGCGCAGGACTCCTCGTTCAACGGCGTCAATCTCTTGAACGGCGACCAGCTCAAGCTGGTGTTCGACGAGACCGGCAAGTCGAACCTGAGCATCACCGGCGTGACCTACAACTCCAAGGGTCTGGGCCTTGCTGCGCTGACCGGCGGTGTCGACTTCATCGACAACGCCGCCACCAACAAGGTGCTGACCAACCTGAACTCGGCGTCGAGCACGCTGCGCTCGGAAGCTTCGAGCCTCGGTTCGAACCTGACGATCGTGCAAGTTCGTCAGGACTTCAACAAGAACCTGATCAACGTGCTGCAGACGGGTTCGTCCAACCTGACCTTGGCCGACACCAACGTCGAGGCGGCCAACAGCCAGGCGCTGTCGACCCGCCAGTCGATCGCGGTCTCCGCGCTGTCGCTGGCCAACCAGTCGCAGCAGAGCGTGCTCCAGCTGCTCCGCTAAGTCGCGGACGACATCGCAAGCAAGATCCGGCGGCGGGGCTTCGGCCCCGCCGCTTTTCGTTTATCGCTCGAGGTTTTGAGAGGGCAGGCGGCACTCCGAAAAGTAACCAGCGGTTATGGTTAACGGAGCGTAAGCGCGGAGAAACGCCAATGATTTCAGCTTGATTGCCGAGCTCACGCGCACCTTCCGCGCGCTTATGGTGAACCGGCGCTTATGCAGGCGATGTTCGTTTCACCCTTTGTTAGCCACGTCGCGGCACGCTGGCCCCGTCACTCGATCCAGAAGCGATCGAACGAAGACGCGTAAGCCAGAAGGGTAAGAGTCATGTCAGGTATTGTTCTCTCTGCGTCGGTTCGCCAGAACCTCCTCTCTCTCCAGTCCACCGCCGACCTCCTCGCCACCACACAGAACCGTCTGTCGACCGGCAAGAGCGTCAACTCGGCCCTGGACAATCCCACCAACTTCTTCACCGCCCAGTCGCTCGACAACCGCGCCAGCGACATCAACAATCTGCTCGATAGCATCGCCAACGGCGTGCAGGTGCTGCAGGCCGCCAACACCGGCCTGACCTCGTTGCAGAAGCTGATCGACAGCGCGAAGTCGATCGCCAACCAGGCGCTGCAGACCACGGTCGGCTACTCCACCAAATCCAACGTCTCCACCACCATCGCCGGTGCGACGGCCGCCGACCTGCGCGGCACGACGAGCTTCGCCAGCGCCACCGCATCCAGCAACGTGCTGTATAACGGCACGGCCGGCGGTACCACGGCAGCGACCGGCACCACGACGCTCGGCGCCAGCATCGGCGTCTTCGCGAGCACTGGCGCAACGACCGGCGCCGGCGGCACCACGACCCTGGAAGGCACCATCACCCTGATCGCCACCAACGGCAC
>NZ_JAVAYN010000055.1:0-1523 GCF_054863025.1 Bradyrhizobium sp. 23AC
ACCGCCGCGGTGTCGCCCTCGGTGACGGACTTCGAGTCCGATGAGACTGTCGCCGCATCATTGCTGCCGGTGATGGTCACCGTCACCGTGCCGGAGGCGGTGCCGTCCTGGCTGGTCACCGTGAACTGGTCCTGGACCTGCTGGCCGGCGGTGAGCTCGTCATGGGCGCCGTTGCCGGCGTAGCTCCAGGCGCCGTCGGCATCGATCGTGAAGTCGCCATAGGTGCCGTGGACGTTCGATTGCGCGACGACATGGGCTTCGCCCGTATCCGGGTCGGTGATGCTGAGCTGACCGCTGGTGTTCAGCACCGCCGCGGTGTCGCCCTCGGTGACGGACTTCGAGTCCGATGAGACTGTCGCCGCGTCGTTGCTGCCGGTGATGGTCACCGTCACCGTGCCGGAGGCGGTGCCGTCCTGGCTGGTGACCGTGAACTGGTCCTGCACCTGCTGGCCCGCAGTGAGCTCATTGTGCGCGTCATTGCCGGTGTAGCTCCAGGCGCCGTTAGCATCGATGCTGAAGTCGCCATAGGTCCCGTGGACGTTCGTCTGCGCCACGACATGGGCTTCGCCCGTGTCGGGATCCACAATCGTGAGCTGGCCCGAGGTGTTGAGGGCGGCGGCGGTGTCGCCTTCGGTGACGGACTTCGAGTCCGAAGAGACTGTCGCCGCATCGTTGCTGCCGGTGATGGTCACGGTCACGATGCCGGAGGCGGTGCCGTCCTGGCTGGTCACCGTGAACTGGTCCTGCATCTGCTGGCCCGCAGTGAGCTCATTGTGCGCGTCATTGCCGGTGTAGCTCCAGGCGCCGTTAGCATCGATGCTGAAGTCGCCATAGGTCCCGTGGACGTTCGTCTGCGCCACGACATGGGCTTCGCCGCTGTCGGGATCGGTGATGGTGAGCTGGCCTGAGGTGTTGAGTGCCGCCGCGGTGTCGCCCTCGCTGACGGACTTCGAGTCCGATGAGACCGTCGCCGCGTCGTTGCTGCCGGTGATGGTGACCGTCACCGTGCCGGAGGCGGTGCCATCCTGGCTGGTCACCGTGAACTGATCCTGGACCTGCTGGCCGGCGGTGAGCTCGTCATGAGCGCCGTTGCCGGTGTAGCTCCAGGCGCCGTCGGCATCGATCGTAAAGTCGCCGTAGCTGCCGTGCGCATTGCTCTGCGCCACGACATGGGCTTCGCCGCTGTCGGGATCGGTGATGGTGAGCTGGCCAGAGGTGTTGAGTGCGGCGGCCGTGTCGCCTTCGGTCACCGACTTCGAGTCCGAGCTGACGGTCGCCGCGTCGTTGGTGCCGGTAATCGTGACCGTGACGGTGCCGCTCGCGGTGCCGTCCTGACTGGTCACCGTGAACTGGTCCTGGACCTGCTGGCCGGCGGTGAGCTCGTTGTGGGCGCCGTTGCCGGTGTAGCTCCAGGCGCCGTTGGCGTCGATGCTGAAGTCGCCGTAAATCCCGTGGGCGGTCGATTGCGCCACGACATGGGCTTCGCCGCTGTCGGGATCCACAATCGTCAGCTGGCCGCTGGT
>NZ_JAVAYN010000056.1:0-1395 GCF_054863025.1 Bradyrhizobium sp. 23AC
TCTGGTCAATGCGCGTTACGCCAAGAACGTGCCTGGGCGCAAGACAGATGTCAGCGATGCCGCATGGCTGCGCCAGCTCCATTCCTACGGTCTGTTACGCGGAAGCTTCCGCCCTGATGCCGAGATCGCAACTCTGCGCGCCTATCTGCGTCAACGGGAGCGACTGGTGGAATACGCAGCCGCCCACATCCAGCACATGCAGAAGGCCCTGATGGAGATGAACCTACAGCTTCACCACGTCGTCTCGGACATCACCGGTGCGACCGGGATGCGGATTATCCGGGCCATTATTGCGGGCGAGCGCAATCCCGACGTGTTGGCAACGTACCGCGATGTGCGTTGCCACTCCTCCATCGAGACGATCCGCGCCGCACTGGTGGGCAATGATCGGGATGAACATATCTTCGCGCTGACCCAGTCGTTGGAACTCTACGACACCTACCAAGCCAAGATGCTCGACTGCGACCGCAAGCTGGAATCCTTGATAGCGGCGCTGGCTGACAAAGGAGCCAAGCCGATCGGCAAGCTCCCCCGGCCGCGGGTAAAGACCAAGCAGGTCAACACGCCGTCGTTCGATGTCAGAACCGCTCTATACGGTGCCTTCGGCGTCGATCTCACCGAGATCCATGGGTTAGGTCCGTCACTTGCGCTGAAGCTCATTGGCGAGTGTGGCACCGATCTGCGGGCATGGCCGAGTGCCAAGCACTTCACCTCCTGGCTGTGTCTCGCACCGGGGAACAAAATCTCCGGCGGCAAGGTGCTTTCTTCGCGTACACGGAGATCTTCCAGTCGGGCGGCTGCCCTATTGCGGCTGGCGGCCACGACCATCGGGCGGAGCGATACGGCGCTCGGCGCATTTTATCGTCGGCTGCCCTCTCGTGCCGGCAAGGCGAAGGCCGTGACGGCGACCGCTCGCAAGATCGCGGTCCTGTTCTACAACACACTCCGGCACGGTATGAGCTACAAGGACCCGGGCGCCGACCAATATGAGCAACAATACCGCAGCCGCGTCCTCGCCAATCTTCAGCGCCGGGCGAAATCGCTGGGCTTCGTCTTGCAGGCCATTCCGGGGGAGGACGCCAATCCGGCTGTTTCTTAGGAAGTCGATCGCGATCTTTGCCGGAACCCGGACATGAGATTCCGCTTCATCGAGGACCATCGGGACGCCTATCCGGTACGGCTGATGTGTGCCGTGCTCGAGGTCTCGCCGGCCGGTTATTATGCCTGGCGCGATCGCCCGGTGAGTGAGCGGACCAAATCCAATGCCGTGCTCCTGGCCGAGATCCGCCAAGTCCATCAAGACAGCAGCGGCCGCTACGGCAGTCCCCGCGTCCATGCCGTCTTGCGCAGGCAGGATCGTGGCGCCAGCCGTGGCCGGATCGAACGGCTGATGCA
>NZ_JAVAYN010000057.1:0-1210 GCF_054863025.1 Bradyrhizobium sp. 23AC
CCCATGTCGTAGCCCAGACCAATGCTCACGGCACCTACGGCGACTTCACGATCGACGCCAACGGCGCCTGGAGCTACACCGGCAACGGCGCCCACGATGAGCTCACCGCCTGGCAGCAGGTCCAGGATCAGTTCACGGTGACCAGCCAGGACGGCACCGCGAGCGGCATCGTGACGGTCACCATCACCGGCAGCAACGATGCGGCCACAGTCTCGTCGGACTCGAAGTCCGTCACCGAGGGCAATGCCGCCGCCGCCCTCAACACGAGCGGCCTATTGACGATTGTGGATCCCGACAGCGGCGAAGCCCATGTCGTGGCGCAATCGAACGTCCACGGGACCTATGGCGACTTCACGATCGATGCCAACGGCGCCTGGAGCTACACCGGCAATGGCGCCCACAACGAGCTCACCGCCGGACAGCAGGTGCAGGACCAGTTCACGGTGACCAGCCAGGATGGGACCGCGAGCGGCATCGTGACCGTGACCATCACCGGCAGCAACGACGCGGCGACAGTCTCTTCGGACTCGAAGTCCGTGACTGAGGGCAATGCCGCCTCCGCGCTCAACACCTCGGGCCAGCTCACGATTGTCGATCCCGATAGCGGCGAAGCCCACGTCGTGGCGCAGACGAACGTCCACGGGACCTATGGCGACTTCACGATCGACGCCAACGGCGCCTGGAGCTACACCGGCAACGGCGTCCACAATGAGCTCACCGCCGGGCAGCAGGTCCAGGACCAGTTCACGGTGACCAGCCAGGACGGCACGGCCACCGGCATCGTGACGGTGACCATCAGCGGGACCAATGATGCGGCCACAGTCTCATCGGACTCGAAGTCCGTCACCGAGGGTGATGCCGCCGCTGCGCTGAGCACCAGCGGCCAGCTCAGCATCACCGACCCGGATACGGGCGAAGCCCACGTCGTCGCGCAATCGAACGTCCACGGCACCTATGGCGACTTCAGCATCGATGCCAACGGCGCCTGGAGCTACACCGGCAACGGCGCGCACAACGAGCTCACCGCCGGCCAGCAGGTCCAGGATCAGTTCACGGTCACCAGCCAGGACGGCACCGCCTCCGGCACGGTGACGGTGACCATCACCGGCAGCAACGACGCGGCGACGGTCTCGTCGGACTCGAGGTCGGTGACCGAAGGCGACACCGCGGCGGCGCTGAACACCAGCGGCCAGCTCACGATTGTGGATCC
>NZ_JAVAYN010000058.1:0-1168 GCF_054863025.1 Bradyrhizobium sp. 23AC
GGATCCACAATCGTGAGCTGGCCGCTGGTGTTCAGCGCCGCCGCGGTGTCGCCTTCGGTCACCGACCTCGAGTCCGATGAGACCGTCGCCGCGTCGTTGCTGCCGGTGATGGTCACCGTCACGATGCCGCTCGCGGTGCCGTCCTGGCTGGTCACCGTGAACTCGTCCTGGACCTGCTGGCCCGCAGTGAGTTCATTGTGGGCACCATTGCCGGCGTAGCTCCAGGCGCCGTTGGCGTCGATCGTGAAGTCGCCATAGGTGCCGTGGACGTTCGTCTGCGCCACGACATGGGCTTCGCCCGTGTCGGGATCCACAATCGTCAATACGCCGCTGGTATTGAGCGCCGCCGCGGTGTCGCCTTCGGTCACCGACCTCGAGTCCGACGAGACCGTCGCCGCGTCGTTGCTGCCGGTGATGGTCACCGTCACGATGCCGGAGGCGGTGCCGTCCTGACTGGTCACCGTGAACTGGTCCTGGACCTGCTGGCCGGCGGTGAGCTCGTCATGGGCGCCGTTGCCGGCGTAGCTCCAGGCGCCGTCGGCATCGATCGTGAAGTCGCCATAGGTGCCGTGGACGTTCGATTGCGCAACGACGTGGGCTTCGCCCGCGTCGGGATCCACAATCGTGAGCTGGCCCGAGGTGTTGAAGGCGGCGGCGGTGTCGCCTTCGGTGACGGACTTCGAGTCCGATGAGACCGTCGCCGCGTCGTTGCTGCCGGTGATGGTCACCGTCACGATGCCGGTGGCGGTGCCGTCTTGGCTGGTCACCGTGAACTGATCCTGGACCTGCTGGCCGGCGGTGAGCTCGTTGTGGGCGCCGTTGCCGGTATAGCTCCAGGCGCCGTTGGTATCGATGCTGAAGTCGCCGTAGCTGCCGTGCGCATTGCTCTGCGCCACGACATGGGCTTCGCCGCTGTCGGGATCGGTGATGGTGAGCTGGCCGCTGGTGTTCAGCGCCGCCGCGGTGTCGCCCTCGCTGACGGACTTCGAGTCCGACGAGACCGTCGCCGCGTCGTTGCTGCCGGTGATGGTCACGGTCACGATGCCGGAGGCGGTGCCGTCCTGGCTGGTCACCGTGAACTGGTCCTGCACCTGCTGGCCCGCAGTGAGCTCATTGTGCGCGTCATTGCCGGTGTAGCTCCAGGCGCCGTTAGCATCGATGCTGAAGT
>NZ_JAVAYN010000059.1:0-1054 GCF_054863025.1 Bradyrhizobium sp. 23AC
CTAGAGCGGTTCACTTATTTATTGAATCGGAAGGGATTCCGGAGCTAGGGCGAATATGATTCAAGATGCTGGCTGGGCTGGAGGCCAGCATCTGATGGTCCGACCAATTTCCAACGATTTACGTAGGCGTGCGGTATCCGCTGTTGCCGAAGGTGAGAGCTGCCGTTCGGTGGCGTTGCGGTTTGGGATCGCGGTGTCATCGGTGGTGAAGTGGTCGCAGCGTTATCGAGCGACCGGCTCGGTAGCGCCTGGCAAGATGGGCGGTCACCGCAAGCCTGTGCTTGATCCGCATCGCGCCTTCATCGTCGAACGGATCACTCAGACGCCACACCTGACGCTGCATGGTCTGAAGGCGGAACTGGCGGCCCGTGGGGTCAAGGTCTCCCACAACGCGGTCTGGCTGTTCCTGCGCCGGGAAGGGCTGCGGTTCAAAAAAAACACTGTTCGCTCTCGAACAGGCTCGCGCCGACGTCTCTCGTAGGCGCCGGCGTTGGCGATCCTGGCAGGCCGGGCTCGATCCGAGCCGGCTCGTCTTCATCGATGAGACTTGGATCAAGACCAACATGGCCCCTTTGCGAGGCTGGGGCCCCAAAGGGACACGCCTGCGCGGCTTCGCCCCGCACGGTCACTGGCGTACCCTCACATTCCTCGGCGCGCTTCGCCATGACCAACTCGCGGCCCCCTGCGTCTTCGACGGCCCGATCAACGGCGAATGCTTCCGCGCTTACGTGAAGCATCTTCTTCTGCCAACCCTGCGTAAAGGCGACATCGTCATTCTCGATAATCTCGGAAGCCACAAGTCGAAAGCTGTCAGGCAGTTGATCCGGGCGGCTGGCGCCAGGCTCTGGTACCTGCCGCCGTACTCGCCGGACCTCAACCCGATCGAACAGGCTTTCTCCAAGATCAAACATTGGATGCGGCAAGCTCAGAAGCGCACCATCGAGGACACTTGGCGCCACATCGGTCACCTCGTCCAGGACATCCAGCCGACCGAATGCGCCAACTACTTCGCCAGCGCCGGTTATGCTTCAATCAAAAGGTGAAACGCTCTAAC
>NZ_JAVAYN010000005.1:0-461773 GCF_054863025.1 Bradyrhizobium sp. 23AC
ACGACGTCGAGCTCGGTCTCGAGCGACTTGGCTTCCTCGACGGTGATGACACCCTCGTTGCCGACCTTCTTCATGGCGTCGGAGAGGAACTTGCCGATCTCCTGGTCGCCGTTCGCCGAGATGGTGCCGACCTGGGCGATCTCGTCGTTCGAGGTGACCTTCTTGGAGTTCTTCTGGAGGTCCGCAACCACGGCTTCGACCGCGAGGTCGATACCGCGCTTCAGGTCCATCGGGTTCATGCCGGCGGCGACCGACTTGGCGCCTTCCTTCACGATCGCCTGGGCCAGCACGGTGGCGGTGGTGGTGCCGTCGCCGGCCGCGTCAGCGGACTTGGAGGCGACTTCGCGCACCATCTGCGCGCCCATGTTCTCGAACTTGTCCTCGAGCTCGATCTCCTTGGCGACGGTGACGCCGTCCTTGGTGATGCGGGGAGCGCCGAACGACTTGTCGAGCACGACGTTGCGGCCCTTCGGGCCAAGCGTGACCTTCACCGCGTTGGCGAGAACGTCGACGCCGCGCAGCATCTTGTCGCGCGCTTCAACCGAGAATTTGACTTCTTTGGCTGCCATCTGGAATTTTCCTTGGATAATGTTTGACTGGAGGGAAAGAGAGGCTCTTAGGCCGCCTTCTTCTTGGAAGCGGGGACGTCGAGAACGCCCATGATGTCGCTTTCCTTCATGATCAGCAGGTCTTGGCTGTCGATCTTGACTTCAGTGCCGGACCACTTGCCGAACAGCACGCGGTCGCCAACCTTCAGGTCGATCGGGATCAGCTTGCCGGCTTCGTCGCGGCCACCGGGGCCGACGGCGACGACTTCGCCCTGCGAGGGCTTTTCCTTGGCCGTGTCGGGAATGATGATGCCGCCAGCGGTCTTCTCTTCTGCGTCGATGCGCTTGACCACGACGCGGTCGTGAAGCGGACGGAATTTCATGCAGTCCTCCTAAGCATTTGCTCAGATTGATGTTTCAAGGGATGTTAGCAGTCGATGCCCGCGAGTGCTAGCACGAGCGAAGCTGAAATAGGACAGGAATTTTGCGGGAGCAAGGGCTTCTAGCAGAAAAATCAGCACCCGGAAGCGCGGACTGCCAGAATCTCTTTTCCATCGTTAACCGAGGCCGGGCCGTATTAGCACGGTGCCGCCTCTGCTGCTAACGCATTGAATTTCAACAGCTTGTTAAACTTTTGGGCTTGAGATGGGTTGTCAGTTTGCGTCACATTTCTCTCATGTGAGCGCATCAGTACCGGGTGGCTCGTAAGGCGCACACCGATCAGGCCGCCCCTTGAATGCGCTCCTGCAAAGGAGGTTGGCATGGGCGTGCGGAGTGGGGGCGTTTCCGAGGACTTTCGGAAACAGCTTTTAGGTTACGGGCTGACGACGGCACAAATCCTCTACCGGATGCCGGATCATCCCTCGCTGCTCCAGACCTACGTCTGGCAGAACTACGACATGTTTCCGAAATTCCCGGCGCTGAAGGATTTCCTGGCGTTCTGGCAGGAAAAGCTCGACGGTCCCCTCCATTCGGTCACCGTCGCGCACTCCAAGCTGATCAAGCCGGCCGAGCTGCGCGCCGTGGATGGCGTGTTCCGGCTGCATTGAGGGAACATCGGTCTCGTAGGGTGGGCAAAGGCGCTTAAGCGCCGTGCCCACCATCTTTCCATGATCGCGCGCGGAAGGTGATATCTCCGTTGCAGCTCCTCGGACGAACGCAGTATTCCCGGGATCGCCTGAGGGGCGATCAGGCGCCGTCGCTGCAATAGCGTCTCCACATCGCGCGATAGGCCTCGTCGACCGCTCGCCCGTATGAGACGGGGTTGCTGGCGGCTGCGGCCCGGATCTTGTCGGGCAGCTCGCGGCGCAACCTGTCGAGCTCGCTGATCTCAGAACCTCGGCTCGTTGCGATTTCGATATACGCCTCATGGCTGTCCGTGACCCAGTCCGGCAAGCCAAGTGCGGTGAGGATGGAGCCGGCAGCACGGCTGGGCAGGCTGTTGCCGAGCTTCGCCACCACCGGCACGCCCATCTGCAAGGCTTCCCAAGTGCTGACGCCGCCATTTTGCGGGAACGGGTCGAGGCAGATATCGACCCGATTGAACGATGCCAGATGTTCGCTTCGCGAGGTGGCGCCGAGCAAGTCGACGCGTTCGGCCGGCAATCCGCAAGCCGCGAACCGCGCCAGCAAGTTCTCGCGGACCAGCTGGTCGTCCAGAGCAACATCCTTGACCAGCAGTCGCGAACCCGGCACCCGCTCGAGAATCCTGGACCAGACTTGCGCAGCCTCGTCCGAAATCTTGCTGACGCGGTTGAAGACGCCGAACGTGACGAACCCGTTCGAGATCGCCGGCGTTGGTGCCCGCGGAATCTCGGTCGGCAGCGACGCCAGCGTCACGAAGCATGGCAGGTCGACAACGGTCTCGGCAAAGAGATGCCGAACCTCGAAGGGAATCGCGACCGGGTCCGAGAACAGATAATCGATCGTCGGCAGCCCGGTGCCCGTGCCGTGGCCCCAGCCATGCACCTGGACGGGTGCCGGCTTGCGCGCAAACACGCCGAGGCGGTTTCCTCTGGTATGGCCGGACAGATCGATCAGGATGTCGATGCCGTCGGCGCGGATCTCGGCGGCGAGGCGATCTTCGGTCCATTGCGAGGCGTCGCGCCAGCGATCGGCGATCCCCTGAAATTCGCCGGTCGTCGCATCCACTTTCGACGAGCAGGCGTAGCACACGACCTCGAACTGTGCCCGGTCATGGTGTTGGAGCACCGGCTTGAAAATCAACGCGGCCGAATGCGCGTTGAAATCCGACGAGACATAGCCGAGCACCAGACGGCGGTCCGGATCGCGGTTGTTGTCATGCGGTCCCGCCGCTCCTGAAGCGATTTTCGCGCCGACACGCTCCCACCACACCTGGCGCGCCTGCTGATGCCGTTCGACGGTGGCGTCCCCCGCAAAATCGAGCGTGAATATCTTGTTGGAGATCGCGCTCTGCAGGTCAGGCTGGATGTCGAGGGCTCTGTCGAAACTGGCGAGGGCTTCGTCGACCCGGCCAAGTCCGGCGAGGCAAAGGCCCAGCACCAGGTGAGCTTGAATGGAATCGGGATCGATCGCGAGCGCCTGCTCGCAGTCGTGCGATGCCTGGGCAATCTGCTGGATCTGGAGCAGGACACTGGCCCGCGCGAGCCACCCATTCGCGTCATCGGGTGCCAGCGCAATTGCCTGATTGCCGTCTGCCAGCGCTTCGTCAAATCGCTGAAGTTCCCGTAAAGCCGTGGCACGGTTCGCCAGCGCCGCGGCATAGTCGGGCTTGATCGACAGCGCGCGGTTCAAGCTTGCGATGGCCTCGTCATAATTGCGTTGACGGCACAGCGCCCAACCCCGGCCGTTGTGGGCTTCAGCAAGGCTTGCGTTGAGTGCGATCGCCTTGTCGTAGCTGTGAAGCGCCTCCTCGTGAAGATCGAGGGCCACGCTCGCGTTGCCGAGATTGGAGAGGGTTGCGGCGTGGTTGGGCCGCAAGGCGAGGGCCTTTCGATAGCTCGCGCAGGCCTCGTCGTGACGCCGCAGCCCGTTGAGCGCGACGCCCAGCCTCATATGAGCATCGGCAGATTGCGGATCCACGGCGACCGCTCGGCTCAGCAGGATTTCGGCTTGCTGAAAGTTTTTGGCATCAGACTCCAAAGCGCCGAGCATGTGCAGCGCCATGAACTGGTTGGGCGCGAGCTGCAGGATTTGCCGATAGGCAGCCTGGGCCTCGGCGAGAAGCCCCATCTTGTGTAGCTGGAGCGCATGCCCGAGCAACGGCAGCACTTCGGCTTTTTGCCGTTTCTGAAGCCGGGCATTTTGAAATGCACGCTGACCTACGCTGTTGCCCATGGCTTCAATCCCCCAGAATCTCTCTTCGAGATTAATTCAGCGGGAGAACGAATACGAGACGACGGCCGCTCGCCACGACAGCTTGGGACAAGCTAGGACCGATCGGGTCATCGTGCTGCCAGCCTCGCGCTCGGCAATTGCCGCCTGATCCAGGACTGGATAATCTGTGCTCGGGTTGTACCCGTCCGGCGGGCGCGGCTCAGATCAGGGAGGCAGACAATGGCCAAGCAAAAGGCATCAAGACCCGCAACGAAGACCGCAGTGAAGAAGCGGAGCGGCGCCAAAGCGGCGGCGCGATCCTCGGCACGCAAGGCGGTGAAGGCGAAGGCCCGCACCGCCGCGCCGAAGAAGCCCGCGCGGCCCAGGCAGCGCATCGCGATCAGCCATCACCGCGAGGAAGACTTCAAGGCCGATGGCCTGCGCGCCTACGCGAAATACCGCGACCTCGGCATCGCCGACGCAAGCCACGGCCTCGCGCAAGCGCACGTGATCCGGCTGCAAGGTCCTTGCGATCCGGCTGAGGTGTCGAAACTGCATTTTCACGACGTTGACTTCCAGATGGTCTACGTGCTCAAGGGCTGGGTGAAGACCTATATGGACGGGCAAGGCGAGACCTTGATGAAGGAAGGCAGCGCCTGGACCCAGCCGCCGAAGATCAAGCACATGATCCTGGATTATTCGGACGACGTCGAACTGCTGGAGGTGATCCTGCCGGCGGAATTCAAGACGGTGGAGTTGAAGGCGTAGGTCGATCTCTCTCCTTCGTCATTGCTATGACGGTTCGTAGCCCGGATGGAGCGAAGCCTAATCCGGGGCCGTTGCCTGCGACGACGCAGACCTTCCCGGATTGCGCTGCGCGCCATCCGGGCTACAGGACCGTCGCTACTCCAGCCACCACCGCCGCCCAACAAATACCTCGTCAGCGTTTCCGTCACGATCGCTAAAAAGTACCCGATCTGCGAAACCGGGCACTTACCAGTCGGATGGGTTTCAGCCGCCCGCAGGGCGGGCGCTAACCAGTCGAAAATACCTTTACCGTCAACTCAAAGCTGTGAAAACGCGGGAGTGCTTTCATGGCGACCAACACTTTTGGCCGACGCGGCGTTGCGGCGCCGCCCTCAAGAGCGTCGTTTCAACCCGTCGCCGCGCCGACTATTCGGGAGATCGTGCGTGACCCCGCTCGGCCCTTGCCCAGTGAGGGGACGCTTTTTAGCGACAACAAGCTTCTGGCCGATATCCCTTTCCTCACCATTGGCCTGATTTTCGGTCTGCTCCTGATCTTCGCTCTGCAACGCAGTCTGGCCATCGACGTTGCGCGGGACGGTGACCTCGATGTCCGCTCGCTGATCGCTCAGGGCGCCTCCGGTTACGATCTCGTTGTCGGACGAGGAGAATGGTGGAGGATTGGCCTTGCCCCGCTGCTGCACGGCAGCGGGTGGCACCTGATCAGCAACTGCGTTGGGTTGTTCATCGTCGGCGTCAGGCTGGAGTCTCTGATCGGCCGTGGCTGGTTTGCGCTGATCTTCGTCGCCAGTGCAGTGGCGGGTGAGGTCGGCTCTCTGCTGGGCAATGGCCCCGGTACGGTGGGCGTCGGCGCGTCCGGCGCCATTACCGGGCTCATCGCCGCACTGTTCGTCGCGAGCTTCGATCCCGAAGCGGACGCCGATCAGACAATATCGAGACTGAAGACGTCGCTCTTCTTCGGCGTGCCCGCACTGCTGCCGCTGGCCTTCGGAGCCTCGGGCAATGTCAACTATTATGCCCACGCAGGTGGTGCGGTGGCCGGCGCCGCGCTTGCGATCACGCCGTGGCTCGCCTTCTGGTCCTATGACAGCTTGCCGCGGAGCGCCGGCATGACGTTGCTTGCAGCATCTCTCGGATCTCTGATCTGCGCCGGCTTCGCCGCCGTCCATTATTCGTCCTACATGGCCGATGCCGTGCATTATATCCGCGCGTCGGAAGTGCCGGCGAAGGCTGACGAGATGGTCAGCCGGTCGTTCGATCTCGTCACCCGTTACCCAAAAGATGCGCGGGCCCACGTGTTCCGTGCGGTCTTCTTCCTGGAACAAGCGAACCTCAGTGCCGCCGAGACGGAGGCGCGAACCGCCCTGTCGCTCGCCGCTTCAGATGTGGCGGGTGGGCCGGTGCGCTCCGGCGCGCAGGGCTTGATGGCGGTGTTACTGTGGGCGCAGGGACGAACCAGCGAGGCGAAGGCCATGGCGGTCGAGCCCTGCCGTGCCAAGCTGGCCGAGGTGCGCCGCATTTTGCAGAAATCGAAATTGTGCAGTTGACCGGGCTACGGCATTAAGCCAACACCCCCACGACCGCGCCCATCAAGCACGTCGTCAGCGTCCCCGATACGATCGACTTCAGCCCGAGCGCGTTGATCTCCTCGCGCCGCTCCGGCGCCATTACGCCCAAGCCGCCGATCATGATGCCGAGGCTGGCGAAGTTGGCGAAGCCGCACATTGCGTACAGCATGATCAGTCGCGAGCGCGGGTCGAGCGCATCGCCCGGCAGCTTCGAGAAGTCGACATAGGCGATCAATTCGTTGAGCACGGTCTTGGTGCCCATCAGGCTGCCGGCGGTGATCGCCTGGTCCCATGGCAATCCCATCAGCCAGCACACCGGCGCCATCACGAGACCGAGCAAGCGCTGTAACGAGATCGCGGCGCCGCCAACATTCGGCAGCAGGCCGAGCATGGCGTTGACGAGATAGACCAGCGCCACCAGCACAAGCAGCATGGCGACGATGTTGATCAGCAGCTCGATCCCCGCGCTGGTGCCTTTCACGATCGCATCCATCGTGCTGGAGACTTCCATCTCCGGATCTTCGAGCGTGCCGCCGGTACGCGTGTCGGAGGTTTCAGGCACCATGATCAGGCTGACGAGGATCGCGGCCGGCGCGCCCAGCACGGAGGCGATGACGAAGTGCGCGGCCGCGTCGGGAATGAGAGGAGCAAGGAGCGTCGCATAGAGCACCAGCACCGTGCCGGCGATGCCCGCCATACCGCCGGTCATCACCAGGAACAATTCGCTGCGGGTCATCTGCTTCAGATACGGCCGCACGAACAGCGGCGCCTCGACCATGCCGAGAAAGATATTGGCGGCGGTCGAGAGGCCCACCGCGCCGCCGACGCCCAGCGTCCGCTCCAGCAGCCAGGCCATGCCGCGCACGATCGGCGGCAGCACGCGCCAGTAGAATAGCAGCGTCGTCAGTACGCTCATCACCAGCACGATCGGCAGCGCCTGGAACGCCAGGATGAAATCGGCGCCAGGCACCTTGACGTCGAAGGGCAGGGTGCCGCCGCCGACATAGCCGAACACGAAGGCGGAGCCGGCGCGCGAGGCAGCCGAGATCGCACCGACCACTTCATTAATGGCGCCGAAGGCGTGCGCGACGACCGGCAGCTTCAGGAGCACGATCGCGGTGACGAAGGTGGCGACGAGGCCGATCGCCGCCTGCCGCAGCGACACGGCGCGCCGATTCTCCGCCAATGCGAAGGCGATCAACAGCAATGCGAAAATGCCGAGTGCCGATTGCAAGCGCAGCATGATGTCCCCAAACCCTCAATGATTATGGCCGTGCCGGCGCTGCAAAGGCAATGCCGGGAGCCGCCAGAAGCGCCCCACTGTTGACAAGCGGGGCCACCTCGGCCACGCGGGGGCCTTCGACAGTGAGGGGGAGAGCGGTCCGAGGGTGACCCAAAAGGCGATGCCAGAGCAGCCAAATTCCGGACATCCGCCGGTCAGCGCCCGCGCGCTTCTCGCCCATCGCGCGTTCCTGTTCTTCCTGCTCTCGCGCAGCCTGTCGCGATTTTCCAGCCAGATCGCGGCGGTCGCGATCGGCTGGCAAATCTACGATCTCACCGGCTCGGCCTTCGACCTCGGCATGGTCGGCCTCGTGCAGTTCCTGCCCACGGCGCTTCTGGTGTTCGTTGCCGGCCACGCCGCCGATCGTTATGAGCGTAAGCGCGTGGTCCAGCTCTGCCAGCTCGTTGAAGCTGCGACCGCACTCTATCTCGCAATCATCACCTATCTCGGCGCGGTCGGCGAGGTCCAGATCTTCATCGCGACCTTCGTGCTCGGCATTGCCGGCGCGTTCGAGAGCCCGACCACGGCGGCGCTGCTGCCGCTGATCGCGCCGCAGGGCTCGCTTCAGCGCGCCACCGCAGTCTCCAGCGGCGCGGCACAGGTCGCGACCATCACCGGCCCGGCGCTCGGCGGCTTCGCCTATGCGGTCGCCCCGCATCTCGCCTATGCCATGATGGTGCTGTTCTGGATCTTCGGCATGATCCTGACCGGCTTCATCCGGCCGCGTCCGCAGGCGATCGCGAAGGAGGGGATGGATTCGGACAACATCTTCGCCGGCGTTCGCTTCATTCGCAGCAATCCGGCCATCCTCGGCACCATCTCGCTCGACCTGTTCGCGGTGCTGTTCGGTGGCGTCACCGCACTGCTGCCGATCTATGCCCGCGACATCCTGCAGACCGGGCCGGTCGGGCTCGGCGTGCTCCGTGCCGCGCCGGCGGTCGGCGCGCTCCTGATGACCATGGTGCTGGCACGTCACGCCATCTCGAGGCACGTGGGCCTGCGCATGTTCCAGGCCGTGATCGTGTTCGGCCTCGCCACCATCGTGTTCGCGCTGTCGTCCTGGATGTGGCTGTCGGTGCTCGCGCTCGCCGTGCTCGGTGCCGCCGACACGATCAGCGTCGTGATCCGCTTCTCGCTGGTGCAGCTGTCCACGCCCGACGAGATGCGCGGCCGGGTCGGCGCGGTCAACTTCCTGTTCATCAACGCCTCGAACCAGCTCGGCCAGTTCGAAAGCGGTGTGGCCGCCGCGCTTCTCGGCGCCATGCCCGCCGCCGTGCTCGGCGGCGTCGCCACGGTTGCGGTGGCGCTGCTCTGGATGAAGCTGTTTCCGAGCCTGCGTCAGGTGGAGAGTTTGGAGTAGGGGAATGTCTCGTGTCCCGGACAAGCTGTAACGCGTGAGCGTTGCGGCGCAGAGCCGGGACCCAGAAGGCCAAGAACGAGATCGCGGAGGCATGGGCCCCGGCTCAGCAGCGCGTCATTGCATGCCGCGCTGTGTCCGGGGCACGAGAGCGGCGACTAGCCCCGTCCGACGAACGGCATCTTGGTCGCCATCACCGTCATGGTCAGCACGTTGGCATCGAGCGGCAGGCCGGCCATGTAGGCCACGGCATCGCCGACCGCTTTCGCATCCATGCGCGGCTCGTGCTTGGTGGTGCCGTCCGGCTGCAGCACGCCGGGGCCGTTGACCATGCGGTCGGTCATCGGGGTCGCGGCGTTGCCGATGTCGACCTGGCCGACGGCGATGTCGTACATGCGGCCATCGAGATTGCTGGCCTTGGTCAGGCCGGTGATGGCGTGCTTGGTCGAGGTGTAGGCCGCAGAGAACGGGCGCGGCGCATGCGCCGAGATCGAGCCGTTGTTGATGATGCGGCCGCCGCGCGGGGTCTGGTCCTTCATGATGCGGAAGGCGTGCTGGGTGCACAGGAACGGGCCGGTGAGGTTGGTGTTCACCACCGCCTGCCACTGCTCGAGGCCGAGGTCCTCGAAGTTCACCGCAGGAGCGCCCATGCCGGCATTATTGAAGAGCACGTCGAGCCGACCATAGGTCGCCTTCACCTTGTCGAACAGTGCGGCGATGGAATCCGGCTTGGTCATGTCGGCGGTGACGCACAGGCTTTTGCCGGCGGGACCGAGCTTTGCGGTCTCCTCGAGCATGTCGAGTCGGCGCCCGACCAGCACCACGGTGAAGCCGGTGTTCATCAATGCCAGCGACGCGGCGCGCCCGACACCGGTGCCGGCGCCGGTCACCACTGCGATCTTCTTTGCTTCGCTCATTGTTTCCTGCCTTTTCTCATGCTGTCAGGTTTTGGGCTCTTTTTCGTTCTTGTAGGGCGGCCGCGGAATGTTCTGGTGCGCCGCGCGCAGCGCCGCCGACCAGCGCGAACGCAGATCGTGGAAATAGGGCTCGCCCGCCTCGATGCGATGATTGAGATCGGCATCGCAGGCATCGGCGCGCACCACCAGCACGTCGATCGGCAGGCCGACGCCGAGGTTCGAACGCATGGTCGAATCCATCGAGATCAGGCCGGTCTTCAGCGCCTCGTAGAGCTCGACGTCGTAATGCATGGCGCGGTCGAGCACCGGCTTGCCGTATTTGTGCTCGCCGATCTGCAAGTACGGCGTATCGGTGGTGCACTCGATGAAATTGCCGGCGGTGTAGACCATGAACAGGCGCATGCGCGCCCCCTTTATCTGGCCGCCGAACAGGAACGAGACGTCGAACGAGACGTCCTCGGATCTCAGCGCCGGACCTTCGGTGGCGTGGACGGCGCGGATGGCCCGGCCGATCCGCTGGGCAGCCTGGAACATGGTCGGCGCGTTCATCAGCGTCTCGACCTCGCCCGTGTTGGGGTCCTCCAGGCCTTCGGTCAGCGTGGACAGCACCGACTGGCTGATGGCGAGGTTGCCGGCGCTGGCGATCGCCATGATGCGCTCGCCGGGCTTTGAGAAGATGTGCAGCTTGCGGAAGGTCGAGACGTTGTCGAGGCCGGCATTGGTGCGGGTGTCGGCGATCATCACCAGACCGTCCCGAACCAGGATTCCGCAACAATAGGTCATTTCCAGTCCCCGAACGCCGTTTGCGCGGAATTACTAGCCAATTTCGCCGGCCGGTCCAACCCCCGATTCCCATGGGAAGGTCGTCATTCCGGGGAGCGGCAGCTAGCTGTCGCTCAATCCGCCGCATCGACGAGAAACGCCTCGTCGACGGGTACGCCGAGCGCCGTGACCAGCCGGTTGGTCTCCGCGGCCATGCCGACGATGGCGAGCATCTCGGCATATTCGGCCTCGGTCATGCCCTTGGCCCGCGCGGCGGCGGTGTGGGAATGGATGCAGTAGCTGCAGCCATGCGCGATCGAAACTGCGACATAGAGCATTTCCTTGACCTTGGGATCGAGCGCGCCGGGAGCCATCACCTCCTTGATGCTCTCCCACGTCCTGCGCAGCGTCTTCGGATCATGCGCCAGGGCGCGCCAGAAATTGTTGACGAAGTCCGACTTCCGCACCTTGCGGATATCGTCGAAGACGGCGCGCGCTTCGGTGGAGAGTTCATCGTCCGAAAGCAGTTTTACAGTGGCCATTGGTACCTCGCGGGGGGGCAGCTTCGATCCCCGCGAGTGTAGCACGACCCATGCGTTCGGACGGCTGCGCCTAGCTCTGCCGTTGGGATTGCGATTGCGACGGCCCGCCGCGGCCGGCCTGCTCGACCTTCACGGCTACGGCCAGCGTCTCGGCGCCGCCGCCGTAGCGGGTGCCGCGCACCGGGGCTGCGCCGAGATAGTCGAGCCCGATCGCGACGCGGACATGGGCGTCGGTGGCGCAGATGCTGTTTGCGGGATCGAATCCGACCCAGCCGAGATCGGGAACGTAGGCTTCCGCCCAGGCATGGCCGGCGTCCTGATGCACCGTGCCGTCCGCGCGCAGGAAGTGGCCGGAGACGAAGCGCGCCGGCACGCCGCCGGAGCGGGCGCAGGCGATGAAGATGTGCGCGTAGTCCTGGCAGACCCCGCGCTTGAGCGTGAACGCCTCCGCCGCCGAGGTTCCGCTGTTGGTCGGGTCCTCGTCGAACGTCATGTGATCGCCGATCTCGGTCATCAGCGTATGCAGGAAGCCGAGCGTGTCGCTCTCGGCCTCGCTGCGCAACTGGCGCGCAACCGCCGCCATCGCCGGATTGACGGAGGTGAGGTCGGTGGCGCGCAAGAACATGCCGGCCGGAAAGCGCTCGTCGGCGCCGCGCAGCACGCCGCCGGTGTCGTGGGTCTCGATCAGGCCTTCCGCGGTGATCTTGATGTCGCCGACGGGCCCGCAGGACAGCACATGGGTGACATTGCCGAAGGCGTCCTCGTGGGTGTCGAGCTTGGTGTCGGTGGAGACGTCGATCTGCCATTCCGCCACATACTGCCCGTCATGGCTGCCGGGCGTCATGCGCAGGATCTGGATCACGCTGGTGGCCGCCGGCTCGTAGCGATAGGTCGTAGTGTGCAGGATTCGCAGGCGCATGACTTACCGTTGTTTTGCGTCGTCATTCCGGGGCGATGCGCCAGCATCGAGCCCGGAATCTCGAGATTCCGGGTCTGGTCCTTCGGACCATCCCGGAATGACGGCGTTCATCAGATCAAATACTGCTTCGTGATGATTTCGCCCAGCCTGGAATTATCCGTGATGAATTCCTGAATGAATTCATGCACGCCATGCTGGAAGATGTCGTTCATATTGCTGTGTTCGAGCCGGTTGCGGATGCCGCGGGCGTGGCGCTGGGCCGGGCCCTGGCGGCCATAGGCGACGCCGATCTGGTCGAGGTTGCGCACGAGATTGCCGTAGCAGCTGGCCAGCGAGCGCGGCAGCGTGTCGTTGAGGATGAGCAGATCCGCGATCAGCCACGGCTTCAGCGTCTCGCGATAGACCCAGTGATAGGCCGTCAGCGCCGAGACCGAGCGCAGGATCGAGCTCCACTGATAGAAATCGAGCGGGCCGCCGACATGCTCCTCCTCGGGCAGCAGCACGTGATACTTCACGTCGAGAATGCGCGCGGTGTTGTCGGCGCGCTCCAGATGCACGCCCATCCGCGAAAACCAGTAGGCGTCGTTGCGCAGCATGGTCCGGTACGCCGAACCGTCGAAGCGCAGCGAGGTCTCCTGCACGAAGCGCAGGAATTTTGCGAGGTCCTCGCGCGTCGAGGTGCCCTTGCTCCAGACCGCCTGAAGCTCGATCCAGGCCGAGTTGATCGTGTCCCACATCTCGCTGGTCAGCGCGGTGCGGACCGAGCGCGAGTTCAGCCGCGCCGCCTCGATGCAGTTCCTGATCGAGGATGGGTTGTCCACGGAGAACGAGAGGTAGTCGACGACGTTGTGCTCGTTGGCTTCCTCGTAGGTCTGATAGAAGCTGGCGGCGACGCCGGCGGTGAGCAGCGCCGAGTCCCATTCATTGGTCTTGCCGACATAGGCGGCGGGAAGCGCGGTGACGCGCAGCGTCGCATCGATGGTGCGCGCGAGATACTCGGCCCGTTCGACGTAGCGGGCGAGCCAGTAGAGGTTTTCGGCGGTACGCGACAGCATCTGACTACTCGTCCAGGATCCAGGTGTCTTTGGTGCCGCCGCCCTGGCTCGAATTCACCACCAGGGAGCCTTCCTTCAGCGCGACGCGTGTCAGGCCGCCCGGCACGATGGTGGTGCTCTTGCTGCCGGTGAGCACGAAGGGGCGCAAATCGACGTGGCGCGGGGCGAGGCCTGACGCCGTGCAGGTCGGGCAGGTCGAGAGCGCCAGCGTCGGCTGCGCGATAAAACCTTCGGGCTCGCGCTTGAGCTTCTCGCGGAACGCTTCGATCGTTGCCTTCGTCGCGGCGGGCCCGATCAGCATGCCGTAGCCGCCGGAGCCGTGCACCTCCTTGACGACGAGCTCGCTCAAATGATCCAGCACATAGGCGAGGTCCTTCGGCTCGCGGCAGCGCCAGGTCGGCACGTTCTTCAGGATCGGCTCCTCGCCGAGATAGAATTTCACGATGTCCGGCATGTACGAGTAGATCGCCTTGTCGTCGGCAATCCCTGTGCCGACGGCGTTGGCTAGCGTGATGTTGCCGGCCGCATAGGCCGACATCAGTCCGGGCACGCCGAGCGCGGAATCGGGACGGAAGGTGAGGGGATCGAGGAAGTCGTCGTCGACGCGGCGATAGATCACGTCGACCCGTTTCACGCCCTCGGTCGTCCGCATGAACACTTCGTTGTTCTTGACGATGAGATCGCGCCCCTCGACCAGCTCGATGCCGAGCTTGTCGGCGAGGAAGGAGTGCTCGTAATAGGCCGAGTTATAGACGCCGGGGGTGAGCAGGGCGACGGTCGGCTCGCCCGAGGCGCTCAGCGGCGCGACGGAGCGGAGCGCCGAGAGCAGCTCGTCCGGATAGCGCTCGACCGGCGCCACCTTGTGGCGGGCGAACAGATCCGGAAACAACCGCATCATGATCTCGCGGTTTTCCAGCATGTAGGACACGCCGGACGGCGTGCGCGCATTGTCCTCGAGCACGATGAAGTCGTTGGCATCGACCCGGACGATGTCGATGCCGGCGATGTGCACGTAGACGTCGTGCGGCACCTGCTGGCCGTTCATCTCGGGCCGGAACACCGGGTTCTGGAAGATCAGATCGTCGGGCACGATCTCGGCGCGCAGGATGTCGCGGCCGTGATAGATGTCGCGCAGAAACATGTTGAGCGCGCGCACGCGCTGCTTCAGGCCCTTCTCCAGCAGTGCCCATTCCTTGCCCGACATGATCCGGGGGATCACGTCGAAGGGGATCAGGCGCTCGGTGGACTCGGCCTCGCCATAGACCGCGAAGGTGATGCCGATGCGGCGGAACAGCAGCTCGGCCTCCTGGCGGCGATATTCAAGCGCCTCGGGAGGCGTCTCCTTGAGCCAGCGCGCCAGCTCCTGATAGGCGGGGCGAAGGTCCCCGCCGGGAATATTCATTTCATCAAACGCGACTGCCATAGATGCCGATTGTTCTCCGCAAGGCGTTGCGCCAATGGACAGGTCGCCAGGCCCTGGTGAAGCCGCAACGTCCTGACCATGCGGCAAGAGTGCATGACTTTCATGTGGTAGCAAGGGCCGGGCCAGCGCGATAAGCATGGACTGGCAGCATTTGTCGGGGATGGCCGGCGGCTTGCCTGAAAAAATGGCTGAGGACTGCTTATTTCGAGAGCAAAACCGCGTGACTTCAACGCGTTACCTCGGCAAAGTCGGCGCCACAGGTGAGGGACTTAAGTTATGAGCGAGATCGTCACGGCGGGCATTCTGGTCATTGGGGACGAAATCCTGTCCGGCCGGACCAAGGACAAGAATATCGGCTTCATCGCCGAATACCTGACCAATATCGGCATCGACCTGAAGGAGGTCCGGGTCGTCTCCGATGATGAGCCCGACATCATCGCTGCCTTGGATGCACTGCGGCATCGCTACACCTACGTCTTCACCACCGGCGGCATCGGGCCGACCCATGACGACATCACCGCCGACAGCGTCGCCAAGGCGTTCGGCGTCGGCATCGACCACCATCCGGAGGTGGTCGCCCGTTTCAAGGAGCGCTGGAGCGAGCAGGACCTCAACGAGGCTCGTCTGCGCATGGCCCGGATCCCCGAGGGGGCCGAGCTGATCCAGAGCGCAACCATCCTCGCCCCCGGCTTCAAGATCGGCAATGTCATCGTGATGGCCGGCGTGCCCTCGATCATGCAGGCGATGATGGACATCGTCTCGCCCAAGCTGAAATCGGGCGTGCGCATGCTCTCCGAATCGGTCCGCGCCAATGCGCGGGAAGGCGACATCGGCAGCCCGTTGCGCGCGATTGCCGCCGCCCATCCCGACACCATCATCGGCAGCTACCCCTTCATGGACGAGGAGCAGAAGCCGAACACGAACCTCGTGGTGCGCTCGCGCGATGCCGACAAGCTCGCGGCAGCCATGGGCGCGGTGAAGGAAATGCTGGCAGGATTGAACATCGCTCGTTAGCAGGGAATTTGCCGGCAGGCGAAGCAGGAGACGACAATGGCTGGTGAAGCACCGGAACTGAGTGCGCAGGAGCGGGCGGGCAGGGCCTTCCCGGTCTCATGGGACCAGTTCCACCGCGACTGCCGGGCGCTGACCTGGCGGCTCAACGAAGTTGGCCCGTTCCACGCCGTCATCGCGATCACGCGCGGCGGCCTGGTGCCGGCCGCGATCGTGGCGCGCGAGCTTGGCGTGCGCATCATCGATACGGTCTGCGTTGCCAGCTACGACCACGACAAGCAGGGGGACCTCCAGGTCCTTAAGGGCATTTCGGAACAGGCCATGAAGCTTGGGGGTGGCACTGGCAAGGGGCTGTTGATCGTCGACGATCTCGTCGACACCGGCAAGACCGGCAAGCTGGTGCGCGAGATGCTGCCCGACGCGCATTTCGCCACCGTCTATGCCAAGCCGAAGGGGCGCCCGCTTGTCGACACCTTCATCACGGAAGTCTCGCAGGATACCTGGATCTTCTTCCCCTGGGACACCGCGCTGTCCTATCACCCGCCGCTGCGCGACGGCGCGGCGTGATCAAAGGCGAATGGCGACTAGCAGCCCCTCCACTCGCCATTCGCCATTCGCCACTCGCCCTCTCCAAAACCGCGTCCTGCCCACCGGCGACATCATCGCTACCCCACACCGCGGCACATTCACCGGCAATCGCGGCATCATCCATGATCCCGCAACGAAGACGCTGCTGAACAAGCGCTGGTCGTCGCCGGCGTGGATTACATGCCTGTGTGAATTCCGCGGCTGGCGACGACCGGTGATGGCACGGCGGAGCTGGACCGAACTGTTCTTTCTCGACGAGGCCACCGCCTTTGCCGCCGGCCATCGTCCCTGCTTCTTCTGCCGCCGCGGCGATGCCAACAGCTTTCGCGCGGCATGGGAGAAGGGGAATGGCGTGAGCAAGGTGAGTGCGAAGGCGATGGATGCCCAGCTGCACCTCGAGCGTCTGGATCATGGTCGCAAGCGCCTGCACGCGCTGCCGGTGCCGCTGGCAGAATTGCCCGACGGCGCGATGGTTCAACGGGGCGAGGACAGCTTTCTGGTAGCGCAGGGAAGAGCGCTGCTTTGGTCGCCAGCGGGCTATGCCCGCGCCGAGCACGAGCTGGGGAGCCCGATGCTGCTGACGCCCCCGTCCACGCTGCGTGCGCTGAGCGCCGGATATCAACCGGCGCTGCATCCGACGGCTCTGGATTAGCAGAGCGGCCGGGGGATCACCGCCGTCACCCGAGCTTCTCGCGCGCCAGCGCCGCGCCGGCGCCGAGCGCCATCAGCTTGGCTTCGGCGATCTCGCGCCGCATCGGCGCCATGCCGCAATTGGTGGTGGCGATGATGTTGCTCTTCGGCACGAATTTCGACACCGCGTCGATCACCTTCACGACATCCTCTGCGGTCTCCACGGTGTCGCTGGCAACGTCGATCACGCCGGCCTGCACGATCTTGTTCTTCAGAAGCCCGAGCAAATCGAGCGGCACTTTCGAGTTGCGGCATTCGATCGCGACCTGCTGGATCGGACTGGCATCGATCGCCGGAAAGATCTGCTCATATTGCCGCCATTGGCTGCCTAACGTTTCCTTCCAGTCGGTGTTGGCCTTGATGCCATAGCCGTAGCAGATGTGCACGGCGGTGGCGCAGGTGAGGCCCTGCGCAGCGCGCTCCAGCGCCTTGATGCCCCAGTCGTTGACCTCGTCCATGTAGACGTTGAAGGCGGGCTCGTCGAACTGCACGAGATCGACGCCGTCGGCCTGCAGCGCCCGGGCCTCCTCGTTGAGCAGCTCGGCGAAGGCAAACGCCATCTTGACGCGGTCGCCATAGTAGCGATCGGCAATGGTGTCGATGATGGTCATCGGGCCGGGGAGGGTGAACTTCAGCTTCCTCTTCGTGTGCGTGCGCGCCGCGCGCGCCTCGAAGGCATGGACGCGGCCCTTGAGCCGCAGCGGGGCGACCACTTGCGGCACCATCGCCTTGTAGCGGTCCTTGCGGATGCCCATCTCGACCTTGTGCGCGAAATCGATGCCGTCGATCTTCTCCAGAAAACCGTGCACGAAATGCTGGCGGGCCTGCTCGCCCTCGGTGAGGATGTCTATTCCGGCGTCCTCCTGGATCTTCAGCCAGATCAATGTCGCGTCGCGCTTGGCGCGGAGCAACTCGTCGCCCTGCGACTTCCAGGGCGCCCAGAGCATATTGGGTTCGGCAAGCCATTCCGGCTTCGGCAAGGAGCCGGCGATCGTGGTTGGAAACAGCATGGCGGCCCTCCCGGCAGGTTATGTTGCGCCCCTTCCTGCCATGTCCTAACGTCGACGTACAGAACAACAAAAGTCGTTATTTTAGCTGGCGGCATCGACAGGGAAGGCCAAAGGATGCCGAGGGAAAGGTCATGATCGATCTCCATTACGCGCCGACGCCGAACGGCTGGAAAATCTCGATCATGCTGGAAGAGCTCGGACTTCCCTATACGGTGAAGCCCGTCAACATCCGCGCCGGGGAGCAGTTCAGTCCCGAGTTTCTGGCGATCTCCCCGAACAACCGCATCCCCGTGATCGTCGATCACGCACCCGCCGACGGCGGCGGGCCGTTCTCGGTGTTCGAGACCGGCGCAATTCTGGTTTATCTCGCGGAAAAGACCGGCCGCTTCCTGGCCGCCGACTTGCGCGGGCGTTCCGCCACAATTCAATGGGTGATGTGGCAGATGGCCGGCCTCGGGCCGATGCTCGGCCAGCACGGCCATTTTGCGCTCTATGCGGCGGAGAAGATCCCCTATGCGATCGAGCGCTACCGCGACGAGGCGGCCCGGCTCTACGGCGTGCTCGATCGGCAGCTGGAGAAGACCGGCGCCTATGTCGCCGGCGACTATTCCATTGCCGACATCGCCTGCTTCCCCTGGACCATGACCCACAAGGCGCAGGGCTTTACGCTCGACCACTATCCGAACGTCAAACGCTGGTATGCCGAGGTCCGCGCCAGGCCGCAGGTGCAGGCGGGGCTTGCGATCGGAAAATTCGTGAAAGAGCCGTTCGACGAGGAATCACGCAAGATCATGTTCGGCCAGCGTGCGAAGGAAGTGTTGGGAAGGAAGTAGGCCTGTCCCTCATGGTGAGGAGCGCCGTAGGCGCGTCTCGAACCATGAAGGCCCGACTGTCACCCGTGGCCATCCTTCGAGACGGCCGCTACGCGGCCTCCTCAGGATGAGGTCCGTCAAAAAGGAAACGTCATGATCGAATTCTTCTTCGACTGTTCCAGCCCCTGGACCTATCTCGCCTTCCACAACATCCAGCCGCTCGCCAGGGAATTCGGCGCCGAGATCGTCTGGCGGCCGATCCTGGTCGGGGGCATCTTCAACACGGTCAATCCGAGCGTCTATGCGCAGCGCGAGACGCCGGTGCCGCTGAAGGCGCGCTACATGAAGAAGGATCTTCAGGACTGGTCGCGGTCGGCGGGCCTTGCGATCAAGATGCCCCCGGCGGTGTTTCCGGTGAACAGCGTCAAGGCCATGCGCGGCTGCATCTGGCTTGGCAAGGACATGGTGCCGTTCGCGACCGCATTGTTCGAGGCCTATTGGGGTGGCGACAAGGACATCTCGCAGGACGCGGTGCTCGCGGAGATTTGCAAGCGGATCGGCATCGACGAGCCGAAATTCTTCGCCGGCATCGCCGAGCAAGCGATCAAGGATCAGCTCAAGGCGAATACTGAAGAGGTCGTCGCGCGCGGCGGCTTCGGCTCGCCGACGATTTTCGTCAACAAGACCGACATGTATTTCGGCAATGACCGCCTGCCGCTGATCCGCGAGGCGCTGTTGCGCAGCAAGGCGAGCGCGGCCTGATGGTGCGCGCCGTCGTCTGCCACTCGCTCGGCGAGCCCGAAACCTTGCGGTTGGAAGAGTTTCCGTCGCGCGCTCTGAAGCCAGGCGAGGTGCGGGTCGCGATCCGCGCGGCCGGGCTGAATTTTCCTGATGTGCTCATGGCCGCCGGTCAATATCAGCTCAAGCCGGAACTGCCGTTCACGCCCGGCATGGAAGCGGCCGGTGATGTGACCGAAGTGGGTGCTGAGGCGAGAGGCGTTGCCGTTGGCAACAAGGTCATCGTAAAGATGCGGCACGGCGCATTCACCGACGAAGCCGTCGTGACGCCGTCACAGCTCACCCCGATGCCGTCGACGTTCGATTACGCCGAGGCTGCGACCTATCTCGCCGGCCACGGCACGGCCTATCATGCGCTGATCGATCGCGGCCGGATCGAGCCGGGAGAGGTGCTGCTGGTGCATGGCGCCGGTGGTGGCACGGGATTGGCCGCCGTCGAGATCGGCAAGATGCTGGGCGCGACCGTGATTGCGACGGCGTCCAGCGACGAGAAGCTTGCCATTGCGAAATCGCGCGGCGCCGATCATCTCGTCCGCTACGACCGCGAGCCGTTTCGCGATGCCGTCAAGCGCATCACCGATGGTCGTGGCGCGGACGTCGTGTTCGATCCCGTCGGTGGCCAGGTTTTCGAAGACTCGATGCGCTGCATCGCCTGGGGCGCGCGGCTCCTCGTGATCGGCTTCACCGGCGGCATAGGCTCGGCCAAGACCAACCTGCTGCTGATCAAGGGCGCCAGCGTGCTCGGTGTGCGCGCGGGGGAGGCCGTGCGGAAAAATCCGGTGCTCGGCCAGGTGCGCCTGAAGGCTCTGCTGCAATGGGCGGAAGAGGGCAAGCTGCGCCCCAACGTCTCACACCGCCTGCCGCTGGAAGATTATGCGAAGGCCATGCGGCTCTTGATCGACCGCAAGGCAATCGGGCGCGTGGCGCTGATGATGGAGTGACGGTGCCGTAGGGCCGTAGGGTGGGCAAAGGCGCTCTTGCGCCGTGCCCACCATCTCTCTCGATTGCAAAAAGTGCGTGGGCACGCTTCCGCCGTCGCTCTTCGAGCTATGGCGGACAAGTCGCTTTGCCCACCCTACGAGAGGGTCACTTATACTCCCGTTCCGTCCACCACGGGAAATAGTCCGGCATGTCGCTGGACACCTTGTTCTTGAACTGCGCGGGGCGCTTTTCCAGGAACGACACCACGCCTTCCTTCACGTCGTCGGAGCGGCCGCGGGCGTAGATGCCGCGGCTGTCGACCTTGTGGGCCTCCATCGGATCGTCGGCGCCCATCATGCGCCACATCATCTGGCGGATCAGCGCGACCGATACCGGTGCGGTCTTCGCCGCGAATTCCTTCGCGAGCGCGCGGGCGGTCGGCAGGAGATCATCAGGGGCGACGACCTTGCTGACGAGGCGGCCGGCGAGGGCCTCCTGCGCCGGGAAGACGCGGCCCGAATAGCACCATTCCAGTGCCTGCGAGATGCCAACGATGCGCGGCAGGAACCAGCTCGAGGCCGCCTCCGGCACGATGCCGCGCTGGGAGAACACGAAGCCGAAGCGCGCGGCGTCCGAGGCAATGCGGATGTCCATCGCGAGCTGCATGGTGACGCCGATGCCGACCGCGGGGCCGTTCACTGCGGCGATGACGGGCTTCAGGCACTTGAAGATGCGCAAGGTCACCTGGCCGCCGCCGTCGCGCACCTGGGAATCGCTGTAGTCGACCTTGCCGTCGGCGAAGCGCTTCACCGGCCCGCGTCGCGCATCGCGGTCGAACGTGTCGGCGCCGGACGACAGATCGGCGCCCGCGCAAAAACCACGGCCGGCGCCTGTCACGATGATGGCGCGGACATTGTCGTCCTTGTCGGCGGCGTCGAACGCGTCGATCAGCTCTGCCTGCATCTGCGCGTTGAAGGCGTTGAGCTTGTCGGGCCGGTTCAGGGTGATGGTGAGGATCTGCTCGGCGACCTCGTATTTGATCGTCTCATACGCCATGAGTGGTTTCCTTCCTTTGTTCCTTCGCTGCGCAGATGGCACAGGGCTTGAGTTTTCTTTACCCTCCCCTGGAGGGGGAGGGTCGATCGCGCGTAGCGCGAGCGGGGTGGGGTGATCTCTCCTCTCGGGCACTGCTGGACGCGGAGAGACCGTCACCCCACCCCGTCCCACATTTCGCTGCGCTCAACGTGGGCCGACCCTCCCCCTCCAGGGGAGGGTAAGCAAGAGGCTCCGCATGCTGCCTGTCCAAAGTCTTCCGGGCTTGCGCTTAAAGGGCGCGCTTCCCGGAATGACGAGAACGTCTTACTTCGCCGGCGGCTTCGGCCAGGGCTTCTGCGCCCCCCGCAGGCCCTCAAAGGCCTTGGCCATGCCGAGCACGCCGATATCGTCGAAGCGGCGGCCGACGATCTGCACGCCGATGGGAAAACCCTTGGCGTCGAAGCCGCCGTTGATCGAGATGGCAGGGTTCTCCGACATATTCCACGGCACGGTATAGGCGATGTGCTCGAACGGTTTCATGGGGTCGTTGGTCGGCGAGGCCCAGTCCGCCGGGTAGTTCACGTTCGGTGCAGTCGGCGAGATCACGTAATCAAGCTCGCAGAACAGCTTTGAAGCCGCGGCCCGGATCGCCATGGTCTGGTTGAAGCCGCGGATGACATCGACGCCCGAGAGCTCGGCGCCGGACTCGCCCCATTTGAAGATATAAGGCAGCACCTTGGCCTGTTCGGTCGGGGTCAGCTTGGCCAGATCATCCCACATTCGCGCGCGCCAAAAGTTGTCGAGACCATCGAGCATCTCGCGGGTGAGGATGCCGTCGATTTCGGTCACGACGCTGCCTGCGGATTCGAACGCTTTCGCCGCCTTCACTGCGACCTCGCGCACCGGTTTCTCCAGCGCCAGGCCGCAGCCGGGATCGAGCATCAACCCGATGCGGAGTTTGCGCGGAGACTTCTCTGCTCCCTTCCAGTTCAGCGGCTCGGCGGGCAGGCTCATGCCGTCGCGCCGGTCGGGTTTTGCGATCACGCTCATCATCAGCGCGCAATCGTCGACCGTGCGGGTCATGGGGCCGGCGACGCGCCCGAAATAGGTGGGGTCGATCGGCACGCGGCCGAAGCTCGGCTTCAGCCCGACGAGGCCGCACCAGCCCGCGGGCAGGCGAACCGAGCCGCCGATATCGGTGCCAAGATGCAGCGGACCATAACCGGCCGCGGCAGCCGCGCCTGCGCCCGCGCTGGAGCCGCCGGGATTCTTGGAGAGGTCCCAGGGGTTACGCGCGAGTGCGTGGAAACTGGAGAGTCCGGACGACAGCATGCCGTAATCGGGCATGGTGGTCTTGGCGAAGATGACCGCGCCGGCCTCGCGCAGGCGCGCGGCGGGCGGGGCATCCTTCTCGGCCGGCACGAGCTTGACGCTGGCAGCGCCCAGCGGCACCGGCACGCCCTTGGTCGCGATGTTGTCCTTCACCGTAACAGGCACGCCGTCGAGCGCACCGGACGGCTCGCCGCCGGTCCAGCGCGCGGTCGAGGCCTTTGCGGTCTCGCGCGCGCCGTCGGGATCGAACGCATAGAGCGCCTTCAGATGCGGCTCCCACGCAGCGACATGCGTGAGCAAATCCTCCAGCACCTCGCTCGGCGAGAACTGCTTGGCGCGATAGCCCGCGATCAGATCGACCGCGGACAGATCGTGCAGCGAAGTGACCGCTTCCTCAGGGCTCTTCTTATGCATTGCTAACCTACCGGCATACGGGTCTCGATGATCCGGGCGAACATGCTGGCGCCGATCGGCAGGATCTTGTCGTCGAGCACGAAGCCGGGATTGTGCACGGGCACGTTGCCGTCATGGCCGACCCAGAAATAGGCGCCGGGAATGGTCTCCAGCATGTCGGCGAAATCCTCGCTGCCCATCTTGGGCTGGGCGCGGGTGATCACGTTGGCGGGGTCGACGATGGTGCGCGCGACGTCTTCGACCACCTTGGACTGCTCGACCTGGTTGACCAGCACGCCGAAGGTGTCGCGGATATCGACGTCGATCACGCACTGGTAGGCGCTTGCGATGCCGGCGCAGATCGTGCGGATGCGTTCGCTGACCAGGGTGCGAACTTCTTTCGAGAAGGTGCGGATGGTGCCGCAAAGATGCGCGTCGCCTGGAATGACGTTGTAGGCGGAGCCCGCGTGGATCTGGGTGATCGACACCACCGCGGCCTGCAGCGGTTCGACATTGCGGCTGACAATGGTCTGGATCGCCTGCGCCAGCGTGGTCGCGATGATCACCGCGTCCTTGGAGCGCTCGGGCATCGCGCCATGCGCGCCATAGCCGGTGATGCGCAGGTCGAAGAAGTCGGCGCTGGCCATCGCCGGGCCCGGCAGGATCGCGATCTCGCCGTGGTTGAGGTCGGGCGCGTTGTGCAGGCCGTACAGCTCGTCGCAGGGGAATTTTTCGAACAGGCCGTCCTTGATCATCGCGCGGGCGCCGCCGAGGCCTTCCTCGGCCGGCTGGAAGATCAGGTGCACGGTGCCGTCGAAGTTCTTGGTCTCGGCGAGATAGCGCGCGGTGCCGAGCAGCATGGTGGTGTGGCCGTCATGGCCGCAGCCGTGGAAGCGGCCGGGGATTTTCGAGCTCCACTTCAGATTGGTGTTCTCTTCCATCGGCAGCGCGTCCATGTCGGCGCGGAGGCCAATGCGCTTGTTGCCCGAACCCTTGCCCTTGATCACGCCGATCACGCCGGTGCCGCCGAGACCGCGATGCACCTCGATGCCCCAGCTCTTCAGCTTGTCGGCGACGATGCCGGAGGTGCGCACTTCCTCGAATCCGATCTCGGGATGGGCGTGCAGGTCGCGGCGGATGGCGGTGAGCTCGTCGGCGTAACCGTCGATGCGGTCGATCGTGGGCATGGGTTCTGTCCAGTTAGCGTGAGGGGGGCGAGAAAACGGGGCCGTTCGGCTTGATGCGAATGCCCGGCCGCAGGCGCGTCCAGGGCAGGGTGGCGGTGTCGGCCGGCATCGCGCCGGGCGCGGCGCAGATCATCAGCTTTTCCGCGATCGGCTCGAAATCGGCGCGGAAGTGCACCGAGCTCTTGTTGACCAGAATCTTCTCCTCAGTCGGCTCGATGCCGACATACCGGTACATCGCCTGGTCGGCGAGCTGCGCCTTGTGCGAGGAGACGACGACGCGGACATCGCCGATGCGTAAGCAAGCTGAGGGACCCATCTCCATCTCGCGGCCGCCGTAGTAAGGGCCGGGCGCGATGAAGCGGCCGTCGGAGAGCTTTTCGACCACGAAGGTCTCGCGATAGGGCTCGTCGCCGGGAATGCCTGACTTGCCGCCGAGCGACAGCGTCACGGTGGCACCGACGCCGGCGTCATGCGCGGCCTTGGCCGAGACCGGATCGTAGATCGCACCGGTCGCGGCGCTCGCTCTGTTGCGCACCAGCGCGCGCAGCATGCCGGTCGTGTCGGAATCGCCGCCGGCACCGGGATTGTCCTGGGTGTCTGCGATGATGATCGGCTTGCTCGCGCTCTTCGAAAGCTCCATGGCGTGGCGCACGCCGTCGTCGGGCGACCAGATCTTGCCGTCGAAATCATCCTCGTGGCTTTCGATCAGCTTGACGATCGCATCGGCGGCGCGGTCGGCATCGGCTTGCGTCCTGCCATAGGCGAACACGCTCGGCCCGCAATCGCGGAAATCGGCGGCGGGAAAGCCCGGTGCGAAAGACAGCGTCGGAATCGCGTCGCTCTCCAGCGCAGCGAGCTTTTCGTAGATGCCTTTGGTCGGCTGGTCGTTGGTGCATTGCCAGCTGATCGGGATCAGGAACGGCAATTGCCGGAACGCCCTGGCGAACCGCTGCTTCGTCTTCAGCAGCAGCGCCAGATGCCGCGCGGAGGCGCGGCCGGTCTCGGCCATGTCGACATGCGGATAGGTGCGGTAGGCGATCAGCGCGTCAGCATGTTCCATCATCTCGGGCGTGACGTTGGCATGGAGGTCGAGGCTGGTGACCAGCGGAACATCCTTGCCGATGACGCGGCGCACGCGCGCCAGAATCTCACCTTCGCCGTCGTCGAGATGCTCGGTCACCATGGCGCCGTGCAGATCGAGATAGACCGCATCGAGCGGGCCGGCAGCTTTGATGCCGTCGACCATCACCTTCACGATCCGCTCGAAGGCGTCCTTGGTGACATGCGCCGACGGGCTGGCACCGCAGGCGATCGTCGGAACGAGTTCCCAACCGTTGGCCTCGGCGCTGTCGACGAAGCCGGCGAGGCCGACATTGATGCGCCGCATCACCTTCAGCACGTCGGCGCCTTCTGTCATCGCAGGCCAGCCGCCGCCATGCTGGAAGTCGGCGAAGGTCGCCCTGGTGGGAGCGAAGGTGTTGGTCTCGTGCAGGAAGCCGCCGACGGCGATGCGTGTCATTCAGTTCAGTCCAATCAATCAAGAGGGCGCGACGTTAGCCTTGGCCCTGCGGCGAGAGCAAGGTGGGACGCACTCGCGCCGCGCATAGGGTCAAGCTGTTTTGGGAATGTGTGCCGCGCACACCGTCGTTGCGGGCGTAGCGAAGCAATCCAGAGTCTTTCCGCGGAGGGATTCTGGATTGCTTCGCTACGCTCGCAATGACGAGGATGAACCTACGCCGTGGCCCCCACGCCCTCTGCCACCGGCCGGAAGTTCGCAAAGTCCCAGTCGCGCCCCGGAGCGGCGTCCAGCAGCGCCCTGGTGTAGGCCTCCTTCGGATGCGTCAGCACCTCGGCGGCGGGGCCCTGCTCGACGACGCGGCCGTGCTGCATCACCACGACCTCGTCGCAGATCTGCGCTGCGACGCGCAAATCGTGGGTGATGAACAGGATGGCGATGCCGAGACGCTTCTGGATCTCGTCGAAGAGTTCCAGCACCTGCGCCTGCACCGAGACGTCGAGCGCGGAGACCGCCTCATCCGCGACCAGCACGTCCGGATCGAGCGCTAGCGCGCGCGCAATGGCGATGCGCTGGCGCTGGCCGCCGGAGAACTGGTGCGGATAGCGCGATACCGCGTCAGCGGGCAGGCCGACGAGTTCGAGCAGCTCGCGGGCGCGTTTCATCGCATCGGGATGCGCGACGCCGTAATTGATCGGGCCCTCCGCAATGCTCTCGCCGACCGTGACGCGCGGGTTGAGCGAGCGATAGGGATCCTGGAACACGATCTGGATCTTCTGCCGGTGCGGCTGCAGCAGGCGACGCGAGATGCCGGCGATCTCGCGGCCGGCGAGGCGCACGCCGCCGGACGTCGGATCGATCAGGCGCACGATGCAGCGCGCCACGGTCGACTTGCCCGAGCCGCTTTCGCCGACGATGCCGAGCGTGCGGCCCTTGCGCAGCGTCAGCGTCACCTTGTCGGCGGCGACGACCTCGCGGCCTTTGCCGAAGAAGGCGCGCTCCTTGTAGACCTTGCTGAGGTCGTTGGCCTCCAGCACCACCGGCTCGCGGCTCTCCTCGCGCGGCGGCCGCGGCACCAGGCTCGGCACCGAGGCGAGCAGATTGCGGGTGTATTCCATGGTCGGATTGCGCAGCACGGTCTCGAGCGGGCCGGTCTCGACCAGCCGGCCCTGCCGCATCACCGCGACGCGGTCGGCGATCTCGGCGACCACGCCCATGTCGTGGGTGATGAACAGCACGGCCGTGCCGTGATCGCGCTGCAGCTCGCGGATCAGGGACAGGATCTGCTTCTGCGTGGTGACGTCGAGCGCGGTCGTCGGTTCGTCCGCGATCAAGAGCTTCGGCTCCAGCACCAGCGCCATCGCGATCATGATGCGCTGGCGCTGCCCGCCGGAGAGACGATGCGGGTAGGAGGCGAAGATGCGCTCGACCTGGGGCAGGTGGACCTGCTCCATCATGTCGAGGATGCGCTTCTTGCGCGCCTTGGCGTCGAGCTTGGTGTGCGCGCGCAGCACCTCGTCGATCTGGCGGCCGACCGGCACCACCGGATTGAGCGCGGTCATCGGCTCCTGGAAGATCATCGCCATCTGCGTGGCGCGCAGCTGGCGCAAGCGGCGGTCGGTCGCGGTGAGCAGCTCTTCGCCGACCAGCTTGATGCTGCCGCTGGTCGGAACCAGCGTGCCCTTCGGCAGCAGGCCCATCGTGGTGAGCGAGGTCACCGACTTGCCCGAGCCGCTTTCGCCGACGAGGCACAGCGTCTCGCGCTCGCGGACCTGGATCGAGATGCCGTCGATGATCTTTGGCCCGCCCGGCTTCTTGCCGACGGAGACGACGAGGTTGTTGATGTCGAGGACGGTGTTGGTCATCACTTGATCGGTCATCACTTGCCTTCCCGCTGCTTCATGCGCGGATCGAGTGCGTCGCGGGCGGCGTCGCCGATCAGATTGATGCTGAGGATGGCGATCGACAGCAGCAGGCCCGGCCAGAAGATCAGCGACGGCTTGATCTGGAAGTACTGGCGGCCCTCGGCCATGATGTTGCCCCAGGTCGGCGTCTCCGGCGAGATGCCGGCGCCGAGGAAGGAGAGGATCGCCTCGGTGAGGATGGCGCTCGCGCAGATATAGGTGCCCTGGACGATCAGCGGCGCCACCGTGTTCGGCATCAGATGCCGCCACATGATCTTCGGCAAGGACGAGCCGACCGAGATTGCCGCCTCGACATAAGGCTCCTCGCGCGCCGACAGCACGACGGAGCGTACCAGGCGCGCCACGCGCGGAATCTCGGGGATGGTGATCGCAATCAGCACGGTCCAGAGGCTGGCACCGGACAGCGACACCACGGCGATCGCGAGCAGGATGCTCGGCATCGCCATCAGGCCGTCCATGACCCGCATCAGCACGGCATCGACCAGCTTGAAGAAGCCGGAGACGAGGCCGATCGCAAGGCCGATGACGATCGACAGGATCGCCGAGCCGATGCCGATCAGCAGCGAGATGCGGCCGCCATAGACGACGCGCGACAACAGGTCACGACCATAGGCATCGGTGCCGAGCAGGAATTGCGCGGACGACGGCTTGAGCCGTTGCGATGGCGCGAGCTGGATCGGATCATGCGGCGCGATCAGCGGCGCGAGGATCGAGATCAGGATGATCAGCGCGAGCAGGACCGTTGCGGTGGCGATGATCGGCGTCGAGGTGAGGAAGCCGAAGCGCGGCCGCAGCGGCGACGTGATCGGAATGGACGACTGGGGAAGGGTATCGACCGACATTAATTCTTGTCCTTGCCTCAGTACCGGATCCGGGGATCGAGCAGGGTGTAGGCGACGTCGATGAGAAGGTTGACGACGACATAGATCAGCGACGTCAGCAGGATCATCGCCTGGATCACCGGATAGTCGCGCGCCAGCACCGCATCCACGGTGAGGCGGCCGATGCCGGGAATGTTGAACACGCTCTCGGTGACGACGACGCCGGAGATCAGCAGCGCAAAGCCGGTGCCGATCACGGTGATCACGGGCACGGCGGCGTTGCGCAGCGCATGGCGCATCATCACGGCGACCTCGTTGATGCCCTTGGCGCGCGCGGTGCGCACATAGTCCTCGCCGAGCACGTCGAGCATCGCCGCGCGCGTCATGCGCGCGATCAGCGCGATGTAGATGAAGGAGAGCGCGCAGGTCGGCAGGATCATGCGCTCGAAGAACGGTCCGAAGCCGTTAAAGATGCTGCGGAAGCCCTGCACCGGCACCCACCGCAGTTCGATCGCGAAGCCCTGGATCAGAATATAGCCGACCACGAACACCGGCACCGAGAAGCCGAGCACGGAAAGCCCCATCACGAAACGGTCGATCCAGGTGCCGTGCTTCCACGCGGCGATCACGCCGAGGGGAACCGCCACGAGCACGGCGAGGATGATGGTGCACAGCGCGATCGAGATCGACGGCTCGACGCGCTGGCCGATCATCTTCATCACAGGCAGATTGGAGATCAGCGAGGTTCCGAGATCGCCGTGCAGCAGCTTGTTCACCCAGGTGATGAACTGCACGATCAAGGGCTCGTTGAGGCCGAGCGAGGTGCGGATGCGCTCCAGCCGCTCCGGCGTTGCATTGTCGCCGGCGAGGATCGCGGCGGGATCGCCGGGGGTGAGGCGGAGCAGGAGGAAGACGAACAGCGCGACGACGCCCATCACGGGCACGGCGGCGAAGATTCGGCGAAGGAGATATCCGAGCAAGTTGGATCCGTCAGATTAGAGTAAATCGGCGGCAGCGGTCATAGCCTGTTCTGCCACCAGCCTAACATTTCAGCAATTCCCGTGCCATCAGGGCCACAGTTTTTGCAGTGCGGTCAGCTGTTTTGGCGACCCCTCTTCAAGGGGGCCAGCGGAGCGTGCCCGCCAGGCGAAATATCGCGGCGCGCCAGGCGCGCCCATCCAATCCGGTCACTCCAGCGTCGCAAGCAGCCCGGCCATCAGCCGGCCGCGCTCAACGAGACTCTCGACTTCGATATACTCCTCTAACGTGTGGCCGTTGGCTCCGCGCACGCCCAGGCCGTCGAGCGTCGGGATTCCCATCGCACCGGTGAAGTTGCCATCGGAGCCGCCGCCGGAGCTCGCATGCGGCAGTTCGGCGCCAAGCGACTTGGCGATGCCGCGCGCCTTCTCATACAACGCCATCGTGCCGGCATCCGGCTCCCACACCGGACGCGTCACCCCGCGCGTCACCTTGAAGGCGACATCGTTGGCCGTGCCCGACAGCGCCAGCATCCGCTCGACGCCGCGATCGAGATCGGCCTGCCGCTTGGCCATGGAGAGCGCTTCGCCGGTGGCGGTCGTGGCAACGCAATTGACCCATTGCCCGCCATGCACGACGCCGACCGAGAAGGTGCAGTCCTCCGTCGTCATCGCGTCGATGGCGAGAATCTGCCGCGCCATCTCGCGGATCGCCGAGCGTCCCGCCGACAGCGTCGCGCCGGCGTGGCTCGGCCGGCCCGTCGCCTCGAGATTGAAGCGCGCGATGGCGTAACGTCCGGTGGTGACGCCGTTGTCGGCGCGGCCGGGCTCCGGCACCAGCACGTATTTGTTGCGCGCGGCTTCCGCCTCGATGATGTCGCGCGTCGAGGGCGTGCCGACTTCCTCGTCCGGCGTGAACAGCACGGTGATCGGCAGCGGCGTGGTGAACGATGCACGCGCCAGTTGCCGGATCGCTTCCAGCGAGAGGTAGTTGCCGCCCTTCATGTCGTAGATGCCGGGGCCGTAGCACCGGTTGCCCTCGCGCCGCCATTTCAGCTTCTCGATGGTACCGACGGGGTGGACGGTATCCATATGGCCGGCGATCAGGATGCCCGGTTCGCCCTGTTTCGGATGCGGAAACCGCGCGCGGATCACGCCGCCGAAACCTTGCCGGCCGGCGATGCGCTCGATCGTCGCACCCATGATCGCCATATCCCGCGCTGCGATATCGAGCATGCGATTCACCGCACCAGCGTCCCAGGTCGGGCTTTCGCATTCGACCCAGCCGCGCAAACCCTGGAGCATCGCCTCGGAATCGAAAGGAAGATTGGCTGGATTCATCTCAATGTCTCTCAAGCTTCGAAAGATGGAATGCGCATTGCATTGGTGCGGGGCAGGACGAGTGAAGAGTGTTGTAGAGCCAAACCGATCCTTGTGGAGCCCGTGCCCGCGCCGCCAGGGCTTGCAGCGAAACCGGATTGACGCGCTCGGCACTGTCTGCAAGTCTCGAAAGATAAAGGCATTGCATGAGGTTAGTTCGCCCAAGGAACGAGCCGCATGCTTAACCAATAACCTGCCTTTGAACAGTTTCACGTCAGGAGAAACTTTTTATGTTCCACTTCATGCGCCGGGGGCCTCGCGCGTTTGCCTCCAAACTTGCGCTGTCTGTCGTTGCGCTTTCGACGGCGCTTGCCTCGCCAGTGCTTGCAGCCGGCAAGACCATTACGGCGGTGATGCATTCGGATCTGCGCATCATCGATCCGATCTTCACCACGGCCTACATCACGCGTGACCATGGCTACATGGTCTACGACACGCTGGTGGCTCCCGATTCGAGCTTCAAGATCCAGCCGCAGATGGCGGACTGGAAGATCTCCGACGACAAGCTCACCTACACCTTCACGCTGCGCGACGGCCTGAAGTGGCATGACGGTGCGCCGGTGACGGCGGAAGATTGCGTCGCCTCGCTGAAGCGCTGGGCCGCGGTCGACGGCATGGGCCAGAAGCTCCTGGACTTCACCGCGAGCATCGAGGCGACCGACGCCAAGACCATCACGCTGAAGCTGAAGGAGCCCTACGGGCTGGTGCTCGATTCCATCGGCAAGCCGTCCTCGCGCGTCGCCTTCATGATGCCGAAGCGCCTCGCCGAGACGCCGCCGGACAAGCAGATCCCCGAGCAGATCGGCTCGGGCCCCTTCAAGTTCGTGGCATCGGAATTCCAACCCGGCGTAAAGGCGGTCTACGTCAAGAACACCGACTACGTGCCGCGCAAGGAGCCGGCGAGCTGGACCTCCGGCGGCAAGGTGGCGAAGGTCGACCGCGTCGAATGGATCACCATGCCGGACTCGCAGACCGCCGTGAACGCGCTGCAGTCGGGCGACATCGACTTCATGGAAAACCTGCCCTACGACATGCTGCCGGTGCTGGAGGCGAACAAGGAGATCACGATCGAGGTCTCGAACAAGTTCGGCTTTCAGACGCTCGGCCGGATGAACTTCCTCTATCCGCCGTTCGACAACGTGAAGGTGCGACGTGCCGCTCTTCTGGCGATGAACCAGAAGGACGTTCTCGACGCGCTGGTCGGCAATGCCAAGTACCAGAAGATCTGCGGCGCGTTCTTCGTTTGCGATACGCCGTTCGCGACCGAGGTCGGCGCCGAGACCCTGGTGAAGGGCAATGGCATGGCGGAAGCCAAGAAGGCGCTCGCCGAGTCAGGCTATGACGGCACCCCGGTCGTGGTGATGGCGCCCGGCGACGTCACCACGCTCAAGGCCCAGCCCATCGTCGCGGCCCAGCTGCTGCGCGAAGCCGGCTTCAAGGTCGACCTGCAAGCGACCGATTGGCAGACGGTGGTGAGCCGCCGTGCCAGTCAGAAGCCGCCGAAGGAGGGTGGCTGGAACATGTTCTTCACCAACTGGGTCGCGGCCGACGTCTCCAACCCGATCGCCAATCTCTCGATCGGCGGCCAGGGCAAGAAGGGCGGCTGGTTCGGCTGGGCGGAAGACGCCAAGATCGAGCAGCTCAAGGACGCGTTCGTCCGCGCGCCGTCGATCGACGAGCAGAAGAAGATCGCCGCCGACATCCAGAAGGAAGCCTATGAGCAGGTGATCTACATCCCGCTGGGGCAGTACCTGCTGCCGAGCGGCTGGCGTAAATCGCTGACCGGCGTGCTCGACGGCCCGGCGACGCCGCTGTTCTGGAACGTCGACAAGTCGGAGTAAGGGGAGGCGAATTCACGTAGCCTTCGTCGTCTTCACCACGCGGCGCCGCTGTCATCAGCGGCGCCGTTGTCTTTTGTTGGGTTGCACCGGCGGAAAAGGCGTTGCGGCTTTTAACCTTTCCAGTTTCCGGTCATTGCTATTTGTTTCAATCCTGAAATAGATGCGTCGTCTTACGCATCATTTTCCCTCCTCAACCTGATTCCCGTGCCGATCGATTTTGCATTCCAGGCGATGGCCGAACGGTCCGATCGCGCGCCGGCACGTTGGCGGCGGCCTTTCCTGCATTGGCTCGATGGCGTCGAGGCCGGCTGGGCCGTTCCACTCCTCGTCGGCTGTTTCGTCGCGATCTGGACGCTCTATCTGGCGATCGCCTATGCCGGCGGCGGCCTGCATCCTGATACGCTCGAGGCCTGGATGCTGGGGCAGCATTTCGCCTGGGGCTATCACAAGCATCCGCCCTTGACCGGCTGGATCGCAGCCAGCTGGACCTCCGTCTTCCCGCTCAGCGACTGGTCATTGCAATTGATGGCGATGGCCAATGCCGGGCTTGCGCTGATCTTCGTCGACCGGATCGCGCGGCAATTCGTGACCGGGCACAAGCGCATCCTGGTGCTTTTGCTCCTGATGCTGACGCCGGTCTATCAATTCCATGCCCAGCGCTTCAATGCCAATTCGGTGCTGCTGGCGGTCTGGCCGCTGGCGACCTGGTGCTTCCTGCGCGCATTCGAGACGCGCGCCCCGCTGTGGGCGGTCGCGGTGGGATGTACGACGGCGCTGGCGATGGTCGGCAAATATTATTCGATCTTTCTCGTCATGAGCTTCGCGTTTGCCGCGCTGGCGCACCCGGCGCGGCGCGCTTATTTCACCTCCGCTTCGCCCTGGATCTCGGTCGTCGTCGGGCTCGCGGCGCTGTCACCTCACATCTATTGGCTCGCGACAACGGGCGCGTCGACCTTCACCTACGCGCTGGCGCACGCCAATGGCAACGCTGCGACCTCACTCGGCGAGGCGAGAAACTTTCTGCTGGGGCTAGCGGCGGCGATGAGCATGTCGGCCGTGTTCTGGGTGCTCGTCGCAGGAACGCGCTTGAAGCGGTTTCCGGCGGACTTCGCCGCAATGGGCCCGGGCCTGCGGCTTTTGTTCTACGTCACGATGGGCACGATCGTGCTGCCGGTGGTGACGTCGCTCGTGATGGGCACCGATCTGCCGTCGCTATGGGCGCTGCAGGGACTGTTCCTCTTCACCGTTCTCGTGGTCTGCGGGACGAGCTACCCGATCGAGCGCTTCTACACGGTCAACCTCACCGTGATCGTGGCCGGCGTCGCGCTCGCGGCCGTCCTGATCGCCGCGCCGATCCATGCCGTCTATCGCAATGATCACGGGTATGAGGAGGGCCGGAATCTTTACGCCCAGGCGGCCAGTGAACTGACGCGCGAGTGGCGCGAGCAGACCGGCGTGCCGCTGAGCGCGGTGAGTGGTGATGGTTCGCTGGCCTTCGCCACCGCGTTCTACAGCCCGGACCATCCACGTCATGCGGCGCCCTTCGAGTACGAACAGACGTTGGGCTTGCCACGCAAGATGTCGCTTGACCGCGGCTGGGCCGCGCTGTGTTTCCGCGACCAGGAATCTTGCACCCGGTGGATGGCGTGGGCGTCCTCGCAGACCGGGCACTTCGTCAGGCGCGAGTTCACCGTGCGGGCCACCCTGTGGGGGCGGCCCGGTCTTTCGCGGGAGGCGGTCGCTCTGATAGTGCGGCCCCGGGGAATGCGGATGATACCCAAGAGCGCTGCGGATGATTTCAGCGCCAGCAGGCGCGGTTCGGAATAGGCTCCGCGCTCAGCAATGACTGTCGCGGACCTGCTCGAGACCCTCGCTCGCCAACGGCGTCGTCAACGTGGCCTGCTCTGCGCTCGGCTCCGAACGTTCCGTCTTCCGCCGTTCGACGTCGCGGCGATCTTCCCGGTGTTCCGATTCCATTGAATGTGACCTCTCGAATTGCTGCAGGACAACATCGAGCGGATCGGGAAGTTCCTTAAGCGATGGGACGATGATGCGGCTTGAACAGCCGGCCCTTTTCCACCACCAGCACGATCGCGAGCGCAGCGAGCGTCGACAGGAAGAAGCCGACCGAGAACGGCAATAGCGTGCCGTCGAAGCTCTGTCCGATTGCCATGCCGACCACGATTCCGATCAGCGTCGTGATCGAGCCGTAGAGCGAGGAGGCGGTGCCGGCGATGTGGCCCTGCGGCTCCATCGCGAGCGCAGTGAAGTTGGCAACCATCATGCCGAACGAGAACATCATCAGAGCCGAGAGCACCATGAACAGGGCAAGCGGCAGGATGCCGAGAATTTCCGTCAGCAGCATCACGGCGGCGACGATTGTGTAGAGCGTCAGCGCGCCATGCGAGATCACGCGCATGCCGAGCCGCCCGACCAGCCTCGCATTGAGGAAGCCGGCGACGGCCGTGCCGGCCGCAATCGCGGCGAAGGCGACTGGGAAGTAATGGCCGAGGTGATAGATGCCGGTGAAGACCTGCTGGGCGCAGAAGACAAAGGCAAAGAGCGCGCCGATGACGCTGCCGGCGGCCGTGGCATAGCCGATGGTCTGGCGATTGGTCACGGTCTGCCGGAATGCTGAAAGCACATCAGCGGGCGCCAGCGACCTGCGCTCGGACTCGGGCAGGGTTTCTGGCAGCCGCAGCACGCACCAGGCGAGCGCGAGCAGGCCGTACAACATCAGTACGACGAAGATGCCGCGCCACGCCGTCACCAGCAGCACCGCCTGTCCGAACGAGGGAGCGATCACGGGCACCGCGATGAACACCATCATGGCAAGCGACATCACGCTCGCCATGCGGCGGCCGACATAGCAGTCGCGCACGATCGAGGTCGCGATCACGCGTGTGGCCGAGGTGCCGAGCCCCTGCAGCGCGCGCGCCAGCAGCAGCGTCTCGAACGAGGGCGCCGCGACCGCCAGCACGCTCGCCACCGCATAGACCGCCATGCCGCCGAGCAGCACCGGCCGGCGGCCGAAGCGGTCCGACAGGGGGCCCATGACGAACTGGCCGGCGCCGAAACCGATCAGGAAGGTCGACAGCACCAGTTGCAGATGGTTGGCGACGGGAATGTTGAAGGCTGTCCCGATATTGGGCAGTGCTGGCAGCATCATGTCCATCGCAAGCGGATTCAGCGCCATGATGGAGGCGATCACGATGACGAATTCTGGAAATCCCATCGGGCGGTGTCCCGCGGACACCCAATCGTCGGCATTGACGTCAGACAAGAAGCTCACCTCTGAAATTGAGCGACTTTATCCATCGCCCATGCTGCGTTGCACAACCCATGTTTCGGGATGGCTGGCAGGCGGAGGAGGGGCGGACAAGAATTGGTGAGGGGAACCCCCGCGCGAGCCGACCGCGGGGGTCCTGCCATGGCCGGAAACCAGTGATTCACCATCCCTCCCTAAAGATCGGCGCCGAGCGGGGCAGGTCGGGTCCGGCGGGATGAAACGGAAACGCCTCCTGTCCACTGTGGCGGCCGATCGATGAGGCGCCGCGCTGGCGCCGAGAGAACCTAGCCTGACAAGGTATCCGATTGTGTCTGATGTCACCGGTACAGCACGATGGTTGGAGCCCTCGGCCGACATGGCTTCGAGGCGAAACATCTGGCTTGCCTGCCTGATCGCGCTGACCGCGCTTTTGGCGTTCGGCAATCTCGCCAGCGACGCCGCGCTCGGTTTGAGATATGGCTGGGACACCCGCGTCAATTGCGCGGCGGTCGATGCCTATGCGGGCGGTCTCGATCCCTACTTCGTCAAGAACCTGACAGGCACCAAGCTCTCTTACCCCTATCTGCCGGTGACGCTGGAAGCCTTCCGTCCTTTCTGCGCGGGCGGCATTCTGGTCGCTCACCACAAGGCTATTTTTCCCGTTCTCGCCGTGCTCTGCGGCCTTCTCCTGCCCGGTCTCGCCCGAACGCGCCCGAGCGCTCGCGACGTCGGGCTCAGGGTGCTCTGCGCGCTCGGCGCATTCGTCGGTTTCGAATGGGTGCAGGCGTCGGGCAATTTCGCGATCCTGAGCGGCGTGCTGACCGCGATCGCGTTGAGGCTCCTGCTTTCTCTGCCCGCAGCCGGGCCGTCGGAGGACCGCAGCTTTCCGTCGCGCCTCGCCGGTGCCGCGCTGCTCGGCCTCGTGATGTCGTTCAAGCTGGTGTTCTTTCCGCTGCTGGCCGCGCTCTATTTCCTGCCGCTGCCGCGCGGCCGCAAGCTGATACTGATCGCGATGGCTGTGTTCAGCTTCGCCTTGCCGATCCTGATATCGCGGCTGGCATACCCCGATCTGTTCGCGAGCTGGCAGCTTGCGGTGGCCGGAAAGATTCCGGACCAGCACCTCGTCGAGCTGTTCGAGAGCAATCCGTCCCTGCTGCTGCTGGCGCGGGATCTGATGGGCCATGTGGGCCTGATCGATAGCAAACCGGCGATCTTCGCAACCTATGCCTTCGCCGTGACCGCACTGGTGCTCGTGCCGTTCGCCCTGTCCGTCCTGCGCTTGATCGGGAGCCGGCCGGCGCACGAGGGAGATTCGCTTCTTGTGCGACTGGATCGCTGGCTGATGGATCACCCCCGTGCCGCGATGCGCATCACGGTGCTGGCCATCTTTGCGCTCTATCTCAGCTCGCCGCGCCTCAAGGAATATGCCTACTTCGAGCCCGCGCTCTATGCCGCGATCCTTCTGGTCGATCTTCCGGCCACGGCACTCGCCGCCGCGCTCACCGTCGGTCTCCTGATGCCCTCATTGATCTTCGTGACGGGCATTTCCCTCGAGGGCAACTTCATCCAGCTCTTCAGCGCGCTGATGTTCTTCTGGGTCCTGCTGCTCGACGCCCGTCATCCGGGCCGTGTGCCGGACACGGTCCAGCTATAGCCGTGGCGGTGGTAGAGCCTGACATCCCCGAAACCGCCATCCGACAGCAGCGCCTCCGCCTCGGCGCGCGTGTAGTATTTCGCGTAGGCGGGATTGAGCTGGTCGTAGATGGTCAAGCGGCGAACGCTGCGCGGAAACTTCGCCAGCACCGAACGCATGTAGGACCGCATCGGTAACGGCAATATCCGGCACAGCCCGATATAGGCCGTCAGCGCCCATTCCAGACCATGCGACAGCACCACCAGCAGCCGGTGCGGCAGCAGCACGGTGAGCTTGCGCAACGGGATCGCGAGCGACAGATAGGTCTCGTTGCCTTCGTAGCCGTAGAGCCAGACGATGCAGCGTCCGCCGGGGCGCAACGCATCGTAGGCCGCGCGAACCACCGGCGCCGGTTCGGGGATGTGATGCAGCACCCCCATCGAAACCACATAGTCGAGCCCCAGATCGGGCGGCAAGCGGTCGCCGGGCGCCTGCAAATAGTCGATGCGCTCCGCGCGGTCCGCCGTGTTGTCCTTCAGGACCAGCATGGCATCGGAGGGTTCGACCGCGACGACACGATCCGCCCCGGCATCGAGCAGCATATTGACGATGCGTCCCGTGCCGCTCCCGATATCGGCAATCCGCTTGCCCTTGACCTCGTCGAGGGAAAGCAACGGACCGAACAGATCGGCAAGCAGGTCCGCCGAGCCGTAATAGGCGGGGTTTTCGCGGAACGCGGTCCATTGCTCGCCGAAATCGTTGATCGTCTGGTCCTTCAGGTCCGGCATGTGCCCGCTCCCTACGCTCGGCGCGGCGAAGGGGTCGCAAGGCCCGTCAACCAGATGCCCAGCGTCAGGATCGGCCACAGCGCGAACGCATTGTCGCTCCTGGCCTCGCGATGCGCAGTCCACAGCGGCCGGATCGCCTCCGGTTTCAGGAAGGGCGCAAAAACGTCGGCCTCCCTGTCGAGCACCCGGTCGCAGATCGGCCGCAGCCCACCGCGCCGCATCAGCTGTGCGATCGGCACGTTGAAGCCGCGCTTGCGCGACCATGCGGCCTCTCCCGGCATGCCCAGGCGCTCGGCGAGTTTGCGCAACACATATTTCGGCGCGCCCTTGGGCCAGGGATTGAGCAGCGAGACATCGAGGCTGCCGGCGAGGTCCATGACCCGTCGATCGAGGATCGGCACGCGCACTTCGAGACCATGCGCCATGCTCATCGCATCGACCTTGGTGAGGACGCTTTGCAGATGGAAGCGCTGGTCGGCGATCAGCGCCCGATCCAGCACGTTGTCATGCGGCTCCGAATAATATTCGGCGTATTCCGCGAACGGATCGGCCGATGCAAGATCGGCCATCCCGCGGTCATAGATCCTCTCGGCTAGGAAGCGGGGAACGAGCCGCCGCCATTGCAGATGCGGGCTGTTGCCGGCTTCGCCCAACCCGAGTGCGAAGCGGGCGAGCTGCGCCGCCGCCGGAAGCCGCTTCTCGTTGCCGCGCACCGATGCATAGGCGAGGCGTCCGGTCAGGCTGGCAAGGCCGCGCGGAACGACGTGGCGCGCGCGCTCCGCCATCATGGTCGCGGCATAGGTTTCATATCCGGCGAAGAACTCGTCGCCGCCGTCGCCGGACAGAACCACCGTGGAATGCCGGCGGACCGCGCCAGCCAGATGATAGAAGCCGAGCGCGCCCGTGTCGGCGCATTGGCCGTCGAAATGATAGACCACCGCCCGCAGCGCCGCCTCGGCATCCTCGCCCGCTTCCCCGTCGATGACGTTGAGCGACAGGCCGGCGGCGGTGGCGATCTGCTGCGCCACCGCGGTTTCATCATGGCTTTTCTCGGTGAAGCCTGCCGTGAACAGCGGCGGCTTCAAGCCGAGCCGGCCGAGCGTCAGGCTGATCAGCGAACTGTCGATGCCGCCGCTCTGCAGCACGGCGAGCGGCACGTCGCTCACCATCTGGCTCTTGACCACGGTCTCGATCGTCGATTGCAGCCGGACAACGGCTTCGTCGAGGTCGCGGATCGCAGCCGCGCGCACCGGCCGCCAGAACCGTCGCTCGGTTCGCTCGCGCTCGGTGAATCCGATCATCGTGCCGGGCGGGAGCTGCTTGATGTCCTGGTACAGGCTCTGTCGCGTCCCCGGATGGCCTGCGGCGAGATAGGTATGCAGGGCCACGGGATCGACCCGCGCGGCGACATCTCCGCTCGCCGTAAGTCCCTTGATCTCGCTTGCGAACAGGACGCGGCTGCTGTTTTCGGAATAATACAGCGGCTTGATCCCGATGCCGTCGCGCGCCAGGATCAGGCGGCGCTCCTGCCGATCCCACAGGCCGATCGCGAAAAAGCCCTCCAGGCGTTCGAACATCGCCTCACCCCAGGCGAGATAGGCGTAAGGGAGGATCTCGGTATCGCAGGTGCTGCGAAAGCGGACGCCGAACGATTGCTCGAGCTCGCTGCGCAGCTCGTGATCGTTGTAGATCTCTCCGTTGTAGGTGACGACGATGCGCTCCGAGGCATCGAGCATCGGCTGGCGTCCGGCATCGGAGAGATCGCGGATGGCGAGCCGGCGGTGGGCGAGGCCGACGGGGCCGTCCAGCCAGGAGCTCTCGCCGTCCGGCCCGCGATGGACGAGTGCTGCCGACATCGCCGCAACCGCACGGCCGTCGGCTGGCCGACCGTCACGATGAAAGATGCCCGCTATGCCGCACATCGCGTTCCCTTGCCGCGGGAGGTCATGGTCGCTGATTCATGATCTGCTTCAGCAGCACCGCGAGCAGTCCCATGGCGACGACGAGAATGCTGAGCAGGATCGCGCCGACGCCCAGCACGAAGGCGCTGACGACCTGCAGGATGATCCCGCCGATCAGCGAGACCAGCGCGAGCGCCATGCACATCATCGCCAGCAGCACGAAGATCTTCAGCGGATTGTAGTAGGTGCAGGCCTCCAGGACGTATTGCAGCGTCCGAATGGAGTCGCGGAACAGGTTCACCTTGGAGCGGCCGATGCGCTCCTTGTAGTCGATGTCGATGTAGTCGACGAACTTCGCGTTCATCATGTAGGCGAGCGTCAGCGACGTCGTGAAGCTGAAGAGGTCGCTGACATGCTCGAAATAGGAGATCGCGACCTGCCGGCCGAACACGCGCAGGCCGGAATTGATGTCGGGGATATCGCGGTTGGCGGTGAATTCGACGATCGCCTTGAGGATTGCGCGCAACGGCGACTTCAGCCTCGACTCGCGGTAGTTGGGCCCGGTCCTGGCGCCGACCACCATGTCGAAACCCTGCTTGAAGCGCGCGACGAGGGCCGGGATCGCCTCCATCGGGTAGGAGCCATCGGCGTCGCTGATGACGATCGTGTCGTAGGACGCAGCGCGAATTCCATCCTTCAGCGAGCGGCCATAGCCGATGTTGTGGGGATGCCTGAGCACCTTTGCACCGGCCTGTTCGGCGAGCTCGCCGGTGCCGTCGGCCGACCCATCGTCGACGATGATGATCTCGTAGGGAGTGAGCTGAGCGCCGTCGAGAGCCGCCTTGGCTCGATCAATGGTTTCAACAATGCCGTTGCGCTCGTTGAGCGCAGGAATGACGACTGAAATCATAAGCGGCGTGCAATGCAGGTGACGGATTGCCCAAAGAAGCTTCGCGAGAGCGGATCGAGCGCCCGCGACAGCGGCACGGCATATTTGTCGAACAGGGCGATCTGCCCGTTGACGGCGGCATCGTTCAGCGACTGATGCCGCTTCAGGCGATTGGCAAGCCACCCCAGCCCGCCGATCGGATTGAAGTAATTCAGCCGGACCAGCTCGACCGGCTGATCGGCGAGCAGCTTGGCAAGGCGCGCGGTGGTGTAGCGGCGGCAGTGTCCCGCCAGACGATCGAGATCGTTGTAGAGCAGCATCAGGGCGGGAACGCTGATCAGCAGGTGTCCTCCGGGCTTGAGCACCTGGACCAAATTGGCAACCGCCGTGGCGTCATCCTCGATGTGCTCGAGGACGTTGATGGTGAAGACCGCATCGACGCCTTGGGGAAACAGGGAACTCAGCTGATCGCGGACCAGAATGTCGCAGACGGCGAACTTGCGATCGGGCATCGCCTTGGCGGCGCGTTCGACGCTTTCGCGGTCGTGGTCCACGCCGCAATAATTGCCAAGCTCTCCGAGCACTCTGCTGTAGAGCCCATGGCCGAACCCGACCTCGAGGATCGCACCCTTCAGGTAGGGACGGAACTGGTCGATAACCCAGTTCATGTAATTCTGCGCGTCGGCGATCGCGCTCGAATACGTATCGGCCCCGACTTTCAGGCCTTCCGTCGTGGACTGGGCGGGAAAGGAGGTTTGAGCCATGGAGCCTGTGCCTTGTTCTCGCCCGGGTTAGCAGCGAGCGCCGCATTTCTCAAGGACATGTGCAGCACAATCGCCTTAAAGTTGACGGCTCTTGCGACAGGAACATGATGTGCTCCGACGCGCGCTCGATGCGCTGAGATTTCGCCTCGATCATCGATCGGATGTCGTCGCCCGCTTTCGGCGAAGCGGCTGCTGCTCGGACTCGGAAGAGGGCGATCTTCAGATGCCGAAGCCGCGCAACAGAGCTGTTGGGCAGATCGAGAGTTCACCAGATGATCGCTCAGCTGAAGCGGAGGGCAGACCGCCTTCATCAATGGCCCACGCGGGTGCCGTCAAATCTCGTGGTGCGGGCAGCCGGGGTCGAACCGGCACAGCGCTTGCGCACCGAGGGATTTTAAGTCCCTTGCGTCTACCAATTCCGCCATGCCCGCTTGATCCAACGAGATCAAACACTTAAGTCCATCCTTGGCCGTCTGGAATTGGCGCGTTGCGGACCCGGAGGGACGGTTCTTCCTTAAGCGAGCCGGGCGCACAAGGCAAAGCCTCAATCCGGACATCTGTTGTTGCTTTAGGCATTCTCAATCCACGGGGACTATTCATCCGGCATGGCTGCTTCGTTTTCCACATCGCCGCGCGGCTTCGGCGCGCTCCTCGCGCTGCTTGCGGCCGGCGCCGCGCTGTCCGGCTGCGCCGGCATGAGCGAGACGGTCGCGCCGGCCTTTGCCGATCCCGCCAAATACGAATTGTACGACTGCAAGCAGCTGGAGGCCGAGCGCAAGTCGCTCGCCAAGCGCACTGACGATTTGCGGGGGTTGATGGAGAAGGCGGAGACCGGGACCGGTGGCGCCGTGGTGTCCGAGCTCGCCTATCGCAACGACTATGTTGCCGTGCGCGGGTCGGCGCAAATGGCCGATGACGCCTGGCGCCGCAACAAGTGCCGGGAAACCCCGCCGGAGGCGACCCCGCCTGCCACGCAATTGTCGCCTGCGGCGATTGCCAAGCCCGCTTCGAAATCCGGGAAAACGTCGCGCTGAGGCGCCGCGCCGGCGGCGCTTCGCATCAGGGCCGCCAGCCGTAGATCCAGTCCTGCCGCGCCAGCATGCGGTCCGGGCCGAGCGCGCGGATCGCAAGATCGCGTGCGGCCGCAAGCGGCCCGCCGAGATGATAGATGCGGCCCTGCTGCCGCGCGGTCCGCTGCACCCGCCGCACCCGCGCTTGGCGGGCACGGCCGTATTGCGTCAGCGCAGCACTGATGCCTGCCGTGCTCTCGGCGGCTTCAAAGCTCAGATGCCGGGCGAGCACCGCGGCATCCTCGATCGCCATGCCGGCGCCCTGGGCTGCAAAAGGCAGCATCGCATGCACGGCATCGCCGAGCAGCGCCACCGGACCTTTGCTCCAGGGGCAGCCGTCGGGCACGCCGAACAGCGCCCATTTCCGCCAGCTGTCGACCGTGGCCAGCATCATCCGCGCCGAGGCCGGCCAGCGCGGCGCGGCGAAGGCGTCCATCACTTCCCGCGGATCGCCGGGCGTGCTCCAGCCCGGCCTGTTCCAGGTGCCCGGCAACACAGCGACCACGTTGATCTGGCGGCCGCCCGCGATCGGATAGGCGACGAGATGGGCATTCGGCCCCATCCACAGCTGCACCCGGCGCGCGGTGTAGTCCTTTGGCAGTTGCGTGGCATCCAGCGTGCCGCGCCAGGCGATCAGCCCGGAGAAGCGCGGCTGCACCTCGGGAAACAGATGCTGGCGGACCGTCGACCAGATGCCGTCGGCGCCGATCAGCGCGCTGGCGAGATCGCTGCGGCGGATCGTGCCGCTGCGATGGACCACCGTCAGCCCCTTGGCATGAGGCGCGACGTCTTCGAAGGTCGCGCCCAGCTTGAGGTCGATGTCGGGATGATCGGCGACAGCGCCGGCCAGCGCCGATTGCAGGTCGGCGCGGTGCACCACCCAATAGGGGGCGCCGGCCCGCGCGGACGCTGCTTCACCGAGCGGCATGCGCAGCAGCTCGCCGCCGGCCCGCGCGCTCATGATCGAGACCGCTTCCGGAGTGACGGCGCGCAGCTTGAGGCGTTCCGTGAGGCCGAGCTCGACCAGCACGCGGCTGGCATTGGGGGAGAGTTGCAGGCCGGCGCCGACTTCCTCGAGCCGCTCGGCCTTTTCCAGCACGACGATGCGGAAGCCGCGGGCTGCCAGCGCCAGCGCGGCCGTCAGTCCACCGATGCCGGCACCGGCGATGACAATCGTGCGGGAGAGCGCCACCCCTGACCGATGGAAGCGGTCAGGCCACCTTGTCCTTCAGGACGCATTCCGGCGGGCGGGCTTCGCCCGCCTTCAGGTCGGCCGCGAAGCGGTACAGCGTCGAGCAGTACGGGCAGATGATCTCGTTGTCGTTGCCGAGGTCGAGGAAGACGTGCGGATGGTCGAACGGAGGGTTGGCGCCAACGCACATGAACTCTTGCGAGCCGATCTCGATGACGGGGACGCCGGCATCGTTATGGAAGTGCGGGACGACATGGTCGGACATCGTAACTCATCCTGGAGTGGCAATGGCGGCAGACACAATCACGAACTGACGCGGCATCTTTAAGGCGCCGCGGACCATACTGGCGGGTGTGGATGATTGCTAGTCCAGCGGAACCGAAAGGTTCGCAATTGCCCCATGCTCATTTGCTCAATGCAAATTCGACACAATCTTAAGGCCTGAGAGAAGCCCTTCTTTCGTCGGGGACGTTGTGTCGCAATTTTGGCATACTATGTCTGTGGACGAGCAAATTTGCGCCGAAAGACGAATCGACCGGCGTAGACGATCCCACGGACCGCCCGAAGGACCGCCCAGGCTTTCCACATGAAGTGGCTGCGAATCACCACAGCGTTGATCGGTATCGCCGCGTGCGGCTTCATGCTCGCGCAGGTAGCGCCGCACGCCCGTGAGGCCGGCGCGATCCTCGCCGCCCAGGATGATCCGGCCGCGCTCTCCGAGCTCAAGCTCGATCGAGTGCTGCGGCAGAACGATCGCCTGGTTCAGGACAATATCGAGGCCGCGCTCGCCGCTGATGATGCCGATCTCGCCGACAGTTTCGTCGCGCTGGCGCGTGACCGCAACATCGCGCTGCCTGACGACCTCCTGAGCCGCGTCAGTGACGCGGTCAAAGCCCAAGGTTCCACCTCGCATTTCGTCAAACGTTTCGCCACCGGCCTCGTCACCGGCAATGCCGACGATGTCGCGAGCCTCTCGGGGACGGTGGCGGGCGATCTCTTCGTGATCGGCGACATCAGGGACGTGGTGCGCGAGGGCAAGCATCTTGCCATGGGCGAGGACACCGACCGGCTCGTGCTCGGGCTTGCGGCGGCCGGACTTGCGGTGACGGCGGCGACCTACGTGTCCGTCGGTGGCGCGGCGCCGGTGCGCGCCGGACTGACGCTGGTGAAGGATGCGCGCAAAGTCGGGCGGCTCGGCGAGGGGCTCGCGGTCTGGGCCGGCCGTTCCGCGCGCGAGGTCGTCGACACGCCGGCGCTGCGGAATGCGGTGGTATCAGGCTCGGTGCTGCGGCCGGGCGAGACCGTCAGCGCGATCAAGGCCGCGTTCCGGGCCGAGAAGGCCGGTGCGCTGGTCCGGCTCGGCAAGGACGTCACCCGCGTCGCCGAGAAGACCGGCACGCGCGGGGCGATGGACACGCTACGCATCGCCGAAGGTCCCAAGGACGTCGCGCGCGCGGCGCGGCTTGCCGAAGCGCAAGGCAGCAAGACGCGCGCGATCATGAAGCTGCTCGGCCGGGGCGCGCTGCTGCTGATCGGCGGCGCGTTCAATCTGGCGCTCTGGCTGCTCAGTGCGGCGCTGACGCTGTTCGGCCTTCTCTCCTCCATCAAGGCGACCACCGAGCGCCTGACCCAGGCCTGGTGCGATCGCAAACGGGCGCGGCGGCTTCGCCGTGCCCAGATCGCCGCAGAAGCTGCTCTGGCCAACGCGGCCGTCACGGCCTGAGGCGCGCAGCGCTTCAGGCTATTGTTTGAGCATGATGTTGCCGGAAAACCGCTGCACACTTTTCCGGATCGTGCTCTAAGATCAACCATTCCCCTCCAGACCCGCGGAACTGCTGATGCCGAGCTTTCACAACGGCGCCGTTGAAATTGCCTATCTCGATGAAGGCGAGGGTGATCCGATCATCCTGGTGCACGGCTTTGCCTCGAGCAAGAACGTGAACTGGGTCTATCCGACCTGGGTCTCGGAGCTGCGCAAGAACGGCCGCCGCGTGATTGCGCTCGACAATCGCGGCCATGGCGAAAGCGCAAAGCTCTACGAGCCCGCGCAGTATTCGATCCCGACCATGGCCGGCGACGTGCTTGCGCTGATGGATCATCTCGCCATCCCGCAGGCCGACATCATGGGTTATTCGATGGGCGGACGGATGGCGGCCTGGCTCTCCCTCAACGAGCCGCAACGCCTGCGCTCGGCGATCCTCGGCGGCATCGGCATCGGCGGGCTGATCGAAGGCACCGGCCCCGGCGAGAACGTCGCCAAGGCACTGGAGGCGCCCTCGCTGGATGACGTCACTGATCCCGTCGGCCGCACCTTCCGTGCGTTCGCCGACCAGACTCGCTCCGATCACCGTGCGCTCGCCGCCTGCCTGCGCGGCACGCGCGACCTCATGACCCGCGACGAAGCCGCGCGCATCGACTTGCCGGTGCTGATCGCGGTCGGCTCGACCGACGACGTCGCAGGTAGTGCCAGCGCGCTGGGTGCCATCATCCCCGGCTCCGAAGTGCTCGACATTCCGAACCGCGACCACATGCGTGCGGTCGGCGACAAGGTCTACAAGAACGGCGTGCTCGATTTTCTGTCACGCCGCGGCTGAGGCCATGTTGTCTGAGGCGATGAGGTTGTTGCCCAACTATCCTGAAATGTTCCATCCCAAGGTCAGCGCGAACCAGGGACGCCTGCACGTAAGATGTTGCCCCGCGAGATGTTGCCCCGCGTGAGGTGGCTAAGTCTTCGGAGGCGACTGTAATCGATGCACAGCCTCGGCGCGTCGCTCCGCCTCTTCGACTCGAAGGCGGAGATTTTCCAGTTCTGACAGTCGGGAACAGAGGTCGTTCAGCCGTTGGGCCAACAGGATCGCGCAAGACTCCTTCATCAACGCCTCCCGTCCAAAAGCCGCTCTTGGGGACCCACGGGAGGCGCCAGCTTCGGGGCGTGATGAGGCTCGGGCCGACTGCGTTGCCCTAGGGGATGGGCGGCGGGAAAACAGGATATCCGCGCAACCGTTCCACTTGCCGTTGGGGCTATGACTTTCGGCATATGGTCCGAATCTGGCGAGAACACCAAAATTCACGAAAGAGAGACTTAGCTGGTACGCCGCTGGTACGCCGGCCAAATCTCGATTTTGGCATGGAGGTGCTGGTATGTCCTTTGACGCGATGGCCGCGGCGGTCGATTGGTTAGACGCCTACCGCGCCGGCGATGTCGACGCGATCTTGGGGATGTACGCTGAAGATGCGGTCATCGTCTGCGGCTGCGGCTGCACGAAGACCATTACAGGGACCGAAGGTCATCGCGCGTATTGGGTCGATCGGATGATCCAATATCCTGCGTCGAAGCTCGACAACTTACAGCAGGCCGAGGAGGGAGCGCTGATCTCTTACGTCGTGCGTGAAGGCCTGGTCAGCGCGGTCTTGAAGTTCAACGCCGCCGGCCAGGTAGCGGTGCATACCTGCGGACCTGCAAACTGACGTGCGATAGGAAACGCACCAGGTCGCGGGCAATGGGATGCGAGCTGGTGCCTCTCCCCAGGCTCTCGGTCCTTCCGCGCAATCGGGAAAATAACCCATTTATGGTTCCGGCACCCGCGATCCTCGCTCTCGCAGGGCCCTTCGGCCTGTGCGCTCAGGATTGGGCTCGGAGGAGCACCGCTATAAGCGCGGCAGCCAAGATCGCTAGCCATATCAACGAGACGATCGTGGAGGCGAAGTGCCAATCTACGTCGCGGCGCCTGGGCTGCATTGTGTCTCCTTCCGGAGGTCGCGCGTCGGCTCAGCGGCCTCCATCGTCCTTCCCGTTGGGGCTGCCATCGCGGCCGCCGTTGCCCCAGCCATTGTTGCCATGGTGCTGATGGTGGTGGACCGCCCTCCCGCCAGACTGTGCAATCGCGTTGGACGTGAGGGAGGTCGATAGCAAAAGGGTGATGGTCGGCGGCGTCACGGCGGCGAACTTTCCGCAGGTCTTCAAGAATTCCCGTCGGTCGTCGTCCTGGTCTGGCATTGCAGTTTCTCCGGAGGGGTAAAAGGCGATTAAATCATATTAAATAAATTAAATAAATTAAATTTTGTTCCTACGAACAGGGGGAATTCCGGCGCCGGCTGCTGACCTTTCGGCATCCTGGAGTCCGCTAAGGGTGGTTATCGGACCTCAGCTCGAGCCGGGCCGGGGTCAGCAAAGGGCCCAACAGGCGGCATTCCGCCCCCATGCTCTAGCCGTTGGCGCCGGCTACCAAGTGGGAGGCTGTGGTGTGCGTTGAAGCGATGAAGGAGGGAGTGTTTTCTCGTACTCCGCCAAATAGTGCTCCAGCGGCCTTGCTGTGCCTGTTACACGTAACTCACCCGTATTTCTGTCCACGATGAGCGGCGCGTTACCAACAAGCACTGCTGAACAGTCGTCGGCATCTAGGTACTGGTTGGACTGATAAAAAAATATCCACCCGTAGGGTTTCGCAATGGTGGCTTCACGCGTAATGCGTGCCTGTCCCTCGCAAAGAATGTCCACCCAGGCTCCTGCAAGTGCTGCCGCCTTTTCGAAGTCCATGTGTCACTATTCCACTGGGCTCTGTGAAGTGCCGCCAAGCTCACGGCTTGGACTAAGCGGCAAGCATGATTGGCCAAATATTCGTGAGACCGCAAGCCGCCTGCGTTTGCAACGGGGGATGCTTCATCCCATCTCATCGCGCTTTGCTGTCCTCCCCAAACCGTCGCGCCAGCGCCGTCAAAACCACGAAGGTGGCGACCCATACCATCCGCGCGCCGTAGCGGTCGTGCGGGCCTGAGATGACGGCGCAGATGAAGGCGTTGCCGAGCAGCGCTAGCGTCACGGTCGCCGCCAGCAATGTCAGGTCGTCGAGCCGGCGGCTCGCGAGCGCATTGCCGAGCAGCGCGACCAGCGCCAGCATCGAGGCCAGCGCCACCGGCACGTGCAGCCAGTTGATGGCGGTGAAGTCGAGCTGCCAATTCTGCTGTCGCGCGGCGCGCATCGGCGCGGCCTGCGCGGGGATGTAGCGTTCGATGATGCCACGGGTGTGCGGGATCCAGCCATTGGTGCCTTCGCCGGTCGCGACATGCAGCAATTGCTGGCCCATCGCCCGCAGCGCCGCGCCGGCCTGCCAGGCCGGATAATCTTTGAGCGACTGCACGACGATGTAACCCATCTCCTCGTTCATGCCTTCGAAGCGGCCGAGCGTGTTGAACATGCTCTTGCCCCAAAGAAACTCGTCGGCGGTCGCTGGCAGTTCATTGCGATATGGACAGAGCTTGTAGCGCTCGCGGGGGCAATGGTCGTTGAGGTAACGCGCGACGATGCCGTCCTGCATCATGCGGCCGAAGGCGACGCCGTAACCGCCGGGCGTCCAGGCCAGCTTGCCGGACAGCGCATAATTCGCCGAGATCAGCATCAGGCCGCCCGCAACAATGGTGAGGCTGGCCTGCGCCAATCCCGCAAGCGGTAGGCGCTCCCTCAGAAACGGCCGTGCCATCCAGCCCGCGACGCAAAGGCCGAGCAGCACGCCGAGCGTGGCGCTGTGGGTGGCGGCGGCAAAGGCGGTGAAGACGAACAGCGAGATTTTCTCGAGCGCCGAGGTTCGGCTTGCGCCGACGACCAGCAGGAACAGCGACAGGATCGCGAGTCCTGCAAAGATGTCGGTGAGCAGCATGCTCGCAAGCCAGGGCAGCGCGGTCGACAGGATCAGGCCAAGGCTGATCGCGACGAAGCGGAAGGTCTGCATCATCGAGAGCACGCGCAGGGTGAGCTGCAGCAGCCACAGCGTCGCCAGCGACTGGACCGCGAGGTTGATCCAGAAACCAAAACTTTCGCCATAGTGCAGGTAGAGGCCGAACACCGTGGAGCGGCTAGGGACGAGATAGCCCTCGTACCAGCGCGCCAGATAGCCGCCGGTATCCCATTGCAACAGCGGGTAGCCGTTCCAGAATGCCGGCGCGATCATCAGGAGGGGCAGGGCCACCGCCGCCAGACGCAGCCAAAGCGAGCCCGCGGCGCGCGCGCGCAATTGATCGGTGGTGATGCTCAAATTTGTTCCCCGTCCTCGCCCCCGAACCATGCTCGAAATAACGGTCGGGAGAGAATTCACCAATAGTTTGACGCCGCCCGACTTGAATTTGGCAAAACTCTGACCACTTTGAGCCGACCTTGCCGCTTGGGGGCTTCGAAGAAACTGTTGTGTTTCAACGTCTTGGCGTGCCTTCGCGGGGCACGGCGCTGTTCACTCTCAGGCAAGCCGGTCAGGACTTCGTCGTTTAGACTATGCTATAAAGCCGGCAAAACGAGCCCACTCGAAAGAGCAAATCCCAAAGAGCAAATCCATGGCAGTGCATCAGGTCAATCCGGGAGGAAAGCTCGCATCGCTCGATCCGATCTGGGACCGGATCCGGGGCGAAGCGGAGGACATCGTCCGTCGCGAGCCCGAGCTTGCGACTTTCATCTATTCGACGGTGCTGCATCACAGCCGCCTGGAAGATTCGGTGATCCACCGCGTCGCCGACCGGCTCGATCACTCCGCACTGTCGGGCGACCTCGTGCGCCAGACCTATGGCGAGGCGCTACGCGACGATCCTGATCTCGGCAACGCCTTCCGCGCCGATCTCGTGGCCGTCTACGATCGCGATCCCGCGACCTCGCGCTTCATCGATCCCTTGCTCTACTTCAAGGGCTTTCACGCCATCCAGACCCATCGCCTGGCGCACTGGCTCTGGCTGAAGGGCCGCAAGGATTTTGCGTATTACCTGCAGAGCCGCGCCTCCGCGGTGTTCCAGACCGACATCAATCCCGCCGCGCGCATCGGCCGCGGCATCTTCCTCGACCACGCCACCGGCTTCGTCTGCGGTGAGACGGCGGTGATCGAGGACGACGTCTCGATCCTGCACGGCGTCACGCTCGGTGGCACCGGCAAGGAGAACGAGGACCGTCATCCGAAGATCCGCCATGGCGTGCTGATCGGCGCCGGCGCAAAGATCCTCGGCAACATCGAGATCGGCCATTGCGCGCGCATCGCCGCCGGCTCGGTCGTGGTCAAGCCCGTGCCGCACAACGTCACCGTCGCGGGCGTGCCTGCCAAGGTCGTCGGCGAGGCCGGGTGCGCCGAACCGTCGCGCACCATGGATCAGATGATCAACGCGATGGGGCTTTGAGACTTGGGGCTTAAGACCTGGCTTTGAAGGCGAAAAGGGCCCGATTTTCGGCCCTTTCGATCCCCAAATTCTTTGGCAATTCATGCTGGCGGTTCGTCGCGTCTCGTCCTAAAACCCGCCGACCATTTTCGATCGGAGACTTGCCGTGGACGTCAAAGAAGTCAGAAAGTTAGATGCGTATTTGAAGCGCGTATTCGGCAATCCCAAGATCCGCGTCGTGCCGCGGCCGAAGAAGGACGATTCCGCCGAAGTCTATATCGGCGAGGAATTCATCGGCGTGCTCTTCGTCGACGACGAGGACGACGATCGCTCGTTCCAGTTCCAGATGGCGATCCTCGAGGACGATCTCGTCGATCAGGAATAGATGCGAGCGTGGTCCGGAAAAGTGCGCAGCGGTTTTCCGAAAAGATCATGCTTAAACAACAACCTAAAGCGCGATGACGATTCATCCTGATCGCATCGCGCTTTGGCGCGGTCCGGTGCCGCGATCGGTTCCGGGGTTACGCGCCCACCGCTGCGAGCATGTCGGGGATTGTGACGAATTTTTCCCGCGGCTTGCCGAGCAGGGCTCCCCTGGATTTCTCGGCAGTATCGATCACCATCCAGTCCGGATAGCTCACGACGCGGGTGACGCGGCCGACGACGCGTGCCAGCAGCGCATCCGGCGTGTCCGGGCGCGCTCGCCGATGCGCAAGATCCGCCAGCACGGCCTCTGCCGTGGCGATGCCGCAGCCGCGATTGGTGCCGATCGTGCCGTTCGGACCGCGCTTGCTCCATCCGCAGGCATAGAGGCCCTCGATCACGCAATGCCCGTTCGTGACACGTCCATCGGCGTTGGCATGAACGCCGCGATGTGTGTCGTAGGGCACGCCGGTGACGGGCGCCGTCCTGCGGCCGACGCTGCCGAACACGAGGCCGCCGGCGATGTCCTCGACGGCGCCGGACCGGTGCGTCACCGAGAGGGTCTCCACCCGGTCTCGTCCGTGGATCGCGAAGGGCGAGAAGCCAAATCGAAAGACACAGCGGCGCGGCCTGGTCGCGGTCTGCTGCGAAAATCCGCGCAGCAGCGACAGCTTCTCGACCAGCTCCGGATCTGCGGGATGCTGCGGTTCGAAGTCCTTCGGCGTGACATCGCGGCCGTTGACGAGCGTGTCGCATGACCTCAATTCGAGGAAATCGCGCAATTCCTTGGCGCTGAATTTGGCCTGCACCGGTCCGCCGCGGCCGACGATGGAGATCTCGCGAATCCGGCTCGCCGCCAGCACCTCGAGCGCGTGGCGCGCGATATCGGTCTGTCGCAGCTCGTCGGCGGTCTTGGCGAGAATGCGTGCGACGTCGAGTGCGACATTGCCGTGACCGATGATGATTGCCGCCTCATGGTCGAGATTGAAGCTGAGATCGGCGAAATCGGGGTGTCCGTTGTACCACGCGACGAAATCGCCGGCGCTGTGGCTCCCGGGCAGAGCCTCGCCCGGAATGCCCAGCGGCCGGCTCAGTTCGGCGCCCGTTGCCAACACGACGGCGTCATAGGCCTCACGCAGCTCGTCGACCGTGACATCGTCTCCGACCGTGACACCGCCGATGAAGCGAAAGCCGGGCATGGCGGCGATGCGGTCGAACGCTGCCGTCACCTGCTTGAGCTTCGGGTGGTCGGGCGCCACGCCGAACCGCACCAGCCCGTACGGCACCGGGAGCCGTTCGAACATGTCAACCGTCACAGATGTACCGGAACGCAAGAGGGCCTCGGCCGTGTAGAAGCCGCTCGGTCCGCTGCCGACGACGGCGACGCGCGTCCCGCCCGTCATCGGCCGAGCGCCAGGCGGCGTTCGTCGGCGCCCGGCAGAGGCACCAGGCGCGCGCTGATGACGGGAGTTTCGGCGGCGCGCTTGCGGTTGACGTCGATCCAGAATTTCTTGTCGGCTGCGAGGCGATAGTCGGGCTCGATCGCACCGACCGGGCAGGCCGGCGCGCAGCCGCCGCAGTCGATGCAGTTTTCCGGATCGATATAGGTCATGGACTCATCGAGGTGAAAACACTCGACGGGACACACCGTGACGCATTCGGTGTATCGGCACCCCCGGCAATTGTCGGTGACCACATAAGTCATCGTCACGCCCCGCTGACTTGGACGAGGATGTCGGAGAATGTCGGGGCCCGGCCGAGGTCGGCGAACGCCGGCGGCGTCAGAAGTGGACCGTCGCGCCCTTGCGATTGGACCGCTGCCAGTAACCGGACGGCGCCACCACGAGTCCAGGCATGATGTCGGACGAAACGGTCGCAAAGGCTTCGAATGAGCCCCGATCGTTGAACACGCGAATGGGCGCGCCGGCGACGATCCCGCGCTGTGCGGCATCATCGGGATTGAGAAGCACCGCCTGTTCTTCGCCGGCCTGGGCGGTTTGCGCGGGAAGATTGCCGTAATTCGAGTTCAGGAAGGCGTGGCTCTTCGGCGAGATCAGGCTGAGCGGGTAGCGCGTCGCGAGCACTGGCGCCGTGCGCGGGTTCTCGTTCGGCGGGATGTAGTGGGGCAGGGGATCGACGGGCGTGGCATCCTGGTCGCCGTTGTAGCCCTGGCGGAACAGCGGCACCACGAAGTTGCCGCCGCCCGCGATCGTCGATTTGAACTCGCACTTGCCGGAGGCGGTCGGGAAATTACCCTCGCGATGCGGCGCCCAGTCGGCGGGCGCCGGCATGTTGAGGCGCGCATAGCCCTTGGTCTTGACGCCGTCGAGCGTGATGCCTTCGAGAACCGGGCTGCTCCAGTCGAGCGAAGCTTCGATGATTTCGTCGTCGGTCCGGAAGAAGGTGGGGTCGGTGATGCCCATTGCGCGCGCCAGGCGGCGGAACAGCTCGGTGTTGGAGACGGCTTCGCCGAGCGGCGCGATCGCCTGGTTGTTGTAGGAGAGGTAAAGGTGCCCCCAGGAGAACATGATGTCCTTCTGCTCGAGCTGCGTGGTTGCGGGCAAAACGATGTCGGCATATCTGGCGGTGTCGGTCAGGAAGTGCTCGCTGACGACGGTGAAGAGATCCTCGCGTTCGAGCCCTTTTTCGAGCTTGGCCTGTTCGCTCACCATCGCCATCGGGTTGGCGTTGTAGACGAACAGCGCCTTGACCGGTGGGTCGAAGCCGAGCTCGCCGGTCAGCGCAGCTCCAAGCCGCCAGGAATTGAGCACGCGCATTGTCTCTGGCTGCAGATCGGGCCGCATCAGCACGTCCCATCTGACCGGGAAGGCCCAGATTGGCAGCTGGAGCAGGCCGCCACCGACATGCTTCCAGGCGCCGATCGGCCCCGGAAGGCAGGCGATCGCACGCACGGTCTGGCCGCCGCCGGCATGCCGCTCGACCGCGACGCCGATGCGTACGACGGCGGGCGGCGTGGTCGCAAATTCTCTGGCCAGCTTGAGGATGTCGTCGACGGGAATGCCAGTTTCCTGCGAGGCAAATTCGGGGGTGTAGGTCGCGGCCCGCTCGGCCAGCTCCTCATAGCCAACGGTGTATTTGTTGACGTAGTCGCGATCGACAAGGTTCTCCTTGATGATGACGTGGATCATCGCCAGCGCGAGCGCGGCGTCAGTGCCGGGCCGGATCGGAATGTGCCAGTCGGCGAGGCGCGCGGTGCGGGTGCGGACGGGATCGATCACGACGAGCTTGGCGCCGGCCTTCTTTGCCTGCTCGATGAACGGCCAGTGATGCGAGTTCGTGCTCAGCGTGTTGCAGGCCCACAGGATGATGTATTTCGAGTGCACGAAGCTTTCGGGGTCGACGCCGGGCGTGTGCCCGATCGTCATCATGTACGCTGTGCACGAGGCGGAGTCGCAGAACGTGCGCTCCAGCACTGTCGCACCCAGCTTGTTGAAGAGGGGATCTCCGACATTCAACCCGTTGATGATGCCCTGCGTGCCCAGATAGCTGTAGGGCAGGATCGCCTGCGCGCCGTGCTCGGCGATCACGGAGGTCCAGCGCGATGCGATGGTGTCGATGGCTTCGTCCCAGGAGATCCGCTGGAATTGCCGGGAGCCCTTCGGGCCGACCCGTTTCAGCGGATGGAGGATGCGCTTGTCGCTGTAGACGCGCTCCTCGTAATTGTTGACCTTGACGCAGAGCCGTCCGCGCGTGAACGGGTGATCGGGATTGCCGCGGACGGCAATCGCCTTGCCGTCCTCGACCGTGGTCAGGATGGAGCAGGTGTCGGGGCAGTCGTGGGGGCATGCGCCTATGACCGTGGACCTCGCCATGGATCTCTCCGCTTCCTGATTCAAGACGGTCGGAAGGATGCGGCGGCCGGACCCGCCTTGGCTTTTCAAAACGTGCGGTGTTGTTGTCCCGGACTGCTCTCGGCCGGTGGACGCCCTGCCGGTTGTCTGGCATGCTAATTGCTGGAACCGGCAATACCTCTCTACCCATACATCGCGTGATCTGGCGGAGATTTCCGATGGGTATGCTTGGCAACTCTGTCGATAAATATGTTACCGGCAGAATGCTCCAGACGTCCAACGACCGGCGGTGGGGGCATCTCCTGGCCGAGCGATGGAGTCATGAGCCGGGCGATCTCCCTCCGCAATTGCCGCGCGACACCGAGATCGCGATATTGCTGCGCGGCAGTTCGGTCGTCGACCGCGAAGGCGCCGGCATGCGGCAGCGCACCTTCGGCAGGAGAGGCACCGTCTGGCTCTGCCCGGCCGGCATCCGCGAAGACTTCATCCGCGTCGAGAACCAGATGCAGGAATGCCTGCATCTCTTTCTTCCGGGCAAGCCGTTCGACGACACCATGCTCAGGGATCTCGACATCGATCCCTCGGGCATGTCCATCCGTTACGAGACGATCGATCGGGACATGTTCATCGAGCACGTCGCGGACCGCATTCTCGCGGAGCTCGCGCAGGAGACCTCCACAGGCCGCCTTTTGATCGAAAGCCTGGGGCGGGCCTTGTCCGCCCATCTGGTGCACAGCTACGCCGCCAGTTCAGTCCGGCTGAAGCAATCCTATGCCGTGCAGAAACCGCTCGATGCGAGGCGCCTGTCGCGTGTCACGGAATTCATCGACGCATCCGTCGAGCGCGAGTTCACCGTGAAGGATCTCGCATCGGTGGCCTGCATGAGCCCGGCGCATTTCTCCCGCAGCTTCAAGGCGGCGACCGGAACTGCACCGCACGAATATGTCAGCCGTCAGCGCCTCGATCTCGCCAAGCGGCTCCTATCGACCAGCGATCGCCCGCTGGTCGATATCGCCTTTGCCGCGGGATTTTCCTCGCAAGCCAATTTCAACCGCGCCTTCCGCAAGGCGGTCGGCACGACGCCGAGCCTTTATCGGGCGCGGAAGGGGCAGGATTGAGCCTGCCCGCATCAAGTGTGGATGATGTGGCCTTGAAATCCCCACGGGTTTTGCCCGATGGGTCAAGCTTTAATTCGGAAAGAACGAATATCTAAAAATACGAAGTGCGGCCGTGACTTGGCTACTGTGCATGGGGTTGTTTTTCGAGATTTTGTTCGGTCAGGGGTTGAGCCCGGCCTGCAAGCCGATCTCGCGGCCGCGCTACCCCTTCGGCCCGCGCAGCTGCGCCGTCAGCCTGTCCATTGCGTCCGCCGCATCGCGCCACTGGGACAGCCAGCTGCGCGGAAAGCGGAAGGTGAGGTCGGCGCCGCCGACGCGGCGCTCGGACAGGCACATGCCCGGGGTGGCCGCATCGCGGGTGCAGCGCGCGGTCAGCGCGGGGCTTGCAGCCGAATAGAAGTCTTCGCTGCCGTAAGGGGTCTCAGTCCGGAACATCCGCATCGTCAGGCCGTCCGCGGGCGTCGCTGCGGCCTGGTCGAGATAGCGGGGATAGATCGTGGCCGTTCGCTGCTCGGGCGAGAGCGCATCGTGATGGGCTGCGATCGACAGGAAGATGCGGTCGATCGATTGCACCGCCGCTTCCACCGTGTCGGCGGTGACGTGCTTCGGCGCGCCGGGCGGCTCGAGAGAGGGATAGAGGAAGTCGAGATCGATGCGCTCCTGCGGCCCGGAGTGCCGCTGGATCTTCATGCGGATCGCCGTCACCGGCAGGTTGAACAGCGTGCCGCCGACGCTCACGGGCAGCTTGTCCGGGGCGTTCGCGCCGCGGGTGCCCCAGGTCGGCCACAATAGATAGGCGACGAGCGCGACCGCGCAGACCGCAGCAATGCCGCCGAGCACGATCGGGACGGCATGCGCCCAGGTGCGCGTGCGGGGGGACCTATGGGGAACTGCCGAAAACACCGTCATGAGCTTGCGCGAGGTCGAGCCGGAAGTCGGCCGGTGGCCGACGAATCAGCGGCGAATATGCCATGCGGCGGCGATTTCGCGCAGTGTTCCCGGCCGCGGGGGGGCGGGGACGGCCCTGCGTGGACGGGACGGCGGCGTTAACCTTCCCTTAAGGATAATGTAGCGTTAACCGGCTCCATTTGTCACAGGAATGCTCGGCGTTGCGTAAGGGCGGACCGTTCCGATGACACCTGAAGCTTTCAACACCTTCTTCTCGATCTGCATTGGCTTCGCGCTCGCGGGCGCGCTCGTGAACGGATACCAGGCGCTGGCGCAGCGGCCCGCCGGCTTCGGCCTGTTGCAGGACGGCGTGGCGCCGAAGACCTTCGCTGCGGTGCCGTTCCTGGTGTTCGCCGCGCCCTTCATCATCATGCGCAACACGCTGCGCGGCATGCGGGTGGAAAGCCGCCGCGCCGAGTTCGTGATGATGGCGACCCTCATCGCCGGCTTCTGGAGCATGATGAGCGGCACCTTCTTCCTGATGACGCTACGCGCGGCCGGCGTTCTGGGCTGACGCCCGCGCTTTGAGCGTTGCCGGCGCGGGGCCTTTGCGTCGCGGCTGCCGTTTGGCTATGCCAGTCGTCAACGCGACAGGAGACCTCCATGGCGATCTACGAGCTCGACGGGCAGGCGCCCGACCTTCCCGCCGACGGCAATTATTTCATCGCCGAGACCGCCACCGTGATCGGCCGCGTGCGCCTGAAGCCGGGTGCGAGCGTCTGGTTCGGCGCGGTGCTGCGCGGCGACAATGAGTGGATCGAGATCGGCGAGGGCGCCAATGTGCAGGACGGCTCGACCTGCCACACCGATCTCGGCTTTCCGCTTCACATCGGCCGGAACTGCACGGTCGGCCACAATGTCATCCTTCATGGCTGCACCATCGAGGAGGGCGCGCTGATCGGCATGGGCTCGATCGTGATGAACGGGGCGAAGATCGGCCGCAACAGCATCGTCGGAGCCGGTTCCGTCATCACCGAGGGCAAGGAATTTCCCGAACGTTCCCTGATCATCGGCTCCCCGGCGCGCGTGATCCGCACGCTCGACGACGCCCAGGTGCAGCGAATGGGGAGCGCGGCCAGGTTCTATGTCGCCAATGGTCCGCGCTTCAAGAAGGGCCTGAAGCGGATCGGTTGAGGCTCAGCTTCCCTCGGATTCGCGCGCTTCGATCGCGCCTGCAACCTTCTCGTGGCCGGCGGCCCAGAGCGCATGCTCGTCGCTGCCGTCGAGGTAAGGATTGGCCTCAGCCGGGATGTTGTCGCGCGCGGCGCGTTCGCCTTCTGCAAAAGGATCGCGATCGGTCATCGTGATTGAGCCTCCTCGCTTTCAAGCTGATGTGACGGCATTTGTTCCGGAACCGGCCTTCGCCGCGGTGGTTGACCGGTAAAGGAGAAGTCTCATGGCCGCATCGCCTGCAACCGTCTCAATCAAGACCATGATGGTGATCTTCGCCCTTGCGGCGATGCCGGCCGTCGCGTTCGCGCAGGCGAGCGGCGGTTCTGCCGGATCGACCGGAGGCGCTGCGGGATCGGCTGGAGGCTCCGTCGGATCGAGCGGAGGCGTCGCCAACTCGCCGGCTCCACCGCCCGGCACCAACAGCCTGGGTACGGCTCAGTCATCCGGCCCGGGCTCCGGAGTCACGACCGGCAGCGGCACAGGCGGCGGCGCTGATGCCACCGTCAATGCCGAGAATCGGATGCTCGACAAGAAGCTCAAGAGCATCTGCCGCGGCTGCTGATGCTCGCGCGGAAGTGAGACAGCGTGGCTGTCCCGAATGCCCAAGTGACGTTAGCTTGACCCTGCTTTGAAGCGTGGAGCGTGTCCACGCGGAGGATCGAGTGATGTTACGTAGGATGATGATGGCGGCGCTCGCCGTCGCGGCAGTCGGACTGTCGGCGCCGCAGGTGGCCCACGCAGGCGGATTCGGGCATGGCGGCGGAGGACATGGCGGTTGGGGGCACGGCGGGGGCGGCTGGGGCCATGGCGGCCATTGGCATGGCGGCGGCTTCTGGCCAGGTGTCGCGATCGGGGCGGGCATCGCCGGCGCCGGCTACTACGGCGGCTATTACGGCTACGGCTACCCCTATTACGGCGGTCCCACCTATTATAGTACCGGCTACGACGACTATAACGGTGGCTATGGCGGCTGCTACGTCGCGCGCAAGCGCGTCATGACGCCAGCGGGCTGGCGCATCCGCCGCGTGGACGTCTGCGAATAGCGCCCCGCAAAAAAACAAGGCCGTTGACGCAGTATACCGTCAACGACCTTGCCAGCCCCGGACATTGAAATCGGCTCACGCCATCCGGTAAGGGCGACCATCGCGCGGAATCATACGGCGGAATGTGATCCAGTTCACAAGTGGCGAAAATAAAGTTCCACCGCGCGGTGGGAGCTAGCCGCGCGAGCGCTTGCGCGCACTGGCGTGGACACGGTGCCGCGCCGGTTTCCTGCGGGTAACCGAGGGCGTATCAATCTCGGTCGCTCGTGCGCTGGCGAAGGACTGCCGCAAGCCGTCGATGGACTCGTTCAGCGATGCGACCTGTTCGGACAGGCGCTTGGTGTCGGCCTGCTGCGCTGCCATCAGCCGCTTCATCGTCTGGAGCTGGTCCTGCACGACCTGGAGCTGGTCGATCGATTCCTGCTGGGTCGCCTCCAGTCCCTTGGTCTTCTCGACGAGCTGCTCGGAGGCCTGGGCCGTGCGGGCCTGGAGCTGCCGCGATGCCACCACCCGGTCGGCTTCAGGAGCGGCGCCGGTATAGGCCCGCCAGATCGTGATCGAGGTCACCCCCGCGATCAGGAGCAGGAGCGCAGCGGCGGTCAGCGCGATGGGCTGGGCGCCAAGGCGAAGCAGGGGGTTCGACGGTGTGTCCTGGGCGAGATCGATCATCGCTGACAAAACCCAAATTGAAACTTGGTGAGTGGCGAAGACCGGCAACCAGAGGTCGCCGGGGGCGTCCCGAAAGTGTTACGTTTCCGCAAGGAATGGGACCAAAAAGAGGCTAAGGGCCAAAAAACCAGGAATCAGCGGGCCTTGCGGCCTCCACGGTTCCGCCCTGCTGTGAGAATCAAGGTTGAAACGGCGCAAACGGCCCGGAATAGATCTTGGATCGCGGGGCCGCATAGGGTCCGAGCCGGGAGGTCTTCAGGCCCAGCCGCACCAGTGATTCCGCCAGCGTCACGGCTGCAGCGACGCCGTCGATCACGGGCAGGCCGTGGGCAGTGGCGAGCTCAGCGGCGAGATCGGCCATGCCGGCGCAGCCGAGCACGATGGCTTCCGCCCGGTCGTCGCGGATCGCGGCCGTGATCTCCGTGGAGATCTTTGCGAGCGCGTCCGTGTTGCGCTCCTCGAGCGCGAGCACCGGGACCTCGGCGGCGCGCACGCGGGCGCAGCGATCAGCGAGGCCGTATTTCCGCAGATTATGTTCGATCGGCACGATGGAGACACCGAGCGTCGTCACCACGGCAAAGCGCGCGGCGACCAGGCTCGCCATGTGGAACCCAGCCTCTCCAATGCCGATCACCGGTGCCTTCGCGACGGCGCGCGCGGCATCCAAGCCGGTGTCGTCGAAGCAGGCGATGATGTGGGCCTCCGCACCATCGCGGTCGGCCTCTCGGATGCAGCCGAGCATGCCGGGCACGGCGAAGGCTTCGTCGTAAAATCCCTCGATCGAGACCGGGCCCATCGTCGGCTGCCGTGCGTCGATCACCGTGCCGGGCAGGGCGACGCTGCGCGCTGCAGCGGCGATCTTCGCCGTCATGGACGCCGTGGTGTTGGGATTGACGACGTGCAGCCGCATCGGATCAGACGAGCCCTTTACCGGCGTCCGAACCCTTGGCCGCCTGCCGCTTGTTGAGCATGTGGATAGTGCCGAGCGCAAGCGTGATCACCGTGAACGAGACAGCCGAGATCACTGTGCCGAGCGCATAGATGTCGGGATTCGTCACCGTGGTGGTCAGGCCCTGCAGATCGAGCGGCAGCGTATTCACCGCCCCGATCGCCTGGCTGGAGCGGGCGAGCTCGTCCCAGGACAGCGTGAAGCCGAACAGGCCGATGCCAATCACGGAAGGCAGGATGATCGGCAGCACGACATGGCGGAACGTCTGCCACGGCGTCGCCCCAAGATCGCGCGCAGCTTCCTCGAGGCGCGGATCGAAGCGGTTGAAGATCGCGAACATGATCAGAAGGCCGAACGGCAGCGTCCAGGTCAGGTGTGCGCCGAGACCCGATGTGAGCAGGCCCATCGAGGTCTCGAAATTCTCGTTCCAATGCGCCTTGATCAGATCGTCGATGATGCGAAACTCAAGTGAGATGCCGAGCGAGGTGATGATCGAAGGCACGATCAGGCTCGCGATCGCCGAATAGAACAGAATGCTCTGCGCCCTGAACTTCCTGCGGAAGGCCATGCCGGCGGCGACCGACAGCACGACGGTGACGATCATCACGATCACGCCGAGCAGCAGCGAGCGGCGGAAGGCCGCGCCGAGATCGACGATGCCGGTGCCCTGGAACAGTTTTGCGATCCAGAAGGTCGACACGCCGTTCATCGGGAAGGTGAGGCCGCCCTGCGGCCCCTGGAACGACAGCACGTAGATCGCGATCATCGGTCCATAGAGAAACAGCACATAGGCCGCGAAGAAGATCGCGAGCACGTAGAAAGAGCGCGGGCGTCCTTCCGTCATGCTCTAGAGCTCCTTCTTGATGTCGACGATGCGCGACATCATGGTGATGATCAGGAAGGTGATCGCGAGCAGGATCACGGCGTTGGCCGCGGCGGCCGGGAATTGCAGCGCGTTGACCCGCGTCTCGATGATCTTGCCGGCAGCTGCGATCTGCTGGCCGCCCATCACGCCGATGGTGATGAAGTCGCCCATCACGATGGTGATGACGAAGATCGAGCCGATCACGATGCCGGGCTTTGCCAGCGGGATGATGACGTTGACCAGCGTCTGAAAGCCGGTCGCGCCGGCGTCATAGGCGGCCTCGATCAGCGACTTGTCGATGCGGATCATCGAGTTGAAGATCGGCACCACCATGAAGAAGGTGAAGAGGTGCACCAGCGCCAGCACCACCGAGAATTCGGAGAACAGCAGCCATTCCAGCGGGTGGTTGATCAGGCCGGTCTTGACGAGGCCGGAATTGACGAGGCCGTTGCGCCCGAGCAGCGGGATCCAGGCGATCATGCGGATCACGTTGGAGGTCCAGAACGGGATCGTGCAGAGCAGCGACAATCCCATCTGCCAGGTCTTGGACTTGACATGGAAGGCGAGGAAATAGGCGACCCAGAAGCCGATGAACAGCGTGATCGCCCAGACCAGGAAGCAGAGCTTCAGCGTCATGACATAGGTTCGCCCGATCGTGCAGAGGTCGGGCAGCTGCGCGATGCAGCCCTCGAACGTGTCGGTGTAACCGCGGCCGGAGAAGGCCGGCAGCAACTGGTATTCGTTGTAGTCCCAGAACGAGACGATGACGACGAACACCAGTGGAATGAGAAAGAAGGCGAGAAACACCAGCATCATCGGCCCGGCCTGGAGCCAGGAGATGAAGGACGGCGACAGCCGCGCCGCCTCTGCGGCGCGCGCGATGTCGGGTCCCCGGACGAGATCCGGGGATGCCTGTTGCAGGATGTCCTCTGACGTGTCCATCAAATTACGCTGCGATGAACTCGTTCCACTTGCGGACCATGTAGTCGTTCTCGTCCATCACCGCGTTCCAGCAGGCGACGCCGCCCATACGGTCCTCATAGGAGCCGCCGTCACGCACGGCGCCGGCCTTCTCGAGCAGCGAGCCGTCGGGCGCCTTGATGTCCTTCTCGGCCGGCTTGCCTTCCATCCAATAGGCCCATTCGTAGGGCTCCATATGCGCCTTCGCGGTGGAGAGCACGGCGGAGTAGTAGCCCTGGCGATTGAGATAAGCACCGGCGTAACCGGACAGGAACCAGTTCACGAACTCATAGGCCCATTCGAGCTTCGCACCCGACACGCCCTTGGAGACGCAGAAGCCCGAGGCCCAGGAGCGATAGCCTTCCTTCAGCGGCTGGAACGTGCAGGCAATGCCCATCGAGCGGACCTTGGTCACCGCCGGCGACCACATCGACTGGATCACGGTTTCCCCTGATGCCATCAGGTTGACGCTCTCGTTGAAGTCTTTCCAGAACGCGCGGAACTGGCCGGCCTTCTTGGCCTCGGTCATCACCTTCATGGTGAGATCGATCTCTTCCTTGGTCATGTTGCCCTTGTCGGCATATTTGTATTTGCCGGTGGCTTCCACGACCATTGCGGCGTCCATGATGCCGATCGAGGGGATGTTGAGGATCGAGGCCTTGCCCTTGAATTCGGGGTTGAGCAGCTCGGACCAGGAGCCGATCGGGCGCTTGATCAGGTCGGGGCGGATGCCGAGCGTGTCGGCGTTGTAGACCGTCGGGATCAGCGTGACGAATTCAGTCGCCGAGGTCGCGAACTTCTTGGAGTCCTTGCCTTCGAGATAGAGCACCTTCCAGGGCGCGGTGCCCTGGCCGCCGATCTTCTTGCCGCCGGGCGTCTCGCCCTTGGTGAAGACAGGCGTGATGTTGTCGAACTGTTTGATCTTCCTGGCGTCGAGCGCAAGGATGTTGCCCGACGGCACGATCTTCTTCAGCGAGAAATATTCGGTGTCCAGCACGTCGAAGGAGTTCGGCTGGGTCATCACGCGCTTCGTGACGTCGTCGGTGGTCGCGGTGATGTATTCGATCTTGATGCCGGTGTCCTTCAGGCACTGCCTGGAGATGTCGTCGCCCTCGTTCACGGCGGTGCCGAGATAGCGCAGCACCTTGGTCTCGGCCGACTTCACATAGGGAAAGCCGGTGATGGCGCCGGAGCCGGCGGCAAGGCCGGCCAGACTGGCGGTGCCCTTGAGCAGCGTGCGGCGGCTGACGCCCTTTGTCCTGATGGTCTCGCTCATGTCAGTCACTCCTCTGTTGCGCATTCCAGTGATCGATCGGCGCTATTGCAGGCGTTGCGCCTTGGCGGGATCCCAGGTGGCCAGCACGCGATCGCCCGGACGGAACGGGTGGACGTCGAAAGTGGCTTCGGGAACGTGGGAGAACAGGGCGGTGCCGTCGTCGAGCGTGAGCGAGACGGCGATGTAGGAGCCCTGGTACTCGGTCTGGATCAGCCGCGCGGGCGCGCCGAACGCACCGTCGGTGAACGGCGCGATGCCGAGCTGATCGGCGCGCACGGCGATCAGGTTGCCGGCGTCGATGAGCACATTGTGGCCGCCGATGAAGCGCGCTACGAATTCGGTGCGGGGATGGTGGAAGATGTCGCGCGCGGTGCCCTGCTGCTCGATCCGGCCGTGGTTCATCACCACGATATGGTCGGCGAGCGCCATCGCCTCTTCCTGGCCATGGGTGACCTGGATGAAGCTGATGCCGAGCTCGCGCTGCAGCCGCTTCAATTCACCGCGCATCTTCACCCGCAGGAACGGATCGAGCGCGGAGAGCGGCTCGTCGAGCAGGAGTATCTGCGGCTCGGTGATCAGCGCGCGGGCGAGCGCAACGCGCTGCTGCTGGCCGCCGGAGAGCTGGGCCGGGAGACGGCCCGCATATTGGCTCATGGCGACCAGCTCGAGCAGTTCGCCGGCGCGCTTGTGCCGCGTCGGCTTGTCAATGCCGCGCATCTTCAGGGCGAAGGCGACGTTGTCGATCACGCTGAGATGCGGAAACAGCGCGTAGGACTGGAACATCATCGCGGTGCCGCGTTCGGCCGGCGGCAGGTCGGTGACGTTCTGCGCGCCGAGGATGATGTCGCCCTCACTGACCGCCTCGTGGCCCGCGATCATCCGCAGGGTCGAGGTCTTGCCGCAGCCGGACGGGCCGAGCAGGCAGCAATAGGTGCCGGCCGGGATCTTCAAATTGACGGTGTCGACCGCCAGCGTCGTGTCGTAGCGCTTGGTGACGGCGACCAGTTCGAGAGCGGCGGGAGTGGCCATGGCGTGTCCGAGGAGGGGCGGTGCTTCCAGCCTCTCTCCGCAAGGTCCGTGCCAACCAGCTTCGGTCCGCCGATTTCTCAAAACTGTGCAGCGGAGTCAGATCGTTAGATCGAATCCGGTGCATCCGGGCTGCCCGCCGCCTGCGCAGTCGTTTGCACACAAAATAGGCGAAGATTGTATAAAGTTTCGCCTGTGATTGGATACAGGTGGTCGACTAACATTCGAAAGCGAACGTCGTCGACCGAGTCCTCAAGCCCAACTCTCGAACCAATGGCCGCCAAGTCTCGCCCCAAATCCGACGCGCCAGACGCGAGCGATCGGGTCAGCCGCATCCGGGAGGGCGTAACCGCCGCGATCCTCGAGCATCGCCTGCTGCCGGGCACGAAGCTCGGCGAGGATGAGATCGGGGAGATCTACGGCGCGAGCCGCACCCTGGTCCGCACCGCGCTGCAGCAACTTGCGCATGAGGGCATCGTCAACATCGAGAAGAACCGCGGCGCATTCGTCGCGCGCCCCACGCCCGCCGATGCTCGCGAGGTGTTCGAGGCGCGGCGCCTGATCGAGCCCACCATCGTCGATCACGCCATCGAAGCCATGTCGCCGGCCTGGCTCGATCGCCTCCAGCAACATCTCACCGAGGAGCGCGAGGCCGAGCTGCGCGGCGACGCGCGCGCCTCGGTTCGGCTTTCCGGTGAGTTTCACAAGCTCGTCGCCGAGATGAGCGGCCACAGCATCTATCTCGGCTTCCTCAAGGAGCTGATCGCGCGCTCCTCGCTCATCATCCTGCTGTACCGCCGCCACGACACGCCCGCTTGCGGCACCGATCATCACGCCGGCATCGTCGCCGCGATCCGCAAGCGCGACAAGCAGGCCGCGCGCGCGCAGATGCTGTCGCATCTGACCGAAATCGAGGACGAGCTGTTCCTGAAGGATCCCGCCGCCGACGAGCTGCGGCTCGCGGACGTGCTGGGCGTCTGATCCGCTCGATCGCTAGCGCCGGGAATCCGCGCCGGAGCCGCGATCCCGCGTCAGTGGCTGAGTTCGCGTTCTGCGGCGAGCTGCCCGTCCGGGGTGATCTCGTACTCGCCGCCTCGCTTCGTCATCCATCCCGACCTGACCATCTCCCGTGCAAGCTGCACCGAGCAGATGGGATGGTTACCTCCTGGGTAATACAGCCTGTCATTTCGGACGAGCAAGTGGCCGTACAGTTGGGCGTGACGTAATGCCCTGCGCATCCCGGGTGATGGATCTTTCATGTCGGTTCAAGCGCGAGCGCGACGAAGGTTCCTAATCAACGCCGTGACTTTCGATGGCGTTTGCGCTCCGCCGGGCGGGTAGGAACTCGCGTTCTGCCGCATCGTTTGTTCTTTTCGAAGGAGCAGCATCATGAACGTACGGGACGAGTACACGCGATCGCTCTGGATGGATGTTTCGGTCGCGGAGGTCTCCGCGCTATCGCGCACCGTAGGCGTCGACGTCGTTGTCATCGGCTCCGGAATAGCTGGGCTGTCGGTGGCTTATGAACTGGCCTGCCATGGACGTTCGGTCGCCGTGCTCGACCGAGGCGGCATCGGCAGCGGGATGACGGCGCGCACCACGGCGCATCTGGCGACGGCGCTCGACGATGGCTACGGCGAATTGGTCAGGGTCCGCGGCCCTGATTGTGCGCGGCACTATTATCAGAGCGTCGAAGCCGCAATCGACCGCGCCGAGGCCATTCAGCGCGATGAGCACATCGATTGCGATTTTCGGCGTGTCGACGGTTACTGGGTGCAGGCGCCCGAAACGCCCGCATCCGAGCTGGATGAGGAATTGGATTGCTGTCGCAAGCTCGGGATCCCCGTCGAAGATTGCGCCGAGCCGACCGTATTCCATTCTGGAGGTCTGGTGCGCTCGTTGCGCTTTGCCCGCCAGGCGCGCCTGCACCCGACCCGATATCTTGCTGGCCTAGCCGGCGCCCTTCAACACCGCGGGGCGCAGCTCTGTGCCGACACCTGCGTCGAAAGCATCCGGCAAGAGCGTGGCGACATGATCGTGACGACCGCCTCGGGCTACGAGGTCCACGCCGCCGACGTGGTCGTCGCGACGAACTCGCCGGTCAATGTGCAAGTGGCCATCCATACCAAGCAGGCGCCTTACCGCACTTATGCTCTCGCCGCCAAAATCCCGGCCGGCGCGCTGGAGGATGCGCTGTACTGGGACACGCTCGATCCCTATCACTATGTCAGGCTTCAACCGCTCTCCGCGGACGAGGATCTCGTCATCATTGGCGGCGAAGATCACAAGTCCGGTGAAGCGGACGACGGCGCACAACGCCTTGCCGCGCTCGAACGCTGGGCGCGCGAGCGATTGCCGGCGCTGCGCGAGGTCACTCATCGATGGTCAGGTCAGGTGCTGGAGCCGAGCGATTTCGTCGGCTTCATTGGGCGCAGCCCCGGTGAGGAGCATCTCTTCATCGTCAGCGGTGACTCCGGACAGGGCATCACGAACGGGCTGGTGGCGGGCATGCTGATTGCGGATCTGGTCATGATCGGGGCGAGCCCGTGGGAGGAGGTCTACGCCCCGGCACGCAAGATTCAGAAGAACATCGGCGAATTCATCAGCGAGAACATCACGCCGCTGAAGAATTTCGCGGAGTATCTGACGGCGAGCGAGATCGCGGGCGTCGAACATTTGCGCCCCGGGGAGGGGCGCCTCGTCCGCAGCGGCCTGAAGAAGATCGCGGCGTGCCGGGACCGGAACGGACATTTGCATCTGCATTCGGCAAGCTGCACCCATCTGGGCTGCGTCGTGCACTGGAATGCGCTCGAGCAATGTTGGGATTGCCCGTGTCACGGTTCGCAATTCGCCCCTGATGGCACCGCGCTCAACGGCCCTGCGGTGTCTCCTCTCGGCGACATCGAGAAACCGGCCAATCTTGAAGCCGCAGAGTGAGGCGTGCGGGCCTCGCGGACGTGCCGGGCGCGTTCCCTGATTTCGCACGCGCGATATCTCTTTGATTCAAATTGGAGCTGGCGACCTCCCGCCAATGCAGATGGCAGGACTGCATATTTGCCGCCGTGGTGGCCAGTTGACGGCGGCCAGACGTCGGCGTCAAATGGCACCTAGAAGTTGCCTGCCTGCCATCACCCCTCGCGTAGCCCTGCACCTCAGCGGAGGCCGGCCATGTTGGGTTTGAGGATGCCGGCCAGAGTGTCCGGAATAGCTACGCTGCTTGCGGCCGTTGCAATGATCCTCGGCAGCGCCTCCTCGGCGCCGGCCCAGCAGGACTCCGCCGTCCTGTTTCGCAACGTCCGGATATTCGACGGCAAGAGCGCCGCGCTCTCAGCCGCGTCCAACGTCCTGGTCAAAAACCGGAAGATCGAGAAGATTTCGACCGCGGACATCGCGGCCGCCGGCGAGGTGATCGACGGCGGCGGCCGCGTGCTGATGCCGGGACTGATCGATGCGCATTGGCACGCGATGCTGGTACGCCCGACGCCGATGGCCACGCTTGCGGGCGATATCGGCTATAACAACCTGCTCGCCGCCAGCGAGGCGACGGCCACGCTGATGCGCGGCTTCACCACCGTGCGCGACATGGGCGGGCCGAGCTTCGGCCTCAAGCAGGCCATCGACGAGGACCTCGTCGCAGGTCCCCGCATCTATCCCTCCGGCGCCATAATCACCGTCACCAGCGGTCACGGCGACTTCCGTCAGCTCTCCGATCTGCCGCGAACCATCGGCGGCATGCTCAGCCGCATGGAGCGGATCGGCGGCAGCATGGTGGCCGACAGCCCGGACGAGGTCCGCGTGCGCGCGCGCGAGCAGCTCATGCAAGGGGCCTCGCAGGTCAAGCTCACCGCAGGCGGCGGCGTTGCATCGCCCTTCAGCCCGCTCGACGTCTCTACCTTCACCGAGCCCGAGCTGCGCGCGGCGGTCGAAGCCGCCGAAAATTGGGGCACCTATGTTGCTACGCACGCCTATACATCGGTCGCGGTCCAGCGCTCGGTCGCAGCCGGCGTCAGATGCATCGAGCATGGTCATCTCATGGACGAGGCGAGCGCCAAGCTGATCGCCGAGAAGGGGATCTGGTTGAGCACGCAACCGTTCCTGGATATCTCCGGTGCAGCCGCGCTCGGACCTGCGGAGCAGGACAAGATGAGGCAGGTGGTCGCTGGAACCGACCGCGTCTATGCGCTCGCGAAGAAGTACGGCATCAAGACCGCGTTCGGCACCGACGTCCTGTTCTCGCAGGCGCTGGCGGATCGACAGGGCGCCATGCTGGCCGCGCTCACGCGTTGGTACACATCGGCCGAAGCGTTGGCCATGGCGACGTCGGCCAATGCCGACTTGCTGAGCCTGTCGGGTCTGCGAAATCCCTATCCGGGCAAACTCGGCGTGGTCGAGGAGGGCGCGTTCGCCGATCTCCTGCTGGTCGACGGCAATCCGCTCGACAACATCAAGCTCGTCGAAGATCCCGCGAAGAATTTTGTGGTGATCATGAAGGGCGGCAAGGTCTACAAGAACATCCTCGCACGCTGACGAGCGCGTGCGTCGATCACGTCTTGCGCGTTTGCCAAGGCATGAGGTGGCGGGACTGGATCGCTCCTAGGGGCGATCCTCTGCGATCGGCCTGTTGCGCCGCGAACCGGCCGCGATCTCCGCAACCGCGGCAGGCCCCCCAGGGCTTGTCATAATTCCCGGCCTGTCATCGGAGGCATGGCTTCTCAGCGTCTCCAGAACCAGGAAGAACTTTTCGGCTAGCATGAGTCAAACTCGCTGATGCGTTCGTTTCGGTTTCGAGAACAGCGAATTTCGCTCGTCAAATCGATCACTTGCTGCGCTCGGGGGCAATTTAGTTCGTAATGGCACGCCGGATTGTGACAAGCCTTGCCGGATTTCTATGTCGCCACGTCGTGTCGATAATCACGCAGCGCGACGTAACGTGACTATTCCTCGCCGGCCTGGCGGGCTATATGCTGTCGCTCTGTCATTGAACTGTCATGTCACCGTAAATGCTGAAATCAGACGCAACACCGGCTCGCAAAACCCCGAGTGCGCCGGACGGGAATCCTGTCCCGAAGGACAACAAGAGAACGCAAGTCGTCGCCGGTTTCCTCAGGCAGATTGAATCGGCCGAGCCCGGCGCGGAACCTGCGATCGTCGAGGGCGCCGTGAGTGATCAGACGCCATCGCAAGATGCCCCGCCCGCTCCGGAACCAGCTCAGTCGAGCGTTGCTGCGCACCCCGGCGAAATCGAGCTCAAGCTGCTGGTCGATGCCGATCGCATGGCGGATTTCAACGCCGCGCCGGTCATCGCGGCGAATGCGCGCAACAAGGGCTCGCGAAAACACCTCAAATCCGTCTATTATGACACGCCCGAGCGAATGCTTCGGCGCAACGGCCTCAGCCTGCGCGTTCGCCAGAGCGGCGCGCGCTTCGTGCAGACCGTGAAGACCGAATTGGCGGACGATCCGCTGCGCCGCGGCGAGTGGGAGGCGGGCGTGGCCTCGCTTGCGCCCGATCTCGCTCTGGCGATGCCGTTCATTCCGGAGAAGCTTCGCAGCCATCTCGGAGCGCAGCCGCTCGAAGCCGTCTTCACTGCCGACGTCCATCGTCACGCGCGGATGATCGACCTGCCGTCCGGCACCGTCGAGATCGCCTTCGACCATGGCGTGCTGACGGCAAATGATCGATCGCTGCCGGTGAGCGAGATCGAGCTGGAGCTCAAGAGCGGCAGCGCGAGCACGATCTACGAGGTCGCGTTGCGGCTTGCCGAGCACGGCGCGGTGAAGCCGTCCATCCGCAGCAAGTCGGCGCGTGGCTTCGATCTTGCCGCGGGCGCGGCGCCCTCGGCACGACGCCCGCGAAAACTTCGCCTCGATCCTTCGGTGACGCTCGACGAAGCCTTCGCGACGATCCTGCGCTCGTGCTTCCTCCATCTGCTTCAGTCGCTGCCGGCGGCCGAGGACGGGCGCAATCCGGAAGGCGTGCATCAGCTGCGCGTCTCGCTGCGCCGGATTCGATCGGCACTCGACCTGATGCGCTCGGTCGGCGCGCTCAGCAATCTCGACGCACTGCGCTCGGAGGCGCGCTGGCTGGCGCAAGACCTGTCCGCCGCGCGCGACTGGGATGTGTTTCAGCGCGAGACCCTGCCGACGATCGCGAAGGCTTGCCCTTCAATCGCCGGCTTCGATGCGCTCGGCCGGGCTGCGGCCGGGCGCCAGTCCGACGCCTACCGCAAGGCCCATCAGGCGCTCGACGATCGCCGCTGTGCCATGTTCCTGATCGGCCTCGGCAACTGGATCGAGACACGAGGCTGGCGCAACGACGTCGCCGCCGAAGATCTCGGCCGGCTCGCCGAGCCCGCCGTCAATTTCGCCCAGCGCATTCTGTCGGAACAGTACGCCAAGGTGCTCAAGCGCGGCCGCCGCTTCAGGTCGCTCACGATGGAGGAGCTGCACCGGGTGCGGCTCGCGACCAAGCGGCTGCGCTACCTCAGCGAGTTCCTGCTGCCGCTATTTGCCGATCGCAGGCCCGCGAGGAAATTTGCCCGCAGGCTCGCCGGTTTGCAGGAGGAGCTCGGCGCCTACAACGACATGGCGGTCACGGCTTCGCTGCTCGACGGGCTCGGAGCCGAGCCCGACAGCGCCATCGCCGCCGCCGCGATCGCCGGCTGGCAGGCGCGTGCATCGATCGGCGTCAAGCCCGCCTTGCAAGGCACGTGGCGCGATTTCACCGCCGCGCGCGTGCCTTGGTCCTCACAGGACTGATCACGCATCGCCAAAAAGTTGCGGCCAGCCATTGGGGGATGGCTGGCCGCGCGCGAACCGGTCTGGGACGGGGAGGGGTGGGGATGTGACCGGGTCGCGTAACTCCTTGTCTCGTTCTTAATCTCTGGCGCTGGCGGTGGAGACCGCCGGCTTGGTATCGCCCAGCGAGACCCAGACGTTGGGATCGCTCTGCGACTGGCGCTTGACGAAGCGGTAGCCGGTTTCCGTCCAGGCAACGACGTTCTCGTTCTGATTGTCGAGAACGAACTCGCCCTTGTCGGTCTTCACCGTCAGCACCGCGTGTCCTTCGCCCTTCTTGTCGCGCACGACGGTGATCAGCAGGGCCTGGCGCGGCCAGCCGGCATCGATCAGCATCTTGCGCTTCAACAACACGTAGTCTTCGCAGTCGCCGTAACCGTCGGTCGGCAGCGACCATTTCTCGATCACGCCCCAGTGCTCCTGGTCGGTCAAAGGCTTGACGGTCTCGTTGACCCAGCGATTGACCTTGACGAGGTCGCGCCATGCAGCCTGCGACATCACGATGTCGCGCGGCTGTGCCGGCGCGCCCTGGCACTGAGCGGTATTGTCCGCGCAGAACTCGACCCAGCCGATCGGCGCACGCGTGGTGTCACCGAGGCTTGCGTAGAGCAGACGGCTCTCGCCGGCCTGCGCTGCCGCGCTGATCCCGAAGAGCATGGCAGCCAGCGCCAGCCCTTTCCCCTGTCCCTTGAAGTCAAACATTGCGGCCCCCGTTTCTTGTTGGGACCACATTTCGCATGGAGCTTTTGAGTTGCCGCTAAGTCAACCAAGTCAAGTCGAGACGAATACAAGTAAAAGGCGCGGCGAATTCGATCTATACTTGAATCGAATTCTCATAAAATTTGAAACAACTGCAATTGATTCAAGTTTTATCGATTAACGTGGGAACGCTGGCGGAACCGCCATTTCAACGTGCAAACGGGCCGCCCGTTAACCGGCGCGAGGCCCATGATCACGCGCGAAAAAGGCGGCGTCCGCATTGCGGAGGCCGCCTTCAGGGCTGGAAATACAGGGGTTTTGGCGTCCTTGCGCTTTACCGCGCGGTAACGCTCTCTTCGAGTGTCTCGATCGGCTGCGCGTGGACGAACTCCAGCGCGAAGCCGTCTTCGAGGTTTCGGACCACGCGGCCCTGCACCCGGCCGAGCATGACCGTCGATTTCAGCGGCGGCCGGTTCTCCGCGGCAATAGCCGCACCGGACAAGGAGAGGTCGATGATGCGGCAGGTCATCTTGGTGCCGTCCTCGAGCGTCAGCACCGCGATCGGGTTGCGCGGCACGATACGGTCGTGGCGGCGGTCCTCCGGCAGATTGAGGATGTCGCGGTTGGCGAGCCAGGTCAGCTGCGCCGCGAGCTTGTCGCGCTTCCGGGGCGTCGCCCCGATCGTCATGGCGAAGCCATTGTCGATGATGCGGGTGATCTTGCCCTCGACGCGGCCGATATGGTCGAGATAGGCGACGACGCGGTCGCCGACATTGCCGATACCGGGGGCGAGCAGCGCGAGGCCGCCCGGCGACATGTTGATCACCTGGCAGGGGAATTCGCGGCGGTCCGGCAGCATGTAGCGGCCGAGCAGGTGCACCTTCACCCGCTGAAAACGCCGACGCTCTTCGGCGGCAGGAAGAAATTTTTTGTTCGCCAACGCCATTTTCAACACCCGACCCCCCGCCCGGGCGGAGTCCGGGACGACCCTAAGGTGCATAGGGTTAATGCCGCGTTAGGATCGGGCGCGGCGGTAACGGACAGACACAATGCGTTCGAAAAGCCACACCGGGAGGGGGCTCAACCCGGCCTCGTCGCCCGCCGCTGCAGCAGGAGCAGCAGCGCCAGCAGCACCGCGGCGGACAGCCCGAGCGACCAGTGAATACCGATGGCCGCGCCAAACAGCCCGACGGTGATGCCGCTGAACGCCCGCATCCCGAGCCCCGCCATATTATAAAGACCGACGACGCGGCCGCGAATGTCGTGGGGGGCATTCACCTGCACCAGGGCCTGCGCCATGGTGTTGAACGACAGCTCGAAGAAGCCGGCGCAGAACAGCAGCACGATCGCAACCGGATAGATCCGCACGGTGGCGAAGCCGAGCAGCGCCACGCTCCAGAGCATCGCGAGCATGATCGCGGTGCGCGGCGTGCCCTTGAGCCGTCCCCAGGATTCCAGCGCGATAGCGGCGAGCACCGCGCCGGCCGCATCGGCCGCGAGCAGCACGCTGTAGGAGACGCCGGGATCGCCATGGCCGAGATCGCCGGCAAAGCCCGGCATCTGGGCGTGGTAGGCATTGCCGATCATGAAGGAGGTGAGGCCGGCAAGCCAGGTCATCGCCGTCAGGGTCGGCTGGGTGCCGATGGCGCGGATGGTCAGCACGATGTCGGCAAGGCCGCGCACGGCAAAGCGCCGCACCGCCACGCTGTTGTCGCGTACCGGCGCCCAGAAGAGCCAGAGTAGCATCGGCAGATAGAACAGCGTGTTGAAGATGATGCCGTGCGAGGTGCCGAGCGTCAGCATGATGATTCCGCCGACGGCAGGCCCGACCAGGATGCCGAGATAGCGCGCCATCGCGTTCAGCCGCACCGCGCTCGGCAGGTCGGCGGGGCCGACGAGGTCGTAGAGCAGCAGCTGGTTCGGCGTCTGCCACAGCACGCCGGCGCAGCCATGGATCACCAGCAGCAGCATCGCGTACCACATCTGGATCGTGTCGGTGATGAAGAAGAAGCCCCATCCGCTCGATGCCACGATGAACAGCAGCATGCCGCACTGGATGATGCGGCGCGGATCGAACCGGTCGGCAAGCCCGCCGACGGCGACCGAGAACAGCAGGAACGGCAGCCAGTGTGACAGCACGGCAAAGCCCGCTAGCGCCGGCGAATGGAATTTCTGGAACACCACCCAATAGCTGATCACATGCTCGATGTTGTCAGCCATCATCGCCAGCACGTAGGCAATGAACTGCAGCCGATACGGCACCGACTTCATCGCCGCGAACGAGCCGGACGCAGCCACGGGATTTTGGGGGAGGGGGTTCAAGGGGGCACCTGGGTGGGATGCTTGCGGCCTTACACGGTCGAGGGTGAGGGCTCAAGACAATTGGATGTGCTTAGGTCAGCCATGCACTGCCACCACAAGCTCTCAGGATGAAAGCTGAGCTGGTAGCAGCCCCGTAGCCCGGATGAGCGCAGCGATATCCGGGGCCGCTGATCCCGCATGTCACTTCGCTCATGAGGGCTACGAATTCCTGCATCTTGGCACGCGCGCACATCTCACATACGCTTCATCTCAGCCCGCGCCCATCAATCATAACAGACGGGCATCGAGGAAATATCCATGGAATCCATTCGCGTCTGCACCCATGCAGGGCCGGGCTTAGAGCCAGTCATCCGCACCGTGCCGTGGCCGAAGGTCGGCCGCAAGGCCGCGCTGATCAAGGTGGGCGCATGCGGGGTCTGCGGCACCGATCTGCATATCCTCAAGGGGCATTGGCCGAAGCCGCTGCCCTGGCCGTTCACGCTCGGGCACGAGCTCGGTGGAATCATCGTCGAGTGCGGCGAGGAGTTCACCGAGGACTTCATGAGCAAGCCGCTCAAGGTCGGATCAAAGGTGATGATCCCGCCACTGATGCCCTGCGGCCGCTGCTATTACTGCATCCATTATCCGCAAACCGCAAACAAATGCCTGACGCCGGTTTATTACGGCCGCTATCTCGGCTTCGACAAGGCGCCGCACATGTGGGGCGGCTGGGCCGAATATGTCTATGTCGATCTCGAGATGCTGCCGGGCACCAAGATCTACAAGCTGCCCGACGACATGTCGCTGCGGTTAGGGGCGCTGTCCGAGCCGCTGACCTCCTGCATCCGCGCCTTCAACCGCGCCAGCCGCGCCGGTGGTTTTTCTTGGGGCGACACGGTGGTGATCCAGGGATCGGGCCCGATCGGCATTCTGGCGGTCGCGGCTGCAAAGGAGATGGGGGCAGGGCGCGTCATCTGCGTCGGTGCGCCGGAGGAGCCGCGGCTCAAGCTGGCGCGCGAGTTCGGCGCGGAGGCGACTGTGAACATCGAGGAGATCAAATCGCCGCAGGAGCGCATCGCCCGTGTGCGCGAGATCGTCGGCGGCTTCGGCGCCGATCTGGTGATGGACTGTTCGGGCCATCCGACCGCCGGCCCCGAAGGCATCGAGATGCTGCGCGACGGCGGCACCTATGTCGAGATGGGCCAGTTCACCGATGCCGGCTCGATCGAGACCTCCTGGCACCGCATCTGCACCAAGGACCTCAACGTGCTGGGATCCTGGGGCTTCACCGGCAACGACCTGCCGCTCGGCGTCGACATGCTTTATCGCACGGCGGGCAAATATCCCTGGCTGAAGATGCAGACGATCTATCCATTTACGGAAGAAGGCGTCGCGCAGGCGGTGAAGGACGCCATGGCGATGAAGACGGTGAAGTCGACCATCGTTCCGTGGCCGGAACTGGTGGACTAGAAGATGCCATCGATCCCGCACGATCTCGCGGCGTTCCTGGTCGAGGCCAAACGGCGCACCTATGCCGGCCTCGACGACGACGCGACGGTGGCCGCGCCGCTGCTCGCCGGCTCGAAACAGCTCGAGCATCGCGCGCCGCCTTTTGCCTATCGCGATATCTATTTCGGGATGGGATTCTTCGTCGGGCAGGAGACGGTGTCGAAGGACGACCGCGTCATCTGGTCGATGAGCTACGGTGGTGGCGCCGGTGCGGAGATCAGGGATCGGGAGACTTTCCTCGCGATCTACAAATTCCTGCGTCACGCGCTGCTGGGTGTGAGCGTCGAGCAGCCATACCGCGGACCGCGCCGGTTCGAACAAGCGGGGATGGTCTACCGCAACGAGGTCGAAGGCGCGCTCGATCGTTTCCATGGCGTCGAGACAATTGCGCGGCAGGATGGCACGCAGTTGTATGAGCTGCGCTACTGTGGCGGTTTGCTGCGATAGTTTTGCGAGCTTGTAGCCCGGATGGAGCGCAGCGCAATCCGGGGACACTGGCCCCGCATTTCGCTTTGCTTCATGCGGGCTACGAGCCGGAATTTGGAATAAAGGCCACGATGACAAACGAGCAAACACCCGACCCACGCCAACACCCACGCTCCCCCTTCAACGCCATCCGCGGGATCGACTACACCGTCATCTTCGTGCGCGACATGGCGGCGATGCGCCGCTTCTATGAGGATGTCCTTGCCTTTCCGCTTCGGCGCGAGCTGTCGCTGAATTGGATCGAGTACGGCCTGGGCGGCAACACGCTGGCGCTGGCGCGGCCGAGCCGGACCGCCGCCGATGCGCCGACGCCGCCGGGCAGTGCCTCGCTGCAACTGGCGTTCAAGGTTTCTGCGGCCGAGGTCGATGCATGCGCCGACGAACTCGTTCGGCAGGGCGTTGCGCTGGTATCGCCGCCGACCAACCAGTCGTTCGGGCATCGCACGCTGTTCTTCCGCGATCCCGACGGCAATCTCTTGGAGATCTATGCCGAGATCTAGGACGTGGACTCATTAACGCGAAGCCATAGCCTGATCGAGGCGAGCTGAACGAAAGCAAGATAGTTCGCTGCCAGCTTGTCATAGCGAGTTGCCACGCGACGGCACTGTTTGATCCTGTTGACCGCTCGACCTGGTTGCGAGCGCGATAGAGATACGGGCTGAAGCAGATCGGATCGCTGCGATTGCTCTTTGGCGGGATGTTGGCCCACGCGCCCTTCTTCATCGCAAGTCCTCTGATCCAGTCGGCGTCATAGCCACGGTCGGCGAGTAACATTGCCCCGGATTTCAGACGAGACAGCAGTTTTCCGGCTAGTCGAACGTCGTGCGCCTCACCGGGGCTCAGCGCCAGCCGTACCGGCAGACCATTGCTATCGACCACCGCATGAATTTTGCTCGTCAAGCCGCCGCGTGACCGTCCCATCGATTGGCGCTGGTTTCTCGTAACGCAGGCTCCATGCTGGTGCACGCGGACAATAGATGTGTCGATCATCTGGACAGCGGCATCATGAGCAGTGGCAAGTGCGTCTATGATGCGGCCCCAGACACCAGCCCGCCGCCAACGGACGAAACGGTTATAGCAGGTCGTGTAAGGCCAAAATGATCCGGCAGATCGCGCCAAGGTGCCCCGGATCGCAGGACCCAGAAGATGCCGTTTAAAACACGTCGGTCGTTTACCCGAGGAACGCCACGAGGCTTGTTTGGCAGCATCGGCTTGATGGCAAGCCATTCATAGTCGGCGAGTTCGTAGCGCATGATTCGTCCCCCCAGTTTGGGAGTTTGAATCATGGGGGGCGGTCCAAGCGCAACGCTTCTGGCCTGGCTCGGCGCTCTCTGGGCAAAGCTTCAGCTAACCGACAGCCCTCGTTGAGTCCGTCGAAAATGACCCAAAGCGGACGTTAGTCGGACCGTGCGGCCGACTCGTCAATTTTCATGATCGGCTGCCTGCCTTGACCTGCTGGCCGACTAGGCTGTGAACCCATAAACCCGGGAGGCCGAGATGTAGGAACGGTAACACGGCGGCCAGGATGCCTGCCTCGCCGCAGGAAATACCGGTGTGCCAAAAAATCAGCGGGTGAAGTCTGCAACGGTCTTTCCGGGCGCATGGCCGGTACGGTTGCGCTCGATGGCCTTGGCCAGATCCTCGAAGGCAACGACTTCAGCGATCACTGATCGTAGGGAGCCATCGGCGACTTGTTGGGCGATGGTGGCCAACCGAGCCGTGTCAGGCTTGACCGAGAACCAAACGCCCCGGCGGCCTTCCGGTGCCCGGGCAGCCACGTCGGTTGCAGCGATGCTCACCAAGATACCATTGTGCGACAGGGTAGCCCACGACTTGTCCACGACCGGACCGCCGACGAGATCGACAACGAGGTCGATGTTACTCGCAACAAGCTCAAACGTCTGCTTTTGGTAATCGATCACCTCGTCAGCACCGAGGGCATGAACATGGGCCACGCTCTTTGTCGAGGCTGTGGCATAAACGGTCGCGCCTGCTGCCTTGGCGAATTGAACAGCGAAGCTGCCTACGCCACCAGCCGCGCCGTGGATGAGCACCCGTTTCCCCCGAAGGTCGAATTCGGCGACCTGGAGGACTTGCCATGCCGTCATCGCCGCCACTGGAAGCGCTGCCGCATCAATGTCTGATAAGTTTGCAGGTGTCTCGACGAGCTTTTCAGCGTTTATCACCAAATGGTCGGCATAGGCGCCGAGACCACCGAGCGCAGCCATGACCCTTTCTCCCGCGCTCACGTCTTTGACATTCGATCCCACTTTAAGCACGACGCCCGACATTTCGATGCCAAGGGTGTCGGGCAACACCAAATTGAACCTTTCGCGCAGATAGCCTTCACGGACTTTCCAATCGATTCCGTTGATGCCAGCGGCTTTGACCTGGACCAAGACCTGATCCGGCCCCGGCTCGAGGGCATGAACCATATCGACTTTCAAGCTGTCAGTGCCGCCATAGGCGTGCAGACGCAGAGCCCGACCTTTGAACAGCGGCTCAGTACTATTGTCCCTCTCGGGCGTTGCAGAATGGATCATGCCAATCTCCTTTTAGAGAGACGGCGGCGTGGGGCGACCCCGCTACCGCGTGCCATTTTTCTCGTATACTGGCGCATCGTCTCGCCATTGTTGAAATGCCATCCCTAGGTCTTACGGAATGAGCTGCTGATTTCGTGCCCACCGCGTGATCACGTCGTGGGATGTCGGAGCGGGTCCGAAGAAACGCTCGTGCTTGGAGATGTTCGAGATGTAAAGCCCCGTCCTGAAGAACAGGAACATCTGGATCAGATCGTACTCGAGCTCGGAAAACAGTTTGACCGGCCGCGCCGCTGCCCGAACGATCCACCAGGGAATGATCTGGATCTTCAGACGCTTCTTGATGACATCGGAGATAATGTCGGCCAGCTCCTGCAGGTTCTTCGGACCGTCACTCCAGGCGACATCGATCGTCTGGTTGACGATTTCGGTACCTTGATACGTTGCCGCCTTCGCAAGATAGGAGGCAAGGTCATCCGTCAGCACATAGGACCACCTGGTGGTCTTGTCGCCGATGCCCTGGAATTTGCCAGCTTTTACGGCCTTTGCGATATAGTCCGTGCTTTGGTCGAGAAATGAGGGTGCGCGGATAAAAACATAGGGGACACCGGACTTCTTGATCAAATCCTCAGCCACCTTCTTGGCGTGGAAGTGAGGAACTGCCGAGGCAGCCTCACAGCTCACGATGCTGAGAAAGACAAATCTGCTCACCTTTGCCCGTGCTGCTGCCTCGATGAGGTTCTTGTTGCCCTGGAAGTCGGTGTCGAGGCTGCCCTTCATGTAGCTGTTTGCCGAGCTGACGACGACGTCGACGCCTTGCAAGGCACGGTCGAGCGACGCAGGGTCCATCATGTCGCCGCGTACCCATTCGACGCCAGCGTCTCCGGCTGGGGAGGCAGCTTTACGCGACATAGCGACGACGGCCGCGCTCTCGTCGAGCGCCAGGTTGCGCAGGATCTTTGCACCTAGGAATCCTGTCGCGCCGACGACCAAGACTTTCTTTCTCGCCGGACTGTCTGATTTCGCGGCCTCTCCAGAAGCTATATTAACTGCTGAGGTTGGTGGTTGCTGTGATTGAGCCATATCTAATCTCCTGTCACAGGTTCAGGACAGGGTAGTTGGTATAGCCCTCTGCTCCGCCACCATAGTAGGTTTTGGGGTCTGCCTTGTTCATCGCAGCACTGGTCTTCAATCGCGCGACCAAGTCAGGATTCGCCAGCACCAACTGACCATAGGCTTCCAGATCGGCCAGCCCTGACGCGACGTCGGCGCCGATCTGGTCACGCTGACGACCTGGACGGTTGAGGATCAATGATTGGTGCCAGAGCTGGCGGATGTCAGCGAGCAGCGTCTCATTGCCCTGGTGCATGATGTGCAGATACGCAAGCCCGAGCTTGTCGAGTTCGGCAACGAGGTAGCGATAGAGATCCGGCGCTTCCGCGCCTTCATCGATGCCCCATATCTTCGTACCGGGAGACAGACGGATCGCGGTGCGATCCGCACCGATTTCCTTAGCAATCGCTGAAGCCACTTCGATGGCAAAGCGAGCGCGGTTCTCGATGGAACCGCCATACTCGTCCGTGCGCGTGTTGGCGCTCGGGGCGAAAAACTGCTGGACGAGATATGCGTTCGCACCGTGGATCTCGATGCCGTCAGCACCCGCCTCGATCGCAGAGCGCGCCGCATTGCGGAAATCGCTGATGGTCTGCCGCACCTCATCGGTCGTTAACGCGCGCGGCGTGGGGATGTCCTTCATCCCCGTCATTGTGAACATGCCCGTCCCCGGCGCGATCGCCGACGGTGCGACGCCCTGGCGATGATGCGGCGTGTTGTCAGGGTGGTTCATGCGGCCGGCATGCATAAGCTGGATGAAGATTTTGCCGCCTTTATCGTGGACGGCGGACGTGATCTTCCGCCAGCCGGCGATGTGCGCGGCCGTGTAGATGCCCGGCGTCATCAGGTAGCCCTGGCCGTCATCGGAGGGCTGGGTCCCTTCGGTGACGATCAAGCCAAGGCTGGCGCGCTGTTCATAATATTCGATGGCCAGTTCGCCGGGCGTACCATCGAATGTGGCACGGCTGCGGGTCATCGGCGCCATGACGAGACGGCTGGAAAGCGTGTAGCGGCCGACATGGACCGGGGTGAATAGTGGGTTCATTTGGGTTCTCCATTCGTTTGAACCACTATCCACTATTCTGATTTCGGGATAAATTAGGTATATTTGAAATCAGTATTCCATTAATGGGACAATCGTATGAGCCATCTGAATGACATGGCGCTCTTCGTGGAGGTCGCGAGAGCCAAGAGTTTCCGTAAGGCTGCGGAGGCTGCGGGCATTCCCAACTCCACGCTGTCACGCCGGATCAGTGAGTTGGAGAAGGCGATCGGTCTGAGGCTCCTGCATCGCACGACGCGCAAAATCGAGCTCACGGAGGCGGGCCAGCTATACTATGCACGAAGCAAGCGGATCGTTGATGAAGCCCGGCTGGCGCACGAGCAACTCGGCGCGATGCTGGAGCAGCCGAGCGGCGTCCTCCGCGTTTCGCTGCCGGTCGATCTCGCCACTCTTTACCTCACGCCGATCATCGCCGATTTCGCGCGGCACTATCCGGGCATCACGTTCGAGTTCGACCTGACCCCGCGCCGCGTCGATCTGGTGGCGGAGCCGTTCGATGTGGCGATCCGCATCGGCAAACTGGAAGATTCCGGTCTGATCGCTCGCCTGATCGGGAGGCATTCGCGCTACCTCTATGCGTCCCCTAGCTATATCGAAGCGTCAGGCGAGCCCGCCACACCGGCGGACCTCGCGGAGCATGAATGCATCTGCATGCCGCGAAGCGTGAGCTGGACCCTGCACCGGGGCACCGAGACTGTCGATGTCGCCGTAAATGGCCGCTTCACGCTCAACAGCGTCGGGATGATCAGCGCGCTCGCGGTCAACCACCAGGGCATCGGCCTGCTTCCCGAGAAGATCGTCGCCGAAGACTTGGCCTCAGGCCGCCTCCGACGCATCCTATCCGACTGGCAGGGGTCGGCGGTCAGCATCTATGCCGTCACCGAAACGCGACTTATTCCGGCCAAGACCCAGCGCTTCATAGAATTCCTGTCTACGAAACTTATGTGACCTCGATCGCTATCATGGAGAGCAGCCGCAGTAGGTGAGCCGTAATGCCATTAGCTCGATTGCCGCACATCGCCTTCCTAACACCAAGATAGTCGTTCTAGCGCGATGAATTGACCGGCAGCTTTCGAAAACGTGTCCGAGTGCCTCTAATGGCAAAGAAGGGGGTCATTTACCGACTGGCTGCCTTCACATCGCATATGATTCTGATTCAGGGCCCACCATGAGCCGATATGACCTGACAGACATTGAATGCCGCGTGATCGAGCCGCTGCTACCCAACAAGCCAAGAGGTGTGCCCCGTGTCGATGATCGACGCGTGCTGAACGGCATCTTCTGGATGCTGCGATCTGGTGCGCCTTGGCGCGACCTTCCCGAGCGCTATGGCCCGCGAACCACCTGTTACAACCGCTTCGTGCGCTGGCGGAAGGCCGGCGTGTGTGGCCGGCTGATGGAGAGTATCTCGGCTGCGCACGACGGTGAGATTCAGATGATCGACGGCACCTCCGTTCGCGCCCACCAACAGGCTGCGACGGCAAAAAAAGGGGGCAGATCATTACCTCGGTCGATCGCGCGGCGGGCTCACGACAAAGATACACGTCGTCGTTGACGCACAAGGACTCCCGATCCGGCTCTGTCTAACCGCTGGCCAGACACATGACGGGCAGATCGCCGACCGGTTGCTAGACCATCTTGGACCGCGTACCATCGTGCTGGCTGACAAAGCCTATGATGCCGACCGCATCCGTGAACTGATCAAGCAGCAAGGTGCCACACCCAACATTCCGCCGAAGAGTAACCGACGCTAGAAAGCCTCGCTTCAGCAAACGCCTCTACCGCGAGCGCAACCAGGTCGAACGCTTCTTCTCCAAACTGAAGCACTTCCGTCGCGTCGCCACACGATACGACAAGCTTGCCGCCAACTTCCTCGCTATGGTTCAGCTCGCCTCAATGCGGCTTTGGCTTCGCGCTTACGAGTCTACAGCCTAGGTCACGCACGATTCAAATTTTGTTTTTTGACCTTGAGGCAGGCAGATCTCCGCCCACTTGGTCGTTGTCACGGTGCGCGGCGATGAACATGGCGACGGCCGATCGGCAATAGGATTCGATTTCGTTGTCGTCCTCTGCTTTCGCCTGATCGAAGCGTGCGATCATCAGGAGATCGGATCCTTTGAAAAGCGCGGCGAACAAGCGGGCGGACCGGAGAGGATCGGGCACGTTCAGAACCGCCTTCGCGTGCAACTGACGCAACAGGGCCTCGATTTCGGCGATGACATGGGCGGGGCCGGCTTCGAAATGGAGCTTGCTTAACGCGTTTTGACTCGTCTTGTCGGCCATGACCATGGCTTCGAGGCTGCGGACGTCTGATCTCAACAGCGTGCGAAGCAGTGATGATCCCACCGCCACGAGCTGATCTTCGACCGAACCGTCGACGCCTTCAAGAAGGGCCTGTGGTGCAAACAACTGATGGCAGCCGGCCGCCATGGCCGCGCCGAACAGCGCCTCCTTGTTCTCGAAGTGCCTGTAGATGCTGAGCTTGGATATCTTCGCTCGCTGGGCGACCTTGTCCATTGTCGTCGCTTGAAAACCCAACTCCACAAAGAGCTCGCGCGCGGCGTCGATGATGGTTTGGCCAAGCGCCTCGTTCGCGGGCCGGCCGCGCCGGCCCTGGCTGTTTTCGGTCACGGCAATTCCAGTACTTGACAGTATCCTAATTCTTGAATTACGATACCATGAAGTATCTGAAATGTGCAAGCCAGGGGGTAGGGTGACTCCTTCGATGCAACGACGAGCCCTGCTGAAGTTGGCCGCGCTTTCCGCCATCGGCCTCGCCCGCGCTCAGGCCACCGCCAAGCCCAACTCGTCTCCCTCCATCCACAACACGGAGCCCATCACCATGGATGACGTCATCATCATCGGCGGCAGCTTTGCTGGTCTCGCCGGCGCCTTGCAGCTCGGCCGCGCCCGCCGCAAGGTCACCGTTCTCGATACCGGTCTGCCACGCAACCGCTTCGCCGGCCACTCGCATGGACTGCTCGGCCACGATCACAAGCCGCCGCTGGACATCCTGGCGGAGGCGCGGCGGCAGTTGGCGCGTTATCCCGCGATCAAGCTTGTCAGTGCCCGGGCCGACAGCGTCTCCGGCGCCATCGACAATTTCTCTGTCCTTACTGGCGATGGTGAAAGCCTTGCGGCGCGTCGTCTGATCCTGAGCTATGGCGTCGCCGACCAGATGCCTGATGTTCCCGGCTACGCCGAAAGCTGGGGCACGTCCATCGTGCCATGCCCCTATTGCGACGGCTTTGAAGTCGCCGGCCAGCATTGGGGCCTCGTCTGGTCCAGCCCGCAGTCGCACAATCAGGTCAGGCTGTTCCACGATTGGACTGACAAGTTGACGCTCTTCGCCGATGGTCACGACATTCCGCCCGATATCCAGGCCGATCTGGCGCGCCGCAACATACCTCTCGTCGATGGCCGGATCGTCGAGATCGCCCATCACCAGGGCCATATCGCCACCGTCAATCTCGATACCGGCCGCAATGTCGCGGTCGACATCCTGTTCGCCAATCCGCGCAACAAGCCGTCCGCAAGCCTGCATGAAGCACTGGGCCTTGCCACCGTGGCTACGCCCGCCGGCATCGTCCTCAAGGTCGACGAACGCCGTCAAACCAGCACGCCTGGCATCTACGCCGCCGGCGACCTCACCACGCCCTTCTTGCCCTCGGTCACCCAGGCATCATCGCAGGGCGCGATGGCGGGTATCTTCGCCCAGCAGTCGATGGTGGTTTGAGAGCGCAGATTCCCTTCTCCGATTGCCGCGTGCCATCGAATTGGAGTTGAGGAAGAGAACGATGTCGAAAGAACCAATGAACAGCTTCGCCGGAAAATGGGCTCTGATCACCGGGGCGTCGAGTGGCCTCGGCCTCGACTTCGCAGATCTCCTGGCTGCGCAGAAAGTCAATCTCGTATTGGCGGCCCGAAGGCGGGAGTCGATGGAAAAGCTTGCCGCCGATCTCCGCCGCAAATACGGGGTGGACGTGCTGGTCGAGGCGATCGATCTTGCCGCGCCGGGCGCCGCCAGCCACTTGAAAAGCAGTCTCGATGCGAGGTCGGTGACGATCGACATCTTGCTGAACAATGCCGGATACGGCTTGCACGGCGCTTTGTTGGACACGCCGATCGAGCGCACGACAGACATGATCCAGCTCAACATCACGACGCTCACAGAGCTGACCTACCTGTTCGGCCGTGACATGGCCGCGCGGCGCTCTGGACATATCCTTCTCGTCGCCAGTCTCATGGCCTTCCAAGCCGTTCCCAGCTACGCGGCCTATGCGGCGACCAAGGCATATGTACTCGCCCTTGGCGAGGCCCTGCACGACGAACTCCGCTTGCATGGTGTGGTTGTTACCACTCTCTGCCCGGGGCACACCGCGACGGGCTTCGATGCGGCAGCCGGCGCAGCCACAACGGCCTTGCTGCGCCTCCTCACCATGAAGCCGCGTCCGGTCGCCGCGAGCGGCGTTCGGGCGCTTATGGAAGGAAAGGCCATGGTGATCCCGGGCCTCGCGAACAAGATGGCAGCCTTTTCAAATCGTCTGACGCCGCGATCAATGCAAAGGGCCACTTTGAAAAGAATAGTGGACGGTTAACTGCAGGAGCGCTGGCGTGCGGAGCTCATCGAACAAGCGGGGGCTCTGAAGGCTGACGATGTACGCGGAGCTTCGATCCGGATCTGGTCGTTCCTCTCAAGGATCAGCGGAGAATGGATCGCTTCATCCCGTTCGCCCTCGCTGCTCGCTGGAGACGATGCGCGCTTTGGCATCGGACAGTTTAGAGAACAAGGATATGTCATGGCACAGCACAATGCCGATCGAGCCGCCGGCTGGAATGACCAAAGCGGGGAGCGCTGGGTCGCCCACCAGGCCCGGCTCGACGCCATAGCGGCCGTGTTCGGTCAGGCCGCGATCGAAGCCGCCGCGCCCGCGAAGGGCGAGCGCGTGCTGGACGTCGGCTGCGGCGCGGGCGCGTCGAGTCTGGCTCTGGCCGCCCGCGTCGGCGCGGGGGGCCAAGTGCTGGGCGTGGACATATCCGAACCGCTGATCGCCCGAGCGCGCGCGCTCGCGCCACAGGATACGCCAACCCTGTTCCGCGTCGCCGACGCCAGCAGCGCGGAGCTGCCCGAGGGGGCGTTCGACATCCTGTTCTCGCGTTTCGGGGTGATGTTCTTCGACGATCCGACAGGCGCGTTCGCCCATATGCGCCGCGCGCTCAGGCCGGGCGGGCGGCTCGCTTTCGTCTGCTGGCGTGGCGCGGCCGAGAACGATTGGATGCGCCTGCCGATGGGCGCGATTAAGGGCATCGTCCCGGCGACCGCGCCGCCCGATCCCGAAACGCCCGGCCCGTTCTCGTTCGGCGACCGGGGGCGGGTGGCGCGCATCCTGACGGGGGCCGGCTTCAACGATATCGCTATCGCGCCCTTCGATGCTTCCGTCCCGTTTGGCGAGGGCGCGACGCGGGACGCGGCGATCGACGACGCGGTGAAGATGACGTTCGAGGTCGGCCCGCTGTCGCGCGCGCTTCTTGATCAGCCCGACGACATCCGCGCCCGCGCCTCGGCCGTGGTTCGTGCCGCCTTCGCGGACTGCCCCGGCGAGCGGTCGGTGATGATCGACGGCGCGACGTGGATCGTCACGGCGCGCAATCCCGCGCAAGCTGATAGCGATTAGCAGGGGAGACGCCCCTCGCTGGCCTTGATGGCCGCTGCGCTGGCCGGGTGCAAGGATACCGTGGCGCAAAAAGCCGAACCGCCGCGGCCGGTTGTGGTTGCGACCGCGCATTTTGACGCCGAGACCCCGGAGCGCAGCACAGCTGCTTAATGAGTACACAGCCTAGTCCAGTCACGGTGCCCGTCGCCTCAAAAGTTCCACCGGAAATCCTCGAGTTATTCACGCCGCGGTGAAACTTAGGTCGAGGTTGCGGCTTTCAGTTCCCAGGAGAGCGATCGTGAAGCGAATCCTGAAACCCGTCACTTACGTGCTGGCTGCCATCTACTTCGTGGTGGACGCGGTCTTCATGGCCGTGGCGCGGCCAATAGCGCGCTGGATCGGACGGCATTTCGAATTCAGGCGATTGCGCGTCTGGATCAGGAGGCTCCCGCCTTATCCGTCGCTCGCCCTGTTTTCCGTACCTGTGATCATTCTGGAGCCGGTCAAGCCGGTGGCGGCCTACCTTGCCGCAACCGGTCAAGTCGTGAGCGGCGCCGTGACGTTCATTGTCGGCGAATTGCTCAAGCTGGTGCTGGTCGAGCGCCTGTTTCATCTCACGCGCGACAAGCTGATGCGGATTCCCGCCTTTGCCTGGGCCTACGGAAAATACGCCGCGGCGAAGGCGTGGCTGCAGGCGACCGAAGCCTGGCGCGCCATCCGCACCTTGAGCGGCGCGGCGAAGGACGCGGTGGCCCGGGCGAGGGCCAGGCTGGTCGGCAGTTTCAGCAAGCTGGCGACCTCCAGGGATTAGACCCGCCGGGGGAATTGCCTCTATGCGAGCTTGCGCGATGCGGCGGTTGCCTTGTCGCCGGTGTTCGGTGTGCCGGTCGGCTCGATGAGCAGGAGATGAACCTCCTCGCGCGCCACCGGGCGATGCTCGACACCTTTGGGCACGACATAGAGCTCACCCGGACCGAGCGTCACGGTGCGGTCCCGCAATTCGATATCCAGACGGCCCTTCAGGACCAGAAAGAAATCGTCGGTGTCGTCGTGCTTGTGCCAGGTAAACTCGCCCTTCACCTTCACCACCATCACGTCGCAATCATTGAAGGTCGTGATGGTGCGCGGCGACCAGAGGTCCTCAAAGGTCGCGAGCTTGTCGGCGAGCGATATGCTGTCAGCCATGTTTCCCCCATTGTTCTCTGGTGAGAAACGATTTGGTATCGGATGGCCGGTGCGGCAAGACCGTATCCATCGACCGATCGAGGTGGCGGTAAAAATCCTCTGCAACCTCTAAGCGGGGTTCTCTGCGCGAAGCCATGCATCATAGGCATGGTGATTTCCGGACACTTGGCGTAAAGAGCGCACAGATCAAATCAGCGTGCGGCCGGGCCGTTTGCCGCGCATGCAGCTCAGGCCCCTCGGCTCACCGTTTGCGCGCCTGAATTAACCAAGGTTCTCCATCCCGTGTCTTTTCCGGCCCTGACCCCGCCGCTCGCCCGCGCTTTGGCCGAGCGGAACTACGATTCGCCGACCCCCGTTCAGCTCGCCGTGCTCGCGGACGAAGCCGCCGGCCGTGACCTCCTGGTTTCGGCCCAGACCGGCTCCGGCAAGACCCTCGCTTATGGCCTCGCGATGGCCAAGGATCTGCTTGGCGATGCCGAGCGGTTCGAGCGGGCGGCCGCTCCGCTCGCCTTGATCGTGGCGCCGACCCGCGAGCTCGCGATGCAGGTTCAGCGTGAGCTCGCCTGGATCTACCAGCATGCGGAGACGCGCGTCGTCTCCTGCGTCGGCGGCATGGATCCGCGCCGCGAGCAGCGCGAGCTTGCCGCGGGCGCTCACATCGTCGTCGGTACGCCCGGCCGGTTGTGCGACCACTTGCGCCGCGGCCGTCTCGACATCTCGGAATTGAAAGCGGTCGTGCTCGACGAGGCGGACGAGATGCTCAATCTCGGCTTTCGCGAGGACATGGAGTTCATCCTCGAGACCACGCCGGAGACGCGCCGCACCCTGCTGTTCTCGGCGACCTTTCCGCGCGGCATCGTCGCGTTGGCCAAGCAATATCAGCAGCAGGCGTTCCGGATCGAAGTCGCCGGCGACGAAGGCGGTCATGCCGATATCGAGTACCGCGCCATCCGGATCGCGCCCGCCGACGCCGAGCATGCGGTCGTCAACGTGCTGCGCTTCTACGAGGCGCCGAGCGCGCTGGTGTTTTGCAGCACGCGCGATCACGTCAGGCATTTGCAGGCGGCGCTCCTGGAGCGCGGATTTTCCGTGGTCGCTCTGTCGGGTGAATTGACGCAGAACGAACGGACCATGGCGTTGCAGTCGCTGCGTGACGGCCGCGCGCGCGTTTGCGTCGCGACCGACGTTGCCGCCCGCGGCATCGACCTGCCGAGCCTCGACCTCGTCATTCATGCCGACCTGCCCAATGATGCCGAGGTGATGCAGCACCGCTCGGGCCGAACCGGGCGCGCCGGACGCAAGGGGACCAGCGTCCTGCTGGTGCCGCCCGCCCGGCGGCGTCGCGCGGAGCTGCTGCTCAATCTCGCAGGTGTCGACGCGGACTGGGGCACGGCGCCGCAGGCGGACGAAATCCGCAAGCTCGATCATGAGCGCATGAAGGACGTGTTGTTCACCGAGGAGACGACGGCGGACGATCTGGTACTGGCCCAGGCCCTGCTGGCCGAGCGGCCGGCCGAGGACATCGCCGCGGCGCTGGCGCGGCTTTATCGCGCGCGGCTGCCGTCGCCCGAAGACATCCTCGATCCCGGCGAGCGCAGCGGCCGGCCGCGCGATGATCGCGGTCGGGACAATGTTCGCACGCCGCGCGACGATGGCCGCACCTCACGCGGCGATGATCGCCCTGCGGGGCCGCGATCGAAATCAGGCAAATCCTCGCCGCGTCACGGCATGGGAGAGGCCAGCGTCTGGTTCCGCGCCAACATCGGACGACGCAAGAATGCGGAAGCGCGCTGGCTGCTGCCGATGATCTGCCGTCGCGGCGGCATCGACAAGGGCGATATCGGCGCCATCAAGATCATGGACACCACGACCGAGTTCGAGATTTCGGAGCGGGTCGCGGAGTCCTTTGCGGTCAAGATCAAGCGTCCGGACAAGGAAGACAATATCCGCCTTGAGCCGATGGCGGGCGCGCCGCAGCAACAGGCGCCTGCGGAAGAGCGGTCACACCCGCCCCGGCGCGAGAGCCGCGACAGCGATCATCGTGAGCGTCGCGACGATCGTCCGCGCGACAAAAGTGAGTTCAAGCCGCGCAGCAAGCCTCAAGGCGAGCGCGGGCCGAAATTCGACGATGCTCCGTCTTTCGGCAAGAAGAAGCACAAGAACAAGCCGGGTCACGCAGAGCCGTCGGTTACGCCGTGGCCCGCGAAGGGCGCGCCTGGAAAAAAGCCGAAGAAGAAAAAGAATCGCGGCTGAACCGGCACCGTTCAGCGCAGACGACAATGATGCCGCCGGGTTGCACCGGCGACATCATCTGAAAAGTCGGGTGTGAGCTCAGCGGCCACCGCCGCCGCCACCACCGCCTCCGCCGCCACCACCACCGCCGCCGGCATCGCGCATCGACGAGCTGTAGCGCGGGTCGGTCTGCTTCATGTAGGTCGGCGAGGTATCGCGGACGGGAATGACGCTGCTGCGGGAGCGGCCGGGGTTCGGCTGCTCGAACACGATGCCACAGCTTTCGAAGAAGCCGAACTGGCAACCATCGGTTCGGTGTGGCGCCGCGTTGGCGCTGGTCGCGGCGAACGCGCTCGCCGCAACGCATGTAATCAAAGCAATCTTCGACAATGTGAGCTTCATGGATATTCTCCAGCCTCGGTTCGGCGAGACCGGAACGGCTCGCACATCCCTTCGACGGAGCCTGATCCGACCCGGTTCGAGCGTGCGGCTTCACGCCCGCGTGAGCCGGCTGGCCGGCGAGGGACATTACGCCGCGGTAAGGTCGCGCAGCATGTACGTCGCGCCTTCGCCATAGGATGCCAGCTTTGCGCGCAGTGCCGCGTCCGCCGTGACGGGCCGAAAGCCGAGACGTTGCCACAGCGGCCGCGTGGCATAGACCGAGACCAGCGCGAGCGTTGCGATGCCTGACGCACGCGCCAGCTGTTCGACATCAGCAACATAGGGGCGCACAACGCCGCCGCGAAAATCGGGCAGGACCGCGACGTCGTGGACGTAGAGGCAATCCGCATCGTCAGGCAGTCGTGCGAGCAAGCCGTCGAGCGGCGGAATCCGGTGCCGCTTCCAGGGATGCGCGAGACCGTAGCCGGCGATCTCATCGCCGGCGACCAGCACGCGGCATCCCTCGGGATAGAGCCGCATCTTCTCCGCGAGCACCTCGGGGCTCTCAGGGAGATCAGGATGAATCTGCGCCGCGATCGCGCTGATCGCGGGCAGGTCGGATGCGTGCGCGGGACGCCAATGCGGCTTGCTCATGTCTTTCCGTCGTTCCGTCTCGGTTGATCCAGTTTATTCCGCCGCATCGGCGCGCGCAGCGAAAAATATCTTTGCCGCCATCTCGGGAATACGACGCCTCCCGCGGCGTCCTACCCATGCAAGCCAATTGCATGACAGGAGATATCATGACGTCCTCGATCCGCCTCGCGCTGACGCTGGCACTCTCGCTCGCGATCGTTCCCGCCGCCTTGGCCGCACCGCCGACCAAGACCGGCAAGTCCGACAAGGGCAACGTGCTCACCGATGCCAAGGGCATGACGCTCTACACCTTCGACAAGGACGCGGACGGCAAGTCCGCCTGCAACGGTCCATGCGCGACGAACTGGCCGGTGCTGAAGGCCGAGGCGAGCGATGCAGCGGGCGACGGCTACACCATCATCACCCGCGACGACGGCTCGAAACAGTGGGCCTACAAGGGCAAGCTGCTCTACACCTTCGCCAAGGACCAGAAGCCCGGCGACGTCACCGGCGACGGCTTCTTGAACGGCGCCTGGCACCTGGCGACGCCGTAACGGCGCATCTATCTCGGATATTCGAGCTGCATCGCGACGAAGTCGGCCGTGCGCGCGCCGTAGCGCGCATCGATGGCGGATAGCGTCTGGTCCAGCGCTCGCGCCGGCGGCAAGTCGACGGTATCAGGCGGCGTTAGCGATGCCGGCCAATCGGCAGCGACCTTGTCCGGCAGGATGCGGAGACCGCCGCGGCTCGTCTGCGGCTCTGCCGTGGCTGCGAAGGTGAGGGCACGCGAGCGATAGGTGCGCGACCACGCATCGGCGACAAGCGCAAGCGTGACCTCGTCGATGCCTGGCGTCAGCGCGAGTCCGAGTTGCTCGCGGTTCCAGAATGCGAGCGTGTTGCCGATTGCCGTCAGCGCGAACGGGCGTGTGAACTGGAACGCCGCGCTGTGATGGCGCGCATTCCACTCCGCAAGACCGATGTCGCGGGCGACCGCCTCGGCCCTGGCGCGGCCGGCGATGGCCTCGACCAGGGTCAGGGCCATCGGCATGGACGCGGTGATGCCGGTCGTCGTCGCGACGCCGCGATCGACCACCAGCCTGCGGTCCGCGACGTAGCGGATTGCGGCATGCTTTTGCAGATCGCGCACCGAATACCAGTGCGTGGTGGCCTGCCGGCCGTCGAGCAGTCCGGTGTTGGCAACGACCTTGGCGCCGACGCAGACGCCGACGATGATCGCGCCCTTGCCGGCCTGGCTTCTGATCCATTGCAGCGCCACGGCATCGTCTTCGCGGCTCATCGCGGGCACGATCACGTAGTCGGCGCCATCGGGATGCGCCGCGTCGAACTCGGCGATGGTCGCATGCGGGTGCACTTTCAGCGCGGGATAGAGCGTGACGGGTCCGGGCTGCGTCGCCAATGTGAGGACGTCGGCGACATCGGCGCGCGCGAGGATGCCGTATGGCATCAGATAGTCGGTCGTCTCGCTCATGTCGTTGATGCCGACGATCGCGATCAGCGGGCGTTTGCGCTTCGGCGGCTTCAGCGCCGCAAGCGTCGCCTCGGTCTCGTCCTTGGAAATCGCAGGCGCGGTTCCCTGAGCCGGCGCGCCAGGCAGCAGGAACAGCCAGGTTCCGCCGATTGCCGCCAGCAGCGCCACGCAGCCGAGGCCGCTCAACGCCAGAACGCGCCATGTCATGATGATGTCACCCGAACCTCGTGCTTCATGCGAGGCGGAAGCTAACCCTTGGCGACGACATCAGGAATGACGCAGATCCGGCAAAAACGGCCATCCGCGTGCGCGAGACTATCTCAGCCCCTCATACACCATCAGCCCGCGTGCGATCTGCAATTTGCGGATCGCGCGCGGCAGCAGCTTCTCCGGCTGGTGCAGATAGCGCCAGGAGGTGAGGGTGAAGGTTGAAAGCGCGCGGCATTCGTCGTCGAACGGCGCGAGCACGCCTGTGACGCTCACCGGCGTGTGCGGGCGGGCGTTGAAGGGCAGCAGCAACAGCTCGAGATAGGCCTTGCTGCCGTCCTCGCGCGCGGCCGTGACGCCGGCGATCGCACCTAACGCCTCGTCGGCGACGATGGTGGTGATCTCCTCGATCTCGCTGCGGCTCGCAGCCGTGAACAGCGCCGCAAAGCTCTGGTCCTTGAGGTCACACCCCGCGAGAGCACAGACGCGCGTGCCCGCGACGCGGAAGGGAAAGCCGAGATTGGGCTCGCAGGAGAGGACAAAAATGTCGCCGAGCAGGCCGCGGACCGCGGCCGGATCGATGTCGGCCCTGTCGGGAGCCCGTGCGGCGCCGCGCTTCTTGTCCCAATACGCGAAGAACGCGCGGCTCGACGGATGTTTCATGACTGAACGCTTATCCCGGGGTGCAACCTCGAAGGGACAAAGCTGTCCCGCTTCAGTGCACCCGCGATCCCTTGTGATGTTGTGCAGGAGGGGATTTGCAGCGTCCATGCCGGGAGGGCGTTTTCGCCCTCGTTAAGGCGGTCTTTGCGTTGTTAACGTTAAATTAACTATGGCCTTTGCCCTTCGCGCGGCGCTGCTATGGTGATCGCAGTCGCAAGCCTCGCCGCTTTCATCCAGGTTCTCGGCGGGGCCTGTACACAGGGCGTCAAACAGTTTGGTCACGGGCCGCGGGGAGGGGTGGGGATACACCTTCATTCCTCCGGCACCGGAAGGCCGACACGGACAGGCAGGGCTTCCCAGGGCCCTGCCTTTTCCTTTTTCAGCGATCAGGCTTCGTGCCCCGGACGCAGCGCAGCACTTCTTCAGTGATGCGCTGCAGAGCCGGGGCCCACGCAGCAGCGAGTGCTTGGCATTTCTGGGTCCCGGCTCTGCGTCGCGTCACTTCGTGCCGCGCCTTGTCCGGGACACGAGCGTTCCGTGTCCCGGACGCGTTGCAGCGCATAGCGCTGCGGCGCAGAGCCGGGACCCAGTCAGTTCGCCAGCGAATTCAGTTCGTCCGACAGATCGCGCCAGTCCGGATTGAGGTCTTCGATCAGTTTGAGCTTCCAGGCGCGCCGCCATCGTTTCAGCGAATGCTCGCGGGCTCGTGCTTCAAGGATGGATTCGTAGGTTTCGAACCAGACGAGCAGGGTCACCTCATACTGCTTCGTAAACCCGGGCACGAGCTTGGCCTTGTGGGCGGTCATCCGGCGGGCGAGGTCGTTGGTGACGCCGACATACAACGTGCCGTTTCGTTTGCTCGCGAGGATGTAGACGAAGAAGGCGGTTCGCATAGGCTAAGCCCGAACATGGTGACTACCTAAAGTTGCACGATTCGAGCTTGCCGCCAATCTGGGTCCCGGCTCTGCGGCGCGTCACTTCGTGCCGCACCTTGTCCGGGACACGGGCTGGGCTGGCTTCGTATCCCGGCTCAGCAGAGCCTCCGGCATCGAAATGAGACGTCCGTTTCAGGATTTCCTTTTGTGCACTTGCGCAAGGCCGGCAAAGGCGACTATCTCCAAACGGATCGTTCCGATCGCGCCTGAAAGCGAAGCTGCCTTGGATTCCCCGCACGATTCTCCGCCGCAGGATTCTCAGCCCGGCCTGCCGGCCGCCCATGAGGACGCTCCACGCGAGCCGGTCCTGACGCTGCCTGTGGCGCTGACCGCCTATATCGTCCTGCTGGCGGTGATCCATCTGCGGGTGCTGCTGCCGCCGGAGCTCGAGAATTGGACCATCGACGTCTTCGGCTTCATCCCCAAGCGCTACGATTCCTCGCTGCTGAACCTGCAGATCCCCGGCGGGGCGGGTGCCAAGGTCTGGACCTTCGTCACCTATTCGCTGCTGCACGCCAATCTGACCCATCTCGGCTTCAACGTGCTGTGGCTGCTGCCGTTCGGCAGCGCGCTGGCGCGGCGCTTCGGCGCGGTCAGGTTCTTCCTGTTTCTGGCGGTGACGGCGGCGGCCGGCGCGCTCGCCCATCTCGTCACCCATGAGCACGCGGTGGCGCCGATGATCGGCGCCTCGGCCTCGGTGTCGGGCGCGATGGCTGCCGCGATCCGCTTCGCGTTCGTCCGCGGCAGCTTCCTGTCATTCAACCGGTCGGACGCCGATACCGCCGCAAGGGTTCCGGCGCTGCCACTGTCGCGCGCGTTGCGCGACGGGCGGGTGGTCGGCTTCCTCGCCGTGTGGTTCGGCGTCAACATCATCTTCGGCGTTGGTGCGATCGGCATCGATTCCGAAACCACGAGCGTGGCCTGGCAGGCGCATATCGGCGGCTTCTTCGCCGGCCTGCTGCTGTTCGCGCTGTTCGATCCCGTGCCGCGCGTGCGAAACGATGCTGCGGATGCGTCATCACAGGACGTTTCAGACCGTATTTGAAGCGGCGCTTGCGGCGCGGCCCGAATTCATCCATCATTTGCGGGAAGAATGTTCCGAAGCTGCAAGCCGCTAGCGGCGATGCTTCGCAAAGCGCCTGAGCCTGCAACCGGCGCCTAAACTGTTAGTTGAAGACTCGAAGAACAAGTCCGGACCGCCAAGAGGCGGACGGGTCCGATTCAGGGAGGCAACAATGACGGTACGTTCCATTCTCAACACCAAGGGCCACCAGATCGTGAGCGTCGAGCCCGACGCGAAGCTGGTCGCCGCGGTCAAACTGCTCGGTGAGAAGAAGATCGGCGCAGTGCTGGTGATGAACCAGAGCCGGCTGGAAGGCATCCTGTCGGAGCGCGACATCGTGCGCGTGATCGGCGAGCGCGGCGCCGGCGCGCTGGAGGAGCCGGTCGCTCAGGTCATGACCCGCAAGGTGGTGACCTGCAAGGAGACCGACACGGTCGCCGAGCTCATGGAGATGATGACGTCAGGCAAGTTCCGCCATCTGCCCGTGATCGACAACGGCAAGGTGGTCGGCCTGATCTCGATCGGCGACATCGTCAAGCGCCGGGTCCAGGAATACGAGTCCGAGCAGGAAGCCCTGCGCGACTACATCAAGACGGCCTGATCAGGTCTGCTCGCCCGCTTTCGGCGCGGTGCCTTCGGGCGCCGGCGCCAGCACATGGATCGCCTCCTGGATCGACTCCAGCGCGCGCTCAGCAGCGCGGGTGCCATGAGCGATCAGGTCTTCGGAGCGGTGGAAGTCGAACCAGCCGAACTGGCCGACCCGCGGCGTGATCAACAGATCCGGCGGATCGCCGGCAAGGCGGGCGCGGGTGATGCGGTCCTGCATGATGTTGAAGGCATCCACCATCACCGAGGAGATGCCGGGCCGGCCATTACCTCCAAAGAACTCGCGCTTCATCGTCCTCTCGGGCGAGAACAGGCGCGGGAAGCGCCGCTTGGCCGTCGGCTCCTCGGCCCCCGGAGCGACCGGCGTGGGCAGTGCGCCGTGCGAATAGATCGTCGTGGAATGGGTGAAGATGTCGCTGGAAAGATTTGCGGCGATGACGATTTCGGCGCCGAGCGCGCGGGCGGCCGAGACCGGCACCGGGTTCACCAGCGCGCCGTCGACCAGCCAGCGGTCGCCGATCAGGACGGGCGAGAAGATGCCGGGCAGGGCGTAGGATGCGCGCATCGCGTCGACGACGCGGCCGCGTGTCAGCCAGATCTCGTGGCCGGTGCGGACCTCGGTCGCGACGCTTGCGAACTTGATGGGCAGGTCCTCGATCAGGGTCTGTCCGACCGCGTTCACGAGGCGGGTCGCCAGCTTCTCACCGCCGAGCAGGCCGGAGCCGTTGAGGCGGATGTCGAGATAGCCGAGGATGTTGCGCATCCCTTGCAGGCTGCGCCCCCACTCTTCGAACGTCTCGAGCCGGCCGGCCGCATGCAGGCCGCCGACCACGGCGCCGATGGAGGTGCCGACCACGACGTCGGGCACGATGCCGTTGGCGATCAGGGTCCTGAGGATTCCGAGATGGGCAAAGCCGCGCGCCGCGCCGCCGCCGAGGGCGAGGCCGATGACCGGCCGGCGGGTGGGGCCAAGGCCAATCTTCTCACCGTTCGAGCCGTTCGCGCCACGCCCCTTCAAGATGTCTAGCACCGAAACTCTCCTACGCCGGGGCCTGCACCGTCAGACTAGGCACCGCATTTGCGCTTCGCCATATCAGGCGCGAAGCATGGTTTATGCCGCTTTGGAAAGGGCACGGGGCAGGAGTATGGCGAGGGACGGTTGCCTCTGGTGTAATCACGCAGGCGTAATCGGGTTCCATCGATCTGCACGGGCCCGTATTTCCTGGGGTTTCAGAGGCTTGAATTTGCCGCGTTTTCGGTGAAAAGCAGGGGGCATGACACGCGGGGGTGACGGCATCATCGGATGGCGGCGCAGCGGCAGGCTGCTGCCGGCGCTGATCCTTGCCGCGTGCCTCGTTACCTCAGGCCAAAACGCTGCGCGGGCTCAGCTTTTCTCGGATCGTCCGCCGCCGGTCCCACCGGCTTCGGTACCAGACCCCGGTGGCGCCGTCAGCCTGGCGCCGCCCTCCGGGCCGGGCGCCGGCCCCCCGAGCCTGCCGCCGACCCTGATGCAGCCGACCACCCCGAGCATGCCGCCGCCCGCGGTCACGACCGTGCCGCCGGCCGCCCCGCTCAATGCGGCCGTGCCCGGACAGGGCGTGCTGTCGCTGACCGCGAAATACGGCAAGGATTCTCCGGCGATCACCAGCGGCCTGGTCTGGCGCGTGTTTGCCGACCGTCCCGACGAGAACGGCACCTTCAAGCTGATCCGCGAGGACCGCAGCGCCACGCCCAACATCGTGCTGCCGCCGGGCAATTACGTCGTGCACGTCGCCTTCGGCCTCGTCAGCGCGGTGCGCACCGTCAGCCTGAAGGCCGAGACCGACCGCGAGTCCTTCGTGCTGCCGGCCGGGGGCCTGCGGATCGAGGGCCGGGTCGGGACCAGCCGCATTCCCCAGAACCAGATCTCGTTCGCGATCTACAAGGGCAGCCAGTTCGAATCCGGCGAGCGCGCCTCCTTGGTGCCGAACGTCGCCGCCGGCGACGTCGTGCTGCTGCCGGAGGGCACCTACTACATCATCTCCAACTATGGCGACGCCAATTCGGTGGTGCGCTCCGACATCCGCGTCCAGGCCAGCAAGCTCACCGACGTCACCATCACCCACCGTGCTGCCGTGATCACCCTCAAGCTGGTCAGCGACAGGGGCGGCGAGGCGCTTGCCAACACCGCCTGGTCGGTGCTGACCCCGGGCGGCGACGTCATCAAGGAATCGATCGGCGCCTTCCCGCGCGTGGTGCTCTCCGAAGGAGAATACCGCGCCATCGCCAAGAACGAGGGCAAGGTCTACGAGCGCGGATTCAATGTCGTCAACGGCGTCGACGGCGAGGTCGAAGTCGTCGCGCGCTAAGGCCCTTGCGCGCTAAGGTCCTGGCGGCGGTGCCGCCCGCAACCTGACACCGACCTGACGCCTGCACAGAAATTCTCATCGAGCGCACGAGCATGCATCTCCTGTTACCGCCGCGTCGGTCATGGGGGCTGGTGAGTAAGTGCTCATCCCCATCGCACCCTGTGTTCTGCTTTGAATACTGCAAGCGCCAGCTGATTGCTCTCCTGGGGCCGAAGAAAACACCGCAGGCGAAAGCTTATTCCCGCACCTCGCGTCTTCATCACAACGGTGCAAGAGACGTATTTCCGATCATCAATTTTATTCTCTTTCCACTCCGCTGGGTTATATGTCGGGCATCCGTCTAATGGGGGAGGCCGGAGCAGGGGCTTGATGCCTTTGCGAGACCGGCAAGGAGCAGGGGACCAAGCTCGTCGGCATGTTCGAAGTGATCCTCACCAGGCGCAAGCGGTTTGGCTGGCGATGGCAGGTGTGCGACCAGTCCGGCAAGATCTTTGCCGACGGTTTCGAGCGCACCCGGCCGTCCGCCAAATATCATGGCGAGCGCGCGTTGTTCTTCCTGTTGTCGCAGGCCTACTTGCGCAATCGCTCCGCCGCGTCCAGCGAGGACTAGCGGCGAGCACAGCTCCGTAGCCCGGATGGAGCGCAGCGTAATCCGGGGCCTTCGTGCTCTTAGCGAGAACCCCGGATTGCGCTGCGCTCCATCCGGGCCACAAGCTGCACCTCAGACATCGACGACCAGCTTGCCCTTGGCGGCGTGATCCCTGATCAGCGCATAGGCCTCGTCGACGCTTTCCAGCGTAAAACGCCTGGCGTCGAGCAGCGGCACGAGCTTGCCGGTCTCGGCGAGGCGCGTGGCTTGCGCCATGATCTCTCCATGATGCGCGCGGCCTTCGCCTGTCAGCAGCGGCAGCAGCGTGAACACGCCTGAATAGGTGGCCGCCCGGAATGACAGCGGCGCAAGCGCATGCGTGCCCCAGCCGAGCGCGCTCACCACATGGCCGAAGCGGCGCACTGCTTCGAAGGAAGCGTCGAGCACCTTGCCGCCTACGGTGTCGTAGACGATGTCGAAGCCGCGGCCGCCGGTATGCTGCGTCACGTAGGTTTCGACCGAGCTGCCGCGGTCGATGAATACGGCGCCGAAACCTTCGATGGTGGCGCGCTGCGACGGCGAGCCGGTTGCGAACACCTCCGCTCCGAAGGCGCGCGCGATCTGGATCGCGACATGACCGACGCCGCCCGCACCGCCATGAATCAATACCTTCTGGCCCGTCTTCAACGCTGCCCGGTCGATCAGGCCTTCCCAGGCCGTGATGACGATCAGCGGCAGGGCGGCAGCCTCCCGCATGCTGAGATTGGCCGGCTTCAACGCGAGGAGATCGGCGTCGACCGCGGCGAATTCGGCCAGCGATCCCTGTACCCCGCCGACACCACCGGTCATGCCGTAGACCTCGTCGCCCGGCTTGAACCGCGTCACCTCGCGCCCGGCCAGTTCGACGACGCCGGCGAGATCGATCCCTGGAATCGCCGGCAGCGGATGGCGCGCATGCGCCGCGGCGCCCGCCTGGATCTTGGTGTCGAGCGGATTGACCCCGCTCGCGCGCACCCGCACCAGCACGTCGTGCGGGCCGATCTCGGGCGTGGAGATGGTTGAGAGGCGCAAGGGAGCGTTGTGGGTCTCCAGGACTCCGGCGCGCATTGTCGATTGTCTCGTCATGATCGTCTTGCTCCGTGATCGGCGCAATATGCCCATGAAATTTTGCATGAGAAGGAACAAGGCTGTACGCTCGTCATACATTTTTGTATGGCGGGAATCCTGATGGACTGGAGCGATCTGCGCATCTTCCTGGCAATTGCGCGCGAAGGCACGCTCGGCGCTGCCGCACGAAAAATCGGCCAGACCCAGCCGACGATGGGCCGGCGGCTTCGCGCGCTCGAGACGTCGTTGGGCCAGACCCTGTTCCAGCGCACGGCGGATGGCCTGGTGCTGACCGACGAGGGCGCCGCCGTGCTCCGCCATGCCGAGCGGATCGAGGAGGAGGCACTCGCACTGGAGCGTCACGTATCCGGCGCGGAGACGGAGCTCGACGGCCTGTTGCGCCTGTCGTCGTCGGACTGGTTCGGGACGGTGATGCTGTCGCCGGTGATCGCCGCGTTCGGCAAGCGTCACCCCAAGGTGACGGTGGAGCTCCTGACCGATGCGCGGCTCTACAGCCTGCCGCGGCGTGAAGCCGATCTCGTCTTCCGCATCAAGCCGTTCAGCGAGCCCGAGGTGATCTCCAGAAAGCTGCTGCACATTCCCTACGCGCTCTACGGCAAGAAGGGCAGCAAGCCGCCGCGCGCCGGCGACGGCAGCGCTGTCCGCGTCGTGACGATGAATGCCGAGTTCGCCGACATGCCGGACGCCGTCTGGCTGAAGCGCGCGTTGCCGAATGCGGCAATCGCCTCGCGCAGCAACAACAGGCAGGTGCAGGCCGAGCTTTGCGCCAGCGGTGACGGCTTTGCCGTGCTGCCGCGTCCGCTCGGCGACCGCGACCGCCGTCTGGTCGCGCTCGACATCGGAACGGCGCCGCCCGGCCGCGACACCTATGTCGGTTATCACCGCGATCTCAGGCGCCTCGCCCGTCTGCGCGCGCTGCTCGATATCGTGATCGAGAGGCTGGCGGGCCCGGGTCCGTAGGCCGCCACGGTGCCGTAGGGTGGGCAAAGCGAAGCGTGCCCACGATGAACCCGATTGGAGAGAGGTGGTGGGCACGGCGCCGTGCGCCTTTGCCCACCCTACGAATTACGGGGCCACAAGCCCTTGCGTTGCCCGTCGGGCAAAACACCCAAAATACCGGTCAATCACGCGTGCCAAAAATATTCCACTTTGCCGAAATTCGGAAACGGCGTATGTGTCGCGGCAACCCGGCCCAAGGAAGAGGGGCGTATCGCGATCGTCACGAACGCGGGCCGGGCGGCGGTGGACGCTGATGGCATCGGCGCGAAGGGCTTCGCAGGGCGGGCAACCGTGAGCGAGGGTGTCGCGCATACGACCGGTGTGATTGGCGTACGGCAAAATCGTGTGGTCCTGACGCCCGGGGTCTGTGCGTCAAGTCTTGCGGTGATGGATGTCGTCCAACCGGACGTATCCGTCAGCCATCCGCAAGGCGACGGGGGCAATAGTGCAACGCTCCCCGGGGAGAGCACGACATAAGCCGTAAAGCCACTGCGCAGGGAAGGCCGGATGTCCTGGCTACACCTGTATGCCGCTGTGCAACTTCTTGTCACGCAGGTTTCGCACAGTGGACCGCGGGTGCCAGCCGGCACCCGGTCTTCCCTGCGCCCTCTTTCAATTGAGGGTGAGGCATCGAAGCAAAGCTCGGGCGAAATGCGCCGCGAGGATGCGATCCCATGTCAGTCATTCGCCAACGGTCTCGTGCCCCGGACGCAGCGCAGCGCTCTCCCGGCGATGCGAAGCATCGTCCGGTTCGGCGGTGCGCTGCAGAGCCGGGGCCCATGCATCAGCGCGTGCGTGGCCTTCTGGGTCCCGGCTCTGCGCAGCAGCGTAAGAACGCTGCAGCGCGTCCGGGACACGAGAGAGGCGCCCGGCGCCGCTACACACGCCGTCATTGCGAGGAGCTCTTGCGACGAAGCAATCCAGAATCCCTCCGCGGGCAGACTCTGGATTGCTTCGCTGCGCTCGCAATGACGATGAAACAGTTGCGCACCTGCGCTCTCGTGCCCCGGCTCTGCGCAGCAGCTCAAGAACGCTGCAGCGCGTCGGGGACACGAGAGCTTCGCACGACCGTCATAGTCTCTAACGCCCACTAACCACCACCTGACTTAAAACTGTCATAATCGCCGAATGGAACCCGCGCCTGCGGCCCTTTTACATGTCGTTAAGCGCAGCTGCATTGGATGCGCCGGGAAAGTGCGTTGGGGACTGCCATGAATGCCGCGAAGAAAGTGTCGGGAAAACCGGCCGCCGAAATGTTTGACGACATCCCGGTGCTTCAGCGCAAATGGCGTGCCGCACTGAAGCCGGGCGATCGGCTGCCGCGCTATGAGGACGTGATGCTCGGCAGTCTCGGACGGCTCGCCGATCACATCGCGCTATTGAGGAACGACGGCACGCTCGAACTGTCGCGCAGCGGACGCTACGTGCAGAAATGGCTCGGCGAGGAGCGCTGGGATATCCCCGTCGCCGAATTGTCGCCGGATTGCGCCACCGCGCTGTCGGAAGCGGCGACGAGCGCGCTTGCCAACGGACGACCGTATCAGGCCAGCGCGCATTGCGTGCGCGACGGCATGGTCCGGACCTACGATGTGCTGGCGCTGCCGACGGCCTCGCGCTGGGGCGCCACGCTGGTCGGCGCCTATATCAACGAGCGCGGCACCCAGTACAATCTGCTGGATGCGATCTTCGCCTCGACCGACGATGCGGTGATCTCGCTGGCCACGCTGCGCGATGCCGGCGGCAAGCCGTCCGATCTCCAGGTCGTGCACCACAACAACAGCGCAAGCGCGCTGCTGAATGTCGCGACCGGGAACCTGTTGTGGCGGCGGATCGGCGAGGGCAACACGCTGCTGGCCTCGCCCGAGATCATGGACTTTCTGCTCAAGGCCGTCGCGGGCGGCCGCGGCGAGCAGCTCGAGATCGAAAGCGACGGACGTCACCTCCGGCTCAGCGCAACGGCCTTCGCCGACGTGGTATCGCTGACGATCTCCGATGTCACGGCGTTGAAGCGGCGCGACGCCTCGTTCCGCCTGCTGTTCGACAGCAACCCGATGCCGATGTGGGTGTTCGACGCGCAGACCAAGGAGTTCCTTGGCGTCAACGACGCCGCGGTCCAGCACTACGGCTACAGCCGCGCCACCTTCCTGCGCATGAAGCTGCACGAGATCTGGCCGGAGGACGAGTGGGACAGCCACGCCGAGGCGCTGGAGCGCGTGGGGGAGGCCTACCACTCCTCGCGCAATTGGCGGCACCTGCGCGCCGACGGCAGCGAGATCGAGGTGCTCACCTTCGGCCGCCGCGTCGCCTTCGACGATCGCGACGGCTATCTCGTCGCGGTGGTCGACATCACCGAACGGCGCAAGGCGGAGGCGCGCATCGCGCACATGGCCCACCATGACGGCCTCACCGACCTGCCGAACCGCGAATATTTCCAGGAGCGCCTGAAGCAGGCGCTCGAGCAGGCGGCGGGAAAACGGGTCGGCGTGCTCTACATCGATCTCGACCTGTTCAAGAACATCAACGATTCCTTCGGTCATCCCGTCGGCGACCGCCTGCTCAAGGACGTCGCCGAACGCCTGACCCTTGCTGTCCGCGGCGGCAATCTGGCGGCCCGGCTCGGCGGCGACGAATTCGCGGTGATCCTTGCCGCCGACGTCTCGCCGAACGAGGCCAGCGCCTGCGCTGGCCTGCTGATCGACATGCTGAAGGCTCCCTACGATCTCGACGGCCAGGAGATGGTGATCGGTGCCAGCATCGGCATCGCGCTGTCGCCGGGCGACGGCACGACGCCGGAAGAGCTGATGCGCAATGCCGACATGGCGCTGTACCGGGCGAAGTCCGACGGCGGCGGCGTGCACCACTTCTTCGAGCGCGAGATGGACCTGCAGGCGCAGAAGCGCCGCGACATGGAGTCGATCTGCGCCGTGCGTTCGCCAATGGCGAGTTCGAGCTGCACTACCAGCCGCTGGTGTCGATCGCCTCCGACCGCATCTCCGGCTTCGAGTCGCTGCTGCGCTGGCGTCATCCGGACAAGGGCATGATCTCGCCGGCGGAGTTCATTCCGGTTGCCGAGGATATCGGCCTCATCACGCAGCTAGGGGAATGGGTCCTGCGCGAAGCCTGCGCCGAGGCCGTCAAATGGCCTGCCGACGTCAAGGTCGCGGTCAATCTGTCCCCGGCGCAATTCCGCAGCCGCAACCTGGTTCAAATCGTGATCTCGGCGCTGGCGCAATCCGGCCTGTCGCCGCGGCGGCTCGAGCTCGAAATCACGGAGTCGATCTTTCTGGCGGAGACTGATGCCAATCTCGCCATCCTGCACCAGCTCCGCGAGCTCGGCGTCAGCATCTCCATGGATGATTTCGGCACCGGCTATTCCAGCCTCAGCTACTTGCGCAGCTTTCCGTTCGACAAGATCAAGATCGACCGCTCCTTCGTCAAGGATCTGGCGCAGCGGCCCGATTGCAGCGCGATCGTGCGCGCGATCTCCGGGCTCGGCCGCAGCCTCAACATCACCACGACTGCGGAGGGTGTCGAGACGGAGGATCAGCTCGACTGGCTACGCGCCGAGGGCTGCAACGAGGTGCAGGGCTTTCTGTTCAGCGCGGCACGGCCGGCGGCCGAGATCGCAAAGCTGCTCGCCGATTTCGGTCAGCGCGCCTCACGGGCGGCGTAGCCCCTCGGGGTAGCAGTCGTAGACCAGCGCCTTGAAGGCGGGCGTGATGCGGCTGCGCTCGTTCTGGGTCTGCTGCATCATGAGGTAGACCATGTCGAGCTTGGGATCGACGCCGAAATAGGTGCCGCTGCCCGAGTCCCATTTCAGCTCGCCGAGCGAGCCCGGCGGCGGCGGTTTGGCGTTGCCGGGATCGGTCCGCACCGCAAGGCCATAGCCATAGCCGAAGCCGTCGCCCGGGAAATAGAAATAATCGCGTCCGACGCCGGAGCCGGGTCCGATGTGATCGGTCGTCATGGCCTTGAACGCGGCAGGGCTCAGGTAACGCTTGCCCTCGAATTCGCCGCCGTTCAGCAGCATCTGCGAGAAGCGCTGATAGTCGGTGATGGTCGAGAGCAGGCCGCCGCCGCCGGACTGCCATTCGGGATGATCGAGGCGGTCACGCTCGGCGGCGAGCAGGATGAAATCATTCGGCAGCGGCCGCGCCATCCGCGCCAGCTCGTCCTCGGTCGCCAGCGTGAATTTGGTGCTGCTCATGCCGAGCGGATCGAAGATGCGCTGTTTCAGGAACTGATACAGCGTCTGGCCCGAGATGATCTCGATGACGCTGCCGAGCACGTCGGTGGAATGGCCGTAGCGCCACAGCGTTCCCGGCTGCCGCGCCAGCGGCAGTTTTGCGATGCGGTCGGCGAACTCGCGGTTGTTGAAGGCACCTTCGAAGATGTTGGCGGCCTTGTAGGCCTGCTCGACCCATTTGCCGCCGATATAGTCGTAGCTGATGCCCGAGGTGTGCCGCAGCAAATCCTCGATGTTGACGGGGCGGACCGGCGGCACGAGATCGAGCTCCAGCTTGCCGTCGGGCAGGGTGACCTCGAGGCCGACCTTGGTGTCGGCAAACAGGGGAACGTATTTCGAGACGGGGTCGGTGAGGGCGAGCTTGCCCTCGTCGATCAGCATCATCGCGCCAAGGCAGGTGATCGGCTTGGTCATCGAGTGGATCGCGAAGATCGTGTCCGGCGTCATCGCAAGACTGGTCCTGACGTCGCGCACGCCAAACGTCTTCAGATAGACCGGCTTGCCGTGCTGCTGCACCAGGATCACGGCGCCCGGCAGCCGGCCGCTTCCCACCTCGTTGTTGAAATACGCCGTAATGCGGTCGAGCCCGTCGGGCGACGGGGCGGGGATGTCGGCGGCCCGGCTTCGCGCCATCGTGCCGGCCAGCAGCGCGGCCCCGACCAGAAATTCACGGCGTCTCATACCGGCTTCCTCCCTTGCCGGGATCAAAGCCGCAAGACGCCAGAGGCGTCAACAAGCCTTCGATTAAAAACGCGTCACGATTTCCGAAAGGAACGGTCGCGGACGGTCTTCGCTCGGCTTGGTCGGGGTGCCGATATGGATGAAGCCGGCGAGTTTCTCATCCGGCTTGAGGCCGAGACCGTCGAGCACGTCGCGATCGAACGAGAACCAGCCGGTCAGCCAGCAGGCGCCGTAGCCGAGCGCGGTCGCGGCCGTGACGATGTTCATGGCGCTGGCGCCCGCCGACAATTCCTGCTCGAACGCCGGCACCTTCGGATGCGGCTTGGTGAAGCTGACGATGCCGATCACCAGCGGGGCGTCGGTGAGGCGCTTGCGCTCAATCTCGACGTCGGCGGCGGGCGCGCCGGGATTCTTCCGGGCAAACACCTTCGCGATCACCTCGCCGGCGCGCTGGCGGGCATCGCCCTCGAAGATAATGAAGCGCCAGGGCGCGAGCTTGCCATGGTCGGGCACGCGCGCGCCGATGGTAAGGATGGTCTCGAGCTCGGCCGCGGAGGGGCCAGGCCCGGTCATCTCGCGCGGCTTGACCGAGCGGCGGGTCTTCAGGAGTTCGATGGCGTCGGGCACTGGGAGATCCTCTTCAACTGGTCGTCGAGCGTGCCATGCGGAGATAAGCATGCACGCCCGCAACCGGAAGCGAGTTTAGATCGATTTCAGGGATCAGACCGCGCCCCGCACCCGCTTGACGTCAGGCGGGGTCGCCTCGTCGACCAGGGCGGCGATCGCCTCCTCGGTCGTCATCACCTTCTGGCCGTCGCTGCCAAGCCGGCGGACCGAGACCGAATGCGTTTCGGCCTCCTTCTTGCCGACCACGAGCAGTGCCGGGATCTTGGCCAGCGAGTGCTCGCGGACCTTGTAGTTGATTTTTTCGTTGCGCAGGTCGATCTCGACCCGAAGCCCGGCGCGGCGTGCCTGCTCCATCACCACCTTGGCGTACTCGTCGCCTTCCGAGGTGATGGTCGTGACCACCGCCTGCACCGGCGAGAGCCAGAGCGGGAAGTTGCCGGCATAGTGCTCGATCAGGATGCCGATATAGCGCTCCATCGAGCCGCAGATCGCACGGTGCACCATGACCGGCGGTTTCTTGCCGCCGTCATGGTCGATGTAGAACGCGCCGAACCGCTCCGGCAGGTTGAAGTCGACCTGCGTGGTGCCGCACTGCCAGTCGCGGCCGATGGCATCGCGCAGGACATATTCGAACTTCGGCCCGTAGAAGGCGCCTTCGCCCGGGTTGATCTCGGTCTTGATGTGATTGTTCTGCGACTGGATCTCGCGCAAAACCGTCGCCATCACGCGCTCGGCGTGATCCCACATCTCGTCGGTGCCGACGCGCTTGTCCGGCCGCGTCGACAGCTTCACCGTGAGATCGCCGGTGAAGCCGAAATCGGCATAGGTCGACAGGATGAGCTCGTTGATCTTCAGGCACTCTTCGGCGAGCTGGTCCTCGGTGCAGAAGATGTGCGCGTCGTCCTGGGTGAAACCGCGCACGCGCATCAGGCCGTGCATGGCGCCGGACGGCTCATAGCGATGCACCACGCCGAACTCGGCGAGGCGCAAGGGCAGGTCGCGGTAGCTCTTCAGGCCGTGCTTGAAGATCTGCACGTGACCAGGGCAGTTCATCGGCTTGAGCGCAAACCAGCGCTTGTCCTCGGCCTCGTCGCCGGCCGACTGCGCCGCGAACATGTTCTCGCGGTACCAGCCCCAATGGCCCGAGGTCTCCCACAGCGACTTGTCGAGGATCTGCGGCGCGTTGACCTCGCTGTAGTCGCCGGTCAGGCGGCGGCGCATATAGGCGATCAGCTGCTGGAAGACGGTCCAGCCCTTCGCGTGCCAGAACACGACGCCCGGACCTTCCTCCTGGAAATGGAAGAGGTCGAGCTCGCGTCCGAGCTTGCGATGGTCGCGCTTTTCGGCTTCCTCGATCTGCTTCAGGTAGGCGTCGAGGTCCTCCTGCTTGGCGAAGGCGGTGCCGTAGATGCGGGTCAGCATCGGGTTGTTGCTGTCGCCGCGCCAATAGGCGCCGGCCACCTTCATCAGCTTGAAGGCGTTGCCGACCTTGCCGGTCGAGGTCATGTGCGGGCCGCGGCACAGATCGAACCAGTCGCCCTGATAGTAGATCTTGATCGGCTCGGTGCCGGGAATGGCGTCGACCAGCTCGACCTTGAAGGCCTCGCCCTTGTCGCGGAACACCTGCTTGGTCTTCTCGCGGTCCCAGACTTCCTTGGTGAAAGGTTTGTCGCGCGCGATGATCTCGCGCATCTTCTTCTCGATCGCGGCAAAGTCTTCCGGCGTGAACGGCTCGTTGCGGAAGAAGTCGTAATAGAAGCCGTTCTCGATCACGGGACCGATGGTGACCTGCGTGCCCGGCCACAGCGTCTGCACGGCCTCAGCCAGCACGTGGGCGCAGTCGTGGCGGATCAATTCGAGCGCGCGCGGATCGTCGCGGCTGATCAGCTCGAGCTTGGCGTCGGCCTCGATGGGATCGTTGAGGTCGGCGACCACGCCGTCGAGCGCCATCGCGACCGTGCGCTTGGCCAGCGACGGCGAGATGCCCTTGGCGATATCGAGGCCGGTGATGCTCTGGTCGTATTGGCGCTGGGCGCCGTCCGGGAAGGTGAGGGTAACTTTGGCGGCGGGGGTCACGGGCTTCAGATTGCTGAGGGAATATTGGAAGCCGGATTCGGACTTCGGCTGGTCCTTGGACTGGTCGGTCATTGCTTTTCTCCTGAGGCTCACTCCTGCGAACGAGCGCAGGTAAGCGGGAACGAGCGATATATCAGGCGATTCGGCCTGCGCAATCCGGCAATTCCAAGAAAATCGGCGCATAAAACGGTCGCGCACGAACTATTTCGCACCGGCCCTTTAACTGGCCCGGCGGCCGGTCTACATGCAGTTGCATGGAAAATGCACGCGCCCCGCGTTTCGCGCCAACCGCCTTGATGCTCGGCAATCTCGTCACCGGCTGCTCGGTGCTGGCCCCGGCGGGCATGCTGCCGGAGTTGGCGACGGGGCTCGACGTCAGCATTCACGCGGCCGGGCTCCTCATCACCTTCGGCGCGATCACGCTGTGCATCGGCTCTCCGCTGACGGCCTGGCTGACGAGCCGCATCGAACGGCGGACGCTGCTCACGACGACGCTGGCGGTGCTCGCCTTCGGCAATCTCGCCTCCGCCTTTGCACCCGATTACACCAGCCTCCTCGCCATCCGTCTCGTGATGCTCGCGGTCGGTGCGCTCTACACGCCGCAGGCCGCCGGCACGGCGGCGTTGATCGTGCCGGTGGAGCGGCGGGGCAGCACCATCGCCTATATCTTCCTCGGCTGGTCGCTGGCTGCCGCCGTCGGCCTTCCGCTGATCACCTTCATTGCCAGCCGCTACGGCTGGCGCGCGGCCTATGGCGAGATCGGCGTGCTCGGTTGCATCAGTTTCCTCTTGTTGATGCTGCGGTTGCCGGCAGGCCTGAAGGGCGCGCCGGTGGATCTGAAGACCTGGCGCGAGGTCGCCCGCAACAGCACGATTCTGCTGCTGCTGGCGATCACCATGCTGCAGATGTCGGGGCAGTTCGTGGTGTTCACCTTCATGGGCCCGCTGCTCAAGAAGCTCACTGGCGCCGGTCCCGATGCGATCGGCATGGTGTTCGCGCTTTACGGCGTCTGCGGCTTCCTCGGCGTCGTCATCGCCACCCGCATCGTCGACACCTCGGGACCGTATCGGACCTCGCTGCTGTTCACCTGCCTGCTGCTTGCGGGCATCACGGGCTGGGCGCTCGGCGCCGGCACGCTTGCTTTCATGACGGTTGGAGTCGCGGTCTGGGGCCTCGGCTTTGCCTCGACCAATTCGATGCAGCAGGTGCGGCTGGTCGCGGCCGCGCCGCCGCTGGCATCGGCGACCGTCGCACTCAATACGTCCGTCCTCTACATCGGCCAGGCGGTCGGCTCCGCCGTCGGCGGGCTGCTGTTCGCCCGCGAGCTCCTGCATCCGCTCGGCTTCGTCGCGGTCGGTTTCGTCGTGCTGGCGCTGATCCTGGTGGTCCTGACCCGGCCCCGGCCTGCTGCCGCAACGGCCTGAATCCCGCGGCTTCGTTTACGCAATGTGCTTGGCAAACCGCGCGCGGGAGCGCTAGAACGCCGGTCATGGGGACCAAAGAGAGTTGACTGAAATGAGGATGATTCTGGCGGTTGCCGCGGTGCTCTATTCAGCCTCCGCGTTTGCGCAAGCCGACAAGCCACCGATGGTGGGGGACAAGCCCTTGGTGCAGGTCAAGCCCAAAGGGACCAAAGAGGCGGCGGCCAAGCCGGCCGCAGCGCCGAAGGGCAAGCCGCAGTCGATCGCGGCCCGGCTCCAGGCCTGCCTCGAGCTCGACGACGGCACCAAGGACCGCCTCAACTGCTACGACGCGGTGATCGCGCCGGCGCCGAAGCCGAAGCCGGCGAAGGCCAAGGGCTACGCCGATTGCCGCTTCATCAAGGAAGAGGACGAGCGGCTGGCCTGCTTCAACGGCTTTGCCGAGAGCATTCCGAAGCTGCCCAAGAGCTAATACTTACAAGAGCTAACACCGGATGAGCTGATGCTCAGTCGCTGATCCGGCTCAGCACGGCCCGGAAGGCAACGCCCGGCGCCTGCAGCGCGTTGCCTTCGAATTCCGCGTTGTCGCCGTCCTCCCGGCCGGCGAGCGCCAGCGTGATCCGGTCGGTGCCGAACAGCGCCTTGAAGGACGGATCGTCGTTATAGCGCTGGGTCGAGATCTTGACCTTGATGCTGTCGCCTTCGCCCGTATAAGTGCCGATGAAGGCGAAAGCGGAATTGCCGCCGCGCATCTTGCCATCCATCACGTAGACGACGCCGCAGCCCGTTCCATGAACGGTATGGAAGTCGACCTTGTACAATCCCTGACGCACTGCCTGTCCCCGCGAAATTCCAATCACAAACTGGCCGGCAAAGTATGAGCCTTGCTGGCGGAAGCAATCCGGTGGCTTCCGGGGATTTCGACCATCAACATTACATTTTGATCAGAGCCGGGGGGAATTGCAGGCAATGCAGCCGGACACCGGCTGGACCAATATCCAAACCTATCGGCTCGATGCGGCGGAACTGGCGGCCACGCGGGTCAGCGCCAGCGCCGGCGTCGCCGACATCTTCACCAGCACGTCCTTGAGTGGATCCCGCGTCCAGGCGCGGGTGACGTAGTCGCGATGGGTGATGCCGTCGCCGGTCTCCACGAACACCACGCTGCCGGGACGCAAGGGGCCGTCCATGTCCTCGGCGACGCTGATGCCCTTCTGCCGGAGCATGCTCATCAGCTCGCGGTCGCGCCGCGCGGTGTGGCGGGTGTAAGCGCTGACGAAGAAGCCGGAGCGGTGGCTCTCGATCCAGGACGCGAACTTGTCCATTTCGCCATAGACGGCGTCGAGCAGCACGACGCCGCGGACGCGGTCGCTGATGCCGCCGACCTCCAGGCTCCAGGCCGTCGGCAGGAAGCCGCCGCTATAGCCGACGATCACGATCGGCATGTTGGCGAAGGCGCGGGCGCTGTTGGGATCGCCGGTGACGCGGGCGAGGTGGTCGGCCGATTCCGCCATGAAGCGCTTGAAGCCGCCCGGTTGCCAGAACTTGCCGGCGCTGGAATCGGCGGCATCGACCGCCATCTGCGGGGCAAGCAGCACGGCATTGGCGCCGGAATCGGTGACCTGCTTCGGCACCAGCTGGCGATCACGCACGTCGCGTTCGAGCGTCGCGCCATTGCCGTGGAAGAACACCACGATCACGCCCGGCTTGCGGACGTCGAAATGCTCGGGCACGTGCATCAGCACGCGGCTGTCATTGTAGGTCTCGTCCTGCCAGAACACGCGACCGGAATAGCTGCGATGGCCGCGGCGGTCGCCCTTGGCGATGTTGAGGAACGGCGCGTCGGAGGCGGGGTTGTTGCCGAAATAGGGAAAGGCCGACGATTTCATGCTGACGAGCGTCGTCAGGTCGTCGCGGGGCGAACGCTTGTAGGGGACCTGCGGCTCGAGCGAAGCGACCTTGTAGGGGGCCTGCTCCGGCGGCGGTTGCTGCACGGCGCGCTTCGGCGAGAAGTCCGACATCTGCCGCTGCAGAAAACTCTCGCTCGCTGAGGGGAAGCGCTCCCCGAACTGCGGAGCGGGGAAGCGATCCTCGAAGGTGTCGCCGCTCGCGACTTGCTGATTTGTCTTCGCAACGACCTGAACATTGGCCTGCGAGTTCGCCGCGAGCGCCGCCGGATTGGGCGCCTTGCCGCATTGAACCAGTGTCAGCGACAGCGGCACCAAGGCTGAGATCAGGCCGACCCGGAGCGCACGACCGCGCGCACCGAACGTCGTCCGGTCGGCACGCATGTCAGCTCTCAATTTCGGAACGGCCCCGACCATCCACCCATGACCCCAAAGTCACGTCCATCGGCATCTCTAGACAATTGAGCCGACTGGCGTTTAGGCGACGTTAAGTGTCCGGAGAAACTTCCCCACATCCAGAGCGCTCGAAAGGACCATGCAATCGTGTCCTGATTGTGGGGAGGAGGAACGGGATTTCCCGGGGCGGGCGCAGCTTTGTCGCTCGGGGGCGGAATAAGCGGTGCTCAATTACCCGCTTCCGTCGCCTCATTTAGCCCTTGTTAACCCTGCTTGAATTGACTGGGCCAACCTGCACGATGCGCCCATGAGGCACGACGCCTGAGGTTAAGGACCCCGATGACGGCATCAAATGCGGGAACCGCGCCCTGGACTGGCCGGCTGACCGGAGGCGGGACCGGGGTCTCGGTTCTGGTCGCGACCGCCATCGTCGTGGCCGACATGATCGGGGTCGGCGTCTTCACCAGCCTCGGCTTCCAGGTCAAGGATATCCCGTCCGGCTTCTCGATCCTGCTGCTGTGGACCGTCGGCGGCATCGTCGCGCTGTGCGGGGTGTTCGCCTATAGCGAGCTCGGGGCGATGTTTCCGCGCTCGAGCGGCGAGTACAATTTCCTCGGTCGGGCCTATCATCCCGCCTTCGGCTTTCTCGCCGGCTGGGTGTCGGCGACGGTGGGCTTTGCCGCGCCCGTTGCGCTCGCCGCGATGGCGTTCGGTGAATACGCCAAATCTGTCGTGCCCGATCTGCCGCCGATCCCGCTCGCCATTGCCGTGGTATGGCTGGTCTCGCTCGTGCAACTGACCGGCGTCAGGCACTCCTCGACCTTCCAGCTGATCTCGACGATCATCAAGGTCGCGCTGATCGTCGCCTTCCTGGTCGCCGGCTTCGTCATCGCCGCCCCACAACCGATCACGTTCGCGCCGCAGCCGGGCGATCTCGCCCACATCGTCAGCGCGCCGTTTGCGATCGGCCTCGTCTTCGTGATGTATTCGTTCTCGGGCTGGAACGCCGCGACCTACATCATCGGCGAGATGAACAGGCCGCAGCGAAATCTGCCGCGCGCGCTCCTTGCGGGCACGCTGATCGTGCTCGTGCTGTACGTCGCGCTGAATGCGGTGTTTCTCCATTCGACGCCGGTCGGTGCGCTTGCCGGTCAGCTCGATGTCGCCAGCGTCGCCGGTAGCGCCATCTTCGGCAGCCTCGGTGGTCGGATCGTCGGCGCGATGATCTGCGTTGGCCTGATCTCCTCGATCAGCGCGATGATGTGGATCGGCCCGCGCGTGATGATGACGATGGGGGAGGACATTCCAGCCTTGCGCGTGTTCTCGAAGCGGTCGGCGAGCGGCGCGCCGGCCTATGCCATCCTGTTTCAGCTCGCCGTCGCCAATCTGCTGCTGTTCACGCGCAGCTTCGAGGCGGTGCTCGACTTCATCCAGTTCGCACTGTTGTTCTGCTCGTTCTTCACGGTCGCCGGCGTCATCAAGCTGCGCATCACCGATCCCGATTTGCCGCGGCCCTATCGCGCCTGGGGATACCCGTTCACGCCGCTGGTTTTCCTGCTCGTGACCGCGTTCATGATGTACTACCTGTTGACCGAGCGGCCGCTGCAGTCGCTCGCGGGGATGCTCGTCATGCTCTCGGGCCTGTTGATTTATGCTGTTTTCCGCAGGCGGCCGGTCGCCGCTGGCAATTCACACGATCGCGCATAGACATGTTTCGTCCCCTCAGAATTGCGGCCACAGCTCTTGCCCTGCTGGCTGCGGCCGTCTCGTCCGCGCATGCCGCCGAGGTGAGCTTCGACGACACCGCGCGCTTCCTCGCGGGCATGCAGCCTTCGGCGGACTCGCCGCTGGTGGCGCTCACGAAGGATCCGGGCTGGCAGCGCCACGCAAAATTCTTCGACGGCGCCTTCGCCCAGCTCGAACAGCGCCAGCTCTCCAAGATCCGCGATTGGGCCGACGTCAATCTCGCCGCGCCCCGGCCGACCATGTTCTACATGTTCAGCGGCCCCGATTTCCTCTACGCCAACGCCTTCTATTCTAAGGCCAGCACCTACGTGCTCGGCGCGCTGGAGCCGGTCGGCGCCGTGCCCGATTTGACGCGGCTGCCGCGCGGCGCGGTCGGCGCGGCGCTCTACAATGTTGAGCGCTCGCTCGGCTCGATCCTGAGCTTTTCCTTCTTCATCACCAAGCAGATGAAGGTCGACCTGCACGCCAACCAGGTCAACGGCACCTTGCCGATCCTTTATGTTTTCCTCGCGCGCTCCGGCAAGACCATCCGCAACGTCGAGATGATCGCGCTCGACGACAAGGGGGGCTTGCATGTCGGCGACGACAATCCGGGCCGTAACGCGACGCGGGGCGTTCGCATCGCCTTCGCCGGCAGCGATGGCGAGGCGCGCACGCTGTATTATTTCTCGACCGACCTCTCCAATGCCGGCGCGCGCAACACCGGATTCCTGAAATTCTGTGAGACGCTCGGGCCCGGCAACAGCCTGCTCAAGAGTGCGTCCTATCTCATGCACTCCGGAAACTTCACCGTCGTTCGCGACTGGCTGCTCGCCAACAGCGCCACCATCATCCAGGACGATTCCGGTATTCCGCTTGCGAACTACGGCGCGCGGCAATGGCGGTTCTTCCCGTTCGGCCGCTATCTCGGGCCGATCGACGAATTCCCCGGTCGCTATCAGGAGCGCTATTCCGAGTTGTTCACACGGGCCCAGCCGATCGATTTCGGCGTCGGCTACCGCTGGCGGATGCACGAGTCCAATTTGCTGCTGGCGGTGAGGGTGCCGGGTACCGAAACGGCGCCGGGCGGGGAGGCCACCTCGTCGGCCGATCCGACGCCGAAGCCGCCGCGTCCGAAACGGCTGCGGCCGCCCGAGCCGATCCCGCCGCCGCCCGGGCGCTTCTACTGGTTCCGCTAATTACCAGTGCACGCTCTGGCTCGGCACGATGAGCGCCGTCGTGCTCGGCGCGGTGGCTAAGCTCGTCGCCAGATACCAGCCGGAGCCAAGCACGAGCGCCAACAAGGCGACGATCGCGAGCAGATCCAAGGTTCTGGGGTCGTGGTGCCGCCTGGAGCCGGGGGTGGGCCCAGGCCTGAAGTGAGAAAGCCTGAAGTGAAACGGCCTGAAGTGAAGATGAGGGCTGATTTTCCAGCGCATTGTTGTTTCCTCCCGGGGGAGCATCAAAACAACGCGGGAAGAAAGCTTGCGGTTCCCCTCAGGCCACCGTGCGCAAAGCATCGCAGCAATCTCAGGATGCATTGACGCCGCGCCAGCGGCCGTAACGCCATGGCAGATACCAGTGTGCGCCTGGTGGTGCGGCGAGCGGTACATTGTCGATGCCCGACGTGCCGAAAGGATTGCAGCGGAGCAGGCGCGCGAGCGTCATCCAGCCGCCGGCCCAGAGCCCGAACCGTTCGATCGCCTCGTCGCCATAGACGGAGCAGGTCGGCAGATGCCGGCAATTGTACCCGACCAGGGGCGACAGCGTGTGCCGGTAGAGCCAGATCAGCGCACGGCCGAATCTGCGTGGGAGCCGGAGCACACCTTCGATCGAACTGGAACAATGCTCGCAGGCTGAATGCTTCATGTGCGGTTTGCTGCGATGTTAATCGAGGTGTTGCATAGTTCCGGCGCAGGGAACCGTAAGCTGTTGTTTGCGCGCCATATTTTGCGTGCTTTTTGGGAGCAGTGCAGCAAGTACCTGTGGACGAACTGTATTCCCACGGATACCATTTTTGTGACGTCCATGTGTAGAAACATACGCCTGTATGATGGACTCAGAGGGCGCTACCAAGGATTGTTGGGGACCTTAGGGGCTTGGGGAAGGAACCAGATTGAGACTTCTGAACTCCCTTAATCTTCGCGGCTGGTTGCTGGTGGGAACCGCCGTCTGTGGAGTCGTGCTGGCTGGTGCCGTCGCGACACTCGGGTCATCGGCCCGCGCGGGTGTTGCTCTCGAAGAGCGCAAGCTCCCGATGAAGTTCAACTGGATTGCCTGCGAGCCGAACTGCCGCGGCTGGGTCAGCGCGGTCGGCATCATCACCGCTGACACACCGAAAGAGTTCGAAGAGTTTTCCCGCGGACGGCAGCTCGGCGGCGCCACCGTGGTGCTCGATTCCAGCGGCGGTTCCGTCAACGACGCGATCACCCTCGGCCGACGCTTCCGCAATCTCGGACTCCTGACCACGGTCGGCGTAAGTCTCCGCGGCGGGCAGTCCGCCCGCCCGGCGGTTGCGCCGGAGGCCTATTGTGAATCCATGTGCGTGTTCCTGCTGCTGGCCGGCAAGAAGCGCTACGTGCCGGAAGCTGCCCATGTCCGCGTCCATCAGATCTGGATGGGTGACCGCGCCGACGATGCCAAGGCGGCGAGCTACAGCGCGCAGGACCTGATGATCGTGGAACGCGACATCGGCCGGCTTGCCAAATACACCTTCGACATGGGCGGAGCCGGCGATCTGCTGTCGCTCGCGCTCAGCGTGCCGCCCTGGGAAGACCTGCATGAGCTGGACGCCGGCGAGCTGAAGCTCACCAATCTCGTGACGACCGACCTCGTCGCCGACGTGCTGCCGCATGTGGACATCTCCGCGCCGGCGATGGCGGAGCTTGCGCCGAAGACGCAGGCGAGGTTCGGCGCGGAACCGGAGCAGTCGCAAGCTGCCAAGTCGACCAAGACGGCGGAAGCCCTGGTGCCGACGGGTGGCGTGGCCGCGCCGGCTCCGGCGACGCAGAAGTAAGCTCTGAAATCTCGATAGTGATTCCGGGTTCGTCGCTTTGCGACGCCCCGGAATGACATGGGGAGTTCAGCCCTGCGCCGCAGCCGGCTGCTTGGCCTTGGCTTCGATCTGGCCAATCGCGTCGACCACCGCATCGAAGGTCAGGAGCGTCGAGGCGTGCCGCGCCTTGTAGTCGCGGACCGGCTCGAGGAACTTGATCTCCTCCCATTTGCCTTCAGGAGGCGCACCGTTCTCCTTCAGCATCTTGCGAACAGTTTCGCGTAACTCACGGAGTTCGCTCGCAGTCGAGCCGACGATGCGACTTGCCATGATGGATGAGGAGGCTTGTCCGAGAGCGCAGGCCTTCACGTCATGAGCGAAGTCGGTGACCCTGTCGCCCTCCATCTTGAGATCGATCTTCACGGTCGAGCCGCATAGCTTGGAGTGGGCGGTGGCGGAGGCATCGGGGTCCGGCAGCCGTCCGAGGCGCGGAATATTCCCGGCCAGTTCGATGATCCGCTTGTTGTAGATGTCGTTCAGCATGTGATGGGGTCCAGCACTTCCGCATCGGATCGGCCTTGGCGGGCGCCGTCCACGGTCCTATATAGGGTCGGAACTGGCGGAAAAACAGTCCAGCGGCGGTGGCGACAGGCCATGCGGCCGACGGGAGAGGTGAGGACCATTTCGCCGGGTTCAACTGTTCTCTTCAGGCGTCCGGCGGCATTGCCGCCCCGTCTGCCGGTGACACTCCGGCCGCAAGGCCGTCGAACGGAGTAGACATGGACGCTACCATCAAATCGATCCGCCCCAACAAGCCCTCCGACCGGCAGCCCGAGAGCCGCCCGGCCGAGCTTGACCCTGCCGAATTCCTCGCGGCCGCCGTCCGCGCCGACCAGCCGCGCCCGGCGCGTGCCGAGGCCGAACAGGCGGTGAAGACGCTGCTCGCCTATATCGGCGAGAATACTGAGCGCGAGGGCCTGCTCGACACGCCGCGCCGCGTGGTCGAGGCTTTCGACGAGCTCTATCAGGGCTATCACCAATGCCCGGCCGAGGTGCTCGACCGCACCTTTGGCGAGACCGCCGGCTATGACGATTTCGTCCTGGTGCGCGACATCGAATTCACCTCGCAGTGCGAGCATCACATGATGCCGTTCTACGGCAAGGCGCACATCGCCTATACGCCGGTGGAACGTGTTGTCGGCCTGTCCAAGCTCGCCCGCCTCACCGACATCTTCGCCCGCAGACTCCAGACCCAGGAGCATCTGACGGCGCAGATCGCGGCTGCGATCGACGAGGTCCTCAAGCCGCGCGGCGTCGCGGTGCTGATCGAGGCCGAACATACCTGCATGTCGGTGCGCGGCGTCGCCAAGCATGGCGCCTCGACCTTCACCAGCCGCTTCACCGGCATGTTCCGCGACAATCCGGCGGAGCAGGCCCGTTTCCTGTCCCTGGTGCGAGGCCTGCAGCGCTGACCTCGCAAGTTAACGGCGAGGGTCGCTATGTCCGCTCACTCCCATGAGATCGAGGAAGGGTTGTCCTTCCTCCCGCGCTTCGACGCGAGCGGCCTGGTGACGGTCGTCGCGACCGACGTCGCCAGCGGCGACGTGCTCATGGTTGCGCACATGAACGACGAGGCGTTGCGCAAGACGATCGCGACCGGCGAGGCCTGGTACTTCAGCCGCTCGCGCAATGCCTTGTGGCGAAAAGGTGAGACCTCGGGTCAGACCCAGCGCGTGATCGAGATGCGCACCGACTGCGACCAGGACGCAGTCTGGATTCGTGTCGAGCAGATCGGCGCGGCCTGCCACACCGGGCGGCGATCCTGCTTCTATCGCAAGGTCGAGGCCGAAGGCGGCGGGGCGAAGCTGGTCTTCGCCGATGCGGAGCGGCTGTTCGATCCGGACGCGGTCTACAAGAAGTAGCTCGCTGTCATTCCGGGGCGCACCGCAGGTGCGAGCCCGGAATCCATTCAGCCGCCCGCAATGCATTGCGATGGATTCCGGGCTCGCGCTACGCGCGCCCCGGAATGACGGACACGGCCAATTTAACCTCGCATTAACCATACCTGTCCCACGGTGAGACGACAGGCGCCGAATTGCCGGCGCTGCTCAACGCCGCGCGGGGCGGGCACTTCATCATGTCGGTCGACAATTCCAGTGCCACGCAGACGGCGGTTCTCGATCCGTCGCGGGCGCGCGTCGCCGGTGCGATCAAGCAGGCCTCGAATGTCTCCGGCGTCAGCTTCCAGTACATGCTGACCACCGCCAAGATGGAATCGGATTTCGATCCGACGGCGGGTGCAACGACGTCATCCGCGCACGGGCTCTACCAGTTCATCGACCAGACCTGGCTCGGCACAGTGAAGGAGGCGGGCCCCCAGCTCGGCTATGGCAATTATGCCAACGCGATCTCCAGGACGACGTCGGGTGGCTACGCCGTCGACGATCCCGCGATGAAGCGGTCGATCATGAAGCTGCGCGACGATCCCGAGGCCGCTTCCAGCATGGCGGCGGCGCTGACACAGTCGAACAGTTTCAAGTTGACGGGCCTGCTCGGGCGCAGGCCGAGCGACAGCGAACTCTACATGGCGCATTTCATGGGCGTCGGCGGCGCCGCAAAGCTGATTGCCAATGCCGAGGACAATCCGCAAGCGGTCGGCGCGCGGCTGTTTCCCAATGCGGCGTCCGCCAATCGTTCGATCTTTTACGCCAGGGACGGCCGCGCCCGCAGCGTCTCCGAAGTCTATTCGGTGCTGGACGCGCGCTATGCCAGCGCGGCCAATTCGAAAACGACCCGCAGCGCGATGGCGATGTATGGCGGCACGCCCTCGACAACAGAGGTTGCGAGCGCGAGCGGCGTGCAGCCCACCGCACCTGTCATCGACAACGCCGCCTATCTCCAGACCTTCCCGAACACACGCGCGGTGACGCCCGTCAGTGCGACATCGCCGACGACGGTCGCGGACAATGCCCCGACCCCTCCGGTGTTTCGTTCGATCTATCAGCCCGGGGATGCCACGCAGCCGGTCTCGACCACGGTGCAGAAATTGTGGGGCAACAACGCCTCGTTCACCTCGGTCGCACCAGCGACCTCAGTTGCATCCGCGACGCCGGATGTGCGTCCGCCGCAGCCGCTCGATCTTTTCAGCGATCGCAGCGGCACGTTCTCGAGCTAGTCGCGTCCTGTGTCCCGGACGCGCCGCAACGCGTAGCGTTGCTGCGCAGAGCCGGGACCCATGCGGCAAGCGCTCTCGAACATGGTGGGCCCTCGGCTCAGCAGCACATCACTTCGCGCTGCGCTGCGTCCTGGCACGCAAGCCGAGCGCCTTTGTTCCCTTAACAAAACGTCAATAAAACCAGCCAGTTATGGTGAACGCTTTGTTAAGCGTCGTGGTTTATTTTGTGTTGCAGGTGACGAGCCGTCACCATTTTCGTTTGTTGTGTAAGCCGGAAGCAGCATGATTGTTCGGCAGTTTATCAATTGGATCAGGACGGCGCCCGCCGGCGAGCGGGCCGAGGCAACGCGGGCGTTGGCCCGGGCCTGGCTGATCTCAGACCTTTCGACAGACGACCGCATCGCCGCCGAAGGCGCGCTTCTGATGCAGCTCGACGATCCCTCGCCGCTGGTGCGGCAGGCGATGGCCGAGGCTTTTGCGCGCAGCCTTAATGCGCCGGCCTCGATCGTGCGGGCGCTGTCGGCGGACCAGCCGACCGTCGCGCTGCCCGTGCTCGAACATTCCCCGCTGCTGATCGACGCCGATCTCGTCGACATCGTCGCGACCGGCAATGACGAGGTGCAATGCGCGGTCGCACGCCGCATCGCGCTGCCGGTCTCGGTCTGCGCCGCCATCGCCGAAGTCGGCTGCGCGGCGGCCGCGCTGGAGCTGATCGAAAATCCCAACGCCGAGCTCGCGCCGTTCTCCTGGGACCGCATCGTCGAGCGTCACGGCCATCTCGCCGCGATCCGCGAGGCGATGCTGGTGCTGGACGATCTGCCGTCCGCAACCCGCGCCGCGCTGGTGGCGAAACTCTCCGAGACGCTGGCGCAATTCGTCGTGGCGCGAAACTGGCTCAGCGCCGACCGCGCCGAACGCATCGCGATCGAGGCACGCGACCGCTCCACCATGAACATCGCATCGCGCTCGCGCGGTGAGGACATGCAGGGCCTGGTGCGGCACCTGCGCATCACCGGCCAGCTCACGGCGGGTCTCATCTTGCGCGCGCTGTTGTCGAGCAATCTCGACCTCTTCGACGCGGCGCTGGCCGAGCTTGCCGACTTGCCGCTGGCGCGCGTCACCGCGCTGCTGCACGACCGCGGCGGCAACAGCCTGCACGCGCTGCTTCGCCGCGCCGGGCTTCCCGAGGCGACGTTCGCGGCGTTCCAGGTCGCGCTCGATGCCTGCCACGAGCAAGGCTTCGTCGACAGCGACGACGGCGCGGTGCGGCTGCGCCGGCGCATGGTCGAGCGCGTGCTCACCCATTGCGAGACCGACCGCGGCGTCACCGAGCCGCTGATGGTCCTGCTGCGCCGCTTCGCCACCGAATCCGCGCGAGAAGAAGCAAGGCTGTTCTGCGACGAGCTGGTCGCGGACGAGGCGATCGATCCGCTGTATGGCGATCTGATTGCCGCGTAGCGAGATGCCGTAGGGTGGGTTAGCCCTGCGGCTGCGCGAAGCGCAGTTCGCAGGCGTAACCCACTCTTTGCTTTCCACGCAAATAGAGAAGTGGTGGGTTACGCTACGCTAACCCACCCTACGATTCTGATCGTGGTGATAGAGCCGAACCCTTACTCCGTCGGCGCGATGCTCGGCGCCAGGATCACCTCGAGATGCTCGGGGCGGTCGCGGTTGACATGGGCGAGATAGTCGTCGGCGACCTTGCGCAGGCGGCGGCTGAGCTCGGCGGAGACGCTGATGCTGTCGAGCCTGGTGTTCTCGTGCACTATGGCGAGGATGGCGTTGATGTGGTGCGTGAACAGTTCGGCCGGCACCTTTTCCAGATCAGGCGCGTGCTCGATGACGCGGCACAGGCTCTCGGCGATTCCGGCCGCGGCCGGATAGCCGAAGGTCGCGGCGTCGCCCTTGATGTCGTGCGCGGCGCGGAACAGCTCGTCGCGCCGCTCCTTGGTGAAGCCGTCATTGCGGATGGCGACATAGGCGGCCGAGAGACGGTTGACCTCGGTCGTCATCCAATCCTTGAACTCGCTGGACAGGCCCGCGAGCGCCTGCTCGGCGCGGCCGATTGGATCGTCCATGTCCTTGTCTTCGACCCGGCGCAAGACTTTCCGCAGCGGGTTGGGCTGCGTGATGATCTGATGCGTGGCGAAGGCCGTGACCTCGATGTCCTTTGCGCTGTTCTTCGCCATGATGCCTGCCTCGTCTGAAGACGTTGCGCTAGATGGATGAGCGGGCCTTGTCGAGCAGCGAGGGCTGCTGGAGCACCTCGTGCTTTTCGCCGACGCGGCGCTCGGGGCCCATATAGGCGGAATTGGTGTTGCGGCGCCGGTCCGGGCCGAAATAGGTCTTGGTCTTGATGAAGGGGCGGGGATTGGCGACCACGTTGAGGATGCGCTGATAGAGCCCCTTGGCCGAGATCGGCTTGGCCAGGAATTCGGTGACGCCGGCATCGCGCGCCACGGTGACGCGGCGCTTCTCGGAATGGCCGGTCAGCATGATGATCGGCGCGTAGGGGTTGCCCTTGGACTCCGGCTGCCGGATCATCTGCGCGAGCTCGAGCCCGTCGAAGATTGGCATGGCCCAGTCGGTGATGACGATGTCGGGCACGTAATGGCTGTACATTTCGAGCGCGGTGGCGCCGTCCTCGGCTTCATAGACCTCGCGCGCGCCGAACGAATGCAGCAGCGTCCGCAGGATGCGGCGCATGTGCGGATTGTCGTCGCAGACGAGGAAGCGCAGCTTGTTGAAGTCGATACGGAACATGACGCCCGGGCCAAAGCGGTCAACCTTCGTTAACCATATCGTGGCGAGGGTTAACGAAGGGTTGCGACCGGGCTCCCGCAGCGCGCGGGGGCAAGGGGCTCAGTAGCCGAACTGCTCGCGCAAAATGCGTTCTTCCAGGCTGTGGCCGGGGTCGAACAGCATGCGCATCGAGATGCTCTTGTCGGACAGGACCTCGACGCGCCGGACCCTGCGGACCTCCTCATGGTCGGCGACGGCCGCGACCGGACGCTTGTCGTCCTCCAGCACCTCGATCACGACATAGGCGGTGTTGGGCAGCAGCGCGCCGCGCCAGCGGCGCGGGCGGAAGGCGCTGATCGGGGTCAGTGCCAGAAGGGCGGCGTTGATCGGCAGGATCGGTCCCTGCGCCGACAGATTGTAGGCCGTCGAGCCGGCCGGCGTCGCCACGATGATGCCGTCGGCGATCAGCTCGGGCATGCGCTCGCGCTCGTCGATCAGGATCCGCAGGCGCGCCGCCTGCGAGGTCTGCCGGAACAAATAGACCTCGTTGATGGCGTGGTGCAGGTGGACGCGGTCGTTGACGTCGGTTGCGCGCATCAGGAGCGGATTGATCTCGGATTCATGCGCCGTCTCGAGTCGCGCGCGCAGATCGTGCGTCGCATATTCGTTCATCAGGAAGCCGACGGTGCCGCGATGCATGCCGTAGATCGGCTTTCCCGTGCGCATGTTCTGGTGCAGCGTCTGGAGCATTAGCCCGTCGCCCCCCAGCGCGACCACGACGTCGGCCTCCCTCGGGTCGCAATTGCCATAGTCCCTGGTGAGCTGGCTGAAGGCGGCCTGCGCCTCGCTGCTCGGGCTGGCGACGAAGGCGATGCGGTCGTATCGCTGGGGCTTGGTCATGGCTTGTCGGGCAGGCCGCTGGCTGGAGGAAGTTCCGCCGGGCTCGTCTATACGACCTGGGGCTCCATTGTCGAGGATGACCGCCTCTCAAGGCAAACGGGCGATTGTCGCTCCGGAGAACAAAACGGGTTGATTTGAGCCAGCCCGGGCGCCTTACTTGCCCATCGGGCCGCTGATCCCGCAAAGCGTCGCAATTCCGCGCTAGTTCGATGCGCGCCGGCTGTGACAGCCGGGCAGGGAGAACGATCATGTTCACGATCTTGCCGACGCTGCGACGAACCGGGCTCGTGCTGGCCGTGTCCGCGGCCGCGCTCGCGAGTGTCGCGCGCGCGGATGATCCGCCGCAGCCGCGCTCCGAGGCGGCATCGCCAGCGGGACAGAAAGGCGGGCGCGCCGCCAATCCGGAAAGCGCGACGCAGGCCTCGCCGTCCGCGGCCGAGCCGCACCGTCTCCCCCCGGATTCCACCACGAAGCAGACGCTGGATCTGCCCGGCCGCACCCTCAATTTCGCCGCGACCGCCGGCTCCATCCGCGTGTTCGACGGCAAGGGCGAGCCGCTGGCCGACATCGCCTATACGTCCTACCAGCTCGACGGCGCCGACCGCGCCACGCGCCCGGTCACGTTCCTGTTCAATGGCGGGCCCGGCGCGTCCTCGGCGTGGCTCCAGTTCGGCGCGGCCGGTCCATGGCGGCTGCCGCTCGACGGCGAAGCGCTGTCGCCGTCAGCCTCGCCCGAGGTGAAGCCGAACGCGGAGACCTGGCTCGATTTCACCGATCTCGTCTTCATCGATCCCGTCAGCACGGGCTACAGCCGCTTCATTGCGAGCGGCGAGGACGCACGAAAATCGTTCTATTCCGTCGACGGCGACGTCAACGCGATCGCGCTGGTGATCCGCCGCTGGCTCGAGAAGCACGACCGGCTGACCTCGCCGAAATACGTCGCGGGCGAGAGCTATGGCGGCATTCGCGGGCCGAAGGTGGTGCGCCAGCTGCAGCTCCAGCACGGCGTCGGCGTCAAGGGCCTGATCATGGTGTCGCCGCTCCTGGATTTCCGCGAGTTCACCGGCACCAGCCTCCTGCAATATGTCGCGACCTTGCCGAGCTATGTGGCGGTGGCGCGCGAGGCAAAAGGGCCGGTCAAGCGCGCCGATCTCGCCGACGTCGAGGCTTACGCGCGCGGGGAATTCCTGGCTGACCTCGTCAAGGGCGAGGCGGACAAGGAGGCCACCAATCGTCTTGCCGACAAGGTCGCCGCGCTCACCGGCATCGACCAGGCGGTGAGCCGCCGGCTCGCCGGCCGTTTCGACGTCGGTGAATTCCGCCGCGAATTCGACCGCAAGAACGGCAAGGTGACGGGACGTTACGATGCCTCGGTGCGCGGCTTCGATCCCTATCCGGATTCGAGCAGCTCGCGGTTCGGCGACCCCTCGGGCGACGCACTCCAGGCGCCGCTGACGAGCGCCGCGGTCGACGTGCTCACGCGCAAGCTCAACTGGCGGCCCGACGGCTCCTATGAAGTCCTGAACGGCAGCGTGGAAGGTCACTGGGATTTCGGTCGTGGCATCAACCCGCCGCAATCGGTGTCCGAGCTGCGCCAGATCCTCGCTACCGACGCGAAACTGAACGTGCTGGTCGCGCACGGTCTGTTCGACCTTGCCACGCCCTATTTCGGAACGAAGCGGGTGCTCGATCAGATGCCGGCCTTTGCGACGCAGCGCGTGAAGTTCGCCGTCTATCCCGGCGGCCACATGTTCTATTCGCAAGGCGGCTCGCGGCAGGCGTTTCGCAGCGAGGTCGAGGCGCTGATCAGGGAGTAGAGCATGATCCGGAAAAGTGTATAGCGGTTTTCCGATAGGATCATGCTTCGATTAAAGAGGTCTCCGTTTGCGCGGCTTATATCGACGCGCGATCTCCTTCGCCACGGCGCTCGCAGGCTTGACGTTGGCGCCGGCGATCCAGACCTCGCTGATCCTGCCGCGCTTGTCGCGGATCCGGCGCACCGGCTCGCCATGGCTGGAATAGCCGGCAGCCCAGGCGAGCTTGCCGGTGTCGCGGCCGGTGACCTCGATCTCGGCGGCATCCATGAACGGATTGATGAATTGCGGATTGGCGACGAGCACGCGATTGCCCATCGGCACGAGGTCGCTCGCGCCCCAGATCGTCCACCAGCGGCCAGTCCAGTCGCGCAGGCGTCGGTCGGCCGTGCCGCGCGTCTTGAACACGCGCAAGATCTGCATCGCGCCGTCCATCCAGAACGGTGCCGCGCCGTCGATGGAGTTGCTGAGGATACTGATCGTGAGCTCGCAAGCGGGGATGGCGCAGGTCCGGGAGATGTAGCCCTGAAAACCGCCGCCATGGCCGAACCAATCCCAGCCGTCGGTCTTGCCGGCATTGACGCCGAGCCCGTAATAGCCCTCGAAGCTCTGCGGGATGCGCCAATGGTGTCGCGTCATCTCGCGGCGGCTTGCGACCGAGAGCACGCTCTTCTTCGCATTGGGCGCAAGCTGCGCGAAGAAACGGGCGGTGTCGCCGGCAGTCGCAACGAAGCCGGCGGCGGACGCCATCGCCTGTGCGGGATTGTCGCCGGGGATCACGCATCGCTCGCCGAACGGCAGCTTTCGTGTGTGGCCGCGCGCGAACGACGCGCCTTTGGGCAGCGGCGCGTCCGGCTCTGTCGCGCGCAGGCCCGCAGGCTCGATGATCTCGCGCTTGATCCAGGCTGAGTAGGGCTGCTTGGTCACCGCTTCGATGACGAGACCGAGCAGGCCAAAGCCGTGATTGGAATATTTGAAGCGGGTGCCGGGCTCGATCGCGGTCGGCAGCTTCAATTCCGCGAGCAACTCTTTCGCGTCGAGATAGGAACGGCGGTCGATGAACTGGCCGGAATCGGCGCCGTCGCGCGTCAGCCCCGCGCTGTGCGAGAGCACCTGCGCGATCGCCGTCTCGGCGACGCGCGGATGCAGCCCGCCGACATATTGGCCGACCGTGTCGTCGAGCCGGAGCTTGCGCTGTTCGCGCAGCTTCATGATGCCGGCCGAGGTGAAGCTCTTGGAATGGGAGGCGATGCGGAAGCGGTGGCGCGGGGTGAGCTTCTCGCCGGTGTCGAGATTGGCGAGGCCAAACGCATGCTCGGCGACGATCTCGCCGCGATGGGCGAATGCGATGATGACGCCTGGCTGCTGGATTGTCGTCAGTTGGAATTCGATCCAGGAGCCGATGTAGTCGATCGCGGATCGCAGCCACGGGTCCATTGCACACCAATTTGCTGGGAAAATCGATGCGAGAGGCTAGCCGAGAAAGCCGAACGGGCACAACCGAAAGGTTGTGCCCGTTCGCTGCATTCGAAAGATGCGATTCTCTTAGTAGACGAGCGTCGCGCCGGTCGGCTTGTCGAGCGCCGTGGCGAGCGAGCGATACTCGGAGCTGTCGGTGCCGGCGAGCGAGGCGATCTTGTTCAGATGATACTGCGCCTGTTCGCGGTTGCCCTGCTCGAGCTGCCAGAGGCCGTAATACTGCCAGGTGCGGACGTGGTTCGGATCGTCCTTCAGCGCCAGCTCGTAATAGATCTTCGACGACTGATAGTCGCCGAGCTTGCGATAGGAGTAGCCGATCAGGTTGGCGACGTCGGCGACGTCGTCGCGCTTGAGCGACTTCAACTGATCGATCGCGCCGGTGTAGTCGTGGTTGTCGTAGATCGCGGTATAGGCGGTGCGATAGGCGGCGAGGAATTTGGGATCGCTGACGGAAGAGCTCTTCTTCTTGCCCTTCTTGGAGGAGGAGTCCGACTTCGGCGGCGGCGAGGGCTCGTCACTGCCGGCGGCATAGGCGCTGGACAGCACCGGCGCGGCCGCCAGCGACATGGCGACCAATCCCGGCACGACAAGCATTGAGAGTTTGCGCATCTAAATTCTCCCGTATGGAACGTGGCGATCCTACACGATTGCCCGAAGACCGGAACACCCGTCTGGCGAAAACATTCCCGCTCCGCACGATCTATTCGCCCGGGCGCGGATGACAAACTTGTCATCCAGATGAACGGAAGCCTGCAGCGGGCTTCAGACAGGGTTCAGCGCGCCGCCCCTAGGCTCCCACCCACGATCGAAGGGTGGGCGAGAGGGCGCCGCCTCGAGATCCTTCCAAGAGGAGACCACCATGCTGAAGACCATTTCCGCAGCCTTGCTCGCCGCTTCCGTGATCGCAGCCCCGGCCTTCGCCGCCGAGGCCGGCAAGACCACCACGGCGCCGGTGATCAAGGCGGACCAGAGCCAGACCAAGGCCTCGACCACCGCCGCGAAACCGGACACCGCCATCAAGGCCGATGCCAAGGTCGAGGCCAAGACCGATGCCAAGACCGATGCGAAGGCCACTGCCAAGACCGACGCGAAGGCCGGCGACGTCAAGCCCGCCGACGTCAAGGCGGACGCCAAGGTGGATACCAAGTCGAAGGCGCTGAATGCCAACGCCGCGGTCACCTCCGACGAGCACAAGACCGTGCGCACCCATCGCCACCACCACAAGCATCTGTCGGCGAAAAAGCTAAAGGCGCAGCCTGACGTGACCAAGCCGCTGGCCACCGAGAAGCGCAGCTAACGACTGATCCTCTCGCGGCGGCATCCCAAGCATTGCCCCGCCGCCGCGTCAGGACTTCAGACCCGGCCCGTCGTCTCGGCGCCTTGCGCGAAAGCGCAGACGCCGGCGGCGGGACGGTGCGTGCGTCGCAAAGCCCCGGGGGATGCGAATTCCCTTTGCACGACCTTGCGGCTAGAACGTCCGCTTAGGTTGTTCGAGCGGGAGCGGGATCTGTGGGGCGATTGGCGAAACGTGCGGCGAGCTTGGCATCGGTCCTGTTATTGCCGTTGGCGCTTGCGGCATGTTTCGGCAGCGACGGTGATCGTCCAACCATTATCGGTGGGACCCAGGCCGGAGGGCCGCAGCCGTTTCCCGACAATTTCCGCGGCGACATCCTGGCGCTGATGCGCACCTATCTGAACAACCCGGTCGGCGTGCGCGAGGCCACCATGGCCGAGCCGGTCCAGCGCGAGGTCGGCGGCCGGCAGTTCTATGTGAGCTGTCTGCATTTCACCCCGCGCGAAACCGATGGCAGCTACAAGGCCATGCGGGAACGCGCTGTGATCTTCGTCAACGGACGGGCGGACCGCGTCGTCGACCGCACGAGCGAGCTCTGCGCCGGCGCGGTTTACGTACCCTTTCCGGAACTGGAAAAGATGACGCGGTAGCGCCAAGCCCGCCTTCATCGCCGGGTGTTAGAACGATGACTGCCGGAGCCGCTGGATCACATTTCGGCGAGCTTTGAACGGGGTGGTTTGACCTCGCGACAAATTGTTACGGCAGGCCCTGCGCAGACGAGAAAAATAGTCGGTGCAGGACGACGTGACGGAACAAAATCGCGTTGTTGCCCCTCCGTCACAGTCACGAGCGATCAACGTTCCGGCATCGCCGCGAAGCAACCCAATTCACGCCACGTTGTTTCCTGAGTGTCGTAAATGAAAGAACGGGGATGATCATGAAATCGATTTTGCTGGGTGCAGCTGCTCTGCTTGCGCTGGCCGCGCCGGCCGCAGCCGCGGACATGCAGCCGCGCACCTACGCCAAGGCCCCGGCCTACACGCCGCCGCAGCTGATTTATAACTGGACCGGTTTCTACATCGGCGGCCATGTCGGCGGCGCGTTCGCCGGCGACAGCAGCTTCCAGTCCAGCGACGCCCGCTTCCTCGGCGGCGTGCAGGGCGGCTTCGACTACCAGTTCGCGCCCAATTGGGTGGTGGGTATCGAGGCCCAGTATTCCTGGCTGCCGACCAACAACAACGGTGTCACGTTCCCGCTGGGCACGCAGGTGACCTCCAACACCGACCAGCTCGGGTCGGTGACCGGCCGCATCGGCTACACCTGGGGTCCGGCGCTGCTCTACGCCAAGGGCGGTTACGCCTGGCGCAACGGCGGCCTGGGCGTCAATGTCGCAGGGGTGCCGCAGGGCTTCACCACCACCGGCAACAGCAAGGACGGCTACACCGTCGGCGCCGGCCTCGAATACATGTTCGCGCCGAGCTGGTCGGCCAAGGCCGAGTACCAGTACTACAATTTCGGCAGCACCACCTTCACCTCCGGTCCGGCCGACATCGTTGGCGTTCGCGGCCGGGAGGACGAGCATACCGTCAAGGTCGGTGTGAACTACCGCTTCGGTTGGGGCGGTCCGGCAGCCACGCGCTACTGACCCTCCACCGCGATCATCGCTCTGACAAAGGCCGGCTTCCCGCCGGCCTTTCGTTTGTCAGCCTCTTGCCTGCCGGCCCCATGTTTGCTTTGCGTGAACCATCTGGCGCGTCATTTGCAGGAAAACATTCCGGCGGGCGCCTTCTCACGCGCGTCATGGGACTTGGGTAAAGCAAAAATAATTTTTGCCGCTTACGGAACTCGCGCTCCGGAAAGCGTTATATGAGAATTACCGGGCTGGTGGGACGACGGACATGCGTATCTTGGTGTCGGCGGTGGTGCTCTCGTGCTTTGTCTGCCTGCCGTGCTCTGCACAGACAATCCTCAAATCCGAGCCTCTGATGCTGGCACCTTACGAGGTGGCTTTCGTCAAGGACGCGTCCTGTCCGTCGGGCAGGGTGCTCAAGGTCACCGGCGCGATCCGTGGACTGCATCGCCGCAAGGCCTGCGTGGTGCTGGCCGGTGAGCAGGCCTCGCTGGCAACCGCAACGCCCTGATTGCTTAGCGGCCTCCGCCGCCCGATCTCACGGATTCAGCTCGAGCTCCATCGTCGACTGGCGGTCGGCCTCGGCCTTGTTTTGGGCGGGGTCCTCACCTTGGGCGACCCGGCAGGGCCTGATCTCGTAGTCGTTGTCGAGCACCCGGCGTGGCCCGGGACGGTCCTCGTCGGCGCTGACGTCCACGACCAGGCCGCTCCGATACGCGAGCTTCCAGACGTCGGATTCGCTCGGATAGGCCTTGCTGATCTGGGCGTCGTTGCAGAACAAGGCGTAGGGCATTCTTCCCGCTCCCGGAAACCGCGTTAACGACCTCATGGGCCGCCGGTTCCGGGGGGCGGGCGATCACGGGGCCGTGATCGGGCTCCGGGCCCCTGAGTCCTTAACGAGTCCTGAATCGCGAGAAAAAGAATCCTTGGGACTCGTTTGGCGGAATCAGCGGATGTTTTCCGCCATGACGAGCGACCTGAAGACCTCCTGCGGGCACATGCTCCTGCCGCTGACGCTGGCGTTATTCGGCGCCTGCGCGGCCAATCTTTGGCTGGTGTGGTCCTGGCTGTAGGCCCCTCCGATGGGAGGGGTGGCGTTATTTTCTTGCCGGTGGGGCCGGGGCGTCGTGGATGGCGGCGCGCAATTTGGTCAGGGTTTCGGCACAATATTCCTCGCGCTCGCGCTCGAACCGCTCCTGATGCTTGCGGAAATTGGCGATGCGGGCCTGCATCTCGGTGCGGAAATCACCGATCGCCCGCGGTGGCGGCAGAGGAGTGGGTGGGGGCGGTACCGGAGCTTGCGTCAGCTCGATCTCGACTGCGGCGGCCTCCACGGCAACGCTCTCGACCGCGACTGTCGTGGCAACCGAGGTCCCTTCCGGCTGAAGGAGATCATCCTTCCTGCCGGTCACCGATTGGACGAAGGCCAGTGTCTGCGCGATCAGCGCGTCGCGTTCCGCGATCCATTTCATGATCCACCTCAGCCGGCCCCATTCCAGCAAAGCGGCTGCGCCGAATCAAGGCGGTAAAGAAGGGATTGCATATTTTTCCCGGTCGCCCGAGAGTAGTCGGATGGATTCCGGAAAAGAACGGTCGGACGAAGTGGAGGGCCTGAGGCTCATCCGCGCGTTCCTTTTGCTGCCGCCCGACAAGCGGGCGGAGGTGATCGCGTTCGTCGAGGAATTGGCGCGTGCGCAGGGTCGGCCCGAGGAGGGCACGCAGGCGTCGCCGAGGTGAGCGCTATCGCTGGCGCGGATTGATGTTGGGCTCGAACGGTGCGCCAACCACCCGGACCGGTGTCTGAACCGGTGTCGGGGTGACGTCGATCACGGCTGTCTCGGCGAGCCGCTTTTCGGGGGCCGGCGAAAGCATCGGCTCGAACAACGTCAATGTCCCGGCCACGGCGACACAGCACAGCGTCACGGTCGCCAGCAGAAACATATTTCGGTTTTCTTCCCTGATCCGCATGGGCCGACAACGGCTGACGCCGAGGCTCGGTTCCGGGGCGGCGATGCCGGATCGCGCGACCGAAACGGGCCGAAGCTTACGCGAAGCTTACGGCGAGGCTCAAAAGGGTTATTTTTCCGTAAGATGACGCCCTCAATTTGCATTAAATCTTAACGCCCGCCGGTTCCAATGCACGCCAGGATACGCATGCAGAAAATCATTGGGACGGCTGCGATGAGCTTTTTGAACAATCTGAAAATCGTCTGGAAGGTCGCGTTGATCGTGACCGTGATGGGCTGTGCGATGATCGCCGTCGCGGCCTTTGGCGTGCGCGAACTTTCCGCGACCGTCGACGGGTCTACCGAACTCTCCGCAGCGCAGTCTGCTGCCCTCAATTTGACGCGCGCGCAGCGGCGCGCCGAGACTTATCACGCGGCATTGTATGCGGTCCTCACCGAGGCGACCGAGGCGGGTAACGCCAACCGCCTCAAGACCGCGAACCAAAATCGCGACGAGATCCGTCAGTTCCTGGAAGCGGCGGAGCAGGACGATCCATCGCGCGCAAGCCAGGTCAAGAGCATCGGCGATCAGTTGAAAGCCGTGTTCGCCAGCTGCGATCCGGTGCTGAAGGCCGGCTCGCAGGCGAGCAGCCCGGAAGAGAATGCCAAGGCGGCAGAACGCGCGCACAAGGAGTGCGATCCGGTCATGGATGCTGCCCTCGCGCGCATCGCTCAGTTCGTGACCGAGACCGCCCAAGCCGTCGCCAAGCGCAAGGACACCATCAGCCGCGACGCTCACGCCGCGACCTGGACCGTGATCGGCGTCAGCGCCGGCGGCCTGATCCTGGGCATCGCAATCGCGCTGTTCATCGGCCTCAAGGCGATGTCGCAGCCGATCGCCCGGCTCAAGCTCGCCATGGAGGGGCTTGCCCGCAACGATCTCAAGACCGAGGTGCCCGAGAAGGACCGGCGCGACGAGATCGGCGACATGGCCAACACGGTCGAAGTGTTCAAGAACAACGCCCTCGAGGTCGAGCGCCTCAAGGCCGCACAGCTCGAAGTCGAGAAGCAGGCTGCCGAGCAGCGCCGTCGCGACATGGTCAACCTCGCCGACGGCTTTGAACGTGCAGTCGGCGAGATCATCGAGACGGTCGGATCTGCCTCTACCGAGCTCGAAGCGTCGTCCTCAACGCTGGCGACCACCGCACAGCGCGCGCAGGAGCTGACCTCGGTCGTCGCAGTCGCATCCGGCGAAGCCACCGGCAATGTGCAGTCGGTCGCGACCGCCACGGAGGAGCTCTCCTCCTCGGTCAACGAGATCAGCCGGCAGGTGCAGGAATCCGCGCGGATGGCGGGCGAAGCCGTCGCCCAGGCCCGCACCACGACGGAACGGGTCAGCGAGCTCTCGGTTGCCGCGACGCGGATCGGCGACGTCGTCGAGCTCATCAACACCATTGCCGGCCAGACCAATCTTTTGGCGCTGAACGCCACGATCGAAGCGGCGCGTGCGGGCGAGGCCGGCCGCGGTTTCGCGGTCGTCGCGTCCGAAGTGAAGACGCTGGCCGAGCAGACCGCGAAAGCGACCGGCGAGATCAGTCTGCAGATCTCCGGCATCCAGACCGCGACCCAGGAATCCGTCAACGCGATCCGCGATATCTCGGTGACCATTGAGCGGCTGTCGGAGGTGTCTTCGACCATTGCCGCGGCCGTCGAGGAGCAGGGCGCCGCGACCCAGGAGATCTCGCGCAACGTCCAGCAGGCCGCTCACGGCACCCAGCAGGTCTCCTCGAACATCACCGACGTGCAGCGCGGAGCGGCCGAGACCGGCTCGGCCTCCTCGCAGGTGCTCTCGACCGCCAAGATGCTGGCGACCGACAGCAACCGGCTGAAGGACGAGGTCGGGAAATTCCTGCGGACGGTGCGCACGGCGTAAGTCCGCCGGCATCCGTCCATCGCGCGTTCTAGAGCGCCAGCAGACAAGCGAGCACGAACACCAACAGCACGGCCATGACGACGGCCGTCACCGCGCCAGCGGCGATCTTGGCCTTCTCTGTCGGGGTGGTGGAGCGCATCGGACGCGAGTATAGCTCGTTTGCACCGGAATCTCGACCTTGAGTCCGATCCCATGATCTCCAATCGTCCTCCCGTGCTCGCCCACGAACGCTTTGTCGCCGACCGCGACAATTTCTCAGGGCTAGATCTCGCCGCGCGGTTCGAGCGGATCGAGCGGACGAATCTTTGGGGCGCCGCCAGCTCGGTGTCGGGCCTCGGCTCGGAGGACACGGCCACCGCCGCGATCCGGGATGCGCTTCCTCCGCTGCTGCAGCGGCTCGGCGTACGTTCGCTGCTCGATGCGCCCTGCGGCGATGCCGGCTGGATCGGCCGCGTCAAGCTCGACCTTGATTACATCGGCATCGACATTGTGCCGTCGCTGATCGAGACCAACAACGCGCGTGCGGCGCGCGGCGAATTGTCCGGCCGATTCCTGGTGGCCGATATCACGTGCGATGCACTGCCGCGCGCCGATCTGATCCTGTGCCGGGACTGCCTGGTGCATCTGAGTTTTCAGAACATCGCCCGCGTGATCGCCCGCTTTCGCGAGAGCGGCGCGCAATTCCTGCTCGTCACGACGTTTCCGGAGTGGGAGGACAATCGCGATTGCGAGGATGGCGACTGGCGCGCGCTCAACATGACGAAGGCGCCGTTCGACTGGCCGGCGCCGCGCGAATTGATCGACGAGCGCTGCGAGGAGGGCGATGGCGGCTGGCGCGACAAGAGCCTCGGGCTCTGGCGGCTGGATGAGTTGCCGGATCGCGTCCGCACGGCCACGGATGTGTGACAGCTGCGAGCAGAACGTCCATTGCGTCCGCGCTCGCCCCGGCGATAGACTTTGGGTTGAGTAGCGATCTCGTATCGCGGTGACCTGCCGGAGCCCACCATGAGAGCATGTGCCGTCCTGGCCGCATTGTTGATCTGGTGCAGCGCGCCGGCGCTGGCACAGCAGGAGGGGGCCGCGCTCTATGCCGCGCATTGCGCGCAATGCCACGACGGCGATGCGCAAACCCGCGTGCCGGGCCGCGGCGCCATGCAGGCGATGTCGTTCGACCATGTGCTGGCAGCGTTGACCTCCGGCAGCATGGCGGCGATGGCAAAGGATCGCAGCGACGCGGAACGCCGCGCGATCGCGTCCTTCGTCACCGGCAAGATCGCGACCGGCGGCGTTGCGCCCGACGCGGAAGGTCGTTGTACGCAACAGGCCAGCGGTTTTCCGCAAGCCCTCGACGGTCCGCGCTGGAACGGATGGGGCGTCGACACCAACAACAGCCGATTCCAGCCCGCCGACATGGCGGGGCTGACCGCGGAGCAGGTGCCGCGCCTGCGGTTGAAATGGGCCTATGGGTTTCCCGGTGCCTCGGTGTCGTTTGCACCGCCGACCATCGTGGGCGGAATCCTGTTCATCGGCGGCACCGATCGCAAGGTGCACGCACTCGACGCGCGCAGCGGCTGCACGCTGTGGACGTTGGCGATCGATGCGGCGGTGCGCGCCGCGATCAGCTTTGCGCCACTTCCAGGCTCCGACCAGTTCGCGATCTTCTTTGGCGATTTGCGCGCCAACGCCTATGCCGTGAACGCGCTGACCGGCGCGCTGATCTGGAAGACGAAGGTCGAGGAGCACGCGGCCGCGCGCATCACCGGAGCGCCGACGCTGCATTCCGGTGTGCTCTACGTGCCGGTGTCCTCGATCGAGGAAGCCGCCGGCTCGCAGGCCAGTTACGAATGCTGCACCTTCCGCGGCAGCGTGGTGGCGCTGGACGCGGTGACCGGCAAGCTGGTCTGGCAGGCCTATACGATTCCGGAAGTGCCGCATCCGACCGGCAAGAGTGCGAGGGGCACGCAGCTGTTCGGTCCGTCCGGCGCCGCGATCTGGTCGGCGCCGACGATCGATGCGAAGCGGGGCGCCGTCTATGTGGCGACCAGCAATTCATACTCGAACCCGCCGGCGGCGACCGCTGATGCGATCCTGGCTTTTGAGCTTGGGACCGGGAAGCTGCTCTGGAAGCAGCAGGCCACGCCGAAGGATGCCTTTGTCGTGGCGTGCTTCACCGCGGACAAGTCCAATTGTCCCGAGGATCACGGACCCGATCACGATTTCGGCCAGTCGCCGATCCTCGTGACCTTGCGCGACGGCAAGCGCGTGCTCGTCATCGCGCAGAAGTCCGGCGTCGTGCACGCGCTCGATCCCGACGACGGCGGCAAGATCCTGTGGCAGACCCGGATCGGGAAGGGCGGTGCGCTCGGCGGCAGCGAGTGGGGCTCGGCCGCGGACGGTGAGCGCATCTATGTCGCCAACTCGGACGTGCGTTTCATGCGTGACGGCACGCGGCAACTCGATTCCACGCAAGGCGGCGGCCTGTTCGGCCTCGATCTCGCCAGCGGCAAGATCGCGATGGAGGTGCCGCCGGTCGCCTGCGGCGACCGCCCCAAATGCAGCCCCGCGCTTTCGGCGGCGGTGAGCCTGATCCCGGGCGTGGTATTCTCCGGCGGCGTCAGCGGCTTCCTGCGCGCCTATGCCACCGACGGCAAGCTGCTGTGGGAGTACGACACCGCGCAGGATTTCAAGGCCGTGAACGGCGTCCCCGCCCATGGCGGCGCGATCGACGGCCCCGGGCCGGTCATCGCCGGCGGCATGCTCTACACCAATTCCGGCTACGGCCAGTGGAGCGGCATCGCTGGCAACGTGCTGCTGGCGTTCGAGGTCGGGACGGAGTGAGAATTTCGCCATGTCCCGGACGCGCTGCAACGCCTTTAGCGTTGCTGCGCTGAGCCGGGACCCAGAAAGCGGCGCGGAGGAATGCGGCGCGATGGGCCCCGGACGCAGCGCATCGCCGAAGAGGCGCTGCGCTGCGTCCGGGGCACAGGTTGGGGCCGCCTCGTCAACCTCGTCATAGGCGCCTCCCTTTCAACTTGCATCCCGACCAACGAGGAGAGAATTCGATGATCGATGCCAGATGCCGCTGCGGTGCTCTCGCGCTGTCGCTTCCGGGGCCATCGCGGCTCGTCGTCGCCTGTCATTGCCTAGACTGCCAGCGACGAACCGGCGCGCCGTTCGGCGTCGGCGCCTTCTATCCGGTGGAGACCGTCACGATTACAGGGACGCCAAAGGCGTACGACCGGACAGCCGCAAGCGGCGGCAAGGTCCGCAGCTATTTTTGTCCTGACTGCGGCTCGACGGTTTATTGGCAAGCCGAGAATTTGCCCGCGATGATCGGCGTTGCCGTCGGCGCGATCGCAAATCCGGATTTTCCGCCGCCGATCAGATCGGTGTTCGAGCAGTCCAAACATGGCTGGCTGGAGATGTCAGGTGCCGAGCATTTCCAGCAAGGCAGCGCGCCGAAGCATTCAAGCTGAAAACTGCGCGCCAGACGCTGGTGCCGGCTGAGGGGATTGAACCCCCGACCTTCGGTTTACAAAACCGCTGCTCTACCGCTGAGCTAAGCCGGCGACGCCTGGAGGCGGGCAGGGCCGGCATGGGCCGGGGTGTCCACCCGTTGCGCGCCGCAATACCAGACTTGATCGGAAAGTGCCAGAACCGGAAAGGCCGTCGCCGCAGACATGAATCAGGCGGCCCGAAGGCCGCCCGATCTCCGCATCGATTTAGATCGCCTTACTGGCAGATGTGCCGGCGGCCGTCTGCGCCCTTGAACCAGGTGCCGGGCGTACAGACGAAGCCGTTACGCTGGGCGTAGGTGCGGGTGTCCCAGCCACGATTGTCCCAGCCGCGGTTGTCCCACGAATTGTCGTAGGCGTAGGAATTGTCCCAGGCGCGGAACGGCGCGCTGGCAATCGCGCCAGCGGTGCCGATCGCGGCGCCGGCTACGCCGGCCGCGACGTCGGTCGGCCAGAAGCCGGTGCGGCTCCTGTTCCAGTCGTTATTCCAGTCGCCATTGGTCTGACGATAGGACACGCGGCGATGGCGGTATCCGCTATCGGTGTAAGGATTTCCGGGGCCGAGATTCTGGCAATTGGCGTTGGGGAATTGCGCCGAGCAGCGGCCGGGATTGGTGACGACGGCCTGCGCCATGGCAGAGCCTGCCAGCATGGTCGCCGCAATCGTCGTCGCTCCAAGAAGTTTGATGTTCATGGTTGTTGGCTCCCATTTTGTTGACGGGGGCTAAACGCTTGCGGCGCCGGACGTTCCGAAGAAACCGGTGGATTTCGCAAGCAAATGGTCAAACGGATGTGAGTGCACGGCGCGGTTCCGCGCGGCGGAGCCACACGCCGTTAACGCTTCGCTAGTCCGCTTTGCAGCATTTGAGCGGCGCGCAATCCTTACACATTAGGCTTACCGGAATTTGGTGAGCGGGCCTTAACCCTCTCTGCGCCGCGATCGGATAGGTTGCCGCCGCATAACCGGGGTCCCCTCATGCGTGCTGTGGCGCTCGCTGCCTTTCTGATCGGACTGCCCGCGACGGCGTTTGCCGGCAGCGGCTTCGATATCGTCGTTCCCGGCCGGCCCGGCGTGCCGATCATCATCAACAACATCGACGCGTCCTATGCCGTGGTCGAGGGTGTCTGGGGCCTGGGCAAGAACCAGCAGGTGCAGCCTACGATCTATGGCGGGCGCTATATCGCCGAGCGGCAGCCTGCCGACGTCGGCCATTATTATCCGACACTGGGCCTGCGGCCCGGCTACGGCCGGCTCGAGGTCGAGCCGCCCGCGAACCGCAAATTGCCGAAGCCCGCCGAGAGCTATCACCAGAGCTGGGGCGCGCAATCGGCGCCGCTGCCGCCGCAGATGGACGTGCCCGTCGATCCGCCGCCGGTGATCCTCGCGCCTGAAATCAACGATCGTCCGCGGCCACCGCGACCGCGGCCGCATGTCCAGGTCCCCGGCAAACCGCCGGGTTAAGAAACGTCAAAATCCAACAAACAGAAATCAACAGGAGAGAGTAATGCGTCAAATGATTTCGGGACTGGTCGCGGCAGCTGCCGTGATGTTCGTCGCCACGGCACCCGCCGCGGCGTGCGGCTTCAACCCGTGCCAGCCAGTCGCGCCGGTCTATTCCGGCTGCAACACCGGTTGCGGCGGCTACGGCTATGGTGCCGGCTACGGCTATGGCTATGGCGCCTTCGAGCGTCTCGCCGAGCCGACCACGCAGTATTATTACGTCAACCAGGGCCCGACCTACACCGGCCCCGGCGCCTTCGCGCCGTATCCGACCTACCGTGAAGACGCGGTCGTCGCGCCCGCCAATTACGGCTACGGCTATCGCGCTGCTGTGGCTCCGTATCACCGCCCGTACTATCGCCCGTACCGCTACGGCTACGGCCCGCGCGCCGGCTATCTGCCGCGCACGCACTACGGCTACGGTCCGCGCTACGGCTACGCCCACCGTCACGCGCCGGCGCCATACTACGGCGGTCACCGCGTGCTGCGCCGCTACTACTGATCTCTGATCGGTTGAGCTAACGAGACGCCCGTTCGCGCAAAGCGGACGGGCGTTTTGCTGTGCCGTGGCCGCGATCAATCACATCGATAGCCCGCCTACGCCTACCGGCTACGGCGTGGCAGCCTTCGCTCGCTTCGCACAATGATGTTCTGAATTGGCTTGCCTAGCCGTAGCTCGCGAAGCGAGCGAAGGCTGGTGGGGGAGGCAGGACTCGAACCTGCGAAGCCATGAGGCGGCTGATTTACAGTCAGCTCCCTTTGCCACTCGGGACACTCCCCCGCTCGACGGCAGCACAATCGGGCCGGACCTTGCCGGCGACCGAAGACGGCCATGGAACGTGAAGGCCGCGACAGCCCGGATGGGGGCGCGACCGGGCGCGGTTATGGGCGATCCGGTGGGGCAAAGTCAACCGAGGCGAACAGCTAAAATCGCCTTCGAAGCCACCCAAATTGCCATATTCCGGCACCCGTGACACAAGCGAGCCCATGAAGGACAAAAAATTCGCCCCCAGGGGCCCCCGCGGCGGGGCTAAGCCCTTCAACAGACCCGGGAAATCGGCCGGCCGGCCGGCCTGGCGCGACCGCGATTCGCATGCCGACGGGCCTGTCATCCTCTATGGCTGGCACACCGTCACCATGGCGCTGGCCAACCCGGAGCGGCGGATCCGCAAGCTGACGCTGACCGAGAACGCTGCGAAGCGACTTGCGGATGAGAACATCGAGACCCGCGTCACGCCCGAGATCGTCCGTCCCCAGGAGATCGACCGTCTGCTCTCGCCCGATGCCGTGCATCAGGGCCTGCTTGCGGAAGCCGATCCTCTGCCTTCGCCTGATATCGAGAGCTTGAAGCAAGAAGGCATGGTGCTGGTGCTCGACCAGATCACCGACCCGCACAATGTCGGAGCGATCCTGCGCTCCGCCGCAGCGTTCGCGGTGAAGGCGATCGTCACCACTGCCCGCCACAGCCCGGAAGCCACCGGCGTGCTCGCCAAGGCCGCTTCCGGCGCGCTGGAGCTGGTACCTGTTGTGACCGTGCAGAACCTCGCTCGCGCCCTGACCACGCTGAACGAAATCGGCTTCCAGACCGTCGGGCTGGACAGCGAAGGCAGCGCGGATCTCAGCGACGTCGCGCTGCGCGAGCCGCTCGCGCTGGTGCTCGGCGCCGAAGGCAAGGGTCTGCGGCAATTGACCCGCGAGACCTGCAGCATCGTGGCGCGGCTCGACATGCCCGGCGAGATCAAGAGCCTCAACGTCTCGAACGCCGCTGTGCTCTCACTCTATGTCGGCGCGAGCCGGCTCGGGCTGATGAAGTAGGCGGCCGCGTCAAGCCGCTACTCCATCATCTCCCGCACCATCGGCACGACCTTGCGCCCATAAAGCTCGATGCTCTTCATCAGCTTCTCATGCGGCAGGGGCCCCGCCGAATACTTCAGTTGAAACCGCGCAACACCGAGCGTCTTCGCCGTCCTGGCGATCTTGCGTGCCACCGTCTCCGGCGAGCCGGCATAGAGCGAGCCGTGCTCGACCTCGTTGACGAACTCGTCGCGGCCCATCGGCGGCCAGCCGCGCTCTTTGCCGATGCGGTCGCGCATGGCCTTGTAGTCGGGCCATAGCTCTTCGCGCGCCTCTTCATCCGTCTCGGCGACATACCCGGGCGAATGCACGCCGATCGGCTGCGCGGGGCGGCCGAATTCCTTGGCGGCGCGGTGATGGAGATCGACGAAGGGCGTAAAGCGCGCGGGATCGCCGCCGATGATCGCGAGCATCAAAGGCAGGTCATAATGCGCAGCGCGCACCACCGATTGCGGGCTGCCGCCGACGCCGATCCAGGTCTTAAGCCGGCCGTTCTCGACCGGGGGATAGACCAGCTGATCCCGCAGCGGCGGACGCAGCTTGCCCTCCCAGGTCACCGGCTTCTGCGACAGCAGTGCGGCGAACAGGTCGAGCTTCTCCTCGAACAGCTCCTCGTACTTGCGCAGGTCGAAGCCGAACAGCGGAAAGGATTCGGTGAACGAGCCGCGGCCGAGGATCACCTCGGCGCGCCCGTTGGAGAGCGCGTCCAGCGTGGCAAAGCGCTGGAACACGCGGATAGGATCGTCCGAGCTCAACACCGTCACGGCCGAGCCGAGATGGATGCGCTTGGTGCGCGATGCGATCGCGGCCAGGACGGTCTCCGGCGAGGAGATCGCAAAATCGGCGCGATGGTGTTCGCCGAGGCCGATGAAGTCGAGGCCGAGTTCGTCGGCCAGCACGGCTTCGTCGACGACATTGCGGATCACCTGCGCGTGCGGAAGCATCGCGCCTGCGGCGTCCTTGGTGACGTCGCCAAAAGTATCCAGTCCGAATTGAAGCGATGCGGTCATCGGTGAGGTCTCTGCGGGCGCAGCTTGCGCCTGTCACTGTGGGGGGATCGTTTGCGGTGGAGCTAGGCCGCGGCGGCCGGTGCAACAATGCTGTTTCGAGAAACCCACCGTTTCCTTTTTGGATCGTGCCAGGCCAGCGCCCGTACGCTCAGTCGGATCGGGTGAACATCTCGACCAGGGTCTCGCGCAGCCAGCGCTGCGCCGGCACGGTGTCATTGCGCTGGTGCCAGAACAGGCTGACGATGCGCGGCGGCGCCTTGAGCGGCAACGGCATGGCGTGCAGGAACGGCGCGTGCCGGGATTGCGAGCGCAGATCGCTCGGCAGCACGGCGATCAGGTCGGATTGGCGCACCACCTCGTAAGCGGCGCTGTAGTGGTTGACGGTCGCGACCAGATTGCGCGACAGCCCGCGCGAAGCGAGGAAGAGATCGTAGGACGGCAGGGTCTTGCCGGCGAGGCTCACATCGACATGGCCTGCGCCGAGGAAGCTGCGCGTGCTGAGCCGCTTCTGGGCCGCGAGCGGATGGCCGCGCCGCATGAAGCAGGCGTAGTCGACCGTCCACAGCGAGCGCGAGCGGATGGCGGCCGGCTGCTGCGCTTCGTTGACATAGACGCTGAGCACGCAATCGACGCGATTGTCTTCGAGCTGATCGGCGATCTCCAGAATAGTGTTGGGGACGGTGTGCACGCGCGCCTTGGGCGCGACCTTGCCGAAATGGCCGAGGAGATTCGGCATCACCAGCGAGGCGACGTAATCCGACATCGACAGGCTGAACTCGGTCTGCGCGCGGCGCGGATCGAACACCTGCTCGTCGAGCGCGCCGCGGACGCTCTCGAGTGCCTCGCCGATCGGCTCCCACAGCACCACCGCGCGCTGGGTCGGACGGATGCCGGTGCCGGACCTGACGAACAGGGGATCGCCGAGCGCATCGCGCAGCCGCGCCAGTGCATTGCTGACCGCCGGCTGCGTCATCAGCAGCGCGTTGGCGGCGCGCGTGACGCTGCCCTCGGTCATCAGGGCTTCGAAGACTTTCAGCAGGTTGAGGTCGAGCGATCGAAACGACAGAACATTCACCGTGGTGATGTATGGGATCACGATTATAAATTATGACGATAATATCTCTTTGTCTATGGTTCCCCCAGGGACTTGCGGATGCCGGGCCGCCGGACAGAGGGGACTTACATGTCGATGATCTCGGCGCGCATCGAGCGCCTGCCATTCGCACGCTTCCACACGCATCTGTTGTTGATGGGCGGGCTCGGCTACATGTTCGACGCGATGGACGCGGCCGTGCTGGCGTTCATCCTGCCGGTGCTGCGCACCGCCTGGAATCTGACGAGCGTGCAGATCGGCGTGCTCGGCAGCAGCACCTATATCGGCTTCCTGTTCGGCGCGTTGCTGGCGGGCACGCTCGGCGACCTGATCGGTCGCCGCGCGGTGATGATGTCGGCGCTGGCGCTCTATTGTGCCGCATCGATCGTCAGCGCCGCCGTGGACAGCTGGCCGTCCTTCTTCGCCGCCCGCGTCGTTGCCGGCATGGGCACCGGCGCCGAGAGCGCGATCATCGCGCCTTATCTCGCCGAGTTCGTGGCGCGGCGCTTCCGCGGCAGCTTCACCGGCGCGCTGGCCGGCTTCTTCTCCTTCGGCTTCGTCGCGGCGGCCTTGCTCGGCTACTTCATCGTTCCCGCTTATGAGAACGGTTGGCGCATCGTGCTGGTGATCACCGCGGTGCCGGTCGTCATGCTGTTGTGGTGGCGCAGGGCGCTGCCGGAATCGCCGCGCTGGCTGGAAAGCCGGGGCAGGGCGAAGGAGGCCGAAGCGGTGCTGGACAAGATCGAAGCCGGCTTCGCACGCCAGGGGCATGTGCTCCCGCAGCCGGTCGTCGATGCAGTCAGCCCGCCCGTTGCCGGAGGAACGCTGCTTGCCAATTTCGCGGCGCTGCTCGAGGGCCGGCAGGCGCGCATCACCGTCATGACCTGGATCATGTGGCTTGCGATCACCTTCAGCTATTATTCCTTCTTCGTCTGGATCCCCGGCCTCTTGGTGCAGAACGGCATGAGCATCACCAAGAGCTTCGCCTATTCGATCGCGATCTATTGCGCGCAGATCCCCGGCTATTTCAGCGCCGCCTGGTTCAATGAGCGCATCGGCCGGCAGGCGACCATTGCGTCCTACATGGTGCTCGGCGGCATCAGCGCGCTCGGACTCGCCTTCGCGCAGAGCGACCAGCACATCATGGTCGCGGGGATCCTGCTGTCGTTCTTCATGAACGGCACCTATGCCGGCGTCTATGCCTATACCGCGGAGGTGTTCCCGACGCCGGTGCGAACCACCGGCGCCGGCCTTGCCTCGGCGATCGGCCGCATCGGCGCGATCGTCTCGCCGATCCTGGTCGGCTACCTCTATCCCAATTTCGGCTTTGCCGGCGTGTTCGGGATCACCACCAGCGTTCTGCTGATCGGAGCGCTCACCGTCGTGGTGATGGGCGTGCCGACGCGCGGCCGTTCGCTGGAAGACATTGCCGCGGGCGAAGTCGCATGAGGGAGACGACACGCCGGGCCGATCCGCTGCTCAACGCCGTGGCGGCGGCGCAGGGCAGGGCGGATCAGCCGGAGGCGCTGTTCTCCGCGCTGGATGACGCCTTGAAATCGGCGATCGGGCACAAGCTGTTCACGATCCTGACCTATGACGACGACACCGGGGAAGCGGCGCGGATCTATTCCAATCTCCCCGGGCCTTACCCGGCGGGCGGACGCAAGCGCCTCGCGCCGGGACCATGGACCGAGGCCGTGCTCGACCGCGGCGAGGCCTATATCGGCCGCAGCCTCGACGATCTGCGCAATGTGTTCGCCGATCACGAGCTGATCGCTTCACTCGGCTGCGAGAGCGTGCTCAACATGCCCGTGCGCTGGCGCGGCCGCACGCTCGGCTCGCTCAATCTGCTCCATGAAGCGGGCTGGTACGGCGCGGACGATGTCGCCGTGTGTCTTCCATTTGCCCAGCTCGCATTGCCCGCGCTGCTCACACAGTCCTGACCAGACAGGAAACGACCATGCCCAGCACCCTCTTCAAGAACGCCGCTCTGCTCGATCCGCTTCAGCCGGATTTGCTGGAGGGCCATCACGTACTGGTCGAGGACAATGTGATCAAGGAGGTCTCCGATCGGCCGCTATCGATCTCAGCCGACCGCACCATCGACCTCAACGGCAAGACCCTGATGCCAGGCCTGATCGACCTGCATGTCCACGCGATCGCGGTTGAGCTCAATCTGGCGCAGCAGGTGCACATGCCGAACGTGCTGGTGACGCTGCGCTCGACGCTGCTGCTGCGCGGCATGCTGCGCCGTGGCTTCACCACGGTTCGCGACGCCGGCGGCGCCGGCCATGCGCTGAAGCAGGCGATCGACACCGGCCTCACCGACGGCCCGCGGCTGTTCGTTTCCGGCCGTGCGCTGAGCCAGACCGGCGGGCATGGCGACATGCGGGCGCGCTCGGATTACCTTGCCAGCGACGCACCGTGCCCCTGCTGCGTGCGCGTCGGCGCGCTGGCGCGCGTCGCCGACGGCGTCGACGGCGTGCGCAAGGCGGCGCGCGAGGAGCTGCAAATGGGCGCCGATCAGATCAAGATCATGGCGTCCGGCGGCGTCGCGTCGCCGACCGACCCGGTCGGCGCCTTCGGCTACTCCGAGGACGAGATCCGCGCCATCGTCGAGGAGGCGCGCGGGCGCCAGACCTATGTGCTCGCCCATGCCTACACCGCTGCCGCGATCGAGCGCGCGGTTCGCTGCGGCGTGCGCACCATCGAGCACGGCAATCTGGTCGATGCTCCGACCGCGCGCCTGATGGCCGAGAAGGGCGCCTATGTGGTGCCGACGCTCGTCACCTATGAAGCGCTGGCCAATGAGGGCGCGCAATACGGCCTGCCGCCCGAGAGCGTCGCCAAGATCGCCGACGTCCGCGACGCGGGCCTGCGTTCGCTCGCGATCTATCGCGACGCCGGCGTGAAGATGGGGTTCGGCAGCGACCTGCTCGGGCCGTCGCAGCGCCTGCAGAGCGACGAATTCCGCATCCGCGCCGAGATTCTCGGTCCGCGCGCGGTGATCGCCAGCGCCACGGTGATCGGCGCCGAGGTGCTCGGCATGGAGGGCAAGCTCGGCCGGATCGTGCCCGAGGCCATCGCGGACCTGCTGGTGGTCGATGGCAATCCGCTGCGCGACGTCGCCTGCCTGCTCGGCCAGGGCGAGCATATTCCGCTGGTGATGAAGGCGGGCAAGGTCCAGTTCGACCGACTGAACGCATAGTTACCGCCACGTCACGGACGCCCTCGCGCCGCTCGTGCGTCCTATGTCGAGACGCGCACGACCATCTTGCCGAGCGCCCCGCGCGTCTGCATGGTCCTGAACGCTTCCCGGAAATCGCCCAGCGCGAAGACGCGACCGACCACGGGCTTCAGCTGGCCGTCGGCAAGCCAGCCCGTCAACTGCGACATCAGGCGCTTCTGCACCTCGGGCTCGCGCAGCGGGATCTGTGCGAGGTCGACACCGAGCAGGGCGCCGCCTTTCAGCAGCGGCAGATTGAACGGCAATGCCGGGATCGCACCGGCGGCAAAACCGACCACGAGATGACGGCCACGCCAGGCGATGGAGCGAAAGGCCTGCACCGAGACGTCGCCTCCGACCGGGTCGAAGATCACGTCGGCGCCGTGTCCTTCCGTCAATTCCTTCAGCGTGTCGCGCCAGCCGGTCTGCGTGTAGTCGATCACAGCGTCGGCGCCATGCGCCAGCGCGAACGCGCGCTTGTCCGGTGTCGATGCTGCTGCGATCACACGGGCGCCAAGCAGCTTGCCGATCTGGACTGCCGCAATTCCCGTACCGCCGGCTGCGCCCAGCACCAGAAGCTTTTCGCCTGCGACCAGCATGGCGCGTGCGCTGAGCGCATAGAGCGCGGTTAGATAATTGGCGCGAAACGAGGCGGCGACTTCGGCCGCGACGCCGTCTGGCAGGGGATGGAGCGCTTCGGGGCTGACGACGATCTCCTCGGCAAGCGCGCCCGAGCGCGTCATCCCCATCACGCGCATGCCGGGTTGATAGCCGCCGGGTGCGCCGGGCGCGTCCGTCACCACGCCCGCGAACTCCGTTCCGGGAATGAAGGGCAGGGGATCTTTGGTCTGATAGCGTCCCTCGATCTTCAACCCGTCGACGAAGCCGATCCCGGCAGCTTCCACGCGGATGCGAAGCTGTCCCGGTTCCATGGACGGGGGCGGGACGTCCTTCAGTTCGATCTGATCGATCGGTGCGTATTGCTCGACGACGACGGCTTTCATGTCGGACCTCTGTTGTTCCAGTTATCCTGACAGGTCCCGACACGAGCCTCTTGCGTCTACCGCCACATCCCCCGCATCCGCGCTCCGATGTCGATCTTCGGGCCCTGCGCCGCGGTGCGGGCAGCACCGCTTGCGGCCTTCGGCCAGGCGGTGCGTTCGAACAGATAGACCAGCTGTTCCGGGATGAAGCGGGTGCGCGAGGCGTAGACGTGGCGGTCGCCCTTGGCGGCTTGACCGTGGGTGAAGAAGCGCTGGGGCACGACGAGGTGCAGATCGTCCTTGGCGCGGGTCATCGCGACATAGAGCAGGCGTCGCTCCTCTTCCAGCTCGGCGCTGGTGCCGGCGCCGAGATCCGACGGCATGCAGCCGTCGACGACGTTGAGCACGAACACCGACTTCCACTCCTGGCCCTTGGCGGAGTGGATGGTGGACAGGATCAGATAATCCTCGTCGCGCAACGGCGGGCCGGATTTGTCGCTGGTCGCATCCGGCGGATCGAGCGTGAGCTCGGTCAAAAATTTCTCACGCGAGGCATAGCCGCTTGCGATCTGCTCGAGCTGCATCAGATCGGCGCGGCGGGTCTCGGAATCCTCGTGGAGCCGATCGAGATGCGGCTCGTACCAGAGCCGTACGCGTTCGAGATCGACCGGCCATTCCGAATAGCGCAAATTCTCGACGGTGCGGACGAAGTCGGTCCAGTCGGCGCCGGTGCGCGCGGGCACCGGAAGCTGACCGAGTACGGCCAGCGGATCGCTGCTCTCCGCCATCTGGTCGAGCACGCGCTGCGCGGTCGCGGGGCCGACGCCCGGCAACAGATGCAAAATGCGGAAGCCGGCGACGCGGTCGCGCGGGTTCTCGGCAAAGCGCAGCAGCGCCAGCACGTCCTTAACGTGCGCGGCGTCGAGGAATTTCAGCCCGCCGAACTTGACGAACGGAATGTTGCGGCGGGTCAGCTCGATCTCGAGCGGGCCGGAATGCGAAGAGGTCCGGAACAGCACGGCCTGGTGCTTGAGCAGCGCGCCTTGCTCGCGGTTCGCCAGCACTTCCTCGACAATGTAGCGCGCCTGGTCGGCCTCATCGTGCACGGTGACGAGCTGCGGCTTGTGCGAGGCGGTGCGGTCGGTCCACAAATTCTTGGTGAAGCGCTCGCGGGCGAGCCCGATGACGCCGTTGGCCGCCGCCAGCACGGTCTGTGTCGAGCGGTAATTGCGGTCGAGCGTGATCATCTCGGCGCGGGGCGAGAAGCTCTGCGGAAAGTCAAGGATGTTGCGCACGGTGGCGGCGCGGAACGAATAGATCGACTGGGCGTCGTCGCCGACCACGGTGAGCCCGCGTCCGTCGGGCTTGAGCGCCAAGAGGATTGAGGATTGCAGGCGGTTGGTGTCCTGGTATTCGTCGACCAGAACGTGATCGAAGCGGTCGCCGATCTCTTCGGCGATCAGCGCATCGCTCATCATCTGCGACCAGTACAGCAGCAAATCGTCGTAATCGAGCACGTGCTGGGCCTGCTTGGCCTCGACATAGGCCGCGAACAGGCCCTTCAGCTCGGCGGCCCAGCCCGCGCACCAGGGATAGTGCACCCCCAGCACCTTCTCGATCTCCATCTCGGCGTTGACGCAGCGCGAGTAGATCGACAGGCACGTGCCCTTGGCGGGGAAGCGGCTCTCGGTCTTCGACAGGCCGCGCTCGTGCCGGACCAGGTTCATCAGGTCGGCGGAATCCTCGCGGTCGTGGATGGTGAAGGCGGGATCGACGCCGATCCGCTCGGCATATTCGCGGAGCAGCCGCGCGCCGATGCCGTGGAAGGTGCCGGCCCAGGTCAGCGCATCGCGCATGATCGCGGCGTTGTTCTCGCCCAGCACCTTGCGGGCGATGCGCTCGACCCGGCCGGCCATCTCGGCCGCCGCGCGGCGGGAGAACGTCATCAGAAGGATACGGCGCGGATCGGCGCCGGCGACGATCAGATGCGCGACGCGGTGGGCCAGCGTGTTGGTCTTGCCGGAGCCGGCGCCGGCAATCACCAGCAGGGGGGCCCCCACGGTCGCGCCATCGGCCACGCCATGCTCGACGGCGCGGCGCTGCTCCGCATTGAGCGTGTCCAGATATGTCGCCACGAATCGCCCCGGTGAAAGGGCGAGAATCGGCGATCCCGTCGCGAATCGCAATGCGGCTGGACGGGACCGGGTTTAGGATTTAGGGGGAAAGACGCCCCCAGGTTCCAGTCCGAAAAGCGCACCCGGCATGACCGAGCTCAAATCCGACCAGTTCGAGATGCGGCGGCTGGAATCGCTCAGTAACACCATTTTCGGTGTCGCCATGACGCTTTTGGCCTACGACCTGCCCAAGGCCGCGGTGTTCACCAGCGCGCCCGACTGGAGCGATCTTGCCCATGTCTATTCCGGCAAGCTCGCCGGCTTCGCACTCAGCTTCATCATCGCCGGGGTGTTCTGGATCAGTCATCACCGGCGGCTGGCGCGCCAGCCGGTCGGCAGCCGCGGCGCGGTGATCCTCAACCTGTTCTTCCTGCTCTCGATCGTGCTGCTGCCTGTCACCAACGGCCTCTACACCAATTACGGCATGAGCAGCGCGGTCGCCGTGCTCTACGGCCTGCACCTCACCGCGATCGCCGGCCTCAATGCCTGGCTGTGGTGGACCATCCTCGGCAACTGGCGCAACGAGATCATGGCCTCGCTGTTTCCGCTTCTGGTGTTCATTCCGGGCACGATCGTGGCGGCGTTCGCCCCGCACGTCGCGCCCTTCGTGTGGTTCATCGCCTTCGGCGGGCTCGCGATCCAGCGCTTCTACGGTGCGCGGACGGGCGCGTGAGGCCGCGCCTCACCCGGACGTCGCGCCGAACCCATCGGCCGGCACGTAAAGCTTGACCGGGCGGATTTCGTAGACCGCAGTCGGATTGACCGCACGCAGTTTCCTTGCCGCTGCGATCGCCTCCTCCTCGGTGGCGCATTCCATCAGGTGGAAGCCCAGAAGCTGCTCCTTGGTCTCGGCAAACGGGCCGTCCAGCACCATGCCCGCGCCGGGGCCACGCAAGGTGCGCGCCTTTCGGGTCTCATCCAGACGGGCGGCCGGCCCGAACTGCCCGCTGGCCCGCAAGGGCGCCTGGACCTCGATGACCTTGGCCACGACCGCGGCGTCCTGCTCAGGCGTCCAGGACAGGATCTCGTCTTCCACGTGGTAGGCCAGGATGGCGTACAGCATCGTCACCTCGTTGTTTTTCTGCACCGATCCCAAAGGACGTAGCACCGCAGGCGATGCCGACAATCCCCAAACAAGAAATTCAAGCACAAAATATTGCGTAGCCGGGCCGCGACGAAACCGTCCTGAAACCCGATTGCGGCGTTGCCGTGTGAACGCCGCCGGAAGTGGTCGCGACTGATGACCACAACAACAAGATTTCTGCTGGAGGCGGCAATGTCGGGTCACATCAAGATCATCTGCGACGCACGTCGGGCCGGACAATCTCAGACGGCCGATCTGCACGACCAAAGCGGCCATCACCGCTATTACGGCAGCTCGGCCGAGAATGGCGGCGAGCGCATCGTCGAAAGCCGGCGCGGCAAGCGGCCGCGCGCGCTCGGTGTTTGCGGCTTCTGAAGCCTCGCGCCCGTTTTCCAAATGGACGTCCTGCAAATATCGATCGCAGCGATGCCGTTCCTGCTCGCACTGACGAGCCGGACGGGCAAGGTCATCGTGCCGTGCCTGCTGACGAGCATCTTCACGGTGCTGCTCGGCGGGGAGCCTCACCGCGCAGTCGTGGCCTGGTGCGTCGGCATGCTGATCGCCGCCGTCGCGTTACGCGAGCGGCTTCGCGCGGGCTGAGCCGGCGGCCCGTTACGGGGCGTTCAAGACCTGCTTGACCAGGGCCTCGCGCAGCGCCGCCAATTCGCCGCTCGCCTCCATCTGGGCGATCACCTTGCCGACCTCGGGCACCAGGTCGCGATGGCGTTCATGCAGGTAATGGTAGATGTGGATGCGCTCGAGCGGCGGCGAGAGCGGGTGGATCCTGGCCTGCAGATTGAGTTTGCGCACCGCGGCGAGCCCGCTGAAGAGGTCGGTGACCATCACGTCGAAACGGTCAGCGTCGAGCATCCTGACCATGTTGTCGAGGCCAGTGGTCGCGGTGACGCGGGCCATGCCGCGCGTGCCGGCCTCCGAGGAGCCGACGCCGCGGACGATGCCGATGCTGTAGTCCCTGATCGAATCCCAGCCGGCGACGTCGAACCGGAGTTTCGTCGCAAACACCGCAGGCTCGATATAGTTGATCGCCGGCGTGACCTGGACCAGCGTCGGGTAGTCGCGCGAGAGCGTTCCGATGCGCTGGATCTCGCCGTCGACCGCGCCGGCGCTCGACAGCGCGAGCGCGCGCTTGCCGGGGACGTCCTCGAACTCCAGCCTGATGTTCAGCCTGGCGTAGACGGCCCGCAGCATCTCGCCGCCGACATATTGATCGGGGATGTCTGCGATGCGCGCCAGCCGGATGACCTCCTGCGCCTGCGATGGGCCGCTTGCAAGCAGTGACAGGCAGGCGACGATAATCCGCCACATGACGCGCCTCCTCGTTGCCCGATGCTACCGCTGGGTTCCGATGTCCGCCCGATCTACGGAGACCAGTCCTGCGCGTGGCCATAGCGGTCACTGCCCGCCCGAGGTGCAGGCGACTTCCGGACTTTCATCGATGTCATTCTACCACGCGAAGTGGTAGTTTGCGCGACAATCCTGCTGCCGGACGCAAGATATGACCCCGCCGACCTCAAGCCGCCCAGGGGTTGACAGGAAATCGGCCGACGGGATCGCCGCGCGCATCGCGGGAAGGGGAAGTCTCGACGATCGAAATGCTCGAGGCTGCGACCGCTCGGCCGCAGCGTGCCGCCATTTCCGGGGATGTGGTGCATGGCCAAGGCTGGTGACGAGGACTCCAATCGCGGCCGCGCAGTTGCACCGGCGGCTGCGAAGCAGGATTTGATCGGCACCGCGCTCGCGCCTTCGATGTTCGCCGCGCTGCTGTCCCGGCTCTTCAACTGGTCGCGCAGCGGCGTCGGGCCGCGCCTGCTCGCCGCCGTGCTGCTGTTCTCTTCGGTCGTGACGCTGACGCTGACCGCGCTCCAGCTCTATCTCGATTACGATCGCGAGGTCGGCCTCATCGAGACCAGGCTCGACGAGATCGGCCGCAGCACCACCGGCAGTCTCGGCGAGAGCCTGTGGAATCTCGACCAGAACCAGCTCAAGCTCCAGCTCGACGGGATCCTGCGGCTGCCCGACATCCGCGCCGCCGAGGTGCGCGAGATTGCCGACCGTCCCAATCCGATCCGTCTCGCCATCGGCGAGCCGAGCACCCGCTCGGTCGTGACGCGCGACTATCCGCTGAACACCATCGTGCAGGGGACCGCACGCAAGATCGGCGTGCTCCACGTCGAGGCGACGCTGACCGACGTCTACCAGCATCTGCTGAACCGCGCGCTGGTCATCCTGGCAAGCCAGGCGGCCAAGACGTTCCTCGTCTCGCTGTTCATCATCTACATGTTCCATCTGCTGGTGACGCGGCATCTGGTCGCCATCGCCGACTTCGTCAGCAAATACAGCCTGGCGCGCCCGCCGCCGCCTTTGCGCCTGGAGCGCCGGCCGCCCTACGATGCCGACGAGCTGGACAAGGTGATCGACGCCTTCAACGCCATGTGCGCGAACCTCCAGCGGGCCTATGGCGAGCTGCGCGAGGCCAATGCAAATCTCGAGCGCGACCTCAAGGTCCGCCAGCGCGCCGAAGAGGACGCGCGTGCGAGTGAAGAGCGTTTCCGCGACTATGCCGAGACCGCGTCCGACTGGTTCTGGGAGACCGGACCGGACCATCGGTTCACCTACATATCCGACCGGGCCGGCGTCTTTGGCATGGACAACAAGGCGCTGATCGGCAAGCGCCGCACCGATGCCGCGTCCGGCAGCGACGCCGAGCCCGAGAAATGGCGCGCGCACATGGCGATGCTGGACCGCCACGAGCCGTTCCGGAAGTTCGTATATCGCGGCCGCGACATCACCGGGCGGATGCATCATTTCAGCGTCAACGGCCAGCCGATCTTCGCCGCCGACGGAAGCTTCATGGGTTATCGCGGCTCCGCGACCGACCTCACCGAGCAGCACGAGACCGAGGAGCGGCTGCGCCAATCGCAGAAGATGGATGCGATCGGCCAGCTCACCGGCGGCGTCGCGCACGACTTCAACAACGTGCTCACGGTCATCACCGGCACCATCGAGATCATCCAGGAGGGGCTTGCGGACAAGCCCGAATTCGCCGCGATCGCGCAGCTGATCGACGATGCGGCCGCGCGCGGCGCGGAGATCACCTCGCAGCTCCTGACCTTCGCGCGCCGCCAGCCGCTGGAGCCGCGCGAGATCGACGTCAACGCCCTCGTGATCGAGACCGCGAAGCTGCTGAGGCCGATCCTCGGCGCCCATATCGAGATCGTGACCCGGCTCGCCGACGACGCCTGGTCCGCGATGGCCGATCCATCGCAGCTCTCCTCCGCGATCGTCAACCTCGCCGTCAACGCGCGCGACGCGATGCCGGGCGGCGGCAAGCTCACGATCGAGACCGCGAACCGCGAGCTCGATGACACCGACGCTGCGGGCGACGGCGATGCCATGCGCGGCGCCTTCGTGATGGTCGCGGTCGCCGACACCGGCCACGGCATCCCCGCCGACATCCGCGAGCACGTGTTCGAGCCGTTCTTCACCACCAAGGGCGTCGGCCGCGGCACCGGCCTCGGGCTCAGCATGGTCTACGGCTTTGCCAAGCAGACCGGCGGCACCGTCGCGGTCGAGAGCGAGGAGGGGCGCGGCACGGTGATGCGGCTGTTCCTGCCGCGGTCGAAGGGCGAGGCGCCGGCCAGGACCGCGCCGGTCCAGGCGCTCGACACGGCACGCGGGCACGAAACGATCCTCGTGGTCGAGGACGATCCGCTGGTGCAGGGCTATGTCATCGCCCGGCTCGGCAGCCTCGGCTATCGCACGCTGGTGGCCGGCGACGGCGCGTCCGCACTGGCGCTGGTCGACCAGGGCGCCAAATTCGATCTGCTGTTCACGGACATCATCATGCCCGGCGGCATGAATGGGCGGGAATTGGCGGACGCGGTCCGGCTCCGGCGGCCGGGGGCAAGGGTGCTCTATACCTCCGGCTACACCGACGACGCCATCGTCCACGAAGGCCATCTCGATCCCGGCGTGGCGCTGCTCAGGAAACCCTACCGGAAGTCGGAGCTGTCGCAGAAGATTCGCGAGGTGCTTGCGGGCGAGCCGCCGGCCTGAGCGGCGCCCCCGGACGAAAAAGGCGCGGCGGGGAAGCCCCGTCGCGCCCGATTTCTTGCTCGCTGGTCCAGGGCTGAGAGCGCCCCGATGCCAAGCCCTTATCTAGAGCTTAGCGGGCGATCCCAGCGAGGTGACAGCGCTTGGTAAAAGACACTGGATCACCTCCTTTCGTTGGTTTCGGAAGATTTCAATATAGGGGGCATTGCCGCCGCTGTTAAGAGGTGGCGGCTCCGGAGGAACCAGGGCGGTTCGCAAGGTCGGAAAGACGCCGGAAAGCGACCGCCTGGGCAGTTGAGACCGCCGCCCGGCCGTGTTAGGGAGCCGGTAACGCGGGTGTAGCTCAATGGTAGAGCAGCAGCCTTCCAAGCTGAATACGAGGGTTCGATTCCCTTCACCCGCTCCAGAGCGTTTTCATCATTAGAATCAGGCATTTACCGGCTCGTGGTGCGCGGATTGAGCCGCTCCTCCTCGATTTTCATACAACTCCGGTACAACCGAGCTCCAATCGGCCCATCGGTCATTATCGAATCCTTGATGCAGCGATGGCGTTTCATCCGCAGTCGAATCCTTGGCGAGCCGGGATACGGGCGGCTTTGGATGGCCGCCACGCGCACGAATCCTGGCCGGCTCTGCTTCGGTCGAGTCGGTGCGTTTTCCGACACAGGGACGTTCGATCATGGCGACGGTGAGAGCAGGCGCCCGGTTATGATGCGAGGCTTGTCGGACGGCGTGTACGGTCGATCCACGCAGTAGAAGCGAGGAAATGCAGTGGGCTAAACTGAAGATGCCTTTCGGCTTGGATAGCGCCGCGGTGTCCAAGATCAATTGGAAGTCAGCCCTCGCGAGAGTCAGCCACGGTCTCCGGTCGGATCAGTCCGTTTGATGCGGCGAGCTTTCGCGGAGCGGTCGGTGGGCGGAAATAGATAATGTGTCACGACTGATAAGGTTTTGAGAGTTTGCTTATCAGTCCGAGGAAAGAGCTGCAGTGTCGTCCAGCTCAGACCGGATGTTGATCCTGCAATGAGCTATGCAGGCCGCATGTTGCGCTGATCGAGGTGCCTGCGCGGGCAACCGTTTTCGCCCGCGGCGAGCGGGCCGAGACGGTGTTCTACGTACCTTCCGGAAAGGTCCGGGCTCATCCAAACGATCGCGATCGGGGAGTGAGATGGCGGTCCAGGGAACCCGGCTTGGTTTTCTGGCTGAAGCCAGTCTCTTTCAGTCTTCTTACGACTGCGACGCGATAGCCACGAAGACATCGCGGGTGCTCTCACTAGGGAGACAGGAGTTTTCCGACTCGCTTACGTTTGAAGGCTTCCGCAACTGCTGGATTGCCTATCTTGCGCAGCGGCTGCGGTGGGAGCGCGCTCGGGCTGAGAGGCTGAGCTTGAATACGGCTGCGGAACGGATCGTCCACTACGTAGAAACCGTCGGAAACGCCGGCGTGCTCCATTTAGATCAGTCCAAGAAGGACTGGGCGGTAGATCTCGGGCTGGCCCACGAAGCGCTCTATCGAGCACTAGCGCAAATGCAGCAGCGAGGGCAGCTTATCGTAGACGTCCCCGGATCATGCTCTCGAAAAGGCGCCGACGATGACGGCTCTCATAAACAACTGGAATACGACAAGAAGATAGTCAATCCGCCTTCTCAGCCGCAATTCGATCTAGACGGAGCCGGTGCCGATGATCGGTCACTAGGTGTGCCGCACCCAGAACCGCGGCGAGCGTTCCGAGCCCGGTCCCGCCGGCGATCAAGAACATGATCAGCAGTTGATACTTAACTGCATCGACCGGCTCGACCCCCGCAAGAATCTGGCCGGTCATCATCCCCGGCAAGGAAACCAGGCCGATCGCCGCCATGCTGTTCATGATTGGCATAAAGCCGCTTCTTAACGCGTCCCGGATGACTGGCAGCAGTGCCTGATGTCGGGTGCCGCCCAGCGCAAGACAAGCTTCCACGCCGGCTCGTTCGCGCACCAGGCTGTTTGTCAACACGTCCAGGCCCAGGCTTATCCCGGTCATGGTGTTGCCCAGCGTCATGCCCAGCAAAGGCAGCGCGTAGCGCGGGTGATACCAAGGATCGGGTCGTAGTTCCGTCAGGAGTGCGAACATCGTGACCGTACCCGCAGCGAGCAGCGTGCATCCGGCGCCCAGGCCATATTTCCAAACGCCCTGAAGACGCCGCTTCTGCCGAGCGACGATCTCCCGCGAGGCGAAGAGGACCATGATCAGGGCGGCAAGAGCGGTCCAGAGCGGCGACACTGCCGCGAACAGGAACGTCAGCACGTATCCGACGAGGATGAGCTGAACCACCATGCGCACGGTCGCAATGGCCAGTTGCCTCTCAAGCTTGAGGCGGAGGACAAGCGAGAAGACGCCGTCCATGACGACAAGGAGCGCGGGGAGGACCAGGTCGCCGTACGAAAGCTGGATGTAGGTCACGGCCGGTTTTCCTCGATCCCGCCGTCGGGCCTCATCACAAAAATCCTGGTTCCGACCCGGCGGGCTTGTGCGCCGTCGTGGGTAGTCCAGAGAACACTCGTTCCATCCGATATGCGTTCGGCAATCACACTTTCCACGACCGCACCGGCTGCCGGATCAAGGGCCGAGGTTGGCTCGTCCAGCAGAAGGACCCGCGAGCGCAGCATGAGCGCCCGCGCAAGTCCCAACCGCAATCTCTCGCCCGTCGACAGTCTTTGGATCGACCACCCTCCGCAGTCGTCCGGCAACCCCAGTCGCGCGACCAGCGGAAGGGCATCCTCCCAGGCCGCGAAGTGATCTTGCACGGTGTCGGACCACCAGCCCGGCTCGGCGGCGAGGTAGGTTACCTGCCTTCGCCAGGCCGGGGCGGGCATTACCTCTCTGAGCGTGCCGTCCAGCTTTACTGTTCCTTCGTTGGGATCGAGATCCGCGAGGGAGCGGAGCAGCAAGGTCTTCCCGACTCCGGAGGGCCCTTGCAGGGCAACGCATTCGCCGTCCTGCAGGTCGAATGACACGGACAGGTGCAGGCGCTTGAGCCCTCTGACCGTCAGCATGCGTCAGATCTTGAGCTGCAGCCGGTCGGCAACCCGCTTGGCGATCTCCACCGGCGCCTCGCTCGGATAGGGATGCACCGAGCTGACGTTGATCTCGCCGAGCACGTAGCTGTCGCTCCCGTCGGCCTGGACGGGGCCGAGCATGAAGTCGGCGTCCCAGATCGCCGGCAGGTCACCGCGCGCAATCTCCAGCAGGGAGTTCAGCTGCGGGGTCCACTCATCTTCCATCAACCGCCGCAGCCGCTGGAAGCGCGGGTCCGCGTTCGAGGAGTAGAGCCGCGGTCCGGCCTCTGAACGCGCGGCCGGCGACTCGACCAAGGCTTTGACCTTGTGATGGCCGAAGCCGGCGCAGCGATCCCCTGCCATGTAGCAGCGCACAACACCCTCGCTCAGGCGAGGCTGGAACGCCTGGTCGATCACGCTGCCGTTCTCGAAATACTCCGCGCAGCGACCAAGGAAATCATCCAGCGTCATTTCCTCGGGTGTGTCCTTGGTCGCGTCCAGGACCTTGATCATGGGGAAGGTTCGCAGCTTTTCGACCTTCCAGACACCTTGGCCGCCGTTGCCCCGGTTGCGTTTGATCACGCGCGGACCGGCGGCGAGCCGCGCCGGCAGCCCGGCGCACATCGCCTCGGCTGTTTGATAGAGCGCCGTGTCCGATCCCCAGCCCATTGAGCGGGTGCGATGGAGGACCTCCTTCGTGCCCATCTTGAGTATGACGTCGGGATGAGCGCTCACCCACACGCCCTGCGCCGCGACGTCGCGCAACAGAGCGTCGAGACCGGCGCGGTTTCGGCCGTCCTGGAGCGGGTTGACCCAGACGAGCACGCCGTCCACTGCGAGCAGTTGTTCGCGGACGGCGTCGGCGAAGCTTTCGTCGTAAATGGCGGGGCGCCCTTCGACACCGACGGCAGCGAGCGCTTCGAAGACATCGACGAAGCGGCCGCTTTTCGAGGTGGCTTCCCGACGCGCGACAGCATCCCCCCGCGAGAGGATGGCAACTACTGGGCGTCGGGGAGAGGATTGCTTTTCGGTATCCATGCGCAAGCTCCACGTGTTGCGTGCTGCGCAGAACTTGGACCGAAGTCTCGCCGGGAGTCTGCTTGGTCCCGGACCGGCAGTCTACGTGAGATCGTCCGGCAGCTTCAAGGGGTGCCAGGGAGCGTCAGCCAGCAATCCCAGCGGGACGATCCACCCGCTATGGAGCCTAACGAGTCGATCAAGGCTGCCGATGGGACGTGCCCAGGTATGTTGACGGACGATGGTGTCAGGAAGACTTTGGCGCGCCGGTCCGACCACCTGCACCTGTAGTCTGGTCAGCTCCTGGACTAGGCGGGGGCCTTCAGAGAATCGAGACGTTCGCGCAGAAACACCAGAACCATGATCTCGTCGGGCGTGAGCTTGGCGTACTGGCGCTTGAACTTCCGAGCGATCTTGGCTTCGATCATCTTCACCAGGTCACCGGACATGTAGGCGTTCAGGACTTCAGGGTGCACGTAGCACTTGCGGCAGATTGCGGGCGTGTTGCCGAGCTGCTTCGAGACGCTCTCGATCGCGGCGACGACGTTGCGTTTCGCCTCGGCTTGGCTGTCGTACTTCTTGAACTCGGTCAGCGCCAACGCCGCCAGAACCGTCCCCGCCCAAGTCCGGAAATCCTTTGCGCTGAAGTCCTCGCCTGTGATGTCCTTGATGTAGGCATTGACGTCGCCGGAATCGACGGTACGCGGCTGCCCCTCGTCGTCCAGGTACTTGAAGAGCTCGTGTCCTGGGATCTCCGCGCAGCGCTTCACGATCGCGGCGATCCGCTTGTCCTCGACGCGAAGTTTCCACTGTTTGCCCGACTTGCCCGTGAAGTCGAACCGAAGGACGCCGCGCCCGACCGCGACGTGCTTTCGTCGCATCGTGGTGAGCCCGTAGGACTTGTTTTTCTCGGCATACTCGGCGTTGCCGACCCGGATCAAAGTCTTCTCCAGAAGACTGACGATCGTGGCCAGAACCTTCTCGCGAGGTAGCCCTTCCAGTTTCATGTCGGCCGCGATACGGTCGCGCAGCGCGGGCAGCGCGGCTGCGAACTGGACGATGTGTTCGTACTTGTTCTGGTCGCGCAGCTCGCGCCATTTCGCGTGGTAGCGGTACTGCTTGCGCCCCCGAGCATCGAGCCCGGTCGCCTGGATATGGCCGTTGGCGGAGGGGCAGATCCAGACGGATTCATAGGCCGGCGGGATACCGATGGACTTGATGCGCCGGATGACGGCGGCATCGGTGATGCGCTTGCCGTCCTTATCGTAGTAGCTGAAGGTAGTCCCCGTCCGCTTGCGGGTGTAACCGGGCGTGGAGTCGCTGACGTAACGAAGCCCTTCTTCCGCAATGGTGGCCGCGACCTCGGCGGTGCGGTCCAGAACCTGTTCTTCGTTGCGAGTCTCCCGGAGCATGGGCCTGTCCCTCGGAAGCACCCTGGGATCGAGGCTCCACTCCTTTCTAAAGGAATTAAGACAGAGGTTGGTTCCGTTCGGAGATCGTCGGGTCGTAGATGCAGATCAGTAGCCGCGCAGAATACCGGCCCCCAGCTAGAGTCGGGGGTTCCTCTCGACGGGGCGCTGCGCAGGCTGACGATGGCGGCAAAGCCTAACTTCAGACAATCGCCACAAAGTTTACGGACACGCTTTCCCAATTAGTCTGTGCGAAGGCCTCTATGTCCCAATATTCGCTCGATGTGTTGCGTCAGCGTTATGTCGTCGAGAAACGACCACTCGAGGCCAGCGTCGAGCAGATCCTGCGGGCTGACGGCCGCGCGGGAGCACGTGCCATCCTGGCATCCATCGATAAAAGGCGCTTCGAAAACAGGTCCGAAGGGCAGCGCCTCCGCAAGATGCTCCGCTTCGAGACCGCTCTCTGGGAACGCGGCCATCATGCCGTGGCAGGCGTGGACGAGGCTGGAATGAGCCCTCTTGCGGGGCCGGTGTCCGCGGGCGCGGTGATCCTGAAACCTGGCACGCGGATAGTCGGAATCGACGACTCGAAAAAGCTCGACGCTTCGGCTCGCGAAGAACTCGCGGAGGAGATCAAGGAGAAGGCTGAGGGTTGGTCTGTGGCGTTCGTCGAAGTCGAGGAGATCGACGCGATCAATATCTACTGGGCCGGCATCCGGGCCATGCAGCGTGCGGTCCGGGGGCTGGGATCGGCGCCGCAGCATCTGCTGATCGACGCGAAGCGATTGAAGGAAATCGACCTCCCTCAGCAGGCCATCATCAAGGGCGACGCCAAGTCCGCCAGCATCGCTGCTGCGTCGATCCTGGCGAAAGTCGAGCGCGACACGGTCATGCGGACGCTCGACGTCCGCCACCCCGGCTACGGCTTCGCGGATCACAAGGGCTACCCGGTGCCGGCTCATTACGAAGCTCTCGCCAGGCTTGGTGCATGCGCAGCTCACCGGAGGTCGTTCGGACCTGTACGCAAGGTTCTGGGGTTGCCGCCCCTGCCACCGTGGCCTTCAGCGTCCGAGCGCGAAGCCGGCTGAACTCCGGGCCGTGCACTACTCATCGGCGTTACTTTCTGGACCAACTCCTTTCGCGAACGACGTCCTTGGCCTTTTTGTCGGACCGCAGGCCGAGATAGACTGGGTGCCGCAGCTCTCCCTTGCTGGTCCACTCCGCGAACTTCACCTCTGCGACCAGCGAAGGACGGACCCAGGTCGTGACCTGCTCATCCTTCACCTTGGCGGGGAAGGGCGACTTGGCCGTCTTGAGCTTCAGGAGCTTGCCGTGAAGCTCTTCGAGAACCTGGTGACTGAAGCCGGTGCCGACGTGGCCGATGTACCGCCACCCGCCATTTTCCCGCACTGCCAGCGCGAGGGCGCCGAAGAAGTGCCGGGTTCGCCTCGGCGCCGTGAAGCCGGCGATCACGACCTCCTCCTTCAGCCAATCCTCGGTCCGGCGTCCGGACGCGTACGAACTGTCCGCGCGCTTGGCCATGATGCCTTCGAGATGCCTTCGCTCGGCTTCTGCGAAGAACTTCGTTCCATTGCCTTTGCGGTGGTTGCTGAACGCGATCAGCTTGTGGCGCGGCAGGACCGCCTTGAGCCGCTTCTTGCGCTCCAAGAGCGGCAGCGCGCGCAGGTCCTCGCCGTCCGCGAACATGAGGTCGAACGCGCAGTACAGAAGCTTGGCCTCATGGCGCAGGGCGTTCTGAAGCAACTGGAAATGAGATGCGCCGTCCTTGCCGATCGCGACGAGCTCGCCATCGATCACCGCATCCGCCTTCACGCCCTCAAGCGCCTTCGCGACCTCCACGTAGGAGTGGCCGATGATCTTTCCATTGCGGCTGTAGAGGGCGACCCGACCACACCGGATTTCTGCAACCATGCGGAAACCATCAAATTTGTCCTCAAAGACCCAATCGGGATCGTCGAACGGCGCATCCGTCAGCGTGGCCAGCATGGGCTGCAGGCGAAGAGGCAAGGTCGATTTTCGGGCCATGGCAGGGGCTCTCTGTAAGGCCGGCAGCGGCCGAAAGGAGGAGGACGGAAGGCGAACCCGCGCGGCATCGCCAGCCGCGACCGTCCCGCCGGCCCGTACCACACCCAACACCCCGGATTTGAACGGAGGGCCCATTTCCGCCGACGAGAGCATCTGCCGCTTGAGGCCTGCTCGGAAGCGGTCGATGAGGACGCAGGGCGTCCGGAGCCCCGTCAGCTCGACGGCCGCGGACGGTCCGAGCTCGATCAGGGTCCCGAGCGGCATCCGTTCGAGGTCCAATCCTGCGGTGGTGACGTTCTCGCCGAGGTCGCCGGCACCAACCTCGAAGCCAGCGTCGAGGAGAGACGGGAAGAGTTCGGATGGGATCAGGTGGACCTGCCGGAGATTGGGCAGGCGGGGCCGGCGGCGTGCCAAATAGCGGTGCCGGACGAACTGGCCGGCGTGGGCGTCGCCTTCGACGCCGTGGCCTTCCACCAGGATTATGCGCTCCTGAGTTGGTTTGCTGAAGTGGTGCCCGCGATCGGCGGCGACTGCCACTACCCTTCCCTGCAGCGAGAAATCTTGCTTCTGCTGCATCAGGCGGCGCGGGCGAGCGAGCGCCGCTTCTGACGCAGGTAGCGCGTGATCTCGGGAAGCTTCATCGCGTTCAGGACCCGCTCGGCAGGGACACCGCCCTTGCGGGCCATCTCGACGCCCCAGTGCATGTGGTCGAGTTCGGGGATCGAGTGCGCGTCCGGATTGATGCTCAGCATGCAGCCAAATTCGAGGGCAGCCCGGTGCCAGCGCCAGTCCAGGTCGAGCCGCCACGGATGCGCGTTGATCTCGACGACGACGTCGTGCTTCGCGCAGGCCCGCAGCACTCTCTCGACGTCGATTTCGTAGCCCGGCCGCCGCTGAAGCTGCCGCCCTGTCATGTGGCCGATGATGGTCGTGTGGGGATCGGAAATGGCACGCAGCAGCCGCTGCGTCTGGGCCTTGCGGTCCAGTTTGAACCGGCCGTGGATGCTGGCCACCACGAAATCGAAGCGCTCCATCACCTCGTCGTCGTAGTCGAGAGACCCGTCCGCCAGAATGTCGGACTCGATGCCTTTCAGGATCCGAAAATCCTTGCCGAAGCGCTTATTCAGCCGGTCGGCTTCCCGATGTTGCTGCGCAATCTCCTCCACCGACAGACCTCCGGCATAGTGCGCAGACTTGGAATGGTCGGCGACCCCGAAATACTCGAAGCCTCGCTGGCGCGTGGCCTTGGCCATGGTCTCCAGGGTCTCAGTGCCATCGGAGGCATCGGTGTGGCAGTGAAGGATGCCGCGCAGATCCTGGTCGGTGACGAGCTTCGGTAACTTGCCTTTCAGAGCCAGCTCGATCTCGCCGCGCCCCTCCCGGAGCTCAGGGTCGATGAAGGGCAGACTGAGGGCGCGGTAGATCTCGGCCTCCTCGCCGGCGACCAGCGCGCGGCCCTTGTGCAGGCCGTCGGCCTTCAACCGCATGCCCTTCTCGGCAGCCAAGGCTTGGAGCTGCTCGATATGTGCGGCGGAGCCGGTGGCGAACAGAAGCGTGGCGCCGAAGTGTTTGCGATCTGACAGCCGAATCTGCAGTCCGTCGGCGGGTGACGGATTCGGTCCCTTGACGGCCTCCGGAGCTTCCGCGACGATGGTGAGATCGTCGACGAGCTCGCAGCCTCGACGGAAATCGCCGGCGATCGTCACGCGCTTGAGTTCGGGGCGAGCCTTGCGGATCGAGTCCTGCGCGTGCGCGAGCAGAGCGGCGGCCCGATGAAGGTGAAGGCGGCCTTCTCCGCTTTTGGCGATCGCCAGGTTCTGCAGGATCTTGGTCTGCAGCGCGGCTCCGAGTCCTTTCGCCTTCTTGATGCGGTCGTCCTTGGCAGCGGCCTCCAATTCCGCGAGTGAGGCGATGCCGAGATCCTTATACAGGCGCAGCGCCTTCTCCGGACGAAGGCCGGGCACGGCGAGCATCTCGAGCACGCCCTCGGGAATCTCTTTTCGCAGCTTTTCGAGGTTGGGATGACTGCCCGACTTGTGAAGCTTGGTGATGATGTCGGCGATAGCATCGCCGACCCCTGGGATCTCCGTAAGACGATCTTCGGCGATGAGCACATCCAGAGGAACGGCAAGGGCCGCCAAGCTGTCGGCAGCCCGAGAGTAGGCTTTCGCCCGGTAGGGATTGCCGCCTCGCAAGGCGGTGCGCTGCGCGTACTCTCGCAGGAGACTTGCCACACCGCGAGCGTCGAACGAAGGCATTCAGCCAGCCTCCCGGTCCGCGCTTTGCGAGACCGCCGGAGCAACGCCGCCCCCAGAGCGGTCGCTTGGCCGGCATTCGAGAGAGCTCTCGAGCTTCTGAGCTGCGCGAAAATCCTCGAGGTGCTGCGTATTGGGGCCGTAGGCGGCCTCCTTCTTGAGGAGATTGTAGATCCGGCCGGCCACCAGCTGCAGGTGCTTCATCCGGCCCTTCGGCATCGCTCGCGCCTTGCAAAGAGCTCGGACGGCATAGGCGCGGAAGTAGTCGAACGCGTCTGACATGGTCGGTAAACGCCTGTTCTCGCCGATAGTTCGGCCGCACTCGCCTCTCAAAGGTCCTCGCGCAGCCCCTTGAAAAACGGGTGCCTCACCTTTCCTTCCGCCGACTTGGTCCGATATTCGACCTCGGCGAGCAGCTTCGGCTCCACCCAGATGCCCTTGTGGGCGATCCGCTTCGCGTACGGCTGCGTCTTCCGGATTAGCGGCTTCAGTCGCCTTTGCAGGTCGGTTGCGGAGACCTTATCGAAGCCGTGGTCGACCTTGCCGGCGTAGACCAGATTGCCCCCCTTGCGCCGACCCAGATAAATGCCATCCCACTTGCCTTCGTCGAGCGCGAAACCGGCGATCGTCAGGGTCTCGCGCTGCGCGCAGGTCTTCTTGACCCAGTTTTTGCCGCGGCCGCTGGCGTACGCGCTGTCGCGTACCTTTGAGACAACGCCCTCCAGTCCGATCTTGCAGGCGTGCTCGAACATCTCGCGGCCTTCAAGCTCGAAGCTTTCGCTGAACTGGATCTCGGTACCGTCGATGATCTTCTTGAGTTCGGTCTTGCGCTGGAAGAGCGGTAGCTTCCGGAGGTCGCGGCCGTTCAGGTACAGGAGATCGAAGGCGACCAGTACGATGCTGGTCGACCTGCCTTTAAGTTCGTTTTGAAGGACTGAGAAGTCCGTCGTGCCGTCCGCTGCGGGGACCACGACTTCGCCGTCCACGATCGCCGACCCCGCCTTAATGTGCCAGGCGTCATCCGCGACTTTCTTGAAGCGGTTGGTCCAGTCGTGACCGCGGCGGGTGAAGACCTTCACGGCTTCGTTCGCCAGATGGACCTGTACGCGGTAGCCATCGAACTTGATTTCATGAATCCAGCGCGCTCCGGACGGCACCTTCTCGATCGATGATGCCAAGGCCGGTTCTACGAAGCCGGGAAACGGCGCCTTCACGCCGATCGCCGCCGGTTTACGCCGCTGAAACGCCACGCAACGAACTCCTACGCAACAACTCGCGGACTCAAGCCCGCACGGCAGGATTCGTTTCCGGAACCCCCGAATCCTTGCGGCGTTGCATCGCCATCAGTTCGCAAGAGGAGGAGCCGATGGCGGTAGCGAAGAAGAAGACCGCGCGTGGACGCAAACAGGACCGAGCCCGGGTGGCCAAAGGACAGGACTACGAAGTCCGTGACGAAGCGAAGAAGACCGGCCGTTCGGCATCGGCGGTGAAGAAAGCCGTCAAGAAAGTCGGCAATTCCCGCAAGCGCGTCGAGAAGCGTCTCGGCCGCTAGGCCGCTTCAAATCCGGCCGGAGAACCTTGTGAACGCGGTCAGCCTCTGCACTGTTGGCTCGACGTCCTGCATGTAGATCTGGGTCCGCAGGAACGCGATCTCGTCGTCGAGGGCGGTCTCGCCGATGTCTACGAACCAGGACTTGGGTCGCCCGTCGCTGCCGTCGTTCCACCGGTAGCCCCTGCGCTTCAACGAGTCCTTGAGTTCGAATGCGGTCTGCTCCGCCCAGATCCGCAGCGTCGGCTTGCGGGCGGTCTCGAGCAGGAGCGCGAGTGCCGACGCACCGGTCGCTGGCAGCACGAAGTCCAGGATCTCCAACAAAGCGTGGCAGTCGTCTACTGCCCGGTGCGCCTGGTGGAAGTAGCCGACTCCGTTCAGGAGATAGCCGAGCTGCGAGCCTGCGAAGCCCTGTTTGCGCCAGTCGATTTCGCTCATGCTGCAGGCCCAGGCCTTGTGCTCGAATGCGGGCCAGTATCGCTCGACGAACCTTCTGTCGAAACCACTATTGTGTGCGATTGTGATGACTGAGCCCCCGACGAAGTCCGTGGCGGCCGCATCGTCGATGCGGTGGCCCGCGACCATCTCGTCAGTTATTCCGGTGAGCGCCGTGACCTCCGCGGAAATCGCGACACTCGGCTCGTTGAAGGCTGAGAACGTGTCACGGACGCCGACGATACGGCCATCAGCCAAGTAGTCGAATTTGACCATCCCGAGCTCGATGATCTCGTCCTTGGCATGATCGAGGCCGGTCGTCTCGGTATCCAGCAGGACGCCGGTCCTGACGTCCTGCCCGAGCATCGGCACGTACCTGGGCCTGGCGACCAGACGCCGCAGGACCCGGTAGTCGGGCGACCGGCTCAAGGTCTCGGCCATGGCAGCCAGATCGGTCGTGTCCTGTAACATCTCTGCTCGAAAAGGCTACCAGAACCGGTCGGCTGGCTCACCGCAGAATATCCGCAGCACCCGCGATAAGGTACCTGAAAAACAAGCAATTCACGGGCTTTTCGGTCGTTGTGGGTTCGACAGGGGGCGCCCGGTCGCAGCCGCGGCTGATCGTCAGCGCGGGTGGCGATTAGGATGCATGGCCGCGCGTCCGGCCTGCCGCCAAGAGCCGACATTGCAATGCCCCAGTTTGCACGGCCAAGGGCTCGTTCAGAGTGTTCGTTGAAAACACCCTGCTTTGTTCTGCGAGGAACCCCTGGGCAACACTTTCGTTGTGCTGATCTTCCGGACAGCAAAGGATACGATTATGGACCGCGAACATGTGAAGGGCGCCGCCGACAAGGCAAAAGGCGCGATCAAAGAAGGTGCCGGCAAGCTCACCGGCGACAAGGACATGGAAGCCGAAGGCAAGATCGATAAGGCCAAGGGATCCGCCCACAACGCCGCGGGGGACGTGAAAGATGCGGCGCGGGACGCCGCTGACGCCCTCAAGAAGTAAGCACAAGAAGCGAAGATCAAAAACTAGCCGCCTCCGCGCGGCTTTTTTGCGCCAATTGAGACGGCGAGCGGGCTTTCAGCCGGAGACCAGAGGAACAAAGCGGACCTCCTCTATCCTTTCCTCGACGAAACGATTGTCCGGTCCTCGTGTCAGCTTCGTTAGCCACTGCACACCGTCAGGATCGCCGAGCGGGATGAGCAGTCGTTCCGACGGAGCTAGTTGAGCCTTGAGGACCGCGGGCGTCTGCGCGCCGGCTGCCGACACCAGGATCACGTCGAACTCGCCGCCTTCCGGCCATCCTGCGGTCCCGTCGCCATGACGAAGATCCACATTGCGGCAGCCGAGATGCCGAAGGCGCGACCGGGCGCGCTGCACCAATGCCTCATGGCGCTCGAGCGCACAAACCTCCTGCCCGAGCTTGGCGGCGAGTGCCGCCAGATAACCCGACCCCGCGCCGATCTCGAGAACCCGGTCCGACTTGGCGATCGCGGCAGCCTCGAGCATCCTGGCGACGATATAGGGCTGAGAGATGGTCTGCCCTTTCTGAATCGGGACCGCGCTGTCTTCGTATGCGGCTTCCGCGAATCGCCGATCGAGGAAGATTTCGCGGGGGACCTGCCGCATCGCCAGCAGGACCCGCCTGCTGCGAATGCCGCGGCCGGCAATCTGCACGTCGACCATCGCGTCGCGGAGGAAACGGGACCTCCTGGACCGTTTGCTCTCCCTGACCGCGCGCACGACCTCTCCATGCATGAACGACTTCGCTCCAGCAGATGGGAAACTCGGAGGCCAGCCACTTGCTCCTGGACGCGATGGCTGGGTGGCGGCTCAGGCCGGCTCCGCTGCCGATAGCGAAATCGCGGAGCTGCCGTCAGGAACGTGCCCGCAGCGGAACGACCGCCTCCGGATCGAATTGATCTCGCGGAAACCGAGCCGGGAGAAAGCTCATGAAATCGATTTTCACGGCGGCATGCGTGGCTGCAATGGCGCTGGCATCGGCCTCCGCCGCGGACGCGAAGGGTTGCATCAAGGGCGCCATCGTCGGGGGCGTCGCCGGCCACATGGCGGGGCACGGCAAGCTCGGCGCTGCCGCCGGCTGCGTGATCGGCCATCATGAGGCGAACAAGAAGAGCCCGAACGATTCGAATGCTCACGCGCCGTCGGGCCAGAAGTGACCTTCCGAGCAACGGGCGGTTGGTCGTGACGCTGCCTGGCCGATCCGACCGACGGCACCAGGATGATCGAAGCCGAGACGCCCTTGTTGGGTCTTCGTGATTCCCGGAAGGAGACGCGATGAAATGGATGGTGTCAGCACTCGTTTTCGGCTTTGTCGCCTCGAGCTCCACGATCTCGGCGCAACCGGTGAGATGGACGACGTATTCCATCCCGCAGACAGGCACCTCTGTCGATTTCCCGGCCTCGATCTTTACCGAAGAAGCCGGCCGTCCGGACGGGTACGGACAGCGATTTCGGACGGCTGACGGCCGAGCCAACATCACGATACAAGCCGCACCCAACGTCTCGAACGATTCACCCGCTGCATTTCTCGCAAAGAAGCATCCGCCCGCGCGCATTCAGTACAAGCGAACGACGGCTCGATTCTTTGCGGTGTCCAGCTACAAGAGCGACAAGGTCTGGTACAACCGGTGCAACTTCTCGAGCGGATTGATCCACTGCGTCCTGATCAACTACCCGGCGAGCGAAGAGCGCGAGTGGGACGACATCGTAACGCGGATCAGTCTATCGCTGAGGGGCAGATAAGGCGGGTGCGGGATGGAGATTGCGCCTGTCGGCGAGGGCGCCAAGCCGCATAGCTGCGAGAATACCGAGGTACCGGAGAGGCCGCCGCCTTTGGCTATCCTCGCGAGCGCTAGTTCTGAATAGCGGGTCGTGAGACCTTTGGCTATCCGCGACAGGCGCCGTAGTTCAACGGCGGGCGACGGTCCCTGCAGTCCAATAGGGTGGCAAGGTTATCGTTCCTCCGATCTGCCCGCGGTTCGCCGATCTGTGGTTCACGCGGTAGCCGCCGCCCGTCCGGCGTCGGTGATGCGATACTCGATATCTCCGGATGGAAGCGGTTCGGTTTCCACGAGACCGAGCTCCACGAGCCGCGCCACGATTTCGTGGTCGAACGTCGGCGGGCTGACCCAGGATTCGCCGAGGAGCTTCCTCAGAAAATCGCGCTCCAGATCGGTCAGCTCCATGCTCTAGCTCCGCTCGCCGACTTCGTCCGGCACGTTGCGGCGCGTCATCCGATCCGGCCGCTTCATCCCTGGGAAATCAACGTTCCGCCGCGGATTGTGCCAGGAACGGAGGCATCGTCGCACTGTTGATTTCCGAAGACAACATCCAGGAGGTCAACCATGGCCATGGAAGATCGCGAGACATTCAGCCTGATCGGCAGTGACAAGGTGGAGGGCACGAACGTGTACGGGGCCGACGGGGAAAAGGTCGGCTACATCGAGCGCGTCATGATCGACAAGGTCAGCGGCAAGGTGTCGTATGCGGTGCTCAGCTTCGGCGGCCTGCTCGGCATCGGCGACGATCACTATCCGCTGCCCTGGCAGGCGCTGAAATACGACACCAACCTCGGCGGCTACGTCACGGGCATCACCCAGGACCAACTCCGCGGCGCCCCCAAATACGCCGACGAGAGCAGTTGGAATTGGAGCGACCCGGCGACCACCCGCTCCGTGAACGCCTATTACGGTGTTCCGGTGGCTTGACACGGCGCGTTACGGTGCCTGGCTGGCTGACGGCGGAGGTCGCTCTTCCGCCGGACTGCGGACCAGCGCACTGCCACACGCGAGACGACCCGGCTCGGTCGCCGAGGAGATTTGAAAGTGAGTGATGCCGTTCGTGTTCTGGTCGTGGAGGATGAAGCTCTCATCGCAAGCTTCGTCGAGGACGCCTTGTCCGACGGCGGTTTCGAGGCCTGCTCGGTCCATTCGGGGGAGGAGGCCATGTGCACCTTTTGCGATGGCCGCGAGGGATGTCGGGTCCTGCTGACGGACATCAACCTAGGGGACGGCATCAGCGGCTGGGAGCTGGCGCGGCAGATCAGGGAAATCACGCCTGGCTTTCCTGTGGTCTACATGACGAGCGCCAGCGCGCCTGACTGGCAATCGCAGGGCGTCGACGGCAGCGTCCTGATCCAGAAGCCATTTGCGCCAGCGCAATTGGCTGCAGCTGTCTCGCAGCTACTCGATACCGGGACCTCACCCGCTTGAACCGGCCGTTGTGAGTTTCCGATCCTTCGATCCAGCCCGTAAGAGTGGCGGCTGATCGTTAGCGTTCTTTGACCGTGCGCGCGGCCGCGGCGCGGCCAGCGGCGACCGTCATCCAGTCCCGCAGCAGGCCTCTGTCCTCTCTCGAAAACGACGCTCGCCGCTTGAGATCTTCCAGTGTCTCACCGGGATGGCATCGCTCGAAATCCTCACGGATCAGCGACTCGAGGTAGGTCCGGTCCCAGGTGCCCCCTGAATTGAGAGAATGGCGCGAGTTAGTCTTCATACGATGTTGGTATGTGAGCGGCCCTGCGGATCAGGGTGCTCCGGCGGGTGGTGCTGCGTTGAGTCCCGTAGTGCGACCTCGTCCGTTCAGGCACGCGACAAATGGAATGGCGAAGGCTGCGGTTGCGTGCCCGAACAACACCATCGTGAGAATGGTCGGTGTAAACATCATGCGAACTGCCGCTGCGCGGCGGCCCAAGGCCGCCGCAGCCGCATGGGGACGCCGCCGGGGCGGGGCGGATCGTCGTCCTCTCCGTCCAGCCGCCGCAACGCGGCGAGAATGTCCGCCAGGCGAAGGGTGTGGCCCATGCCCGGGATTTCTCGCAGGGCGGGACAGGATTCGACCGCGAACATGTCGGATGCCCAGGACGACAGGATGATCCTCTTCTCCGGGACGGAGAGGTCACCGTCGTTCAGCACGTCGTCCGGAGACGCATAATGCGCGGCCGGATGAAAGAGGGGATCGAGATTGCCGGTGATCGTGTTGGCGTTGCTCATCGGTTGCCTCCCTACGCTCCTTTCTTCGGGACGGTTTCGATTGCGTGCCGGGCGGCGGCGGGCCGCCGCCCGGATGTCGCTACTGTGTGTTGATCGCGATGCGTTTGACGCCCGCCCGCGGGTTCTCGGACTTCGGCAGCGATACTGTCAGGACGCCGTCCTTGAACGACGCCTCGGCCTTGTCTTCCTCGACGTCCTGCAGCGGGATCTGACGCTCGAAGGCGCCGTAGTAGCGCTCGGTGAAGTATTTCCCTTCGTCTTTGCGTTCGTTCTTCTTCTCGCCGCGGATGGTGAGGACGCCATTGTTGATTTCGACGTTGACGTCCTTTTCCGTCATGCCCGGCAGCTCGGCCGACACCGTCAGCACCTTGTCGGTCTCGCTGAGCTCGAGCTTGGGCCAGCCGAATTGCCCTTCCATCAGCGGTGACAGGCCCATGCCGCCGAAGCCGCGGAAGGCATCGTCGAACAGACGGTTCATCTCGCGATGCAGCGTCATGAACGGATCGTAGCCGCCGCGCGCCGGCGCGAGATCCTGGTTTCTCGACCAGGGAATGAGATCACGAATTGCCATTTATTGTTCTCCTTCATCAGGTGCGGCAGGGAGCGCGGTCGCGCTTGTCCGCGCCGCGTTCCCAGTCGAACGTCGAATTGACGTCAGGCTGCCTTTTTCTGCTCGATCTGCGCCGAAGAAGAACCGCCGCCGGCGATCTGGATCCGGCGCGGCTTCATCGCCTCCGGCACCTCGCGGACGAGGTCGATGATCAGCAGGCCGTCGCGGAAGGAAGCCTCCTTCACCTGGACGTAGTCGGCCAGGTTGAAAACGCGCCGGAATGGACGTGCGGCGATCCCCTGGAAGAGATATTCGCCGGCCAGCTTCTCCGGCTTCCTGCCTTCGATGGTGAGCGCATTCTGCTCAGCCGTCACCGCGATGTCGTCCGCGCCGAAGCCTGCGACGGCCAACGTTATCCGGTAGTGATCCTCACTGGAGCGTTCGATGTTGTAGGGGGGATAGTTGTCCTCGTTCGTCTGCCGCAGCGTGCTGTCGACGAGGTCGGCCAGATGGTCGAAGCCGATGGTGGAGCGCCACAGGGGCGCGAAGTCAAACGTAGTCCTCATAACCAAGTCCTCCAAAGAGCAAGATGGGTACGAAGGAGCGCGGGGCGGAAATCCAGAGGGGTCCGAATTCCAGACCGGCGCCCGCGCCGGACCCGAGCTGGCATCCGGCACACCGCTCTCGCGGCAAGAAAAAAACTAGAAAAGCGCAAAAGCGTTTCAAGATGCTGTCGAAAAAAAATGGACGGCGTGCACGGCGCGGAAGGATCACGCGGAACAATTCGGTTCTTTCGCAATTTTGCGTTCGCCGTCGGAACGACATCGCGGGCGCCGAAACAGGGCCCAAGGATTCGCTGGCGGAGCTCGAACCAGAATTGCTCCTTGGAGGATTGGCTATGAGCACTCTGTCGCTTCTGTCACAAGTTCACACCGTCCGTTCGGAGGCTGGGCTTTCTCGCTATCTGACTGCGATCCGCGAACTTCCGCTCCTCGAACCCGCCGAAGAAACGATGTATGCGCGTCGGTGGCGCGAACATGGAGATCGCGAAGCGGCCTATCGCCTCGTCACAAGTCATCTCCGACTGGCGGCCAAGATTGCGCTTCGCTACCGCGGCTATGGCCTGCCCGTTGGCGACCTGATCTCGGAAGCGAACGTCGGTCTCATGCAGGCGGTCAAGAGGTTCGATCCCGACAAAGGGGTCCGGCTCGCCGCTTACGCGATCTGGTGGATCAAGGCGACCGTGCAGGAATACGTCCTGAGGTCCTGGTCCTTGGTGAGGATGGGTACCACGCCCGCACAAAAGAAGCTCTTCTTCAACCTGCGCAAGCTCAAGAGCCGGCTCGGCGTCCGGGACGACGCCGAGTTGACGGCCGACCAGGTCGATTATGTCGCTCAGGATCTCGGAGTCTCTGATCGCGACGTCGTCGAGATGAACGGCCGGATGCGGGGTGACATGTCGCTGAATGTGCCCGTCACTGAGGATGGCTCTCCAGAGCAGATGCTCGACCTGGTCAGCGACGATTCCCAGGATCCGGAGACGCTGATAGCCGAAGCGGAGGACCGGCAACGCGCCCGCGCCGCCGTCAGCCGCGCTTTGGCTGCTTTGTCTGAGCGCGAACGGCGCATTATCGAGGCGCGATTCATGGCCGAACCGCCGTCGACGCTCGACGAACTCGGTCGGAATCTGCGCATCTCGCGCGAGCGGGTGCGTCAGATCGAACGCCGCGTCCTGCAGAAGATCAGGGCGGCCGTCACGGCCGAGATGGAAGGCAGCTCTCACCGCCGCGATGGCAGCCGCGAGAGTCCGGCCGCTGCGCCTGGGTGCCGGCCACGACTGCCGGTGGGCACCCCGCCGAGCATGACATGAACAAGACCCGCTTCCACGTCAGCCACGAGAGCCGGATCGAGCGGGAGCAGAGGCACTCAAGACCTACCAGACCTCGCTCGGGGTTCTACGATCCCGCGATCGCCGCGCTGTCGATTAGGGCGGCGCTGCACGCCATAGGGGTGCGGGAGCAGTCTGTCTCACCAAGGTGTCGCGAGGGGTGACCGACATCGCTGCGACGGCGCCATGTCGAAGCATGGCGTGGCCCCCAAGCGCGCCACGCACGGGAGTTGCGGTGGCAAGCGGGGGGCCGGGCTATTCACTGGCTATTAGGCGCCCCTTGCCGCCGCACTTCGTGCAGAGGCCTGGAAAGATCCTGCGGACGGGCTCGGCGTCGCGCGCCGGCTGATGACCGGTGCCGCCGCAGGCGTCGCATTTGATCTCGGCCGAACCACCCTTCCTCACGCTTCACCCGAGCCGGAGAAGAGCGTCGAGGGCGGGGTGGTGCGCGGTGGCGGCAGCGGTCGGGTGCTTCCGGACGGTTTGCTCTTCGCATCGTACCTCTTGGCCAGATCGAGAAGGCGCCGCCGAGTGAACGGGTCGGCCTTCTCCGCCAGATCGCGCGCCCGCAGCGCGAAGCCACTGTAGAACTCTTCCATGACGCCACCCACAACATCACCGAAGGCCGATCTTCGATGGTCTGCGATGCTCGCGTCAAGAGATCGCTTGTGCCCGCCGGCCAAACGGCACTAGTTTGATCGTGGCGGGGGAAGCCAAATGTCGCTGCAGCATCCAATCCGGAAGCCGTGCCCGCACTGTGGGCGGGCGATGAAGCTCGTGCGCGACGAGGGCGCCCGAGGCGGGGAGCGCTACGTCTGCCCCGATTGCGACGACGATCCGCTGCACGATCCCGCCGCCCGGAAGTGGGTGGACGGTCCACTACGGCCGCCGGCTAAATAGTTGTCCGGAAGTAACCGGCCCGGGCTCGTCCAGGCCTCGCAGAGCCAGGACTGGCAAGTTCGTCGTGGGTGCACCAACTCGTTTGTAGATGCCAAACATGGGGAGGCGCGATGTCGACGGTCGCAAAGCTGCTCGCGCGGAAGCAGGCGCTCATGGAGCGACTGGAGAGTGATCCTGGGCCGAACGAGCGGGAGGAAATCCAGGCGCTGATCGCCCAGATCGAGACGGCGCTGAGCCTGCTCGATCCGAGAGATGCGATCGGTCCAAGCGACGAGTGAACCGAAGTCGCTGGTCACAGCGTGCTCAGGTCGTCAGGTACCTCGCCGAACTTCCGGATCAGCTTGGCGTCGCTGAAACCGCCGCTGGACGGGTCCCCGGTCCGCGAAAAGGCGACCGCACCCGCGCAGCCTGATTTCCGCGAGAGCGTTTCGGCGCGCATGACGGCGGCGTTGGCGCTCAGGCATTCTACCGCCTCGCCCGGCGCGACGCCGTCGTCGGCCATGACGAACGGCAGTGCCACGTAGTAGGTGACGTCCATCGCAGTCACTCCTTGCGTTCGCGCTGCGGGCCATGCCTCCCGCGCGAATATCCTTTCGAAACCGCCGCGCGCAGCTCGTTGGCCTCGGCCTCGAGAAAGTCGATGGCGATCAACAACGCCTTGACCGCCTCCCGCGGATCTCCGCCGCAGGCTTCGATGGCCTGATCGGCGGCGAGCTCAAGATCGCCCTGGGCGGGGGCAGCAGGGTCAGAAGCGGCGGACATGCTAACATGTTCTTCATTTGTTCCATCGAAGTCAACGGGCATCCGTTGGTTTCCGCTGGCGGCGAGGGACCGTCCGGATGAATCTTCGCCCGGAGAGGCTGGCCTGTCGGAACTGGCATCTGCCGTTCGTCTTGAATCCAGGCACCCCAACGGAGTTCTGCGTAACATGGCCCCGCGTGCCAACTGGAAAGGCTTCCTGCGTCTCTCCCTCGTCACCTGCCCCGTGGCGCTCTACCCGGCCACCTCGGAGTCCGAGAAGATCTCGTTCAACCAACTCAACCGGCAGACCGGCCATCGCATCAAGTACCTGAAGGTCGATGCGGACACTGGCGACGAGGTGCCGAACGAGGGCATCGTCAAGGGCTACGAGCTCGACAAGGGACAGTACATCGAAGTCTCGAAAGAGGAGCTAGAGGAAATCGCGCTGGAATCGACGCGCACCATCGAGATCGACGAGTTCGTCGACAAGACCGATATCGACCCGCGCTACTTGATCCGACCGTACTACATCCGCCCCGACGGCAAGGTCGGCCACGACGCCTTCGCGGTGATCCGCGAGACCATCCGCGAGATGGACAAGGTCGCGATCGGGCGCGTCGTGCTGACCAATCGCGAGCATATCATCGCGCTGGAGCCGATGGACAGGGGCCTCGTCGGCACGCTGCTGCGCTATCCTTATGAGGTGCGCAGCGAGCAGGAGTATTTCGACGAGATCCAGGACGTGAAGGTCACCAAGGACATGCTCGACCTTGCCAAGCACATCGTGAACCAGAAGGCGGGGCGGTTCGATCCCGAGAAGTTCGAAGACCACTATGAGAGCGCGCTGATCGATCTCATCAACCAGAAGCGTGCCGGCAAGCCGATCACGCCAAAGTCCAAGCCGGCGGCGGGCAACGTCGTCGATCTGATGGAGGCGCTGCGCCGGTCAGTCGGCAATGAGGCCGCGCCAGCGAACGCGGCCAAGCCGGCCAAGAAGCCGAAGAAGGCGTCGGCCGGCCAGAAGGAGATGCTGATGCCCATCGCCGGCAAGAAGTCGGCGAAGGAGGCGGCGGCCAAAAAGCCAGCGGCCAGGCCGCAGCGCAAGTCGGCCTGACCCAACCGTAGGAGAGCCGCATGGACATGAAGGAAGCCTCAGCGATGACGGAAGCCTCTGGCCTGGTGAACGACCCAGAAGGCTCGGAGTTGGCTGTTGCGGCCAGGCTGAATGCTGAAGCGAAAACGGCCGCCGACTTGCGACGACCGCGCCCATCTCAAGAAGTCGCCCTGCGCTTGGCCGATCGCTTGCGCGAGACAGCGATGAATGCTCCGCTGCGATCGCTCTTGGCCGCCTTTTTGGTGGAGTCTGGGTCGCGCGCCGGCGCTAAGGTGAAGTCCGTTCCGAGTTGTCGGACCGCTTCGCTCAGTCCTCGAGACCCCTTTCGCTCGCGGGGCACTCCGGGCACCTGTCTCCGATGGAATCGAGCACTTCGAGGATCGCCGCGACGAAATTATCGGTCGAGCCGCATGCCGGCGGATATTTGCAGGCGAGGTCGACTGCTCTCTGGCGGGCATGGGGGTCGGCCCGGTCCTGCATCCAGCCGTGCTCCTCGCATTCGCGGATGGCGCCTGCCTCCTGCAGCACCGAGATCGCCCAGCCGCGCAGCGTCCGGATCGTGGGCCGCCTCTCCTTGAACATCAGCATCGAAATCTCTCCTTCGCCTTCGACCGAATCCTTGTCGGCCACCATGCGTTCCGCGCTGCTACCACAGCCCAGGGATTCGAAAATCGCGGGGACTGCGCTTTCCACGTGTTCCCCGCTGTGCTGACCGAGGAACAAGGCGTCCGTGCGCCTATTGAATCGGCGAATGTGAGTTGCGTGGAGTTGGCCGATGACCGCGGAGAAGCTGGTGCAGGAAGCCGTCGAGCGGGCCCAGGCCATCCTGGCGCGCTACTTGGAACCGGGCGAGCGGGATTGCGAGCGCACGATCAACGATCTTCTCGACATTCTCGATCGCGACGAAGTCGTCGCCGCCGTCAATGAGCTCGAACGGCACGGTGAGGCCGTCGACGAGCTTCGGCGCCTTCTCGATCGAAGTCCGCCTTCTTGGAGCTGTCCGCCCTGGATGCGGTCGATCCCGACCTGCCGCCGATGCCACCCGAAAACCGGCCGCAGGATCCGGGCATGGACGGCAGCGACATGCGCGTCAAGGGCTACTGCGTAGAGACGCGAGAGCACGCCGGCGAGTACCCCGACACGATACCGCAGGTCATCGAAGTCACCGACGCCGAGGGCAGGAAGGCGGCATACGTGCCGCTCAGCCGCGACGGCAAGGTCGTCGAGAGTTCGGCCGTCGTCGAAAGGCTCAAGGACCGCGAACGATCCTAGCCCCGATCTTCCTGAACTCTAGGCAGCCTCCGCGCTCGGCACAGCTTCGTTGATCCGCTTCTGATTTATAAGATTCAACAGATGCACCGATGCTCGGGCATCGCACAGAGCACGATGATGATGCTTGAGCTCAATTCCGTAGATTTCGCAAAGCTTCCCGAGTCCGAAGGACTTGTGTCCCGGATAGCGCCGCCGCATCCCCGCACACGTGCAGAGCTTCGGGAATCTAAAGCGCCGCCCGATCCGCTCGAATTCGTGGGCAATGAATCCGTAGTCGAAGCTGACGTTGTGAGCGACGAAGATGCCGTCCCCCATGAACTCCATTAATGGGTCGGCAACCTCGGCGAACAACGGTGCATCCCGAGCCATCTCGTTCGTGATGCCGGTCAGTTGGACGATTTTTGCCGGAATGGCACGCTGCGGGTTGAGCAGAGAGTGCCACTCGCCCACGACGCGGTGGTTGCGTACCTTCACCGCGCCGATCTCGGTGATACGGTCGCCGTTCGACCATGAGCCGGTGGTCTCGACGTCGACCACCACGTAATCCTGCTCGGGGTCGAACCGATAGTCGACCCGCCCGATCTCAGCCACGATGCCGGCTTCGCCGAGCTGACGGAGACGGGTCAGTTGGTTGCGGCGGATCACATCGCCTTCCGCCTTGACCTCCATGAACGACGCCTTGCCGGCTTGCACCAGCATGAGGTCGGGGAAGCCGTCTCGCATCATGCGGAAATCGTCGGACATGCTGCCGAGGATTCTGGCGATGCCGGCCGGGTCGACCCCTTCCAGCAGCGCGCGCAGCGTCTCCACCTGCACATGATCCCAACTGAAGATCCCGTTCGGCCGGCCCCATTTTCCAGCAACAGTGCGGAGGATCAACGGAGGGCTGATCCGGACGCGATGGCTGCTAGTTTCTCGTCGATCGTCGCGGCGAAAAGCCGACGGAAGCTGCGGTCCTTCAGGCAGTGAGGCAGCCAATCGAACCCGCTGGGCATGCGGGTGCTCTCAAACAGCTCGTCCCAGAAGAGCAGGCCGAACAGAGTGTGCCACAACACGTTCTCGGTGAAGAAAACCTTCGCGCCCTCGCGCCGCAGCACGCCGGCGACGCCCGCTTCGGGATTGCCTCGATGGGTGTCGTCGACGGTGATCGTGCGGCCGGACCGCAGAAGTTCGGTGTAGAGCCCTGTACGCCTGCCGCCGAACTTACGGGCATAAAAGTCCGTGGCGAAGAGGTGTTCGCCATCGCTGGCGGGATCATCGATCATCCGCTGCAGCAGCGCTTCGGCCTCGCCCTTGTCGCCCGTGTTGTAGAGCAGACGAACCAAGCGCTCGTTGCAGTCGGGGGAAGGCCCGGCACGATAGAGCTGCCGGGCGAGATCGCTCTCGCCCGCTTTCTCGAAGAAAAGCCCCGACTGATGCGCGGCTCGACTGCGGAGATCGGCGGCGAACTCGGTCGTGCAGGCAGGCCCTGCCAGCACGTCGACGGCGGCCTGTTTGTGAACAGCTTCCGATCCGTCCTCCAGGCTGGCCAGGACCCGACTGTAATGGAACGAAGCGAGCGCCTCCTCGGCATCGGTGAAGCGTGCGCTGAACGAGGTCTCGCGATTGGTGCGGAGGATCCCCAGGTCGCGCAGCGCGAAGTTTTTCAGATCTACCTCGGTCTTGCCGAAATACAGGTATAGCAGGAACTCGATCGGCCGCGTCCCGTCGAGCGCGATGAAATTGTGGGCGCCGCAGTGCTGGGCGGCGACCGAAAAGGGGATGCGCTCAAGGTAGTAGTCAATGAACCGGCTTTGACCAGGACTTCCGGACGTCTCCTCGCCCTGCCGCCTGCGCACCAGTCACAAGGACGTCCTTCGGCAGGCATGAGACGAAGGCCGCATAGTCCTCTTCGCCAAGCGCCCGTGCGTGACCGGCCGCGGTCAGATCGGATGCCGCCCGCTCGACGTCATCGATCTCGGTGTAGTTGAATAGGGATCGGTTGAATATGGCGCCACGCCGGTTGATCATCCGGACCAGCAGGCATCGCGCATCTCTCGGAAGGGCCTCGAACCGCGCTATGAACGCGTGATGTTCCGGACCAAGCACGGAGGCGTACGTCCGCTGCACGAACCCCAGCATTTCGGCGAAGTGGTCCAGGTAATAGTAGACGGGCAGTTGAGGCAGTTTGGCCAAGCGGACCTTCGCGGAAGGAATCGTTCGTTCTATTTCTGTTCTAACGCCGTCCTCAGAGTCAAGGGGCTCGACGGCTACAGGCGACCACTTCCGCATACTTCGGCTCTCGCCGGCGCTGCGTCTTCCTTCACGCCCCGCGCGACGATACGCAGCGCCCCCTCCGGAAGCGGCCGCTGCAGCTTCAGGGCCTCCTCGGCGGGTGCCGTCATCCAGGTTTCGACCTCGTCCCGCGTCGTGAGGATCACCGGCATCGCCTTCGGATGGATGGCGAAGCCTTCGGCGTTGGCCTCCGTCGTCAGGAATGCGTAGAGGTCGTTGGTAGTCTCGCCTTCTTTGACCTTCCTGACCGATGTCCAGTTGGTCCAGATGCCGGCGAAGCAGGCGAGCGGGCGGGTCTCGTCGAACGCGAACCAGATGTCGCCGCCCTCGGCCTTGTTGAACTCGCTGAACGAGTTGAACGGCACCACGCATCTATTCTCGACGCCGAGCCAGCGCGTCCAGTGCTTCGACTTCACGTTCCGGATGTTTGTGGTGCCGCTGTCCGGCTCCATCCGCAGCAGCTCCTTGAAGTCGACCGTCTTGCCCCTGGCCTGCAGTTTCTCGGCCCGCTTCTTCGTCGCGTCCATGAGCGCCTTCGACGACGACGGCATACCCCATCGGGCCGTGGCGAGCTCCCGACCCGCAGCGCCATTGCGGACGATCGGCGCCGTGTAGTCGGGAAAGACGCCTGGCATCGGCGCGAGATTGCCGACGTAGCGGTTGACGACGCGGAACAGCGCGCTGATGGCGGCCTGGTTGGCAGTAATCGAATACAAATTGCATATCGTCAGGTCTCCGGAGCGGCCTGGCGAGGGCGCTGCGCCAACTGTAGCGGCGTGGCAGCAGGTCGGCGATTGGCCTTGGCGCATTTGCTGCAGCGAAGCCGGCTCGCTAGGTCGTGGACAAACGTGGTCGGCGGATGGCGTCACCAGCTTGCCACCGATGTACACGACCTGGCTAAGTCCCAAGATTCCAAGCAGCGTCTGCGGGATCTCGAAGGACGAGAGCTGGGTAACGCCGCCAATGATCAGGGCTCCGGCCACGACGACGCTGAAGATGAAGCTCTGGTATCGGTATACGTCAAACTCGCCGTCGGTCGTGAACAGGTCGCGCCAGTGCGCATCAATGCTGTTGGGATTGAGGGTCGAGGGAAGCCATTGCTTGCGCAACAGCCAAGCCTTGTTCTCTGGGGTGATGGTGGTGCGGGAGTTGTCGGCTCCCTTGGCCACCGTCGAGCCGATGCCCGCGATGCCGAGAAGCAGCAGGACCGTGCTTGAGATATCGGTGAGCACGCCGGTGCGGAGGAGGAAGTAGGTGATCAACCCGAACACGATCAGCGAGAACATCAGAATCTGTAGCTTGCCCAGGCTGGCCTTGCCGTCGACTCCGGCGCTCATCGCGATTGGGTCGAGATAGGCGAGCACCTGAGGGGGGCGGCTCGTCCTGAACGCGAACGCGGCAATGAGATAGCCTAGGAAGACGATGAGGCAGGCGAGCATCGAACTGTACAGGCTCGGGCTCACCCGCACGGCCGTCTCGGACACCTTGAATGGCGATCCGCCTTGGCAGGTGAAGACATAGAGCTGGGCCTGTCCCCACGGAGCAGCCAAAACATCCGGGATACGCAGATTGATGATGGTGCGGTCTTTCTTCAGCAAGCCTTTCTTGATGATCGGATCGGTTTCGGCCGCCTGACGGGCCTTGACGTCGGGCCGGTCCATGATCACTGGCGCCGATGTGCCGATATCGAGGGCGCCGAAGTAGTAATCGGTATCCGAGAAGGGCTCGTCGAGTCCGACGTCGACGGTTCCTCCGGTCGGCAGCAGGAAAGTATCAAGAATGATCCGGCCACCGACCTGGCGCCGCTTGTTGAGCAGTTCAGAGGCGGCATCCTCCGGCGTGATGCAGAGGTCCCTGGGGTCGTGCTTTTTCTTGGCAGTCGGAGGGGGTTGCAAGGGAGCATCCGCTTCCGCAGGGGGGTAGGCAAAGGGAGTGCTTGAGGAGGCGTTTGACCTTGGTTGGCTGGGCCCTGAGCGGTCGCTTTGTCGGCAGCCGTACAGCTAAAAAAGGCAGCCAGGAACAGGACAAGGCAGAATCGCATTTGTCACTCCGCAATGGCTTCTCAGATATGGACCAGACTGGTCGCGGGTAAGGCTGTGGGCGGTCGCCAAGTTGTTTCCCCGCAGGGCAGGATCAGGCCGGGCCGGACCTGCCCGAGACGGTGAACGTTTCGATGAGGTGCGGCAGTAAGGGTGTCGACGGCACCCACCGCGGCTCCGCCGGGTTGCCGACTTTGTAATGGGGATTGTCGTTCCAGTCGCCGCGCTTCGGGACGTTTTCCAGGCCGACCGCATGAACTTGCACGTCATCACCCTGGATGCAGAGGCGTAGGAAGTTATTGAAATGGCCGATGCGCAACGCGCTGAACGCATCATTGCGGTTCATCCGCAACCAGCGGCACGTTAGAAGCATGTTGAGGCCGAAGTAGGTACTGCCGAGCGCGAAGCCGACGACGCCCATTTCAACGCTGAGGATACCGAGCCACTTCCAGACGCTGTACCACGAACCCGACAGAACGAAGTGACCGGCATTGAATGAGGCAAACCAGCGCGCCGTGACGATGGCCGTCCCGACGTGCGCGGCCACGTGTATCAGGCTCGAGCCGACGACTACCGTCGCCTTTTTGAACTGAAGCCAGAGCTTTTCGCCGGCGAGCGCGTCGAAGTCGCCTGGGTTGATCCGGCGCCTGCGCCATTTTCGATAGATGTCGGACAGGGAAACGTTTTCCTGGGTCGTAGTGTATCCGATGATGCCGCTGCCAAGGGCCAGTGCGACGAGGATATAGATGTCGATCTCGTCCCGCAGGCCGACAAGGACGCCGACCGAGAAATAGACCAACGCCATGAACACCGAGAAATCCCAGTTCGTGAGGGCAAACCACAGATTGCGCCAAAGCAGCCGCCGGCTTGTCTCCATTGGCAGGTAGACCGCCGGCTCCTCCGTCTGGTCCTTGTTCGCGAGAGTGAGTGGTACCTTTCTGCCGTTCCACCTGACGCTGACGTCCTTCTCCAGTTGGTGCGTTGGATGAAGGAACGCGCCGCCGCCGCCGGACGTCACGAACTGGGCACCGTCGGTGGCCTGATAGCGGCTGTAGTGGTGGGTGTCGCCTGAAAGCAAAAGTGGGATCGTCAGTTTCTTGTTCGCCCTGTTGGCAAGGTAGAGCGCATAGTCGACGATCTCCCAGGACTTCGTGTTGGTGTCCGTGTAGAGCCAGCCGGGCTCGGCGGTGCACAGGATGATCTTCGAACCCGGTAGCAGCTGGTTTGACTGCGCTATGAGGTTGAAATAGTCGGCCTGTGGCTGATCCATGTCTTCGGCCAGCTGGATGTCCATCGCCCAGAGCCACCAGCTTTTTGTCAGCTGGATCGCGAAATAGCTCCGCCGTTGTTGGGTTCGCCAGGTGCCAAAGTGTGTGGGGGTCGGGCGCGTGAAGTAGGCGAGGAATTGCACCAGCCCGTCGTACCAATCATGGTTGCCTGGTATGGCGAAGAGGGGAACGCCGCGAACGTCTTTCCGGTCGTGGTCGGGTGACGCCCACTGGTAAGGCTGTCGGAGCTGGTTCTTATAGGTCTGGGCATTGGCGAGAGGATAGACCTCATCGCCGCCCATGATGAGCATTTGCCCCCTCGGAAGCTTCACGCCATCCAGATCCAGCTCCTTCCGCGCCAGGAGGCACGCGACGGCGAAAGTGCTGTCAAAGCCGTCGCCGAGATCGGCGACAAAGTCCAGCCATACGGGTCCGTCTTGCGTCGGGCTCAGACCGTCTACGAATGCCGTGGCGCGCGTCAGATGCACCTCGGGCGGTACGCTATCCAGGGCGGCCACCATCAGGCGGCGGTCGGCGTACTGGCCGAACATCGCCGAGGTGATCACATTGTTCAGGAGCTTGACGAGAAGGATGGGATTAAACCAATGCACCATCCGGGGATACGTCTTGTAGTCCTTCAGGAATTTCACGGCCATCGAAAGAGTCTCTTGGCGCCCAGGGGCTGAAAACATCGAGATGAAAGATTGGAGCGTAACAGCTGACGGCGGAATTTCAACCAGGGATGGTGTGATCCACAGGTTGCGTGCGGCGCAACAGATGCGGCACGTTCTTCGGCGACTTCTTCAACCTGTTCAGCGGCACGGTGAATTCCGCGACGTCTTTGGTTGGGTTTTCTTGGGCATGTCCATTCTCCTTCTCGGTGTTGACGTTCAGCGCAGACTACGCGCTGAAAGGTCTTGCCGAGCCCTCGAAGAGCGGGTTGGCGTCCGCAGGGGCGCCATTGCCGAGGGGGATCACCGGGCCGGCACAAGCGCAGCGCGGAGGGCCGGGGAGACGGCCACGGCGAGCGCAGCATCCCTTGCGGGCGGCGGGGGCGGAGCCCCGCGAGCGGGATCGTCACCGGAGGCCGGGACCTCGGCCCGGCGCGCATCGCGCGTAGAGCCGCTCGCTTGCGACGCACCCGGAGCGGGAGTTGCGCAAGAATCAAGTTGCAACCGTCCCGCTGATTTGATCAAAATGGTGCATTTCAACGGCTTGGGGGAGCCACATGCCCGTTTCGAACAGGGACTTTGTTGTCCAGGATCTACTGAATTTCTTCCGCAGCCGCTGCACCAACGCCAACCTGATCAAAAACCAGACCTCGAACGTCCGCCATCTGTGCGGATACGATTTCAATCTGGCGGGTTGGCGTCTGCTCGCGGACACGATCTCGTTTCTGCCTCACATCCACGCGTTCGGCTATGGTTTGCGCGCAACCGACATGGATCGTCTCGCGACCGTGGCCCAGATCGCGGACGTCCTGGTCAGCTCACGGCGGCGAATGGCGAATTACAAGGCCAGCCAGCGGACCGGCAGAGCGGGATTTCTTGCACTCGATAGCGAACGCGCGGACACCTGACGGAGGCGACATGGACAGGAGCCGTTATGTGTGGCTGCCGCTGGCGGCCACGATCATCATTGGTGTGTCTACCAGGGAATCTTCGGCAAAAACGACAATTGACGCGGTGTGTGTCCTGCCGGGGCACAAAGTCAAGCGCTACTACCCGGCTTGCGAGAAGGACGGTGGTGAACGGGCGAGCTTCGAGGAAGAGGCCAAGCCGCTCGATGTCTCTGCCAGCAAGAAGCGGGAGAAGAAGTCGACCAAAGTCGTCTTGATATCACCGCCGCCGCCACCACCAGCACCCGCTTTCGCCGCGCTACGTCTGCTGTCCAACCCGCTCGAATCGAAAGCCTGCCACGACGGCTGGAACGCCCATCTTTCCATTGGCGACAGCTTCAACGACCTGAATTTCCTCGACACGACAAACTGCAATGGCGCCCTCGCCAAGGGAGCGCAGTTCTCCTGGGCGCGGGACCGGGTCGCGTTCAATGATCAATGGGCGGCGAAAGGCGCAATGGCGGAAAAGCTCATCTGGATCAATCCGGATCCGCTCCCGAGCGGGCCCTATATGAACCTTTTCGCCGTCGCGCCGACGGTGACCTTCCAGAGGGTGACGAACAGCAATTCCGCCCTGGCCGCACAGAACGCCAACGTGCTGACGTACGGGTTCTCCAGCGAGGCGCTGTTCGCCCGTATCCCCGACCTCGGCAACGGGATCTGGCAGGTCTATACGCGGGCCCGCGCCAATGTGATTTCAGATTTTAGCGGTCTGACCAAATCTTATTCCGCCACGGCGGAGATAGAGCCGCTCAGTGACACGTACAGCATCGGCAGCAACATCCCGGTCGGGCAGATCGGCTACTTTTGGTTCCGCTGCTGCGGGCCCAGTATTTCGAGCGCGCCAGCAAGCTGGCGAAGGATCCGATCTTCGACACTCGCGATCAGGTCTTGCGCGCCGGCCCGGTCATTTCACTCAACTTCGTGCCGCAGGATGACAGGGACGTCGATCCGAACAAGCCGCCTCCAGCGCCCAAATGGCTATTTAACCTCACCTACAGCTGGTATCGCGACTTCTACAGCGGGCGTACCTTCGATCACTTCAATCCCTCGCTGACCTACAACTTCACCGACAACATCGGCCTGACGCTGGCGTATGAAAGCGGCAAGATTGAACAGACGGGCAAAAAGGTGGACCTGACCACGATCAGCCTGAGCGTAAAAAATTAAAGCTCGCCTTGGCGCGCGGCAGCTCGCCTGCAGATAGAGGGTGTGTGACGTGGGGCAGCGGAAAAGAGGATGGGCTCGGTACCCTTTCACCAGGTTTCCGATACGGCCCGAGGGGGAAAACATGAAGGACGAAACTTCCGGAACGCCAAGTTCGCCTGAGACCGCATTGGACCGGGGACTCCGCTACGGCACCGGCCTCGTCAGGGTCGGTTTCCTGTTCATGGCTTTTGCGTATGTGGCCTTCCACTGGGCCGATCTGTCACAGTGGCTGTCGACCATCACGCATGGCGAAGCCTTCGGCATCAAGTTCGACAGGGCTGTCGCCGAACAGAAGGTCAGCGAGCTGAAGACGGTCTCGCAGCTGGGCAGGAGCTTCGCGCAAGGTGCGGTGGCGCGGGCCGCACGTGTTGGGGAAGCGGTTTCCGGCGCACGCATTCTGTGGCTGGACACCAACCTCTCGAACAACGTCATCGAACGGCAGGCCCTCGAAGCCATGAACATCGCCGTGCAGCGATCGCTTTCCCTGGAGGATGCGCAGCGGCTGGCGAAGCAGGCTGTCGTTGATGGCGAGCCTTATGATCTCATCATCAGCAACGTGAGTAGTATCGCTGGGCCGGGCTCTCTGGAAAAATGCCCGGTGACGTTCAGTCAGGTGCCCTATGGCGTCGAATGGAAAGGCAGCCCGGCGGAGTTCAGCGCGTCACAAAATCGGTCGCCCCGGGTGGGGTTCGCTTTCGCGGAATGGCTTGCAACGGATGAGGTCACCCGAAAGGCCTATATGCAACCGAGCCAGCCGAAGCTCATTTTCTACACGGCTTCGAACGGCGGCATTGCGGCGACCGTATGCGCGCGGTTAATCACCAACTACGGCGACATTCTGCTTCAGAACGTGGTCAGCGCGCTTGAGGAATTCAGGTGGACGAAGCTGCCGCCGCTGCCGAAAGCGAAAGGCGATGGAAAAAGCTCCGCAAGCTCAAAGGGAGAACTGGAAGAGGCCGTACGCTAGAGTGCTCCAAAAAAGCCAAGAAGGAGGCCGCTGGCCAGAAGGAGATGTTGATGCCGATCGCAGGCAAGAATCCCGCGAGGGAAGCGGCGAAGAAACCCGCGACCGGAGCGCGCCGAAAGTCCGCGTGAAGAACGTGAAACATCCGGTGACGCCCGACGGCAGGTACTTCGTCGTACGCGGACGCCTGTGGCGGATGGCTAGACGGGACCTTGGCGAGCAGGAAAGGTCCGAGCTGGTGAAGCGCCTGATGGCTGCCAGGAGGGCAGTTCGCAACGCCAAGGTCGCTGCCGATCCGCAAGCGGAAGCAGCAGCCCACCGAAATGTTGATGCCGCGAAGCGCGCTCTGGGCGAGCGCGGACCAGTCTGGTGGACCGATGGCACCCCCGATTTCAACCGCCACATGGCGAAGAACACGCACTATGCCGACTGGTATGCGGGAGTCACCCGCTCGCGCCAAGGAGGGTTCTGAATGCTGAAAGCCGCGGTTTTCGATATCGACGGCACATTGATCGACTCGGTCGATCTTCATGCCCTCGCCTGGCACAAAGCAATGGTGAAGTTCCGACGTCAGCTTCGAGCAGGCTCGCAGCCAGATCGGCAAGGGAGGAGACCAGCTCAATCCAGTCTTTCTGTCTGCCGACGAGCAGCGAGACCACGGCAAAGAAATGGAGGAGTGGCGCGGCAATCGCTTCAAGACCGCACATCTGCCGCTTGTCCGCCCGTTTTTGGCAGTCCCAGACTTGTTGCGCCGGATTCGCCACGCCAAGAAGGATGAACTAGCGACGTACCTCGATATCGCAGGCATCACCGATCTGGTGGACGTGGCCACCTCTTCCGACGACGTCGAGCAGTCTAAGCCCGCCCCGGACGTCTTCGAAATCGCACTCAACAAACTCGGGATCAAAGCCAGCGATGCCATGGCAATCGGAGACACACCGTACGACGCTATCGCGGCCGGAAAAGCCGGGATCGCCGCGATCGGCGTTCTATGCGGCGGGTTCACTGAGGAGACGCTGCGCCGGGCCGGTTGCGCAGAAATATATACCGGCCCCGCCGGGCTGTTCGCCTGCTTCGACAGCTCTCTTCTGGCAAGTAAGTGATCACCTTGCGACGCGCTCGCCCGTAGACCGCCGCCTGGGTCGTAGCCCGCCGGCGCAGCGCTAGGGGCAGCACCTCAAACTTCGCCCTGTCCAGAGAAGATCGACGCGGGCAATGGGCGCTCAATCCTGGCTCTGTCTGAGCTTAGGGGACCTCCTTTGTTGGCGGGCCTTCCCAGTAACTTGGTGCGTTGGAGTAGCGATTTCCAATTCGCTTAAACTGCTTCAAGGAATAGATGCTTTGACCCACGGCTCTATCCATCGCCAGTTTTGCAGATGATATGACCAACAATCGCCTTGCGGAAACGAAATTGTGATTCTAACATAGGTTGTTTGCATTGATCCGCGCCAATGACGATCCGATTTCTTGTGAGGCTATTTCCGTTTTTGATTATGGGGGCGATGTTCAATGTGAACACGGCCGCGGCGGAGCATCGGCCGTTAATATTCATCCCAGGCCTGATGGGGACTAGGCTCTGCGATATCGCTGGTGCCACTATATGGGGTGATCGCTATTCTTACACAGCGAACCGTCTCAAATTGTTGCGGTTGCCTATTTCGTTCGATCCCAAAAATCTGGCTATCGTTCCGTGTGGGGTCCTGGATCAGGTAAGCATAATCCCACTCTTTTGGGAAAGTAACGTATATCTTCCACTTCGCACTCAATTCCGCTCATTGGGCTATCGATCTGGTGGCGATTGCTCGTCTCCGAGCAAAGGGGAATTCAACCTCATAGATTTCGGCTACGACTGGCGCCTTTCCTCTATTAGGAATGCGGAGTTACTCAAGAAGTGTATGGATGAACTATTCCCTGGAAAGACGGTCGATATAGTTGCCCATAGTGCCGGTGGTCTTGTCGCGCGCGCTTATGTTCAAGCTTTCGGCGGCGCCCCCCGGGTGCATAAGCTGATTTTTCTCGGGACGCCTCATCAGGGCTCGGTTGAGATCTTTCGAAGGCTGACGGAGGGCCTAGAAAGTTGGCCAGACTCGTTTGCTGGAGGTCTTTCTGAAATTCAGCGGACGATTCTCTCCTTCCAAAGTACTTATGAACTTCTCCCGACATATGAGCATTGCTGTACGTTCAAGGATAGAAAGAACAACAAGTCTGACGAATTCCTTGCTCACGATCCGTCAGCATGGATGCGATTTTCCTGGCTGCCGCCGGACATTAGAAACAGACCAGGCTTCGCTTTGATTGAGCGGCGTTTGTCAGAGGCAGAGGAAATGACGCGACTCGCTGCCAAGCCGATTTTTAGCGATGTCAATCACGCGCAACCAATCTTCATTGCCAACGCATACATTAGTACGTGGTCGAGGCTCTATTTCGATGCGACATCAGGAATAATTTTCGACCACACAGAAGTTGAGGGCGACAAGAGAGTCTTGCTCAAAAGTGCGGCGAATGGTGATCCCGACAATTTTTTCCCTTCCCACAGGGAGCATGACGAACTGTTCGTAGGTCAAGATCCGGAGAAGAAGCTAGAGACGGCGCTGAGTGACCGCGACTGGACATCGGCATCAAAGCGATCTCCGGTTTTGCTGGAGGATGCATCTCGGCGAAAATACACCCTCTCGGGGCTCGATTTTAGCGCTTCGTCGCGCTTGGTCGAGGTTGATTCGACCAATGAATTCGCCGTGACGCTCTTCGGCGATGAGCGGCTCCGTCAGGCCGAACTATCGCACCTGAACGTGACAATCATCGACGCGGACGGCAATTATCGTGCCTCGATCGTGAAGTCAGACGAAGCGCAAGGTAATGCAAATGTTGTTCGAAAGATTGTCTTCTCTTTCACGGTACCACCGGGACCAGGATCGGGGAAAATTGTCTTCGACCTCCCTGGTTTTGCGGCATTCGACGAACCAATTTTAATTTTGGAACGACAATAGGCGGTTGGGTCGTGGTCCGTTTCGATTCAAAGTTGTTGCTGAAGTCTCTGCTGACTTTCTGCTTGATTGGACAAGTCGCGCCATCCCACTCGGCAACGGAGCAAGACCTCTTTCATCGCTATGAGCAGGCCATAGTGAAGGTCACCGTCACCGGTAAGGGAATCAATAATCGCGAGAAAGATCCCGCGGAAGGTTCTGGTGTAATTATCTATTCTAAAAACTTCACACTGATCTTGACCGCTGCGCACGTGATCGGATCGAATTCGAAAACGAGTAACCCAGATTGGATGGTAGATAACGGTAAGATTGCCAGGAAGATACAGGTCGAAGGATTGGATTCGAAAGGTGCCTTAGGGGTCCTCAACCAAGATGCTGATGTGTTGCCGGTTCAATTTCCAGACGGTATCGACATCGCGGTCTTGAGCATTCCTCAACGAGGTTACTCAGCCGTCCTCCTTCCAAAGCCGAAGCTCAATTTTAACACCGCATATGACGTAATGTTGTTGGGCTTTCAGAAAGGCCGACGGGAGCTTAGTGCTCCTTGGCAGTCTACATCTGGTGTACCAAAATCCTCAGGAGTGTTCGAGACAAGCTTACCGTCGCGTCACGGTGAGAGTGGGGGGGCTTGGCTCGATCGTCGCAACGGTCAGCTCCTAGGTGTTGCGAGCGGAGTATATAGTACGCCCGAGAGGACCCAGTATTCGGCAGGATACGTTCCGTTGGTGATTGGCCAACTTCAGGTTCTCTTCCCCAAGAACTCAGCCGAGGGCCCGAGGACGCCGCCTGAGGTCGAGGTGGAGGACTCGGACACGTTCGCGCAGCCCAGCACACCAGTCGATCGCAGCCAATGGACCAAATTTTACCTGCAGCCTGCTCCCGGCACTAATTCGCCCATAAGCGGAAGCCGATACGGTGTGGTGGTTGCCTCTTTTGATTCAATTGACGCTGCCAAGCAAAAGCTTCTCCAATTGTGCAGCAAGTTTCCCAACACGAATTTTGCGCTGCTTGGATCAGAGAGTCCGAACGGGGGGAAATGGCAGATAGAAGCCGGCTATAACTTAACCGGCGAAGGGGCAGACAGCTTAGTGCAAGCTGTGAGGAAGCTTGGCGTTGCAAAAGACGCTTACAAGAGAATATACGGATGGGATGGAAATCCGGCCAACTTCCCAGATTGCGGAAATCCGTATCGAGTATTCCCTCGATAGCGGAGCAGTCAACGTTCGATGTCTTCGACGCTCACAAGCCCGTCTTGAGCGCTAGATTTACTAATTCCTACAATATTCCACCTCTTGGGAGGAGAAGCGACTGCTCAGGTCGGCGGCTTCGCCCGGTCCTCTGTCGACGCGTCGAACAAGGGGTGGGTCGGCTATGATGACCTCGAGCGATTGCGCGAAAGGGAAACGTCAAAGCCGTCTACATCGTTCTGCCGAACTCGATGCACAAGGAATACGTCCTCCGGTCGGCTGCGATCGGAAAGCACGTGCTCTGCGAGAACGGGCGGGTCCACTGGGCCGCGACCGCGGACGTGTCGGCGAAATCGCCCGTGGTCCCAGATCTCATCATCGAGCGCGACGAAACGGTTCTTTGGTTCTTGGCGGTCGATCCCGACGGCAAGCACGAAGTCGGCGAGCCGGTGAAGTGGGCCAACACGTTGACGCTGACCTACGAACCAAAGGAAGTGATGGGCAAACGCACGGTGGCGCTGACCGTCAAGCCGCGCGGCGCCATCCGCTGGAATACCGACGGCACCAACGCTCGCGAGGGAAAGCCCTACACCGGCCCGGTCCCCATCGAAGGCGACGACGAGGTCAAGGTGTACGCTTACGCCGAGGACGAGGGCGTCGAGACGTCGAAGGTCTTCACGATCAGGCCGGCGAAGGCGGGTGCTATCCAACTCGATCTGGACAAGCCGGTGATCATCCGGAAACGGCAGAAAATAGCTTCGACGGCGGACGTATTTTCGACGCTCAAGGCGCTCAAGGTTGCCCATGCGAAACTGAAAGGCAGCCTGGCCGTCACGGTCGGACAGGGCGACGTCAACGCAACGACCCGCTTCGGGCCGCAGACCACGCTCGCGCCCGACGCCGTGGAGGCATTCCTCGGCGCGGGCCGCAGCGCGCTCGGCAACGACACGGCGGAGGCCGAGATCGGCTTTACGGAGGTTCACTTTGAAACGGGCCGGGAGATGGAAGAGTTCATAGCGACCGTCGGATGGGCCGTCGGGCCGGATGAGGTTGAACAAGCGTGAGCGAACGTAAGACGACAGGCTTCGGCTTCCCGAACGATATCGACCCGCATCACTTCGTCGTCGATATCCCCGCTGCGCGCGCCAACCCGGTCGTCATTACCGAGCAGTTCGGCCTGGCCGGCGGGTCCAACGGCATGCCGGATTCGCTCGAGCGGTGCCGGCTTGGTCAGGACGTCTGGAACGCGGTCCGCAAGGAACTTGAGCGCGTGCTGAACGAGCGCCTCAAGGAGAAGAAGCTTACGACCAGCCACTGGAAGAGCGGCAAGAACCAGGTGGAGCGGCTTCTCGGCCGCGAACTCTGCGTCTTGCTGTGGGCGATCGAGGCCGCGCCAAAGGAGACGATTCCCAACGCCGTCCGCAACTGGAGCGGGCTCAAGCCCGAAGAACGCTGGTGGCTGTTCGCCATGGCGGCCTTGATGACCGGGACCTCGCAGGACGTCGATATCGGTTGGCGGAAGGCACTACGTGTGGCGCTGACCGAGAATCCGACCGGTGAAGAGGTCGTGGCCATCCGTGCCAAGCGGCCGACGAAAACCGAGGAGCGCCCCCAGCTTCCTCTCTTTGAGCGCATGAAGTGAAGAGTGTGAGCATGGACGCCAAGGTCGCGAACCCAAAGATCGTGCCTTTTTCGCTGAAGGACGCTCCCTCATTGATCGAGCGAGTGTGGCCCGCTCAAAAAATCTCGGTCGAGGCACAGAAGGAACGGAAGGCTGGTCAAGGCCAAACGCTCACTTCTTTGGGTTCTTACTGGAAGGGAAGAAAGCCACTGTTCCTCGCGGAGGCCTGTTTGTGGGGTGCGCTACTTCCAGCAACGGGAGACGATGCTGCCGATCTTGAGATCTTAGAAACTCTGCTCGGGATGACTGAGGATCAGATCGCCGACCGGCTGAAAGCCGGTCCGACGTTGGAGCAGGTGAAGAAATATGCAAGTGCCGAGCAGCGTGCAGAGCTCATCGAACAATATGAGGACGAGGGCGAAATAAAAGAAAGGCTGCGGTCGCTTCCGCGCGAAGCTCGCAAGTCGGCTGCCGCATTCATCTTTGCGCGCATGCCTTATGCAGAGCGCGTATCGGCGTTGAGCCGTCCTGAAGAGGTAAGCCCTAATCTTTTGATCCAAGCTAGATTGCCCAAGATCAATGCGCGCCTCGGAACCAATGCAACTACGATGGTCGAGCTCGTTAATCAACTGGGCATCATGCGCTTTGGTCATACGCCTAAGGTTGCCGATACTTTTTGTGGCGGCGACTCGATCCCATTTGCCGCCGCTCGATTAGGCTGCGAAGTATACGCAAGTGATCTGAATCCAATCGCGGCAATGCTCAGTTGGGGCGCTCTCAATGTGATCGGCTCAAGTGAAGGCAGGCGCAGCGAGATACAAGCCTCGCAACAGCGACTCGTCAAACAGATCGACGACAAGATCACCGAGCTCGGCTTTGAGCATGACGAGCAGGGGAATCGCGCTAAGGCCTTTCTATACTGCCTTGAAACAAAATGCCCACAATCCGGTTGGCGAGTCCCGCTGCTGCCGACCCTGATAATTTCAAAGAACAAGAAGACGATCGTCCGACTCAAGCCAAATCATTCGCACAAGCGGTTTGATGTCGAGATCGATGAAAATGTATCCGCGGCGGAGCTGAAGCGAGCTGCCAACGGCACAGTTCACGACGGCGCGTTGACCTACGAGCTTGATGGCGAGCGATACACCACATCCATCAAGTCCATTAGGGGCGACCGAAAGGCCCCTGACGGATCGAATGCAAGCAATTTGCGTGCTTGGGCGAAGGACGACTTTCGTCCTGCGCCCGGCGATATCTTCCAAGAACGACTCTACTGCATTCAATGGATTACTAAGGATTCGCTGAAGAAGGGGCGCCAAGAAACGTTCTTCGCGGCGCCCACCCATCTAGATATCGAGCGTGAGCGGAAGGTGGAGGCGTTTGTTCAGAAACGTCTATCTTCGTGGCAGGCATCGGGTCTCATTCCTGACATGCGCATCGAGCCTGGAGACAACACATCGCAGCCCATCCGGGAACGAGGATGGACTTATTGGCATCATCTCTTTCCTCCCCGACATCTACTCGTCCTTGGTTTGATTCGAGAGAAAATGGAAGGAGCCGAGGCGTGCCTGGACTTTTGCGGGATGCTGAACATAACTTCCAAGCTCTGTCGGATTGACAGTACGGCAGAGCAGGGCGGCGCGGTGAAATTTGCGCAGGTGTTCTACAATCAGGCGCTAAACACCCTACTGAATTATGGGGTCCGAGGATCGCTATCGATTTTGAAGTCGGGGAGTCTTCGTCCGCCCCACTTTCAAACAAACGACCACGCAGTCGTTGCTACCCATGAGGCAAAAATGGTGGGTGTCGAGGCCGACCTTTACATTACGGACCCTCCGTACGCCGACGCCGTAAACTACGAAGAGATCACCGAGTTCTTTATCGCATGGCTTCGCAGAAATCCGCCTGCTCCTTTTGACGCGTGGAGTTGGGACTCGCGCCGTCAAATTGCAATCAAAGGGGTGGGAGACGAGTTCCGCCGCAACATGGTCGACGCCTACACGGCGATGGCCAATCACATGCCTGACAATGGCATTCAGATCATCATGTTCACGCATCAGTCAGCGTCGGTTTGGGCCGACATGGCTCAGATATTTTGGGGCGCTGGTCTACAAGTTATGGCGGCTTGGTACATTGCAACGGAAACCACTTCCGACTTGAAGAAGGGCGGCTACGTTCAAGGAACGGTAATACTTGTGTTGAGGAAGCGCTCCGCAAGCGCATCCGGTTACAAGGATGAGATCGTCCAAGAGGTGAAGGCCGAGGTGGCTGCGCAGATCGCCGGCCACGATACCAGCGGCTTTACGACATACCCACTCGCGGGAACGTGGAAATCCGGGTGGTTTCCCGCAAGCACGCGCCCTTCGTGCACGGCAAGGCGGGGGTCATCTACCGCCCGGACGGGACGTCGTCGGCCTTCATGGGCAGCCTTAACGAGACCCGCGAAGGCTGGTCGGCTAACTACGAATTCGTCTGGGAAGATACCTCCGCCGACGGAGTCGCCTGGGTGGAGGACGAGTTCGAGTACCTTTGGACGCTCGGCAAACCTCTTCCGGACGCAATCATCGAGGAGATCGGCCGCAGCGCCCGCCGGGTTGAGGTCCAACTGACAGATCTGAAGCCGACGGAGGTGGCGCCCGCGGCTTTGGTGGAAGCCGACATCTACCGCAAGGGCGAGGAGTTGATGCCCTGACAGCGAGCCTTCGTCGCACTGTTCCTGGAGCACCGTGAAACGTACGGCGGCGTCCGCCTGCTGCTGGCCGACGAGGTCGGGGTCGGAAAGACCCTGTCGCTCGCCGGCGCCGCCTTGGTCTCGGCCCTGCTAGGGGATGGGCCCGTTCTCATCCTCTGCCCGGCGACGCTCACCACGCAGTGGCAGATCGAACTCAAGGACCGGCTCAACATGCCCTCGGCGGTGTGGCTCTCGACCGAAAAGGCATGGCGGCTGGATCCGGACGAGATACCGATGCCATCGATCGGAGCTGCGGGCGTCGTCAAATGCCCACGCCAGATCGCGATCGTCTCGACCGGCCTCATCTTCCACAACACGGAAGAGCGGAAGCATCTCATGTCCAGGTCGCTGGGCATGGTGATCCTGGACGAGGCTCACCGGGCTCGCGGCAAGGAGGATCCGGAGGAAAAGGAGCGGGCCGCCAACAATCTTCTGTCTTTCATGTTCGAGATCGCCAAGCGGGCGCGACACGTTCTGCTGGGGACGGCTACGCCGATCCAGACGAACGTCGAGGACATGTGGGACCTGCTCAAGATTCTCGGGATGGGAGCCGAACAGGTAATCGGCGATGCCTGGAGCGAATGGCGGACCACCGAGAAGGCCGTCCCAGTGATTACCGGCAAGCAGAAGGTCACCACGGAACGGGAGGCTTGGTCGCTGTTCCGCAACCCGCTCCCCGCTGCAGCCGAGAACGAGGTGATCTTTGGCTTCGTTCGCGAAGCGATCCAGCTGCCTGCCACCCGGTTCGTCACCCAGACCAGCTTCAGCGACATCAACGACGCGTTCTGCCGTGACCAGTTCGTTGACGACGTGCTGACGCCGAAGGAGGATTTGGGCTTCTTCCAGCGCAACAATCCGGTGGTGCGCCACGTGGTGCTCCGGAAGCGGTCGACGCTGGAGCGGATGGGGTTGATCCCCAGGATCCCGGTCGACATCCATCCGTTGCCAGGATCGCACATGCCGCCGATGTTCAGCGGCCTTGGGCTCGGAACCTCCCATGCCTTCGACATGGCCTATGAGGCGGCGGACAAGTTCACCAAAGTGCTGCGGAAACGGAAGAAGTCGGCCGGCTTCATGCGCAACCGTCGCGCCCGGGCCAACGCGTTCGACCTCCGCTACGCCGGCGACGTCGTCCCGAAGGGCGAGCGCTGGGAGCTCTGCGAGAAGGTGCTGGCGCGCCACGACGTCAAGCAGAGGCTTTCACGTGGGTGGGGTGAGCGATAACGAAGCGACGCGTGATCTCATCCGCGGCGAACGAAACGTTCGTACGTGTCCTCGAGCGGTTTTCCTTCGGACCACGATTTAGGCTCCGCATCCGGCAGATGCAGCAGGGTATAGGCGGTGTCGTACTTCTCGCTCCGGAACGAGTGCTCTCTAACTCGCTGGTTGAACCACACTCCCGCCGAGTGATCGACGCCGCTACGGACTTCGGGCGTGAACTGTGCCTGCGCAACCGCCGATCCGGCCGGAAGTTCGACCGGTCCACGGCTGGTGCGGATGAAGACGCCGGTCTTAAAAGCCGCTTCGCTGGACCACGCCCAATCGACGTAGCCGTCCACTGACTTGACGAAGACCGACCGCCTGTCCGTGTATCTGAGCCACCTCAGAACCGCAGCGACCAGCGAAACTTCGTAACGACTGGCGCAGGCGCCGATGGCATCGAAGTCAGGCTTGTCAGTAGGCGAGATCTGCTTCCGGAAATCGTCCAACGGCATCAGGAGCCACGACGCGAACTCGTTAGCCTCGCGCTCGACTTGCAGCTTCGTGCGGCCGTCCACGTCGGCTTCGCTCGACTGGATGCCGTCAGGATACTTCTTCCTGTGCAGCAGATAGTGGCCGAATTCGTGGGCCACGGTGAACCTACATCTTCCAGGCGACTGACCCTTGCCGTAGGCGATGCCCCAGCGCTTTCTGGATTCGGCCGGGACGAGAGCGCCGGCGAAGCCCTCTAGGTCCTGTTCTTCGACCTTCGAGATTGGATCGCCCGGAAACAACTGGGCACTCGTTTCCATCGCGAGGCGACCGACGTCAAAGCGGTACCTGTCGGGTGGGTTCGCCAGATTCAGCATCTGATTGAAGTGGTTTGCCCACCTCTGAAGCCCCCACCCGTCGAAGTTCATCTCATTCGTCCAGCGCTTTCGCCATGCGGCGCAGTCGAGCCCTGGCCTCGGGCGTCATCGATTGATATTCGCGGAAAAAGGCCTTGTCCTCGGCGGACTCCAACTGCTCCCCACCCAAGAGATAATCGATCGTCACATTGAACACGCGGGCCAGACCGCCAAGCTTCTCAGCCGACGGTCGCGGCAGGTCCCGATTTTCAAGCTCCCACAGGTAGGACTTGCTCAATCCAGCCTGCTCGGCGACCTGATCCAGTGTCAATTTCTCTTTCTTTCTCAGGGCTTTAATCCGATCCCGGATCGTCTCTGTCACGCGCTGCACCCTCGTTTCCGCGGTTTGTTCGGTGTAGCAGCATAACTCGTCCTTGACTGGCGGCAAAGCCCTCAGTAAGTTCGGAATAGACATACTTAATGTAGTGCGAAAGCGGAAAAACCTTCTGCAGCTTTCTGTTCCATCAATGGGAACTTGATATGGCCCTGCCAACCGACGTCGAAAAGGTACTCAGCCTGTTTCTTGAGCAATTTTGTCCGGATCCGTCGGCGATCCGCAGCGCCCTCGACCGCACTCTCTTGGCCACCGTCCTCGATTTCCTTCCTGGCGAGCCAATCTGCGAACGCGGCGACCGCGTGCAGGGATGCTGGCTGGTGGTCGACGGCCAAGTCGAAATCCGTGCCAACGACCAGATGATCGCCTTCCGCGGCAAGGGCGAGATCGTCGGCGAACAGGGACTTCTTCACCTGCTCTCCGGGCGCGATGGCACCAGGACGGCGGACTTGAAGGCTACCGGCGCCGCCAAGCTTTTGTGCATCGACGCTTCCTTCCAAGAGCGCCTGGCGGATCAAGAAAAGGTCATCTGGACGCTCACGCTGGCGGGCGTCGTCAACCACAAGCTCGAGCAGGCTACGGGGATGCGATCCGAGTTGCGTAGCCTAGCCACTCAGCACGAACGCCTCCTCCGCCGGTTTTCGGACGGCGATGCGCTCGGCCTCATCAAGATCGCGACTCGCGGCGGGCGACCTTCGATCCAGAATCGTCGAGCGATCATCTTCTTTAGCGACATCGCGGGATTCAGCGTCTGGTCGGCTTCCAGGTCATCGAACGAAGTCGCCGAACACCTCACCGAACTCGCCGCCATCCAGATCAACGCCGTGCGCGACTGCGGCGGTCAGATCGACAAACTGATGGGCGACGGCGCGATGGCTTACTGGTTTGTTGATTCCGCCGACCGCGAGAGATGCGAGCCGGCCGCCGTGCTCGCCTGCGTGCTTAAAGTGGCCTCGGAATGCCGCGCCTACTTCGAGAAGCACGGCTTGCCGCTCGGCCTGCGCATCGGCCTGCACGCCGGCGACGTGGCGTTCGGCGACTTCGGCGCGGAGAACAGGATCGCCGTCACTCTGCTCGGAGCCGCCGTCAACACGGCGGCCAGGTACGAACAAGCGAAATCTCCCGAACTCGGCGAGATCAGAATCAGCCCGACCTTGCGCGACCTCATGGTCGGGTCGGGTGCAGAGCCCGACACCTTCCGGGGCCCGACGAAGGTGGAAGCGAAGCACGGCGTCGAATTAGACGTCTATTCCATCTGAGGAGAAGGTAATGACCTGGAATCAAGACCGCGCGAAATCGAGGATCCGCGAACATCTGAAAACGGTGCCGGAAGTCGATCGCCAAATCGCGCTGGACAGCCAAGTTCTAGCCAAACGCGGACTGCTCAGCCGCATGCCGCTCAGGGAAGCCTTCGTCGTCGAGGGCGCCCATCTCTACGGCCAGCTTCTCGACTTCGAGGACCTGGTTACGGAGCAGGGCCAGGAGACAGAGGCCGCGCACCGGCGCCTGCTGCGCTTCCTCAACATGCACTATCGGGTGTGGGATTCCCTCGTCGACGGCGAAGACGGTGACCGGATCGACTATCACGGCGCCCGCCTTCATGCCGTCGTCGCCTCGCCCGTCGGCGACCCCGCCGCGCAGATCGAGCGCGCCGTGGCACTTGCACGCAAGCTCAAGGAAGCCGCCCAGAAAGTCGGCGAGGCTCACGGCTTCCCTTCCCGCATCCGCTTCGGCATCGATCACGGCAAGTGCCTGGCGATGACCACGGGGCGCGGCGCGCACGAAAAGGACACGCTATTTCTGGGGCGGCCCGCAAACCACGCCGCGAAGCTCGTCGCATCCGGATCCGAGCAGGGCATCTTCCTCACCGAAACGGCCCAAAAGCGTATCGCTGCAGCGGCAATCCGCAAGCATGCAGGTGGTATCATGACGCTTGACGAAGCCTACATCGCGACCGCCGCGAAAAAGTACGCCTTCGACAGCATCGACCGCATCGCCTCGGCCATCGCGTCGGATTCCTCGGAGCCGATGTTCCGCTTCAAGCGACCCACGCTGCCGCTGTCCTCCGTGAAATTCAGCGAACTCTCCCCCGCAAACTCGATCCGCATGGGGATGGCCTCGATCTTCGCGGACATCGACGGGTTCACCAATTTCGTAGACCAGTCGATTCAGGGCGGTTCCGAGAAGATCCGCGACGCGGTCAAGATCGTCCACGTCATCCGCGAAGAGCTCAACTCCGTGCTCAAGGATGATTTCGGCGGCAAGCGCGTGCGCTTCATCGGGGATTGCATCCACGGCTGCGTAGCCGAAGGCGAACGCGCCGACGATGCCGCCGCAAGCGTACGCGAAGCCGCGCTGTGTGCCTCGGCGATGAGGTCGTCTTTCGACCTCTGCCTGGAAGCCGTCCAACCAGATGCTGCGATCGACCTCGCCGTCGGGATCGAGTATGGGCCGACCCCGATGACGCGCTTGGGCCATCGTGGTGACGACAGCGTGCGTTGCGCCGCAAGTCGCGCCACGATCAACGCCGAACGCACCCAGCAGGCCATCGAACATGGCGGTATCCGCCTCGGTGCGGTCGCAGCGGCCATCGCGGATCCCACCGTCCGCAAGCACTTCTCGTCCGGGCGGCTGATGTCCTTCGATTCGGCCTCGGACCTGCTGATGACGCCGCAGGCCCCCGCGGTCCAGATCCTGCGCAGCGAACCGGCAGCACGGTCCCACGCGGCATCGCCGAAGCCGTCGCGGGGATGATCTCCGATCATGTCGCTCGACGCGCTCGCACGATGCTGTCCGACCTGGGCGGAGTTCCGGTCTGTCCACGCCCGTGAGGCGGACATCGACGTCGTTGCGGTGCGGAGCAGCAAGGCCTTCACCCGAGTCTTCCAGCTGAGGGTCGTCTCTCTCGGCGGTGAGATCATCGTGTCGGAACGATCGGTCGGAAGCACGCTACCGGCGTGCTGCCCTGAGCGGCACATCAACCCGGGCGGATCTTTCTGCATCGGCCTGCGCGCCGGCGAGGGCATCACCGACGAGACGGCGCCTGCATGGTGGACGAAGCTGCACGCTTTCGCACTGTGGCAGGAGACGGCGGAGGAGACGGGCTTCTGGCCCAGCGAGGCGCAACTCTCGCATGGCGAAGCCGGCGAAGTGGAGCTCGCGGCCGAGAACGCGGCCGATCAGGTGGGGCTGCGAGCCGCCTATCGCGAAGCCGTCGCATTCGGCACGGGCGTCATCGCCTTGGGCATGCGCAGGATCAACGCGCGGACGGGGAGGCTGCGCAACGGGCGAAGCACCTGCATCTGCGGACGCAAAGACCGGCGGGGATGCACTCTGCTCCGGAGGGATTGCCACGGCAACGGGCTCGGCTGTCCGATCATTTTCGAGCATCGCCGGCGCGTCCTGGTGGACGATTTCTGGCGGGCGCTGCGTGGACGCGTTGCTTGCTGCGGCACCATGCGGGAATGCCCGCTGCGGCCCGGAGACGCCACCAGGGACGACGGAAGAACTTTGCACGCCGCGGAAACGCACGAAGGCGCAATAGGAGGTGAGGCATGAAAGTTTGGCACCGTATCTGGCCGATTGTGCATCCGATCATTCTCCTGGCCATGCTTGCTGGGTCGCTGACGCGCAGCGGGGCCGTTGCCATGATCTTTCTCCCTTGGCGCCAGCGTCCGGACGAGCGACGTCGTCCACTGCAGGCGAGCGTTGTCATTCGCGGGCGAGGGCGCCCACGGTTGTTCGATGAGATCAGGAGGCTGTTCGGGGAGCTCGCGCTGCGGGCCGCCACACTCAATCCTTGAGGGGCGACGCCACTAGGACGGCGGGCGTGCGGACACGAGGTCGGTCGTGATGCTCATGGGGTCACGATAATTCGAACCATTGAAAGGTCCGTCCGGGAGATCGATAAAATTCTAATGGACTTCTGAACGCTTGTTCATTGGGCGCGAAGAAACGCGAGATGCTGCCCCACGGTTATTTTCTTTGACACCATTCTTCGTCCCACGACATAAGGGCGCGATCCCAAAGTGGGTCCAGTTAGGACGACAAGAGCGGAACTTGAGATGCGATTTGACGCGGCGGCCCTTTGGCCGGATGTAGAGACAGTTCGTTCCATCGACGCAATCCTGCGAGAGGAATGGCTCTTGGACTTCCAACCTGACGTTGGGTCAATCAGCGCCAAATTTCCCGATACTGAGGTCCTTCTCCAACGGTATGACGATGCTCACGCGAGGGCTGCACAAAAGGCCGGACCCGGCAGAGACGTCGACGAGCGGGAACTATTCAGACTGTTGGCCCACCCAGGCCTCTTTGCGGTCGCAGCCTCGGCCAGACGGCACTACATTCTAGACGGGGTCGCACTGGCAATTGGAATTTTGCAACGGTTCCAGCTCGGCGGTCCGGTTCTCGACGCTGGATGTCATATTGGAGTGTCGACGAACGTTCTGGGCAAGCTCATCTCGAATAGGATCATTGGTTTGGATCCCGTGGGCGCCGCGATTGATTCCGCGAGGAAGCTTTCGTCAGGTTTGCCGAATGTCGAATTCGTTCGGGCTGTGTTGCCCTGGAAGAGTGAAACTCATTTTGACTTGGTGTTCTGCCAAGACGTCCTGCACCATGTGCCGCAGACTAGTCATCCGAGGCTAATTGCTTCCCTGGGCGAGCTCGTTAAATCCGGTGGATTTGTCCTACTGTCAGCAGACGATATCATCCATCCAGATTGGCTGGATCACAATGGCCCTGCACTTCAACAGGCGCAGTTGGGATATTTCGATTCCGATGTCCTTGGAGGCTTCGGCGGCAATCCAGGGACGTTCCAAGGGGCGACCGCCGTCCTGCTTCGAAAGGGTGATGCGACGCCTATTCCCAAGGAGCTGGCGTCGATTTCCGTGCGAGAGTGGGAGTCGCACTTTAAGGCCTATGCTAATGATCCCCGAACACCCGCCCGCGAGAAAACGCAGGCCTTTGAGCGAGCAAGACGCACGCCGTCAGCAGGCACAGTCTAAGCGCCTGCGAACGGTCCTGAAATGGCACTTTGGAGCTCACCCACCAGGGTCCAGCCCTCCTGGTCCATTTCCCGTAAATCCATGATAGCAAGTACATTCCAAATGTTTTCTTGCACGGCGCCAAGGGAGTCGCTGATCCTATCGGCTGGATTGCGCATCGCCGCGACAAGTTCGGCGACGGTTCTGAAGCCGCTCTTCTGAAGTGGTACCTGCACCTTAGGATGCTGCGGAGGTAGGCGGTCGCGCTCTTCCAAGTCTCGATAGCTCTTCCCATCGTCTGCAATGGTCACATACGCGCGGTTCACCATTAAGGCGCCTATGCCGTCCGGATTGCTGTCGGATGCAAGCGCGAGGCGTACAAACCGTAAAGCGGCGAGCGAAATGCCGCCATCGGCTCCGCGATCTGGAGTAGCAGCCTCGATATTGCGCTCGACCAGCAAGAGCTTCTGTTCTGATGAGAGCGATTGATCTCCCACCAGGTCACGTGTTCTCCGCAGGGTGCTGGCAAACACGTAGGCAGCGCCTGGACAAGAGGCCTTCAGCCGGCCGTACTTGTCGATAGCCGCACTGGCCCGCATTCCTAATTCCGAGATTTTCCTGCGGCGAAAAAATCCAAACACTGCTTGCTACTTCTTTCGGACGTAAAAGTTTATGTCTTCGGGTGCTGCGCTCATGGGATTCGCGCCGGAACCGGCCTTGAGTTCATTGCGGTAAAGCCTCACCACCCGGGCTAGTGAGTCCTTGTTGGTCGGATAGCTGCCTTGCGGCAATGGCCGTTCGCCACGCGATTTCCAGATCTCGTTGAGTTTGTCGACCAGATCCGCTGTCGAGGTTACATCCAAATCCGCCGCGAGAGTTGGCTCGATGGGCGCCAAGCGCATCCGCGTATAGGACAGTAGGCCGGACGATGCCGACGCCTTTGGCAGAGTAATGGGGCGCCGTGTAATCTGCCTGTAAGGAGATGTGGCCGCGAGTCGAGGTCTTTTGATCAGCGGCGCATATTCGGTGAGGCTGGCCGGCGGCACGTAAATTCCGAAGCCTGCCGCGGTGCAAAGCAGGCTGAATGCCCGCTCGATTTCCATGGGGCGCAGATGGGCACCGCCGACGCTGTTGAGAGCCCTCGCAGCCTCGTCGCGAAAAAAAAGCCCACGCTCGGAGCGACGGCTTGCACAAATCTCCCAAACGCGGTCGGGCGGGTGCCCAATCGTCCGCTCGAAAGCTTCGAAGTTTGCCTCGGTTTGCTGGCGATAGGCATCAACGGCGTTGATCACCTCCAGTGCCGGTCCGCGCGGGCGTCCGTTCGGGGCGGCAGTTGGGTAGCTCTCGACCGCGACCTCGAAATGGAACGCGAGTCGTAGGGCCGCCTTCCAGAATCGCAACACGATCGTCTGAGCGTGCAGGCGTCGTATCTCGTCGAAATCATCGTTCCGGGTGCGAAGCCGAATTCCGTCGCTGAAATCTTTGATGAGCTCACGTGCGTCACGGAAGAACAGGAGTTCGTCAGCTGGGCGGTTCCCTTGCCCGGCCTGTTCGCACGCAAAGGAGCGGTCGCTGCGCCATTCGCCTGCCCAGCCCCATTTTCCGTAGCCGGCGTAGCGACGCGGGCTTATGCGGACCGACAGGTGGCCGGACGAGGTCATTTCTGCCGTCACGGTGATGCGCTTTTTCTTTTCTCGCGTGCCGACTTCCAACCGGCGTGCCCGCCAACCTTTTGCGTCGACGAACGAGCGGTCAAACAGGGTGGCATAGATCGTTGTTTCGAATTCGGTGTCATCGAGCAAGAGCTGTAGCAACGTTTTCGCCTGGCCAGCGTACTCATCGCCCGATGCAGCGATCACACCAAGGCGCTCGGCGACCAGGTAGTGCTCAAGTCTGTTAAGGGTGCCGTACAGTTGGGGCGGGTCGGGGAGCAACATCTGGCAGCTTCTACGCTACAACACACACTCCGCGACAACCGAGTTCCGCAGGGGACCGCGTCTCGCTTGCTCTAAGGCCAATTGCGCCCCGGAAGAACTGGCGGCGATCACCGCTGCCATGATCGCAGGCACCAAGCTTCTCATTGTCTTTGCTCCATCTCGCCCATTGTCCAACTACTGACCGCATCGGCGTCGCAGGGGAAATTAGCTCCTGATGCAAGATTCGAGGATCCACCGTCAACGCGTCGTTAGTCTGATTAATGGGGCCGAAAATGAATGGCCGGCGCGGAGGCCTCAGACTCCGGGCGGGTGCCGTAGGCGCGGGGCTGACGCATCCTTGACATCGTGGCGAGAATCGACGGGCTGCCGATGATCAAACCAGTCTCGGCATCGGTGCACACGATCCTTGCCGGCATCGCCGGATCCTCCGGCACCACGATCGCGATATCGCAGTCCCTGTACGGGGATTGAGGGGCACTGACGCGCATGGTCTCTCCCTTGCGCCCGCGTCCGGACGAGCGAGTCGTCCGCTGCAGACAAGAATTATCGTTCGCAGGCCAGAGCGCCCTCGGTTTGTTCGATGAGATCAGGAGACTGTTCGGGAGCTCGCTCTTGGGCGCGCCGTTCTTAGGTTTTGAGAGACGGCGTAGGCGTTGGCGCGAGACGTGCGGACAGGAGGTGGATCGTGATGCTCATGGGCTCACGATAATTCGAATCCTTGAAAGGTCCGGCCGGAGGTCGCTAAAATTCTAGCGGCCGCTTACTGGGGGCCGGTTCTGAAGGACGAGAAATCGTCTATAGTTCGGAAGAGAACCTTCAATTTCGAATCCTTGAATGCCCCCGGACTCGATGCCGAAGAGAGAGCGGTCATTTCGTTCGAAGTGACTCGCCCGCGATCGCCGCGTATTGGTCGTCAGGGTTCTACAAGTCGAGCTATGTTTGAGCTCCAGCAGGCCCCGCCGCAGTGCCAACAATTGCGCGGTTAACCGCGTTGAACACTCCCCCTCGGCAAGTGAGTAAGGATAGCTACAAAAGTCCTGTTCAATCCACGTTTTTATCCTGATGAACCAATCAGAGGTTGCTATAATCGACTTCTGATTGCTGGGGGATTCCGCGTTGATCCGTTTCGTCAGGTTTATTCTCTTCATTTTTTTGACCGGCGTTCCGCAGGGGGCCTTTGCCCAGCAGCGGGAGATCTTCGAGCTATTCGGAGGCATGATTAGGTCTGGAATGGCAGCGGCTACCCAGGCGGACTGGGAGCGCTTACCGGGGTCCGAAGTCGCTTGCGTTGATGGAGCTCTCCGCCAGCGCGGCTCCTCCATCAACGAAATGATCCGCCAGGGCGTATCTCCGTCGGACCCACGCGTGTCGGGGTTCCGCAACCAATGCCGTAATCAGTCGAATGCGTCCGGGCCAAGCTTCGATTGTCGCCGGGCCAGATTCGCTGATGAGATTGCCGTCTGCCAGGATCCAGAACTCGCTCGCCTCGATCGGCTGATCGGTCAAGGCTACCAGGATCTGGTTGCTCTATTCGGGGAAGGGCCCGCCCGCTCCGTTGCAGCCCCCCTACTGGCCGCGCGTCGGGCCTGCCAGTCCGACGTCGGCTGTATCAAGAGCGCCCAGCTTTCCGCCATCCGACAATTCCAGCGGCGCGGTGCCGTCATCGCCGATGCGGAAGCGGCGCCTGCAGCACTTGGGGCCGCGATGCAGACGCCCGTGGCGGAAGCCATTTACGCGGTCGAGGGCTTGCATCTAGGTGGCCGCGTTTCGCTCGCCAGCCCTTCCTATCTGGAGTACCGCTGTAATCCCAGCGACCAATTCGCAGGTCTGAGCTGGTGCCAAAAGCGGCGCCAGGAAACGTCCCCTCGAGGGGCGTATACTTCTACGACGACGATCATCCACTCGAACGACGGGACCGCGCTCTACGTCAACCGCTACCTGGAGCCGGCCTTCTTCGCCGGCACCGAGGCGATGGACGATGTCCGACGGCTCTCAGCCAAGTATGGCGAGCCTCATTACATCTCCTCGCCGGTCTCGGTCGGGCCGAGCACGTTGATGGCTACCTGGGGCGACGTATCTCTCCAGCCGCTCGATCGCGCACGTTTGGCAGACCTCGCTGCCGGCCGCGACGTCAGGGCCGGCATACTGGTCGACCACATCGGCAATTTCCAGCGCTCCGCCACCATCGGTCTGCCGGTCTACCGGGTGACCGGCGGCGCGGGGTACGTCTGGGCGGCGAGCTGGGACCAGGCCGGTCGCGGTACGCTTCGCTTCCTGACCATCGACGCCTCGAAGCTGGCGCCGAGCCCGCCCGACGTCAGCCAGGAGGTTTCGTCCAATCAAGCAGGCGTGCCTGCAAATCCGCCGTCCGCAAGTGAGTCCTTGAAGGCCGCGCCGGCGCCGCCAAGCCCGCCCGCACCGCAGCCGTCCTTCCAGCCGTCGCCGACGTCGACCACAGCCGTGTCCCCGCCGGTGGTCGTTGGACAACCAGTTCAGCCCGAGAACTTAAAATCCGAATCCTTGCCTCAGCCGCTCCCGACCCAAGTCGCGCCGGCAACGGTTGCTCCTGTTTCATCGCCGAAGCCAGCCGTCATAGTCCAGACGGAGCCGCCAGCGCAGAACCAACCTGCGGAGGTCAGTCGACAGGTTACTGAAGCGCCATCCGCCGACGAACCCGCCCCGCCGCGCGTGGTCGGTCCACCGATTGCGATACAGCCGACGGCGAAGGCACCCGAAACCAACTACCTCCAATGGGCTCTCGTCGCGGCCGTCCTCATTCTCGTCGGCGCTGTCGGTTTCCTGCTCTTCGACAGGCGCAAGAAGATTGGACCGATCTCGAGCCCCGCAGCTGCGCCGGCGCCGGCGCTCATGGACCTTAAGCCCATAGAACCCTCGATCATGGCGCCTTCCGAGGACAAGGCCCTGCACCCCGAGGAGCCCGAGCGCCCCGCGCCGATAATGGAAGAGCCGCCAGCCTTGCCGATCCCGCTGCCCGAGGCGGCATCGACGGGCCGCACATTGGATGCGAATGCGAGCGCTCCGGCCCCGGCACTACAGGGGAGCGATTTCAGGCGCTCGTCGAACATTATGGAGCACCGGCATTTCGGAATAGGACTTCTCATGGTCCTGGTCGCGCTTTCCGCGTTGATGGGCATGGCCATCGGACCCGTCGGATTCATCCCGCTAGGTCTAGCGGTTTACCTTCTGCCAACCATCATTGCCTTCAAAGTTCGGCACCACTACGCTTGGGTGTTGGCGATCCTGAACGTCGTATTTGGATTCACCGTGCTCGGCTGGCTGGGCTTCTTCGTGTGGGCGCTGATCGGTCCGCGAAAGTCCGCGCTGGACTCCATGTCACAGCATTCGGCACTGGGCCTGGCGAAGAGTCCGACCGGCGATCCCGCTTTAACCATGTCGGACTACGACCTGCGCTCCGGATGGAAGATGCCCGTGCTGCAGGCAGAGATATTCTCGTTCGAGGGCGATGGAGCCCCGGTGGAATCGGCCGATTCTATCAAGGTGTTCTTCAAGAACCCGGTTATCGGCATTTGGCGGACGGCGCCCGCGTCGTCCGGCTCGGATTCGGTCCGCTACAATGCCGCCAACCAAGTGAGATGCGTCGCAATAACCGCCGCTGAAACGAAGCTGCGCGTTGGGCGTACGCTTGGAAGAACTGCCTTGACCGGCATAGGCGCAGCGATCCTTACAGGGCGGCAGAGCGCCCTCGGGGCGGCCTTTCTGGACTACAGGTTCGGGGGAGACGAGACCGACGAACTGGTCGCGGCCCTCATCGTGTTTTCCGATTACTCCTCGATCGTACTCCAGAGCGAAAGCAATGAGTTCGAGAAACTCTGCGCGCTGCTGCCCCCTCACGTACTCTCCGAGGAGGTGCAGGCTCAAACCGCCGAGGAAATCGACCGCATCAGACGGATGGCAGCGGATGGCCCGCGCGTCATCGAGGAGATGAAGGCCCAGATCGCCGAGACGGAAAGAAGCATTTTGGCCTTCGCTGAACAGGCGAAGTCTGGAGAGACATTCGCCGAGCGCGATGAAGGACGGATTGGTCTCTCAGAGGCCGAAGAGCGCTTGGTCAACGAGCGTGCCGTTCTAAACGCGGTCGATCGCCTAATCAGATTGGCGGCGAAACGAGAGCTTCCGGACCGAAGGATCGCATAATCTTCCGCGCCTACACTGCGCCGTTGCTGGCATCGTGCGGCACCCGCCCCAGTCCGAAAGTAAGCGAGGGCATCTGTCGGCAGCGAGAGCCAATCCGCAGCGATCTAAGCCGATTTCGCTGCTGGGCCTGTGTGTGGTTGCAAATTTGTAAGCCCATGAGCGCCACAAAACGTGACACTCTTTTGTGTCCTTTGACACTCTTATGAGTCCCCGCACAACAAAAGTGATACGCGCGCCAGCGCATCCAGCTTCGTGTCCCAGTAGAGATGGTCCAGCTAGCTGTCGAGCAGGTAGTTCGGCGCGAACAGACGGACGTTACCGATGAGCCGACACGCATCTCCTTGCATGCGTAGTTGATCAGGAGCTGTTGGGGAGATTGATGTGCAGTCGCCCTGAACTGATAGACTTTGGTGGTAAACGGAGCCAGTTCGTCAACTGATAAGGTTTCTAACAAAACCTTATCAGTTCGACGAAAAGCTAATAGGCCAGCGGGATGCGTCAGAAGGAGTGCGTCACGTTGCGGTGGTCCGAGGTCAACTGGCCTGCAAGGGCCACGCCCTCCATCGGCGTCGTTCTCTACAACACCTCAGCACGAATCTGGACGACCCCTAGCTCCGTAATTCCTAAGCTTTGCGCAGCGGCGAGCGAAAGGTCGAGGACACGGCCACGAACGAATGGGCCTCGGTCATTGATGGTGACGATGACGCTGCTTCGGCCATGGGTTACGCGAACCTTGGTACCGAACGGCAGGTTGCGATGGGCGGCCGTTAGCAAATTGCGATTGAATGACGAACCGCTCGCTGTCTTGCTCATGGAATACGCATAGAAGGAAGCCTTTCCAGAAAAGACTCGATTGGAAGTTCGAGCGTCCTTCAATGTATCTTGTCCAGCCGGAGGTTGCGCTTGCGGTGCGTCCTTCTTCATCTGTTCGAGTCCCTGAGGGACCGGATCTGCGTGGGCGTTTGGAATGATGGACCATCGGTCATTGAAATCCTGTGCTGCGGCGGAGTCCGGGGACAATCCGATCCAAGCTGGGACTGTCACAATCGCGACCATTCTGACGACAGGATGCATTGTTGGTCTCGTCTAAAAATTGAAGATCAAACCGACAATGCAAGCTCGTGAGGCCGCGTTCCTCAATACGCGTTCGCGTCAGGAAAACGGTGATTGCATACCGACCTTGTGGAGCGGGAGCGTAGAGGCACCGCAGCAAGACAGCCATTTCGCTGCGACGCATCAAACTGCGAAGGGCAGGGGCGGCCTCACTGCCGGTTCAGACGCCCGGCCTGCAAGCGGGGCTTGACTCCCGCGAAGGTTGTTATTGGATGGCCGCCTTCAGCAGGCGCTGGAAGACGCGCCCAAATTTGGAGGATGGACCATGCTTCACTGGCCCGTTTCGCACTGCATCGAGCACGATGCGTTCGCGGCTAGTTCGGCCCGGAAATTCTTTCCAAAAACGGGCAAAACCTTCCACGAACCGAAGAACGAAACATCACTAGATCGAGAGCTTTCGCTTATTTCTCTTCCCCCGCTAATAGCCCACTGCTTCAGAATCGGAAATCCAATAGGCTTTTGATGTAAGAGGGGGGATCTACGGCAACCGCCCGTCAAGTGCTCCGAGATTTCGGAGAAGCTGCAGTTGCGAAATTGTGTGGCTGCCCAAACTGTAAAAGGCCGAAGACGCTGAAGGGCCTTCCAAAACAATTTTCAAATGCGCCGATCTGATTTGTGACTGTTGCGGATACCTAGCTCAAGTAAAGGCTGCGACAGTTCGAGACCACGACATTTTGCCGCCTGCTGTGTTGGGAGAAGCGGCACAGTGTGTCTGAGACGCCACTAGCTCGGCCATTCCTACTAGGAGCGTCGGATTTCCGACTCTTCTCCGCCCGCCTCGAAGTTATGATCCATGCGCTGGGGCTCAGGTCAGCCGCTTGATTTTTGTCCCGGTGGCCGCTCGACTGTTGCGGGCGGCCTTATTTTCTCTTTCGTGCTGCGATTTGGGTCTGCCATGGACCGCAATCAATACCTCTGCACCGCTTGCGACACGCCGCGAAAGTTCATCAGTAGCGAGCCAGCCGTGAAGCGATACGAAATCCGGTCCTATCAATGTCCGTCCTGCAAGAGTGTGTTGCGGATGGTAGAGCGCACCGAACCGAGCATGTTTCCGCGCTGAGGAACTTGGCTCCGAGAGGCGACTTATGTTGTCGAGGGATTTCGCTATGGCCATCGACGCATTCAGAGATACCACGCCACCATTTCTACCGGAGACCTTCTTCGCCGGTCGCTTAGAAGGATGGGCGGTGGTCGAAAGTCTTGTCGGCGGGCTTCTCAAGCGAGCAACTATATCCGGTCACGGCGAATTGGATGCGGACACCGATACAGTTGTGTTCACCGAGACGTACACCTTTGATGATGGTCACAGTGACACCCTATTGGACCATCCATAAAACGGGTGAAGGTCAATACACCGGGCACGAAAATCGCGTGGAAGGTGAAGCTACGGGCGAGCAAGCGGGGTGTGCCTTCCATTGGAAGTACACGCGCGACACACCGCAAGGCGATGGCAAGTCGTTCAAGCTCAATTTCGATGATTGGTTCTATGCGATTGATGATCGCGCGTGCATCGCTCGCGGAAGCGCCGGGCGAGCGGGCATTCCGTTCGCGACGGCGCATGTCACTTATCGGAAGCTTTAGAGCCTCGGGCAAAGGCGATAGCCTCAAGCTAAAGCTTCCTACCGGAGCGCGGGCTTTCGCGGGAGGGGGCGGCGCACTGCGGACCTCCTTTTGTCGGATGCCACCGGTACGTAGGATTTGAGCGGCCATTCACGGATTCTTACGCCATCATAGTGAAATCGACCTTTGTAAGCTGGCCGTAGCGGCCCTTCTGAAAGTTGCCTCGGTGCTGTTCGCGAGGGTGTAGTCATTGGCCTCTCGCTCGTCAGCGCACAGCGCGCCGTGGTACCGTCGCGATGCTCAGAGATCGTTAAGCTCCAGCAGATCGAGCGTCCTGCGCCGCGGTATCTTGCGATTGACTGATTGTGCGGCAAGGCTGCGAAGGGACGAGACGCGCGTCTGCCAGACCTGATTACAGTGTGAGTAGCTGGATTTTGCTTGGTCGACCGCTCTCCGTCGGTGGTTAGAATCCCGCGAGGCCCTGGGTGCTGTTGTAGGGGATCGGGTTTCGACCAATCTCCGTCAGTCTGCCGCTCGTCTTGTTGAGATAGTAGCTGACAAGCACCTGGGCATTTCCAAAGATCTGGTAGAAGTACTGGTCGTCGGGAGTCAACCAGCTGTCGCTGGGTCCGCTGCTGACGAGGCCGTTCACAGCGCGGAAGCTACCGTCGCCGGGTATCGCGTTGTTGGCCGGGTCCTGGAGAAGACTCAACCGGCCCTCTTCAAGCCGGTAGGTGGAGACCGTTCCGTAGCCGAAGTTGGTCGCGAGCACCAGCGAGTCATCAGATGTCACCTGCAGCCAGCAGAGCTCAGATGGCTTCCCGAGCGCGGTGTCGATCGGGGCCAACGGGCCGTCGACCACGCGACCCTCGCCATTAATGCGGCTCACTAGCACGCCGTCTCCTACCGCGAAGCCGTTCAGGAAGGTATCGCGACTCCGGTTGAGAAAGGCGATGTAGAATGGCCCCGCGCTGCCGGCATTGGCGAAGGAAGCCTCACCGAGTGCGCCGTCGTCGCGCACCGGGAATATCACGAGCCCGTCTGGATCGGGGGCGTTCGCCACGACCAGATTTGGCGACCCGTCCGGATTGACGGCTGGACGAGCGTCGAAGAGGATATCGACTAGCAGGAAGCGGCCGTCGGGCGACAGGACAGCTTGTGTCGACACCCGATCGGTCTTTGTCGCGGTATTTACCGAAGCGCGCTCCGGGCGCAGCTTCAGCTTGCCGTCCTCGGCAACCGTGTATGACCGTAGGTGGTTGGGGCCGAAGGCATGGAGCACGTATAGGGTTCGACTTTGGGGGCGGTAGGCGAGCGACTTCGCTGTTCCGCTGCGCCCGATTACGGGCTCGCCAGTCGGTTGCCGATCGATCACTGTCAGCTTGCCGTCTGGACTCACTCGGAAGCTCGTCACGCTGTTGTCGCCGCCGTTCGTCGTGAACAGCAGGGTGTTGGATTCGGCCAGGATCACGCTGCCAGCGCCCTCGAATGCGTTGGGCGCGCTCTTTTGACCGCTGATCGGCTTGAAGACGCCCGACCCAGCGCCCCCGGTAGGGATACTCTCGAGTAGTTTGAGTTTCCCATCCGCGTTGCGACCGAAGTGCATGATGCGGTTCTGGGTTTCATTGGTCTGCACGTAGACATGACCTACAAGCTCCGAAGCGCGTGCTTCTATTCCGAGAGTCCCGAACAGAAGCAGCACCAGCGGTATAAGGAAGAGATTCGGCGATCGCGGGCGAGTCATACAATTATTCTCCTTAGGCCCTAGTTCTGACCGGTAACTTCCACTGGGGCCGGACGAAATGGCAGGTGTAGCCGTTCGGATAGCGTTCCAGGTAATCCTGGTGCTCAGGCTCGGCCTCCCAAAACTCGCCAGCGGGTGAAATCTCGGTCACAACCTTGCCCGGCCACAGCCCTGACGCCTCGACGTCGGCGATGGTGTCCTCGGCGACGCGGCGCTGCTCCTCGGTCGTGTAGAAAATCGCCGACCTGTAGCTTGTGCCTCGGTCGTTTCCCTGCCGGTTGAGCGTCGTCGGGTCGTGGATCTGGAAGAAGAACTTGAGCAACTCTCGGAAGCTCGTCTGACTCGGGTCGAACACGATCTCGAGCGCTTCGGCGTGCGTTCCGTGGTCGCGATACGTGGCGTTCTTGACGTCGCCGCCCGAGTAGCCGACCCGCGTCGAGACGACACCGGGCAGGCGCCTGAGCAGCTGCTGCATTCCCCAGAAGCAACCTCCTGCCAGGACCGCGGGCTCTGTAGTCGCTGCCATCGTCAGGCCTCCTGTTTTGAGAACAGGGTTGAGTACTTGCCGTATCCCTCGCGTTCTAATTGGTCGCGGTGGATAAACCTCAACGAGGCCGAATTTATACAGTACCTCAACCCGCCCTTGTCGCGCGGCCCATCTGGGAAGACGTGGCCAAGATGGCTGTCGCCGTGCTTGGAGCGAACCTCCGTCCGCGTCATGCCATGCGAGCTGTCAACGTTCTCGGCGACATTTGCTGCCTCGAGGGGCCGCGTGAAACTCGGCCATCCCGTTCCGCTGTCGAACTTGTCGAAGGACGCAAAGAGCGGCTCGCCGGAAACTACGTCCACGTAGAGACCAGGCTCCTTGTTGTCCCAATATTCATTGGCGAAGGGACGCTCGGTCCCGTCAGTCTGCGTGACGCGGTACTGCTCGGGGGTCAACTTCGAGACCGCTTCGGGGTTTTTCCTGTAGGTCGGCATTCGCCGTACTCCGTCTTGTTCTGCATTGAAGACCCAATCACAGAAGTCTGCGCCAATCGTCTCGACCTTTCCTTCCGGCGCCTCGATCCGAAGTCGACCGAAGTCTTATTGAGGTCGTAAATAGGCGTGGAGAGCCTTCTCCACCGTGTTGATCTTTCGCGGACTCGAGTTGCTGATGGGTCATTGGCTTCGGCAACTCTCGTCCATGCTGTGACGAGCCACGGCAAACCGCCAATTCTCTTCTGGAATGCGTTCGATAACTCCTCGGCTACGTCGTCGTGAACGGTAGATGAGGCCGCGGCGGCCGTCGGCGGGCATGGCAGCGCAGGCCGTTGCTCTCCTGGAGCGCGCCAATTGGCTAACGTCGCTCGACACCGTCCTGTGGGACTCGGGTTGGCTGTTGTCATAAGCCAGCGTCCCCGGACGCGCCTTGCACGCGCTGATCGGCTATACCGAACAGCCGACGCAAATCCAGCTCTTGGTCTATCTTGCCGTTGTCGCGATACAAGTTGGCTGGATGGCTTATTGTCAAATAGGACGTCCGCCGCGCGGCAGAGAGCTATTGCTATGGGCCGAAGGCTGGAGGCTAGCTAGGCCGCGGACGAGCCTTCAACGTCGCAATGCGCACAGACTTACTGTGGCGTCGCAGACGCGCTGAGGAGACATCCATGCAGATCGCCCGACGAGGCTTGGACCGATAGCCAACGAGTTGCCGCGCACACGCTCGACGTTGAGTGCCTCCAGCTCCTGTGAGCCGGAGCGCAAGTTCGACTTTCAAACGCACAGGATTCGAGGATCATGTTTGAAGCTGCGCACCCAGTCATGCGCTCCGCCTATCGGACGAATGTTTGGCCGCATCAGCATGCGAACCTTTCTCAGCTCGCCGCTCGTAATCGTCGGCAAGGACCTTAAGGTGTCTCGCGATCGCTGAGTCGGTCATGGTTTGGGCTGCGCGGAGCCAAGTCCATGCTGTTTCTAAATAAGTCTTGCCTCGCTGTGAGATCTGAACCATCACGAGGGCCTCGCTCGGTTCTCTGGCAGCTGGTTAAGGGTGATCTGGAGCCAGCCCACCCAATTGCGGTCACTTTCCCTGCGAGCTCTGAAGCGATCGACGCACTTCTTGGAACAAAGAGGTGTTCGCCACGAGTAGTGCCGGAGGAGACCAAACTTGCCATCACAAACTGCGCATCGCGCGGCACTGCCGGATCGAGGACTTTCGGAGCAGTTGGGCATTGTACTCTCCTCTTGGCTTTATCGCACTGTTCGTCGATCATCCGTTTTCACGATCGCACTTCATGAGGTCATGCGCGTTTCCAACGCATGCATGCTAGGACAGCCGATCAGCAACTCAATTGAACGTTTAGTCGTCGCGTCATCTAAATGGTGTCACGGAACGATACGAAGGTTTAGGGTGCTCCCCCTTAATGCCGACCACTTCCGCAATGGGTCTTTGCGTGCGCAAACGGACGAAACCTTGGTAGACAATCTTCCGGGCCGCGCGTTTCAACGAACGCATCGGTCACATGGGCCACGTTGTCCTCGCTTATCCAATGCTCCAGGCAGTCCGGCAGGAGCGATACGGATGGGACGCTTCGCTGAAGGTGCGGGCAGAACCCTGCGGACCCCCAGTCGGCAAATCCATCGTAGGAGCTGCGTCAGAGTCGAGGACGGCGGGGCGCGCTGGCATGCGCAACTCGATTGACCGAGGGCGGCCACGGGTTTTACGAGTCTCTGCAGAGGCAGGTGGCATTCCTCGCTACGGCAGTACGCGGCCCGCCGCCAATAACGGTCCTCTATCGACTCTATGGCGAGAGGTGATTTCACTCGGCGGGCGTTGCGATGTCATTCTCGTCATGTTCAACACACTAGGAGCTACAAATGTCAGTCCAGCAGCCGGTTCTCACGTCGCCCCACGGCGGCGAGACGGTGACCTCGAGCGGGGGCTCGAGCGTCGAGATGAAAGTGGAGAGCCGCCAGTCCGGAGGTGACTATGGCGCTGTCCTGTGGACGGTCCGCGGCGGCGAGGAGCCGCCGCTGCATACCCACTCGCGCGAGGACGAGCTGGTCTACGTGGTGCAGGGGCAGCTAATCGCGCGGGTCGGCGATGCCCGCGTCGAGGTGGGGCCCGGCGCCTACGCTGCTCTTCCCCGCGGTGTGCCTCATACGATCGAGGTGCTCGGCGACCAGGCGACGCTGCTGTCAGCTTCGTGCCGGGTGGGCTGGAGCGCTTCTTGGTCCCCCGGGAAGGCGAGAAGCCCGATCCGGCAGCTTTCGGCCTGGCGTTTCCCTAGGGGCGGGGACCGGACGCGCGGCATTCGACCGTGCGCCTGCGCAGGCCCAGCCGCCGGCAGCTCGCGACCGCGTCAGTTGATTGACGCGCCGATCGGCGGCATCGCACTCCCGTACAGCGGGGTGTCACGTGATCTGCGGCTGATTTGACGTGGCGGCACCCACATGAATTGGAGGCGGCTGTCCAGACGGATGCTGTCCTGGGAGCCCGAGCGCATCATCTTCGCGCACGGCCGGCGGCACGACGGAAACGGCGCCGCTGAGCTGCGCAACGCATTTAGGTGGCTTTTGAAGTAGTCACAGTGAGCCCATGCGCCACATGCTCTCATCGGATGCTGGACACATTCCACGATTTCCCTCCATGCGAACGACGATCGGTCGACGCTCGGCAGGACTCACGGATTGGTCTTGAGGTTCTTCGCGAAATGTTCAACGAACGCGCGGGCCGCGAGTTTCGCTCCGCGTCCGGCCGGGAATATAGCGTTGACCTCGGCGGCACCCATGTCCCAATCCTTGAGGATCTGCACTAACGCGCCCGACTTGAGCTCGGCGCGACAGCCCCAGAGACTGCAGGCCACGATCCCGATTCCCGCGACGCCGCCAGCCACGGCCGCTTCGTTGATGTTCCCCGACAGAGGAGCTTCCACCTTTATCGAAAGGGTTCTTCCGTTCTTCTCGAAGCAACAGACGCCATTCGAACCCGGGACACCAATCAACACAGGATGTCCGGACAGATCGTTCGGCGTTTTCGGGTACCCAGCCCGTTTCAGGTAGGCCGGCGAGGCGGCGATGAGCAGAGGATTTGATCCTACCCGTCTTAGAGTCGCGGAAGAATCCTCCAACTTTCCGGACCGGATCGCGACGTCGATCGCGCTCCTGATGAGGTCTTGGCGACCGTCGTCCATCGCCAAATCGATCCGCAGTGCAGGGTGCTTCGAAATGAAGGCGGGAAGTCGCGGTATGACCTCCCGAATCGCCATGCTAGGCGACAAGCCTATCCGGAGCACGCCGCGAAGCACGCCCTTGCCGTGAATGGCTTGGGTCGCTTCTTCCAGAATGGCAAGCGCGGGCTCGACCTTCGCGAGGTAGTCCGCCCCCGCTTCGGTGAGCACAACCGCCCTTGTCGATCTCGCGAAGAGGGCAGCGCCTACCTCGCGTTCGAGCGACGCAATGTGTCGGGACGCCGAAGGTTGCGAAAGTCCGAGATCCTTGCCGGCCCGTGAGAAGCTACCGGTATGTGCGACACGGACGAAGAGTGTTAGAGCAAGGAGGCGATCGGTCATCTCGTCTCTGCGGAGAGTTTGGCTATGTTCGAGCTTGGTCCAGGATTCAACCTATGCGAAAATCGAATGAGTGGCGAGCCTACAAGGCGGTGATCTTCAGGCCACCCGGTATATAGCCTGAGGAGGGCGATCAGGGCCAGGACGGCCGCAACGTACGGCGTACGGCGCAGGTGGGCGAAACGGCCGAAGCCGCCCCAATCCTTGGAGCGAAAACGATGCCAGCTCTCAGATAAGGAGCTGGGGCGCGAAAAGTTTTGCTTGATATGACCCTTCGGGAAAATCGCCCCTAGGCGCGGCAAGGGGAAGCGGTGCGCATTCAGCTATATTCCTAATTATCTAGTTTATGTTGAGAAAGCGCTTCCGATGTCGGACAAGTCGACGGCGACACTGACCGGTAGCATGTTCGATCTTCTTGGGGCGATCTACACGCGCGCATAGGAAGAGCGCGGCATCGACACAAACGGCGTTCTGCAAAATTCCTGCGCAAAGATTTCAGGCGAGAGCGCCGATTCTTAGATCCGGACTGTCTCGATCCCGACTTCCGCGTTACTCCAAAGCAAGGTACTTCCGCTTATATTTCTGAACACCAGGGGGCGCCTACAAGCTGTTTGACAAGCAAGCCCTGATCTCGCGGGACTCGCCGGTCGACTGAGTGAAACGTCACGGCTAATCGCAGGGCTTGTCGTGCCTGACCCTTCGCGGCCCTGCCTGCGGTGCGAGCGAATGTCGTCTGCACCCAAAATCGAGCTCCATGAACAGCCTCGGTTATAACAATGTTAAGAGTCGCCGGATCAGTTGAAACACGTTTCGTGAAGACCGTATTGGTTGCCGATTCGGTAATTTGTCGTTGACGTTCAACCGCGTGATGGAGGAGGGCGCTTCATAGCCAAAAGCTCTGTCACATCGTGTCGATCAGCTGCGGACGAAATGGCAGCTGCCAGCCATTTCCCATCTGGGTATGTTTTGGCTTGGTCGTAGAGGTTGACCAGATGCGAGCGCCAGCCATAGCGCCGCTCCTCAAACTTCTCTCGCTCTGCTCTCCCTAAGACCACCAGGACGGTAAACCGCCTGTATTCTGGTAAAAGGGTGCAGAATGCCTTGGACCTCTTGTAGCGCAGGGACCAACCGCGCTTCTTACCGCCATATAGCCAATCCGGCGCGAAAACACCGGGGTAGTATGCTCCGATCCAATTCCGCAACTCGACCCAATGTACGAACGCCTTCACCCCAACCCAATCCCGGACATTGTTGTCATCGGGCTGCTCTGATTTTTCCGTGATCCTGTCGCCGATCCGGGGAGACTGCTCCATGCCGCTTTCCTTTACATCACATCTCGCAAGGTTCGGAAGACTTGGCGGGCTGAACCTCGATCTCGCGCTAGGATTTGGTGCAAATTCTTGTGCCTTAATCGATGCTACGAGGGATATTTCTTCCGCCCTCGGCCCGTAATTGAGGCGCAGGCGAATCGTTCGTCAAAGAGAAAATAGAGGCCGCGGATTCGTGGACACGTAATTTGGACTTTCGGCACGGTCTCGGAGAAGGCGTAGCGTCATCGGTCTAAATAATCCGTGTCGTGGTAAGGATCTTCTCGGCTCGTTTGACGATGGGCTCGTGAGTAGGCATCGCAGATGCTGGCCGGAGCGGACGGGAGCTTGGCAGCGTATGCATGCCACCGCCGATTGGAAGAAAGAGCGAGCGGCTGGAGATGGTCGGAGGCCCGTTCGAATGGACTACAACCGCGAGACAATCGTTGGTTTGGTGTTGATGTAGCCAAGTGATTGTATCCGCATCGCGGAAAGCACGGTCGGGTAGCGAGACCACACCCACCGGTTGACCGGACGCCGGGTCAAGGGCTGCCGGCGCGTCATTAGCCGCTGGTCATGGCGCGCTATTTCGAACTGGTCGCTGGTGGCTTTGAAGCTTCGAGAGCAGTGAAGAATTTGCCGATGAGTGGTGTCGCAGTTCAAGTCCCCAAAAGAGCACGATGGCGACTTATGACAACGGCACAATCGATTTCGAGTTTAATAGTCTGTCCCTCACCTTACGTAATGTCGGGCTATACCACTGCTTCGATTGTGCGTTCTATCTCCGGCGCAAGTGTGGCCTGTGCGGCGTCAACTTGGAGATCGGCCCAGCGCATGTTTTTATAGTTGAAGCCGGCGGGTAGCGTGGGCTTCACCACGAGGAAGTACGGCGATAGATCGAAATCGCGTGGCGCATAGAGAGATGAATGACGGATCTCGGCGACGTCGCTCCGCCCGGACTTATTCTCCATTTGCGTGATCTTGGGCAGGATCGGGTAACGCACGGCGTCGAATGCCTGCGCAATCAGAGACGAACAGATGATCCGACGCGCATCGCCGGAGCCGAGCGCGATGGTTCGTCGACGCCAACGTTGCGTGAAGGGACAAGGGAATAGATAGCGCATGAGGTCGATGACGTTCTTGAAATCGTAGCTGAAACCTATGCGCTCGAATGCGTAGCGGCAGACCTGTTCGCGGTCCGCATCGCTCAGGCCGACTGGCCGGCAGATGCGGGTTTGGCAATGCAAATACTTCGACAGAGGAGCCGACACGACGCCTTCGTCGATATTGGCTTCAATCAGGACGTGCGGCTCGCCGCCATTTGTGACGTCCGCTATCGGTCCGACGTACAACGCCGAATGCGACCATGTCGACTGAGTGATATATTTGATGCTGCTAGAAATACGACCTTTGCCCTCGACCAGCAGGACGTCACCGGGTTGAAGGGTGTGGCGTAGGGCGGTCGTTGCATCGTCCGAGGTGAGGGGCTCACACCGATTGGCCGGCTTCTGCAGCCGGGCGATCAAACGTTCGACGTAGTCGAACATCCAGCCCATCACTCTTTCCCGCGTTTTGGCCGTTCTCGTACGGCAGTTCCAGACGACTGTTCCGTCTTATCCAAGCGTAGTCAGGAAAGACGGACCGGACCATTGCACGGAGGTCGATCTGTGCACCGCATTTGTCTGAGGCGACAATACCAAAGTATACAATTGACCACCCGGGCCGTTTCCGATGAGCACCTTGCCGGCGGCTGCTATCGTCCGTTCGCAAGACGACGCTGCTCATGAGCGGCCGCACGTGCGAGATCGCGGGGGTGGAGCGAGGTTAAAGGGCACTCAACGCCTCTATCGGCTTTGCACTGGGGCTAATTTCGAGCGTGGACCTTCGCGTCGTTTCACGTACGTGCAAGGCTTAAGTCGCTTCAGGATAAAGTGGATAACCACTGGCAGGCAGGACCGCCTGGCTCCGTCGAGAATGACTCAAGAACAAGTGCGCATGACCACGGAACGCAAAACCGCCCAAACAGACGTTCGCCTTCCTCAAACCGGAAGCATGTTGATCACTGTACCAACAACAAAGCACAGCGATCCGATAAGATAAAGCCAGTTCGCTAAATTGCCCATGCGACATCCCTTGGATCGGTCGGCTGGGGCTCTGCAGTCTTGTTCATTTCAGCATCTCTCCTCAGGAGAACGCAGAGGAAATTTATCAATACGGCGGACACGTCGGCCGGGGCGCCCGTGGCCAAAGGCCGAGGTTGTGGTGCGGGAAGCCTGACGTGTAATATCGGTAGCGGTCTACTCGATAGTATGAATCATACGTTGGATTGCCCCAACTCGAACCATCGGCGAGATAACCCCAGTACGAGGCATCGGGATGACCCCGCTGCGCCCAATAACGCATGTCCATTGTCACGGCCGGTCCGCCACCTTGATCGACCTGGCATTAATCGGTGCAGCAGACGATTTAGCGGGGGCGGCGGCAGTGCGAGAGGAATAGCAATTGCCACGCGTCCGCCTTGAATGTTCATGGTGGATCCTATTCGTGTTGATAATGACTGTCCCCCACCGACGAGAATGACCTTCCAGCGCTGCCCAGGGAAATCACGTCACGCCATAGAGTCGATAAACGATCGTTATTGCCGCCGCGATCCGCAAGCGCCATAGGCGGAATTCAACTGGCACCAACTGCAGAGGCTCCGTTGCCACCATGGACCAATCGATGTTGCGCGCGGCATCGACGTTGACCATCTTGATCATAACTGGCGTGCAATATCCTCACACACTCAGGTCTCGTAGCGGCATGAGCCAAGTCCCCGACCCGCTACTAAATCCGAGCTGACCCGCGAGCGTTACGTCGCTCTCCGTCTCAGTTTTTTGGTACGAAAACGTACAGTTGGATAGCTCGGTTACTCAGAAAGTACTAGGACGTTGAATCTGATGTATGAAGTGCGCAACAGATTACTACGTCTGCTCCCACCTGATGAACTCAAGCACGTTCTGCTGCTCTCGGAAGAGGTGCCGCTTACGAAACGGCAAGTTCTTCATCGCTACGGCGTTCGCATGCAACACGTCTATTTCATCGAGAGTGGCCTTGTGTCGGTCGGTGCGAAGGTGGGACCGCAAGAGTTCGTTGAGGTGTGGCTGATCGGCTCGGAAGGGCTTGCGGGAATACATCTCGCGTTGACGGCAAAAACGCAGCCGATGCACCGTCGAATTGTGCAGGTGGCCGGCGCGGCTATTCGACTCACGGTGGATCGCTTTCAGGAGGCGATTGCTCGTCTGCCGACTTTCCGCAGCGTGGTGCACGCCTATATTGCTTCCGTGCTTATTCAGACTGCCCAATCAGGGGCATGTAATACGTCCCATCAACTACAGCAGCGCCTTGCGCGATGGCTGCTGCTCGCTCGCAATGCCCTGGGGTCTGACGAGATCCCTCTCACGCACCAAGTGCTTGCTCAGCTTCTCGGAGTCCGTCGTGCAGGCGTTACGGATTGCCTTCTTCAATTAAAGAAGGATGAGCTCATCGAAATGATGCGTGGCCGCCTCGTCATCCGCGACGCTTTTCGGCTGGCGCAGATCTCCTGCCACTGCTGGGGCTTGATCGAGCGCGAGTACGAGCGACAACTGCTGAACATTGGCACTCCGAACAGAGAATCGTTGGCGCATGGGAACCGATAGCTATCTGCGATGCCAAGCCAAAAATGGCCGGTTGCCAAGGTTGTTGCAGTTGGCTCCCCGACTTTTCGATCTGCTTGTTCAAGCGAATCCGTCACAATCGGCCTCGAGCACCGGTCATTCGCTATGCATGCGGAGACGAGACGAGTGCAGGTATCCTTCAGGTTCTCCAAGATTCGTCAGGGCTGGTAGACGCGAGGCACATTTGGTGCGCTCTTGCAGAACTACGCTGTCCGAAGTGGCAAGGCAGGCGCACGACCCGGCGGGCCCTAACCGCATGGGAACTAGGAGCACGGAAATGGAAGAACAAGAAGCTTTGCGTGTGATGCGGGTTCTCATCGACCATGGGTGCGGACCCGATATCGATATCGCGGACGCTATGGCGCAGTCGTGGCTCACCGAGGCAGGTCTCAACGAGTACGAATCTGAGCGCGGAATTGGGTTTGCCGGCGATCACAGATGGATAGTTCTGAGTGGGTGGGGGAAATTTCGGATCACCCAGGCGGGACTTGTCGCTACGATGGGGCCCATGACTGGCCCGAAGCCAAAACTGAAGTCGATCTAGTGTGTCTAATCAGGGCAGCGTTGGTGGGTATCTCCCAATCTGCGTAGCGCACCCGCGAAGCCACATCTCAGTGAACCGGTCGTGGAATGCTGCCAAATTCGAAAGGCTGAAAGCTGCTAGCGAAGCTGTGCCTCAGAAGAACCAGTCCATGACTCCAAACGGATTAACTGACATCTGTCGGCCAGTGCGTCGTAGCTGCCATGTCGCGCGCCACAGTCGTGTGGAATCTCGACGAACGATGTAGTGACCGAGATCCGGGCGCGTGCCGCAAACGGATGAGCAGACGGATAGCGTTGCCTGCCGCTCTTCCGGCCGCGTCAAGGCCATCCGGTGAGGTAGCTACTCTTAGAGGTTTCCAGAAAACGAATTGGAGCGGATCCTGTTTTTTCGAGGCAGTGACCCATTGCGACGGAGATGCCGCTACCCCCCTCGACATGATAGGGAATTTAACTGCTGTGCCGCCGATACAATCCCGAAGGCGTCGCAACTGGCTCCTCAGGCGTGTTGAAAACTGAAGTCGTGAGCAGGATAGCGGCGGCGAGGAGCCAGTAGTACTGGGCATCTACCTGAGCGAACTTAAAGGCAAATGGCACGACAGCAAATACAATGCTAACTGCACGATCGGCCCAAAGGTGCAGCCAGTAGGGAATGATGCGAACCAACCCGGTGGGATGGTCGGTCATGGCAGCCAAGAGCAGCGCGGCGACACCGGCAAAAACCGAAAGCCACATTGCGAATGGTCCGCTGTGGCCGAGCTTCAGCACGAACGGGGCCCCGATTAGGACGAACGCGACGGGATAATCTATCAGATAAGCGTGGAAAGACTTCGTGATAAAGCGGAATGACATCGGTGGCTCCTGCACGATTGCTCGGGCCGGTCCTTGCGACGCGGAGAGTGCCTCCATCCAAGACGGCGATGGGGCCGCTCTATGGCGGCGGGCCCTCCGCACAACCGTCGCGAGTCCGGTTAGACGCACCGATAGGTATGCCGGAACGCCAAACACTTGAAATGCCGGATCGTTATTGTTTCTATTCCACTCGCGCGGCGGCATGAGCTAGCGAAATGGCGGCTGGTGTTGCTCACTCTTGCTGGTGTCGAAGTACCAGCTCATACCATTGTCCAGTCTTCAAGATCGGAACGACCTTGGTTGGCTTGTAAGGGATTCGTCGTACCCAGATCAGAGATTTCGGAATGTTCGCATGTAAGCGCAGCACGGGGTCGACGAGGCGCATTAGGTAACCGGCACAAACCGGCAGGGCTCTCGGCGTTAAGGAGGCGGTGAGACCTCATCCTTTGTTTCGTGATCGCTGCCATTATGGGCATTTTGAGAGCTCGAGGCCACGTTGCGCTCCCCGCGGGTCCTTCCGCGCCCGCTACCGCTGAGTCAAAAAGCGGTGCTTGAGACAAGGGGTGCGGAGGCGGCGCGCCTGTCGTAATGCACTGTCGGCGTACGCATTGCGACGATCTCCTCGCCGACTGTTGGATGCACGGCCATGACCGACATGAAGTCCTTCATGGTTGCTCCGCTGCCTATAGCGATCGCAAGCACCTGGATCATCTCGCTGGCCTCGTGAGCGAAGATATGGATGCCCAGAATCCGATCAGACTCGCTATCCACGACGACCTTCAGAAAAGAGGCCTCGCAATCTCCTGTTACAGCCGCCTTCAGCGGGCGGAAGCGGACCTTGTAGACGTCGACTGTGAGGTATTGCGCTCTGGCTTCCAGCTCAGTCAGACCAACAGTGCCGATCTCCGGGCTGGAGAAGACCGCGGTTGGTATATTGGAGTAGTTGACCTGCCAAGCTTTCTTGCCGAACACCGTGTCGGCGAACGCGTGGCCTTCTCGGATCGCGACGGGGGTTAAGTTGAATTGATTCGACACATCGCCCACTGCGTAGATATTCCCGATGTTGGTGCGCGAGTCAGCGTCTACGATTATTGCACCGCCTGCCGCAGTCTTGACCCCGGCGCGGTCGAGTCCGAGCGAGCTCGTGTTCGGAGCGCGTCCGAAGGCGAGCAGCACCTGGTCGGCCAACAGCCTCGCGCCCTGTTCGGTCGTAACATCAATCCCTCCTGCCTCGTCACCACCGCCGACGCCACCGTTCCGTCGGTGAAGGCGGCAGATGCTGTCGCAAAACATCAGCTTAATGCCACGGTTCGTGTAGGATGCTGCCAGCGCTTGGCGCACATCCTCGTCAAAGCCGCGCAGAACATTGCTTCCGCGGCAGACGACCGTGACGTCGCTTCCCAACGCGGCGAACAGGCCGGCAAACTCCATCGCAATGTATCCGGCACCGCCAATGACGAGCTTCCTGGGGAATGTCTTCATGTCAAAGACATCATCCGAAGTGATGCCGAGCTCAATGCCCTCGAAGGGAGGCAGTTCGGGCCGTGCGCCTGTCGCGATCAGGATCGTGCGCGCCCGGATGAGGCGGCCGTCCCGGACGATACGCACCGTATGCGCGTCGTCGAGTACGGCGCGAGATCTCACGACCTCGACGCCTGCACGTTCTTGGCCGGTGCCGTAGAGCCCTTCCAGGCGTGCGATCTCGCGGTCCTTCGCCGCCACCAGCGATGACCAGTCGAAACGCGGAGCCGGCAAGTGCCAACCGAATTCTTTGGCTTCGTCGAACGTGCTGCGGAAGCGGCTCGCGTAGACAAACAATTTCTTCGGCACACAACCGCGAATAACGCACGTCCCTCCCAGCCGGTACTCCTCGGCGAGCATCACCTTGGCGCCGTGCTCCGCTGCAACGCGCGCGGCCCGAACGCCCCCTGAACCGCCGCCGATGACGAACAGGTCAACGTCGAATTCCGGGTCGGGGCGAGGCTCCGAAGCGTCGTCCGCCGGCCTCGACGCGCCTCGGAGACCCCGCAATCCATTTGTGTCGCTCAAGTTAGGTATCCAACTCATTCTGTGAGGCCGGTCGAGATGCGTGCGTAGGATCGAAGCGTCTGTGCACGCTCATGGCAGTTCTGACGCAAACGCTGTTACTTCGAGCTCGGGGCATCGAATTTTGGATTTGGGACCAACGCATCCGTCGACGATCAGTACGGCGAAGCTAGATCCGATGACACCGCGCCGATCGATAACGAACCCGTTGCTAGGATTAGCGGATCAAGAGGAGCGGATCGCGAATTAGTATCGACGTCGAGCAGATCTTTACGCCATCCAGAAACCCGGCGTTTGCCGTCTGTCTCGGGGTCGCCAGAGACCCTCCTTCTTTGTGAAGCGGATCCGGTCGCCCGAATTGGAATTGGCCTGCGCTCAAGCCCTCCTGGTCGCTTCGAACAGGAACCATGTGCGACGTTCCGCCTCGTCGATCCAATTTTCGATCAGGCTGGCCGAGGCGACATCGCCATGTTCGTCGCAGATGTTACGTGTCTGCCGCAAGCGCTGGGTGAGCGCGAGGTTGTCTTCCTTCAGCTCGGCTAGCATGTCGCCGGGTGTAACGAAATCAGCGTCATTGTCCTCGATATGTTTCGCCCTGGCGATGTGGCCGATCGAGCGGATCGCTGTGCCCCCGATCTTGCGGGCTCTTTCCGCTATGTCGTCCGTCATCGCGAAAATCTGCGCAGCTTGCTCATCGAGAAGAAGGTGATAGTCCCTGAAGTGCGGACCTGAAATGTGCCAATGGAAATTCTTAGTCTTGACGTAAAGCGCAAACACATCTGCCAGAAGCACCGTGAGGGCAGCCGAAATATCTTTCGTAGCATTGGAGCCGAGATTGGTCGGAGTGTCGAGTGGTGCCTCTCGGCGCTTTCTTGCGTCTTCTAAACTCATTGTGGTCTCTCCTTCCAGGGTGCTGCTGTGTTGCTCTTCGCCGGTGGTGGCTCTGAATATGAAAGCGTCGCGAATAGAGACTGTCCTTTTGCAAGGGGTGGGCCCTTTGACGTTGACGCGGCTGGGTCGGTGCGTCTCAAAGACCATCGACGTTTGCCTATGTCGGCTTGCCCTGGAGTGCCTTAGCTCTGCTTGAGATCCTCGACCAGCATCGCGGTGGCGTGGCGGGCGAGTGCTTGTGTTGGAGCGTTGGTATTGCCGCTAGTGATGTTCGGCATGATCGAGGCGTCGATCACCCGGAGTCCGTCGATCCCGCGAACTCTGAGCCTCGCGTCAACCACCGCTCGCGCATTCTTGCCCATTCGGCAGGTGCCTACAGGATGCCACATCGTGGTCACGACGTGCTTTATCCATTCGCCGATCTCGTCGTCCGACTGGATCCTCGGTCCGGGCTCCATCTCTTCCTCGATGACGCGCCTCAGGGACTCCTGGGCCATAACCTTGCGAATTGCGCGCACCGATCCCACCACGGCCCTCAAGTCGTCCTCCTCGCCAATGAAGTTCGGGTTGATGAGGGGCATCGACATCGGGTCACTATCGGCCAACCGCACCCAACCGCGGCTCTTGGGCTGAAGCACTACGAGTTCGAAGGTGATGCCGGACCGGTCGCCCGTCGGGCTGAGTTCCTGGTTCGCGATAATAGGGGCGTGATAGCATTGTATCGTGGGTTCGGCGGTGAAGTCCGACGGATTCCAGTGGGAAACCGTCTCGATACCGTTGCCCGCCGCGGGGCCATCCTTGGTGACGAGATAGCGAAGGCCCGCCTTCACGGTGCCGAGGCCTTGCGCGATGGCCTGATAGCCGAGATCGCCCTTCACGTAGGCACGCACCGGTACCATCGGATGGTCTTGCAGATTCTCGCCGACCTCTGGAGAATCGACGATTACGGCGATACCATGCTGGCGAAGCTGCTCGGCTGGACCGATGCCCGAGTGCATGAGGATCTTCGGGCTATTGACGCTGCCGGCCGACAGCACGATCTTTCCGGCTGTGATCCTGGGGCCCTTCGTGAATTCGACGCCAACAGCCTGCTTGTTTTCGACGAGGATGCGGACGACCGTCTTGCCGGTGACAAGAGTCACGCGGCCCGACGTCAGGTGTGGACGCAGATAAGCGTCGACCGCGCTGCAGCGCTGCTGGTTTCCGACCGTTGACTGCACGGGTGAGACGCCGATCTGGCTCTTGCCGTTATAGTCCGGATTGAAGGGTAGCCCATATTCCTGGAAGGCCTTCAGGCAGTATTGGTTCAGTTCATTGATGCCTTTGGGCTGCTGGACCGCTAGGCCGCCATCGATGCCGTGAAATTGGTCGTGAAAGGTGTCATTGTTCTCCTGCGCCATAAAGACGGGAAGCAAGTCGTTATACGACCAGTTGCCGGTCTCGCCGATCGCGTCCTGCCACGCTGTGTAGTCGCGTATCTGACCGCGAACGTAGGCCATAGCGTTGATCGAGGAGCCGCCGCCAAGCACCTTTCCTGAGCGATAGGCTCGCTTGGTGCCGTGCTGGGGAATAGTCTCGTATTTCCAGACATGCCGATCGTGTGCCAATATCTTGGCGAAGCCGGCAGGAATGTGGATGAACGGATCGCGATCTGTGTCGCCTGCTTCGATCAGCGCGATCGAAGCATCGGTGTGTTCGGCAAGATAACTCGCGACCACACATCCCGCTGCCCCCGCACCGACAACGACAATATCGTAGGCTTGTTGAGACATCAGCGGCTTTTCTCTCTTGCGCCAATCTGCATCATTTAACGCCGCCTACCGGCGGAGCGCCAGCGAATGATCGTGAGAGTGATCGCACCATCCGGGTCGGACAGTGACCTCGCGGCGCCGGCGAGGGAAATCACCTGTCGACATGAAATTGATAGACGGTCGTTATTGCCGCCGTCGTCCTCATGATGCCGTAGATGGGAAGGAGGTGAGGCGTGGCGCAAGCAAAGCCGATGCGTCCATTCGGCAGTGATTTCTAAGCCATGCTCAGTTGCTGGATCGGCCATGAACCACGCAAGGGCTTGCTCGATAATTCGTGCGGTCTGGCGGCGCCCAATCATTGGCAAGATACGTTCGCTCGTTGCTTTGACACTGAACGAAGCATAACTAACTCGGGGCGATAGTAATCGTTAACGAAGTGAAAGTGCCTGCCAAGGCGCTCACCACCACAGTGAGGAAGATTGAATGGCTCAAAATTGTGACGAAGAGGTTCGATTGCAACCAAGTCGCGCTCGACGGGACCAATGCGCGCGGCGGCTTCCTTGGCTACGTCATGCACTGCGTTGTGATGAGTGAGCTGGTGGACCGAAATCCTTTGCGGGTCTCGCAGATCAGAAACTGTACCGGCCGTATCGGCATATGCACCAACCACCTCATCAAGAAGAGGTGGGTGCCGAACCGCGTCCACAGATGAACGACAGACTTACAGCGCTGAAGCTGTTCGCTCGTGCGGCTCGCGTGGGAAGCTTTTCGAGGGCTGGTCGCGAACTCGGTGTCTCGCAGCCATCCGCATCGCGCCTTATTGCCGCCTTGGAGGGTGAACTCGGCGCGACCCTCTTCAGCCGCACCACAAGGGCGATCGCGCTGACCGACGCTGGAGCAACCTACTTGATGCGTGTAGATGCGATCCTCGCCTCGCTCGAGGAGGCCGACCATGAGGCGCGCGGCACCGGAGAACTGAGAGGCGTCCTTCGCGTCGGAACCTCGTCGAGTTTCGTGATCCGAGAGATCACGCCGAGGTTATCAAAGTTCTTGTCAGCCCATTCTGCGCTCCGTGTCGAATTGCTGTCCAACGATCGATATCAGGACCTGGTCGCCGAGGGGATTGATGTCGCCTTCCGGTTCGGAAGCCTGCCTGACTCAAGCGCCACCGCGAGAAAGGTGATCGAAGTTCCGCGCATTCTTACTGCCGCTCCCCAATACCTCGAAGAGCGGGGCACGCCGCTAACGCCGTCGGATCTTGCACAACATGCGATGATCATCGGACCTGCCCATCTCTCAACGATGCTCTCATTTCGAAAGGAGGGGCGAGTCGAATCCGTCTGTGTGCAAAGTAATTTGTCGGTAACAATCGCTGAAGGCGCAATCGTCGGCGCGAAGGCCGGGCTAGGTATCGCCGCCTCAAGCCTTATCAGTGCGAAAGCCGAGCTGGAAACCGGTGCGCTCGTTCGTATTCTCGCCGATTGGGACCTGGGTTCGATAGAAATCTATGCACTGTTCGGAAATGGAAGAACTACCGCCGGTCGCCGACCCGACGTCAATAGGAACATTGCGGAATGCGGTGAGGGAAGCCGCAATGCGACTGCTCGATGCGCCTAGGGAGAAGTGCCATCAAAACACAGCGCGGAATATTAGGCGGGTACGTGTCCAACACGCCGATATCGGTGCTGACTACCATTCGACGCTGCGACCTGACCGAGATCTTCCTCGTTTCTAGCTCGCACGAGACTGGCCCACTGAGCCACGGGGGGGCCAGCTCTGGAATCCAGAAGGGGTGTCCGTTCGTCCCGGAAGGCCCGATGTGGCTTTCACTGCGAGCGCGCCAGTGGCAAGGTGGCGCTAGGATATAGCGCGTTGCGCGTTCGCGTGATGCCGCGAGCTGTCGATCGTGCTCAATAGTGACAACAAATATTTGATGGTGAACGCCCAATGGAGTTCCACCAGGTTCGGTACTTTCTAGCTGTTGCGAGCACGCTGAACTTTACGCGTGCTGCGGAAATGTGCAACGTCTCCCAACCGGCGCTGACCAGGGGCGTGCAGAAGCTCGAGCACGAGCTCGGGGGCGCTTCTCTACCGAGAACGTCAACTCACCCACGTTACGGAGCTGGGGAAGGCTGTGTTGCCTACGCTTGAACGTGCGCTCGCCTCAACGGAGGCTGTTCAACGTAGAGCGAGGGAGTTTCAGAAGAAGGAAGTAGCTCGATTAATCATTGGTCTCGCCCCGTCCAATTCCGCTTCCCTAGTTCTTGAGCCCATCGCAGAGGTGCGCAGAGTCCTCCCACGCCTTCATGTCGAGAGAAGAGCCGCCAAGGCGCCTAATCGAGCTACTGTTAGAGGGCGAAGCAAATGTTGCCCTGGTTGGTGATCTCGAGGATGCTCCAGAACGAATTGACGATTGGGCGCTGTTTGAAGAGCGTTATGTCGGCGTGCTCGCCTCGTCTCACGAACTCGCTCGCCTTCCAGTAATCGGAATGGAAGCGCTTCGCGCGGCCACTATTCTGGATCGGTTCAACTGTGACGTGGCTCGCAAATTTCACCGTATATGCTTTCCCGGTGCGTTGCCGCACTACAATCATCGCAGCAGCCGGGACCTGCACCTGCAGCATTTGGCAGCCGCTGGGCTCGGAATAGTCCTCGCCCGAGCATATGCCCCGGCTACCCTCCCTAAAGGCTGTTCCGATCGAGGGAGACCCGGTATGGCGACAGGTCCGACTTCTCGCGGTGCAGGGCCGCCGCTACTTACCAGCGCTCGACGCCTTCGTAAAGATTACGCGGCTGTACGACTGGTCTCTTCACTCGGGGGCCGCAGACCGAACAATGCGGCCTCGTCGAAACAACTGCTATGTCCGCGTGAATCGCGGTCGCCACTTCTCGAGAGATCCGGTGTACAGATGAACATCGCAATGAGGTCCGACCAGTTAACTAAGACCCTAAAACTGGTGCGTTCAGAGCTTTTGGCGGGGCTTAGCCAGACGGACCGAGAAGCGTACACCAATCTGGTCGATTGGCTGCGAGAAACTGATGTCGCGTCGCGCGCTTTGCGGGTTGGCGATACGGCACCAGAGTTCCTCCTGCCCGATGCGGATGGACGGCTTCATTCGTCGGAACAACTTCGTCGTGAGGGGCCGCTTGTAGTTAGCTTCTACCGGGGCGGATGGTGCCCATTCTGCAACGCAGAGCTTCGCGCTCTTCAGGCGGTCAAACCCGAGTGTGATAGTCTAAAAGCGAAGCTTGTGGTGCTGTCCCCCGAGACACGTGATCTTCCGAGGCAGCTCAAACGGCAGCTGAACCTCGACCTGACGATGCTCGCGGACGTCGACTACGCCGTGGCAATATCCTACGGCGTCCTATTTCGTGTCCCTGACCAAACCAAAGCGCACTTCGCGGGCCAAGGTTACGACTTCGCGGACCGTCATGGATCGACTGAGTGGATGCTGCCAATTCCGGCGACTTTCGTGATAGATCAAGGCGGTGTTGTCAGGGACGCCTTCGTCGAGCCTGACTTCACAATCCGCCGAGAACCATCTGACGTCCTCAACCAGCTTCGGCAACTTGTAGAGTTTCAGGCCGAGCGTGCCTACGGATCTGACGAATGATGTCGACCCGAAAAACAATTCATTAATACTGATCCCGCGAATTGGACGGTCAGGTAATGTTGTTTCTGACAAGCGCGATCGAGATAGAGACCAACAATTGCGTAATCATGCGCTCGTTAGAGATCTGCATCGTAGTATTGTGCGCCTGACACGCTCGATCGAAAGCCCAAGACGTTCATCTTGGTTGGTTTGGGAAGTGATCTCGTTTCTCTCGGATATTCCTTCTGCGCAACAATCAGGCGTCTCTGCTAGCAGCCTCCCGAAACTAAACACCCTCCGTCCAATAAGAGTCGGTTTCGTCTTTAGAAGCAGAGGTTTTTAACACCGGACCATGGCATCAATTTCATAACGAAAGGTCATTGGTCGAGCGAGTGCTGCCGGAATAGTTTCGTTCGTATGCAAAGGAATGCGGAAGAGGATGGCCCACCGCGCCCAAGCGTGGGGACGGAGAAGACAGTAGTCGCGACGAACCGGGCGAGGGCGCTGGTGGCTGGCGCCGGCCGGATCCACCGACCGGGTCTTATCAGACCTGCCGGGAGCAACCTGGGGCTTTCCATGGCTTCCAGTGTGAGGTGTCGAATGGGTTCGTCACCGCAAGAATGCCAGCACGCTTATCAACCACCATGACCGGAAGTACCATGACCAATGGAATCGCCATGACCAACGCCGTGATCGAATGTATCCTGAGCCGAAGCGCGGCCAAGTACTATGACCCCGCCGCTAAGTTGAGTGACGACCAAATCCGCGAGCTCGTGCGGATCGGCACCACCGCGCCGACATCCTTCCACTTGCAGAACTGGCGATTCGTCGCCGTGCGTACGCCGGAAGCAAAAGCGCGACTGAGTCCGATCGCTTGGAGTCAGCCTGCAATCACCGAAGCGGCCGTTACCTTTATCGTCTGCGGCCAGCTGGCCGATTCGAGCGTAATACCAGAGCGTCTAGCACCTCTGGTGAACGCAGGCATTATGCCTGAAGAGATGGTGCCGGAATGGGAGATCCCTGCGCGCGATCTGTACATGGAGTACCCGCAGCGCCAGCGCGACGAAGCAATACGCACCGGCACCTTCGGCGCGGCTGCGATGATCTATGCGGCCCGTTCGCTCGGACTGGGATCGACGCCGATGATCGGTTTTGATGCTGAGGCGGTGCACCGCGAGTTCGGACTAAGTAAGGAGGAGGTACCCGTCATGCTCTTGTCTGTAGGGGCGGAGCGTCCGGGAAATTGGCCGCAGAAGCCGCGTCGTCCGGTGGCCGATGTGCTGGAACTCGTTTAGAAGATATTTGGGGAACTACGATGCCAAGAACTGCAGCCTTAAAGTCAGAAGACGTGCCTGCGGATTGCAAACTGACTCTTGATGCGTTCACCAGGGCGATCGGCTTCACGCCAAACATGATGGCGACCTTCGCGCAGAGCCCGATTGCGTTCAACGCCTGGGCCGCGCTGCTCGGGTCGTTGAGCAAGGCGCTCGACGTGAAGACCCGTGACAGCATCGGGCTCGCCGTGTCTGAAGTGAATGGCTGCAACTATTGTCTGAATGTTCATAGTTTTACTGCCGAGCATATGGCCAAGCTGCCGGCGGATGAAATTATTCTCGCTCGGAAAGGGCATGCCATCGAACCGAAGCGGGACGCCGCCGTCCAGTTTGCGCGCAAGGTCATCGAGAGCCGGGGCAAAGTCAGTGAAGCCGATCTGAATGCTGTCCGCGATGCCGGCTATACGGACGCGAACGTCATCGAGATCATCGCCCTGGTGGCCATGTACTCTCTGACGAACTTTTTCAATAACGTGTTTGATCCCGAGGAGGACTTTCCCGTTGTTCCGCCGGCCGGCTCCCTCTGAACTCTATCCGGTCGCATTGGCCATTTCGACGCTTAGGTGGGTGATGCGGGCGTGGCGGGCCCAAAGGGAATCTCGCGAAAGCAAGGGAGCCTACAACGGAGTGCAATTGCGAGACCCGGGAGCTGAACTGTGGCTTGAGACCAAATCTCCTTACGGAGGCGAGTATGAATCGCTACGCCTTTAAATCTCCCAATGTGGCACGCGGGTATCTCAACCGAAGGAGATCGCTTCTTCGCGGTTCAGCCCGCTCGGGATCGCAGTGTCAGGCGTGGATGCTCTCACCGCCTCTGGCATTTGCGAAATACTGAGGCGCCTCACGCCGATCGTACTTCCCGTAGTCACGCACAATCCGCACTCTCCGGACCCTAGGCTCGTCATCCAGCACGGAGGTGTCCTCGTAGGCCAGCGCTGCAGCCGCGTTCTTCCAAGTTATGAGCAAAATTAGTTCGCCGGGCGTGAGCAAGGCCTCGAAAATGTCCCAGGACGTGCTGTCGGCGGCCCACGGATTTAGTCCCAGCCACTCGGCGCATTCATACGGGTTGTTGGTCTGCTTCCATTCCGTGGGGCGAGTCGCATTAATCAGCGTGACCGCCGTTCCCTCGCCGAATTCGGTCTCCTCGAGCCTCTGGTCCGTGAGGGCGTATCCCGGCGGCACTCGATTGTCAGCGGTGATCTGGCCGACGCGCAGGTGGTAGTCAGCGAGGATTTCGTCACGGCCCTTCTGCTGGACCTGATGATGGGGCAAGCGGGTGCGCCAGCGCACGAGTGACTTCTCGTCCCGCCAGCTCGAAAGCGAAAGGATCCAGCCCTCGCGGGTCAGGCTTTTGTACCGGGTATTGTCGACGAAGCCATCGACCCGCTCCAACTCGGGGCGCAGTACCTTGACCTTGTCGAGGTAGTCATCCCACTTCTCTTGATTGGGAAGCGTCTCGAAGATCACTGAAAACATATGGTATCTCGCTCCTGAGTGCCGCGGCGTAGTCCATTTCGATGTCGACGTGCCCCCCAACGCCGGTGTGCTTGCCTTCTAATCGCGCGAACTGCACGCCGTTGACCACAACTTTATAACCGCGCGCATCCCGGTTGCATTGTTGACTAAGAACCGACCTGTAAAGTTATTACTCCGATAACGGCGTGGGCTACAGGCGCATCTGGAGGATAGGCCCCCGGCCATCTCATCGCGGTTATCGAAAGTCTAATCGGGCGACTCCTTGAACAGGAGGTGCTGCTCTGGGATGGCCCTCGACACAATCGCAGTCGCACGCCTTGCAGCCGATCTATGGCTGGGTCTAACGAGCCGCCGCCGGTCTCCGCATCCAGCCGGCGTACGGCTGAGCGTCGCCAATTCTGCATCGAAATTATCACGTACCACCCCCTCACGATTCGGTTCGTCGTAAGAAGCAGATGTTTGTATCTGTATCACACCTTTGAACTTTTGCGCGCTGCGTCGATGGCATCGATTCCATAGCTATAGATTATTGGACGACCAAATTTTGCATCGTAATTTCGGTGTCCGCCAAAACTACGAACATGACAGCACACCACACTCAAAGAGGTGGACAATGAAAGCTATTGCAGTGACCAGCCAGGCCGCGGGAACGGCCGGGATGAAGTTGATAGAGCGAGCCGAGCCGCAGGCGGCAATAAACGACGTCGTCGTTCAGGTTCATGCGTCGGGATTCGTGGGGACTGAGCTGGCGTGGCCCTCTACCTGGACCGATCGCCTCGACCGCGACCGGACGCCGTCGATCCCTGGGCACGAGTTGGCCGGAGTGGTCACCTCCCTCGGCTATGGCACGACAGGGCTGTCGGTTGGACAGCGAGTGTTCGGCCTCGCGGACTGGTATCGCGACGGCACCCTGGCGGAGTACGTCGCGGTCGAGGCACGCAACCTCGCGCCGCTCCCGGGCGACGTCGACTTCACGGTGGGCGCGAGCTTACCGATCTCGGGCTTGACCGCATGGCAGGGGCTGTTCGACCACGGCCGCTTACGGGCTGGCCAGAGCGTCCTCGCGCATGGCGCTGCCGGCGCAGTCGGATCGATGGTGACCCAGCTCGCGCGTGAGGCCGGCGCCTACGTCATCGGCTCCGGACGCGCCGCCGACCGTCAGAAGGCGCTCGACTTCGGGGTGCAAGAGTTCATCAACCTCGAGAGCGACGCCTTGGAAGAGGTCGGTGACGTCGATCTGGTTTTCGATGTCCTTGGCGGCGATATTGGGAAACGATCGGCGCGCCTAGTTAAAGCCGGAGGAACGCTGGTGTCCATCGTCGGGCCGAGCGAGACGCGGCCCACCAACTTCTTGGCGATCGACTTTGTCGTCGAGTCTGATCGCGGGCAACTGGGTGAGATCGTCCAGCGGGTGCGAGACGGACGACTGCGGCCGAACATCGGTATTGTCTCGCCGCTCCATGACGCGGTTGCCGCCCTTAATCACACTAAGCGGATCAACGGGAAGAAGGTCATCCGCGTTCGTCCGTAAGCGAGACGCGAATATCGATGCATGCGGTGCCTGCCATTGCGCAGACACCTTCAAGGAAGCACGTAAGCCGTTTGACCGCGCTTTCGCGGATCAGCTTTCTCGGGTCGGTCGAACGGATCGAGCCCGGAGCTCTTCGGCTTGAGCTCACAGCACCGAGAAGGAATGAGAAATGATAGTCGCGACGTGGAACGGGACATTGACAACCGAACCGGCAAGTCCGTTGTCGTCAAAGGACAGCGAATAATTCCCGGCGTGTTCATCAATACGCAACGTCTTAGACGGAGAAGGTCAGCCATGCGGTTTGGAGCCAAATCTGCAACGGGGATGCTGCGTTAAAATCAAATCGATCGCCACATGATAGCCCCAGTGCCGAGGTCGGCTACCACGGCAGTGCCCGTTCCGATCGCACTGAGGGCTGGGGCCGTCAGCAAGACCGCAGCGGCGAGAACCGGGTAGCAACAGATGTCGACCCCACCAAAATGGTCGGCAGACGGGGTAGTAACGGAAATCGCGCCCAATGCGCTATCCATCCACGGATGCAGCCAGTAACGGATGACCCGGACGAGCCCCGTCGCGTGGTCCGAGAAAGCGGGCGGCAGAAGCGCCGTAACGCGGGTCACCGCCCAGAGCCAGAGCGCGATAGGACTGTTCTTGCCAAAGTTCAACCGGAAAGGCGCGACCATCAAGACGCTGGCTGCAGGATAGTCGATTAGATAGGTGTGGATAGATCTTGTGATGTGACGAAAGGGCATAGCGCAACTCCTGCATGCTGGGCAGCTCGATTGAGTTCTTGGGACATCGAGAGTAGGGCGGGCGCACGAGATCAACCGCGCTGTGATTGATAGGCGACTCGTGCTGCCACCAGTATCGATGAAGTGTTGGGGACGATATTCTCGTCTGTCCGCCATTAGAAATGCAGGATCGTTATCGTTTTCATTCTCTGGAGCTGCCGCGTCTAAAGCGCTTAATTCAAGCGGCCGATACGAGAGTTTAGAAAGTGATTAGCGTAGAAATCTCTTCCATTTGAATGCTCCCGATTTGTACCTCAGGATCGGTGCCAGCCGCGCACGGGCGGCTGCGAGTCTTCCACCCGATCGAGTCTGAGCAAATCTTGTTCTTACCTCGCATTCACAGCGCGCCAAAGCAGCGTGAATGCGCTATCTTTCTCGTCGTGGCCCAATAACTAGGAGGGGTGCTTTTCGATCGAGATTTTCGTCGGAGCAGCGCAGAAAATCCTGCCGCCACTACAGTGGCGAACGAGCGCTCAACGCGATCGATGGCACGCAACTCCTGCCTGAAACACGCGCGTTCCGCGTCGCGTCTCCCGATCGCGCCGTCTGATCGCAATCCTGATCGATGTTGGACGCGCATGGATGAGTTCGCATCGCTGAAGATGGTTGGCGACTCGACGATTTGATCGACAATTGTCGATGTATTCAATGCACTGGCTGCGGCCGGCCGGCCGGGCACCTCGTTAGCGGTCCCAATGCGGCTCCATAGGCGCCGTTACGACTGCGAGGGAGCCGGCGTGAGACCATGGCGACGCATGATCTTCGCTATCCGGTCCACCACCGGCTGCCTTGTCGATCACCTCGGCACGTTCGCGGAAGTATTGCGGACCTATAGCTGCCGGCGTAATCGCACAGAGCGCCTTCACGTCTTGATTCGTGTTATTGTCAACCGATGAACCGCACCATGTGGAATGCGTAGCGCTTGCCTTGGCACAACTTCGACCTGTTTCCCGTTACGATCCAGGACAGCACCCCGTCCTTGCGTGAGTTCTTGCAGCCGATGTCGCGTATTGGCCCATTCCACCGATGGTCCCTCAACGGCAGGTCGGCTTCTCCGGGGTAGAGCCGCCGCGCCAATCCGTAAGCAACCACGCCACATCTTGACCCATCTCCGACATGACGGCCAAAGAGCGTGAATACACTACCGGGCCTTGCCGCCGATTCTGACGGCACCAGCGCCGAAGGCTATCACGTAGAGGAGGACCCCGTCATCACCGGATTCTTGTAGAAATTCATTGTGTTTTCTTGGTCTCCGATCGGCAGATGCACGCCAAAGGCAGTGGCAACACTTAACAGGGCGGGTAGAGCAGCTGCCCACCGAGTCTTGAAACCCAATGGCACTGCCAGGCCCCCGACAAGATGGATAATAGCCGCGATCCAAAATGCCGCATTGGGTAGCGGCACGTGCACGCTCGCGAAATACTGCGCGAAGAGGCTTGGACTGAGCAGCGGTGTGGCCGTCCCAGATGAAAAGGCTCGTAAGCGTGCGAGCGGAGGCAAGTAAGTTGTGAGATTGTCCGACGAACTGGATATGTGATAATTCCTAATGGCGGATCGGGGCGTTTCTTACGCGGGCTTGATCATATCCCGCGCATAGGCCAGGCCGATACCGTAGCCGCCGCCATGAGCCTCGACGATCGCTCGCGCTCCATCCTAGGTCGCATGCGCCGACGACATGTACCTGATACCCAGCGGCGAGAGCGGAGAGCGCAGGAAAGGTCACGCACGCCTCCGTCATAAGTTCCCCGAAGATCGGCTTCCGTCGTCCAGTCGCTACGATCACGCCGCGCAGCGTGGTCATCCCACATGTTTATGTTGCGGCGAATCGATCGCGACTACTTCGGGAATCGGGCCGCTGTAGACCTTGGTGGGGACGTAGACACCATGATCGGTATGCCGAAAACAGTGGCAGTGCGTGCTAGAGCGATCACGTTGTTCAGAAGCATTTGGCGATCGATCGATGCACGCCGAAAGCAAGTCCGTCTTGCTGATCGGCCAGCAAGGCGCAATCCGTCGGCTCGATCGGGATATCGGACATTGCTCTTTCGGTTTTAGGTCCTTCAGTCACGATTTCATTAGCTCCAAATCGGGTATTCATCACCGCGGCTTCGCTTCTACCGGCAGTATAGCCTTGAAGGTGATTTCGATGAGCTGTTGAGGAAAGGCCAACCTCACCACACCGATCAGGTTGCTGGCGCACTGAGGTCGTTCTGTGCCGTAGGCCTCGTTGCGTACCTTGCCCGCGACGGCGAATGCGGCGTCGACATCGAGGACGTAGAGCGTCTCCTCGACGACGTTGTCCAGCGTTGCCCCGAAGCGCGCCAAGAGCCTCACCGCATTGGCGTAGGTCACCCGCATCTGCTGTTCCATCATCGAGAAGTCCGCCGGCTTGCCGGATTCATCGAGAAAAGCAGGCGCGATCAGGTTCCCCTTCTCGTCGTGGCTGAGCTGGCCGGAGACATGGATCGTGTCGCCAACCTTGATCGCCTGCGCGTATCCGTAGGCATCTTCCCATGGCACGCCGAAATAGGTGGCTTCTTTGCCATTCAAGGTCGCCTTTACGTCCTTGCTTTGCATGTCGAGCCTCCTGGCGTCTCAATCTCGCAGCGTCTCGGTGGCGGCATCGAATGTCGGTGCGACGATGCTTTGGAGCGTGACCTTGCAACGCCCGCCGAGGGAAATCACCTCTCGCCATAGAGACGATAGACGATCGTCATTGCCGCCGTGTCGCGTGATGCCGTCGCGAGGAATGCCACCAGCCGCATCAAAACCGCTGCACTTTTCCCGATTAAGCTCTAGGCGAGCGCTATGCCGAAATCGGCTGGGTTGGGCTCCTTGCCGTCCTTCGGGACCAAGAAGCGCTCCAACCCACCGGGCACGAAGCTGACGAGCAGGGTCGCCTGGTCGCCGACCACCTCGATCGTATGCGGCACACCGCGGGGAAGAGCCGCGTAGGCGCCCGGCCCGACCTCGACGCGGGTATCGCCAACCCGCGCGATGAGCTGCCCCTGAACCACGAAGACTAGCTCGTCCTCGCGCGAGTGAGTGTGCAGCGGCGGCTCCTCGCCGGCTCGCACGTTCCACAGGACAGCGCCATAGTCGCCTCCGGATTGGCCGCTCTCCACTTTCAACTCAATGGTTGAGCCTTTGCTCAAGGTCACCGTCTGACCGCCCTTGGGCGCCGTGAGAACTGGCTTCTGGACTGGCATTTCTAACCTCCTGTTGTCGACTGTCGATCATCGCGCGTGCCTCATGGCCCACCCCGACCGAACCGCCCGATGCCGCGTGCTACAGCACAGCGGCCTTAATTGCATACTGCGAATTGGGTGGAGGATGCCGCCGCCGCCCGAGAAAGGGAAATGCCGTGTGACTATCTATCCGATAACCATTTATCATGGACCTCAATTCGGGCGGCGATTGCGTCGCGCGGCGTTGCTGCTGCGGTTGCCCTGGCCACTTCGCCGTATCTTCAATCTTCTCTTCATCGCCTTCAGATTCCGCCGGGGACGTAGTGCACGGCGATGACGCATGCGATCGACGGACAGAGACACACAACTCCTGAGGGAAGGGGCTGCTTCTGGCCCGTTCCGGCCGGTCGCGATGCTGAAGTTTAGGTCAGGTTATCGGGGTAGACTGGAAGCAACCGGCCTACCTTCCGGACGGCGGTTATGACTCGAGGCAGACATCGCCGCGGCCTAGTGGCGTCCAACTCTAACAAAATGACGATAGCATCGAGATCATGTTCAGCGTGCGGGCGGCAAACCACGCAATCTGATGCTTTGCGTGATGCAAAAAATGGATAATCAATGCCTCAGCACATGGCTGGCAGAGGCACGCGGTACGCAAAGGGCTTATCGCGACCATCTCCGGAAACTGAACCGGCCGCTGGCGGAGGACTACCCTAGCGAGAATGTTCCAGCACGTCGTGGCGGCAATCGAGGAGTTGGTCCAGGCGGCTCCAGTCACTCTTGCTGTGGCCCACCTTCAGGAAGCAATTCGTCGGTCGCCGGCGAAGAATTTCTGGGCTGTTACTCGGCGAACAAAGGGCGTGCTGCTCCTTCGATCACCTGATGCCTGCGCAAGCGGCCCGTGGCCGCGCAACGAACAAAGTCCGGCAACATGCGGAGGCTTAGCAGCTCCACCTCCGCAATCGGCGAGCTCAGGCGGGGGCGGTCCGCATCCATCATAGAAGCGATATCGATCTAGGAGGGTTAACCGGAAATAATCCGGCCCCTCGAAGCATTACTGCTAACGTCCCAGCGGGCGAGGCGCGGATAGCTGAAGAACGCTAACGCCTCAAAAACATCGCGGCTAGCGGCGGCTTTAGGAGCCGCGCGCTGCCAAGCTTTGCTGTCACAATTCGCCCTAGCCACCACCAGTCGCATGAGGAGTTGGGGCAGTAATAGTTCGGAAGGCCCCGATGTAAGCATCAATACATTGGATTTCGAAGGCGGTGATCCGATCTCGGGTTGCCTGGAGGCCGCATTAACCTCCTTGCATGTACGCCCAGCTCTTCGGAAGCGTATGAGATTCTTATCAATACGGCGGACACGTCGGTGTGTCAGTCCAGGGTGCCGTCGCAAATGCGCCGACACGCGGTCCGGGCAGGCAACGTGACCTGTAATATCCGTAACCGTAGGCCGCATCGTATGACTCATCGGTCGGATAGCCCCAATACGAACTATAGGCGGGATAGCCCCAGCTCGAATAATAGGCGGGGTAGTCCCAGTGCTGAGGGAAGGGATGGCTCCGCCGATAGCGCACGTCCGTCGTTCCGGTAGGTACCGCCGCTTTAATGGATGTGCCATTGATCGGCGCGGCCGACGATTCAGCCGTGGAGACGATGGCGATAGGAACAGCAATTGCGAGCGCAGCCGCGAGGGTGCGGACTTGAGTCTTCATGGTAGCTCCTTTTCGTGTTGGACTACCCAGCGAGAATAACTTTGCAACGTCGGCGATGGAAATCACCTCTCGCCATCGAGTCGATAGACGGTCATTATTGCCATGCTGCTCAATGCCTAAAGCCGTGAGTTGCCCATCAGCTGCATCCCCGGAGAGTGTATCGTTGTGCTGCTGTTGAGGGTTACGCATCGAGAGGGTTACCGATCGAGGCGACTTCTGCAACAACCACTTCATTATCGCCCTCCTGTCTCCCCTAAGTGCATCAGGAGACGGTCGCGAATCCCCGTCGCAACCCTCTTATCTACCAGGGACTGTTTGTTCCGAAGACCCTTCTACCGACCTGACTACACTCGATCAGAGTGTGACCGGCGGGAAAGAACCTCTCTTTCCCAAAGACGAGCAATTTCGCAGCCACGCAACAGAGTCCCTGAGAGAAGTGCGATATCGCTCGACACACAGACTGCGGCAACGCAGTGGGGCGGCCGCCTAAGGTCGAGGTGTACCAAGCAGGGCTCTGTGCCTGATTTGCAGCAGATAGCTAGAAAGCAAGCCACCAAGAAGAAAGCAGAGACGAACGACGCCAACTTCGCCACGTCGTACCGTAAGCCGCATCAACTTGATGGGACTGATCGGGCATGCGTGCGTGGTTCAGGGCCGTTTCTTGCATAGTTGAGCCCTAGGCTGCCAGGGCGACCTTCAAGATAAGCGGCGTGACTTGATCTTCAGTCGTGCCGCGGATCTGCCCAAGCGGGGATCATGAAACAAATGGAGTCGGGAACTTGTCTGCGCGTCAGCGGGGCCGCCCCGAGGATCGCGCCACTAGAAGGCCTTCATTCTGAGGAGCGGCCCGGAGATCGTGATGGCAACAGCCATGACCACATCGTGAGTCTCGCGTGCAGTCACCGTCGCTCTATTGAATGCGGCTGCCGGGATAGCCGCGCTTCCAGGTCTTCGCTCCGAGTTGTCTGAGAATCTCTTGGGCGATCTGCCTGGATTCGTGACTCAAATAAGGCACCGCCACGTTGCTCGTCAACGTTCCGAACTTTATCGTTGTTTGAGGCAGGGGCAGATGAGTTGCGGAGCGTTTCCAACGTACTCGTCCAGTCGCGAGCACGGACAGTCTTTATAAACGCGTCAAGCGCCGGCGAATATTGCCTCCCCGCCACGGCCAAGAGCTGCACCTCCCGCCGAACTGGGTCGCCCTCAATCGGAATAGCAGCGAGCGACGGCAGCCTGGGAGCGTGCTCTGGGGCGAGGATGGCTCCAAAACCGGCTGATGCCATTTGCTGAAGATGCCTTTCCTGATCACTGGTGTGCACAACCTTAGGCCCAGGATGGTCGACAAAACACTCCCGCATGAATCTGCCCACGACGTCGCATCCGAGCCTTTCGAGAAATACCACCTCGCACAAGTCTTGGACCGGGATGACGGTTTGCCGCGCCATCGCATGTTCCCGAGACAGGACAAGCACGTACCGCTCTTCGAAGAGCGGCCAACGGTCGATCCGCTCGGGTAGCTCCACAGTGTCGCCGACAAGGGCCGCATTAATTTCGCCGTCCAAAAGCAACGCGACGAGCTCGTCGGCATCGGCTTCGCGCAGATCGAATCGAAGCTCAGGGATGATTTTGGCGAGTTCCAGGAGCAATTCCGTAATCAGTGTAGCGGAAATTGACGGCGCCAGCCCGATCTTGAGCCGGGCGATTGTCTTCTTTTGATAGCTTCGCGCTTGATGGCTTACCGCCTCCGCAGCGACGAATACCTTCTCCAGCGTCGGCAAAATCATTTTGCCGAGCTCGGTGAGCTGGGTGAAACGACGTTCACGGTGAATCAAGGCGCCGCCGAGCTCCTCCTCCAGCTTGTGGACCGCCTTTGTCAGTGCCGGCTGGGTTACATTACATTGCTTCGCGGCTTGCGTGAAATTGAGCGTCCTCGCGAGGGCCAAGAAGTATCGCACCTGATGAAATTGCATATGCATGCTCACACCCGAAAGATCTGCCATGGTTCGAACCATTCCAGTTCGTTGCCATGGTGGGGAGGTGCGATGGCCAAAGTGTCTGTCGCGGAGTTGCCTACAAACCTATTGTGCACCAGCTCGGAATTCTCGGCCTGCATATTGGGGGAAGTGTTCTCGCTGACGCTGCTTCCGACTAACGTCGCGGGCCATGACGTCAGCGTAATCCGCGGGTCCGAAAAACGGGTTCGATCGTACAGACTCTGCATTGACTCGGTCCAATCTCGATGCGCTGATGGCGACCTCAGATGTCGACCTCGTTAGATTCATCGAATGTTTGGTCAGTTGATGTCGCTGCCTGTCATGCGAAATCGTGGATGGCGACGTTCTTGATTTCCATAGTGTCCTTCCTGGCAAGAGGGTGTTAAGCCATGCCGAGCAGCGAAGTCGCTTGCCAGCACTGGATAGGGCGAAATCAAACGTCAGTTTCGCATTGGAAATTCCGCTGTCGGCGTATTTCATCGTCCAGTCTAGCTCCACGGCCTGAGCGTTTGGCTCCTGTCGGTCAGAAGTGCAGTAGCCGCACAAGCGTCGGGATAACACTTGGTGTTATTGACGTTAACATCGGCGCCCGCGGGCGATGCAGTTGGCGCAGTGAACATGGTGCGCATCCTGATTGTCCGTGGCGCTGCGGTGTCCGATGGTTTCTTGTTGGCAATAGATAGAGTAGCTTGATCGTGGCGTTAAGCGCAGTTCTTGCTATGGCGTTATCATTCTTGCGGGTTTGTTGAGTTCTGTTTCGTGGTGCTCGCGTCCTGGCGTGCCCACTACCTCAACAGTCGCGATCACCGGTTTACCCAATTGCTCCAACAATCCGCGGTCGTTTGGAGTTAGATCGGTTAGTGGAGGGCGGCGCCATTGAACTCGAAATCAAAGGAGAGGCTTTCCAGTGTAAGATCACCACCGGTTGTTGCACCAAGCCTGCTCAGCGGGCGAGGGTGATACTAGGTGCGACTCTGTCGCCGGGGCTACGGGGGCGCTTGGAATCGCGAACGAGGTCACGCCAAGGAAACCCGCTCCTTGTTGCCGGTTCACGCCGCTCGATTTGACTGTGAGGGCAGCGTGAATCGAAAAACTGCGCCTCGAGGTTCGGCGGCGGCCCACAGTCGTCCCCCGTGCGCTTCGACGATGGTGCGGCAGATGGATAGACCCATCCCCAAACCACTAGGCTTGGTCGTATTGAAGGCCTCGAAGACGCGCTCGAGGTCCAGGGAACTCAGACCGGGACCCGAATCCCGGACTTCCACAAGCACGCCATCCGGTTCACTCTTGCTAGTGGTGATCACTAGTTCTCGCATCCCCTCACAGACCGTGTTCATGGCTTCGACCGCGTTGATGATCAGGTTCATGATCACTTGTTGCACCTGCACCCGATCCCCTTGAATGAGCGGCAAGCCATCCACGAGGTGTGATTGCACCGAAATGCCATTCTTCATGGCTTCACCACGGGTCAGGGCGATGACCTCGAGGATTGCTGCGTTGATGTCCACGTCTTCGTTGCGGAGAGGTGCCTTTTTGAAGAGAGCGCGCATCCGGCCGACTACTTCGCTGAGGCGATTGCCATTTGCAAAGATCCGGTTGAGGGCCTGCCGCGCGCTCTCTAGATCCGCCGGTTCTTTGCTCAGCCAGTGCAACGCGGCGGAGGCATTATTGAGTGTCGCCCCAATTGGCTGGTTAACTTCATGGGCGATCGAAGCGGACAGGTGGCCCATTGTTGCGACTCGATTCGCGTGCACAAGCTCCATCTGCATCTCACTGTAACGTCGCTCGCTCTCGCGCATTTCCTCCTCCGCCAGCTTGCGCTCGGTTAAGTCGACCACGAAGGCGACGCCCTGTTCGTGTCGTTCACCGAGCGTCGCTGCCCCGACCAGCACGGGCACTCGGCTGCCGCTCTTCTGGAGGTACTCCTTCTCATAGGGTTGCGCGGTTCCGGTCGCGTCCAGCTCCGCTACTCGCCGGTCGTCGGCATCACGCCATTCGGTGGGCGTCAGGTCCCGCCAGCGCAGTCGACCGGAGGCGAGATCGTCGCGGTCATATCCGACAATGCGGAGAAAGGCTTCATTGGCATCGATGATCCGACCCTCAAAATCCCAGACGAAAATGCCGATGATGTTGGCGTCCACCAGCCGTCGGATCCTGGTCTCCCGCTCAGCTAGTTCGCGGTACAGGCCGGCGTTCTCAATTGAGATAGCCGCTTGGGAAGCAAGGAGTGTGAGGACCACCATTCGAGCAGGAGTAAACGCGCCCGTCGCGAGGTTGTTCTCCAAGTACAGCATCCCGACTAACCTGGTCTGCTTCAGTATCGGGAGACAGAGCACCGAACGTGAGCTGCGGTCGCGAATATAAACATCCGTCGAAAACGAGCTCTGACCGGCAGCATCGTGCAGGAGAACGCTTTCTTTAGTTCGAAGAACGTAGTGAAACACAGACTTCGGCAGATCCGCGGCCGTGACGCGTGCCTGTTTCAGGACAACGTTCACGTTACCGTTGCTGGTTGTAGCCTCTGCTTCAATTTCATAGTTGCCGCCGTGCGGCAGAATTAAGACACCTCGATCGGCACCCGCATGTTCGATTGCCAGACTCATGAGCGTGTTGACCAGTTTCTCGAAAACAATCTCTCCCGATACCGCTTCCGAGACTCTGATTACGGTAGCCAAATCAAGCTGCTCGTTGGGTGTCACCATCGTCGCCGTGGAACCCGAGATTGATTTGCCCACTGTGAGATGCGGATGAAGCTCCTCGAGTTGGCGAACTTTCCCGTCCGCCCCCCAGCGTAGATAGCAGGCCCGCGCCGCCCGCAAATAGGTGGCCGCAATCTCCTCGTAGCCGCGCTCCGCGTAGAACCGCCCAGCAATCTCGTTGGCAATTGCCTGGTTGTGTACGAACCCACATTTGTGAGCCTCGCGGATGGCCTGGTCGTACAGCTCTTGAGCGTTCAGCACCCGGCCTTCAATGCGGGCGATTTCGGCGGCGACCAAGGCAGCGCGGTCTTCAAAAGTGTCGGGGTCGACCTCCGCCCACGCTTGGAGCTGACGGTGATGGTCCAGCACAGAATCGAAATGCAACGATCTCTGCTCCGGTGTGGCGTGAACCCAGACCGCCGCGTGCGCCAACGCGCCATAGAATCGATACTCCGCGAGCTCGAACGTCGCCGCCGACGTCCAAAGCAGAGGTTCCGCGTGCAGCGAGGCGTCGACCGCCGCCGCAAGGTCTCCGGCCAAGAAATGCGCCTGCAGCTTTCGCGTCCAGTAATGGAACTCGGCGAGCAGCAGATCGGGATCGGGGCTGTTAGCCAAGCGGCGTTCGGTATCCAGTTCGCCGTATTCCTCATGATCCAGGCACCCGAACTGTGCAGTTAACCCGCGCAAGGTGAGGATCAGACCGAGTTGAGCTCCGCAGCGTTCTATGACAAGGCCAAAACGCACCCGCCTAGCAAATGCCAAGCCGTTCTCGCACTCTTCTTGCACTTCCACGAGCGGATCCCCGGCGGCGAGGCCAACCGTGACGGCCAGCAGCTCGCACTCTGCTGTCAGATATTCGATTGAGTAGATCAGCCGGTAATTTCGTTCCCACGTCTCGTCTGCAAGCAGGGCTCTGCCGGCTCTGAGATATTTGAGCGCTGAGTCGTATGCCGTCGAGAGTTTCGCACGTCGGCCGGCGATCAAATTAAGTTCTGCGACGCGTTCGCGATCCTCTACAAAGTTGATGAGATGAGAGCCCCGATTGAGTTGATTGACGATCTCAAATATGGCTTCCTCGCGTTTTTCAGCGGGCGTGTGCCTGGCGAGGAGCAATCCCATACGAAGGTGAGCCTCGCCACGCAGCTCCATCGGTATAAGCGAATAGGCTGCTTCCTGGACGCGGTCGTGCGTGAATCCGTAGGAATTATCCGCACGAAAGATTAAGCCCAATCGCACAGCTTCCAAGAGAAGGTCGTGCATGCTCTCAAGCGAGCCCTGATAGCCTATCCGGAGCATCTCGAAGTCTGCGGTGTTGCCCATGCAGGCTAGCTGCTGGAGTACCTTCTGCGTTGCGGCCGGAAGGCGCTTCAACCTCTCGATCATCAGCTCTGCGACATTATCCGTGAACCCTTTGGCACGGATGCGGCGCAGATCCCATACCCAACGCCGTGCGCTGTAATCGAATGTCAGCAGGCGTTCATCCACCAGAGTAGAAATGAACTGGATCGCGAAGTACGGGTTTCCCGTGGTCTTCTCGTGAATCAATTGCGCCAGCGGGGCGGCACGCGCTAGTTGGCATTGAAGGGTATCTGCAAGCAGTCTACCTAGATCGTCGCGACTAAGTGGCGTGAGAACGATGTCCTGCACTGCCGCTCCCGCCTGACGGATCGCGTCTAGCTTACGTGCCAAAGGGTGGGTGGCATTGACCTCGTTGTCCCGATACGCACCAATAAGCAGCAAGTGCCGCAAATCGCCGTGCGTCAACAGATCTTGGAGGAGGTCAAGTGTTGCGACATCCAGCCATTGCATGTCATCTAGGAAAAGGGCGAGCGGATGTTCAGCCCGCGCGAACACGCTGATGAAGCGTCGAAATGCACTTTGAAAGCGTTTCTGCGCCTCCTGCGGCGGCAATTCAGGCACTGGCGGCTGCTCGCCAATGACATGCCTTAATTCCGGAACGAGATCGACAAGGAGAAGTCCGTTGGCGCCCAGCGCCTCACGAAGTATGTCCTGCCATTTGCGCAGGTCTTCCTCACTTTGGCTGAGGAGCCGTTGGACCAGGCTCTGAAACGCCTGGGCCAACGGGGCATGCGGAATGTCGCGCTTGTCGCGTTCGGATTTGCCTGAGGCAAACAAGCCGCGTGGTGGTACGAGCGATTTGTGGAGCTCGTTGACGACCGCGGACTTGCCGATGCCAGAGTGTCCGGAGACCAGCACTAGTTCCGCTCGGCCACCGCCAACGATGCGGTCGAAGGCGGTGAGCAGACAGTCAACCTCCCGGTCTCTCCCATACAGCTTTTCGGGGACCATGAGGCGGTCCGGGACGTCTCGAGCGCCAGGAGTGAAGTCATCGATCCGTCGCCGGGACTGCCATTGCGTCATGCAGCGCCGAAGATCGCTCTCAACTCCCGCCGCTGTCTGATACCGCTCCTCCGCCGTCTTGGAGAGCAACTTCATCGTGATCGCAGACACCGAGGCCGGCACGGCTCCCAATCGCTCGCTGGGTGCGGCAGGTTGTTGCGCGATGTGGCAGTGCACCCATTCCATCGGGTCGGAGGCCGTGAATGGAAGGTTCCCGGTCAGCATTTCGTAAAACGTCACTCCAAGCGAGTAAAGGTCGCTCCGAGAATCCATTGAACGGTTCATTCGTCCCGTCTGTTCGGGTGCCATGTAGGCGAGCGTTCCCGCTATTAGCTCGGGAGCTTCGGGCGACTGGCGCTCGCGCGGAAGCTGGGACGCAATTCCGAATCCGGTGAGCCATGCGTTGCAGGCGTTGTCGACGAGGACATTTGCGGGCTTGATATCCTTATGTATGAGGCCCTGTTGATGGACTTGACCGAGTGTTCTTGCCAACCCAATGGCGGTACTGAGGAAGCAAGTCAGGTCGAGGGGTTTCCCCTGGTCACGCTTGAGAATCAGATCGAGCGGCTGCCCGCCAGGGTCCTTGAGTAAAAGGGTCGTCCGGCCTTCGTGACGAGTAATGGCCAGAGGCGTGGCAGCCCAAGCGGAATCGAGTTGGGCTGCCAACGAGTATTCCTGCATGAGCCGCCTCACGCTCTGAGCCGACGGCCGTTCCAAAAGTGCAATAGCTAGGACCGGGGAGGAGTCGTCGTTCTTTCGGCCGCGGTAGAGAGTGAAATCCGAGCTCTCGCGCAGGGGCACGAGGTCGTACCCCGAGGCACCCGGGATAGGTGACATTCTTGTTGCCACAGCATCACCACTTCAGAGTATTCATTTGGATAGGATGCTCACAGGAACGAAGTATCAATGGCCGAGCGTAGACTTGGTTCTTTCTAACGAAGTGAAACTTTCTAGCGAGAGCACCAGGATGGCGACGGCCCCTAGTGCTCTGGGAGTTATCTTGTTAGGATCATTGTTCTCTGGATGGCGTTGGGGAGCGCCGCGACAAAGGTCTCGACGCAGACATCATCTCCCTGCAGGACGCCGCTGCGCCAATCCCTTGTAATTCGCCAAAACGGGCGAGCGCACGACGCGCGGCATGGTCATGCGCATTCTCCAAGTCGGCGATGGCGGCGCCGCAAAGAATATTCCTCGGCGTAATGTAAGTAGGGCTGAGCCATCTTATCGCACCATGATTTATCTACCATCATCTCGCGTGCTTAGCGTTCCAGCCTCAGAAGGCCCGACCGTATTTGTGATCGATGATCCGTTCACTCGCGGGTCGCTCAGCATCTTGTTCCGTTGGGTCGGGTTGAAGGTCAAAGCGTTGGCTTCCGCAGCCGAACTGCTTGAAATCATCATCCGCTCCGGCATTCCGGCCGGCGTGTTCAACCTCGTCGTCGGCTCGGGCTCGACCTCCTCGCCCGGATCGCCGATCTTCCCGCTTCGCGTCTGCACGAACTGCTGTCCTGGGAACGAAAGCTCCCGCGCCAAGCCGACGAACCCACCGATCAGCAAGCTGCCTAACCTTCACGCAGCGCAATCATAGCACTACCCGGCTCTCGCGCGCATGCGTCAATCAGGCGGTCTTCGTCGTGCGCGTACGATGCGCAACACGCCCGGATCAGCAGATATCGCTGAGCGATCCGGATGCCCGTTCGATGGCTACCAGCGGACGCGGATTGGGTGTCGGCTATAATGTCCAGCGGTGGGCACCGCGACACCATCTGATTGTTACGCACGAGGTCATAAACGTCGGCCGACAACGGCCGCGCGCCGATCCTATCCGTTTGCACACAACCAAGACCCGAGCGGACATATCGGGATCACTGCTTCCAGAGAAGAAAAAAGGCGCTTAGTGCCAGGCGGGAGATCATCAATCAGACGCCGGCAGCCGCCTTCATTTCACCCGCAAGTTCATCGTAGCAGACCGTCCAGGCCTCACGAACGGCGGGCGTGAGATCCTCTCCAAGCGCCTGTTCGAGGGTCCAGAGCAGCGCTTCCCGCAGCGCGTCGTAGTCGGCGAGCTTAACCCCGTACTCGACATGGCGGACGGCAAGGTCATGGATCGCGGGCGAAAGTTGATCCGGCGCCGGTAGATTGTAGACGACCATAGCGAGCATAGTCATTAGCTTGACGCCCTGAATACGCAAGTTGTTTCTGAATAGCGGCCGGAAATTCGGATTGGTGGCGAATAGCCGCTCGTAGAACAACGCTCCGGTGACCTCTGGCATCGCCGCCAGCCTGGCGAAGGTGTTCTGGACAAGCTCCTGCTGCACAGCATCCACGATGTCATTTCCTTTGCGTGCGGGCGCGCACATGATAGCAATCGGATACGAGCCCTCAAGCGCATAGAAGCGTCGGGCAACCTGACGCATCTCATTGGCGCGCGATTTTCGTGGGTCACGACGTCATTCACACGGAAGCAGTTGCGAAGTCGTCTCATTTAGCGCCAAGCAACGTCTTACTTCGCGCCAAGCAGGAGATCGCCCCGAACATTCACGATGTGTCCCTCCCTATCGTGCCCTGGCCATTCACTCGTCCTTGCGATGCCGTACGCAGCATGGTGGGCGGGCTACCGAACTCGCTTGCGAACGCGCGATAAAACGTCGCCATACTGTTGAACCCCCAGCCAAAAGCTATATCGATCACCGATCGGCCGGTTCCTGTCGCGTCGGCGATGGCGTCGCGGCACCGGAGCAGTCGCTCGCGCGAAACGTATCGGGCGAAACTGACATTGTTTGCTTCGAACAGCCGATGCAGCTGGCGCGCCGAGATGCCGAGTGCGGCCGCGGCGCTGGCGGGGGTCAGGGAAGGATCGGCGAGATGCAGGTCGACGTAACGCTTGACGGCCGCGAGCCGCGCCGATTGTAGCGAATCCCGCCCCCGATTAACGCCTTCGTTGGACATGTTGCAGCTCAGTGCCACGAGACCGCAGAGATTGCGCAGCACGGCTTCACCATGTTCGTTGGGGAGCAGCGGCGCCTGCGCCTTTGCCGCATCAATAGCTGCGCCGAGCAGCGAGCCGAGCGGTGAGGCACCGGCCAACCGATACGGGCGTTCCAGTCGGCCCCCGGTTATAATCGGCGAGAGTGCAGCCCGCGGGATGATCAGCATGTCGAACGACGCTGGGCCTTTCCATTCCGCGTCGAATTGCCATTCGGTCGAGCTTATGCAGAAATCACCGGGCTCATGAATCAGGTCGACTGGCGTGCTGCGTGCCGCGGCCCTCCAGATGACCGGCGCGCGAAATCGGCGGACGAAGAACGCTTCGATCTTGTCCTTGGCAACGTCGGCCGCCGTCCGTTGGACCCTCTCAAGTCCCGAACTTATCTCCAGCAGCGCAAATTCGCCCGCAATCGATCCGCTCGCTTCCGCGCGAAAGGCAGCGGGATCCGGAATCTCGCCCGGCGTGATGCTATGGGCCTGCTTCGCGAAAAAGTCGCACCAGAACCTCACGCGGTCGCGCGGTGCAATATCGTCCGTGGAAAAGTGGACTTGCATGACCATCCCGTGGGCCGATCAAATGCCTTTGAACCCAATCTTAGACCGGTCACATGGGCAAAGCGAGGGTGCCAGCTTCGGGGCTGCCACTTTCTAAGGCGGACGTGGAGAGTTCCTTTGCGTATCGATTCCAGCGGGCGAGCCGATCACCGCACCCGCCTCTCCGTGGCCTTAATTGAACAACAACCGAATGGCGATCGGCGCAAAATGAGACATCGTGCGGCGCACGGTGAGACGACGGTAATGACCGGCGAGGCTATGCTTGCCCAAATTCGAGTGTGAGGCCGAATAGGTCCTATGAACAATGTGGGTACGCAAAGGAGGTTGAAAATGGCAACCAACGCAACAAGCACGATGATTTTAGAAGGTGACTTCGACAGAATCGATTTCCGAGGAGAAATCGTCGATGGGCACCTCGTCGCAAAAGGCATTCTCGCAGATCAGGCGGCGATGGATTCCATCCCAGTAGGAATATACGTTCTCGAAAAGAATGCGACCGTCGTCAAGTGCAACAAAGCCGCGATTGCGGGTTGGGGACGCACGCCGTCTCTTGGAACTTCGGAGAAGTTTTGTGGGTCACACCTTCTTCGTTATCCCTCAGGAGAAGTGATGCCGCACGAACACGCACCACCTTCCGTGGTGATCAATAACGGCGGCACTGTTCGAAACGCCGATGTGATTTGCGAGCACCCGAATGGTTATCGTCTTCTTGCTCTCGTGAATGTCTTTCCTATTCGTGACAACGAGGACGAAGTGATCGGAGCAGTTAATATTTTCCGTCACAACACTAGCAAGACTGTTCCTGGCCTTGAGCCCAAGTCTGCAAGTCGTTCTGATCTCAAAGCTGATGAAGACGAGCAGTGAAGATCCCTTCGCCGCTTAGAGATTCACCAGCTATTTGACGGGTTGCTGCTCGGAGACCCAATATTTGACGTGTCCGCCGCAACCCGGCTCGCCGTTGCTTAAATTACGTGCGCCGACTAGACGCACTATAGCTCGTGGTGGAGGTAAGTGTGGGATCGAAGCATCGAGGCGAACGGGAGCGCGAGATGCTTGCCGCCGGGCGGCTTCCCCCCGGACAGTCGCTGACGCTGAAGTCGCCAGTGATACATGTGGGCTCGGTGCCGCTCTTTCGTCCTGGTTCGTGGGATTTTCGCGTATTCGGGCTAGTAGAAGTGCAGCTGCGGCTTTCGTGGGAAGAGTTTTCTAATCTGCCGCAGACAGAGCTATCTGCGGACATGCACTGCGTCAACGGCTGGAGCCGCTTCGACAACAATTGGGGAGGATTGCTCGTCACAGAATTGATGAAGCGAGTGAAGTTGCGACCAGAAGCGCGGCATGTGATGGTCCATGGTGAGAACAAGTACACGGCAAACCTACCAATCGCGGATTTTCTGCGCCCGACTACAATTTTAGCCCTGCGGCATGACGGCGAACCCCTTACGGCCGAGCACGGGTACCCGCTGCGCCTGGTGGTGCCAAACCTCTATGCCTACAAGAGCGTGAAGTGGGTGCGCGGGATCCAGTTCTTGGATCGCGAGTCGCCGGGGCTATGGGAATTTAATGGCTACCACATCTACGGTGACCCCTTTAAAGAGCAACGATCTTCGAGCTGAGCATCCGAACGGTCAAGATATGAGTGGGGACGAATCCACCTTGGTTCGAACCCGATCGTTAGACCCCAACCTGCGGGCACTTCGTCCGAACGACACGAGATTTACGTCAACAGACGACCGCGGGCCGATACAGTCGACCAGGAAAGCCTTCGCTAACGGCTTTGGAAGATCGCGCTTACGGGCTGGAGAGACGCGAGTGATCACGCCGCCATTCCAATTATCCAATAAGAAATCGGGCCTTTCGGTCACCGTCCCAGGCCATTGCGGCTCTTGCGCTCGATCGCTTGATCACTATTGCTGAATTCGGAGCTCCTTCCGAGGTACGCACGGACGCGTAAAGGAAGCGATTGTGTAATCCATACTTCACGATAACGGAGCCGAACGCGAACCACAGTATGACCGAAATTCTGGTCGAGCGCCGTCAGTCATTCAATTTTCATCCGATTTCACGCGCTGCAGAGCGGATTGGACGCATCCAAGTAAATCCCGCTCGTTGATGGGTTTGGCCAGGTAGCAAACGACGCCCTGACGCAGAGCCTGAACTCGCGCGCTGTCCTCCGGGTAAGCTGTGATCAGAATCGTTGGTAGGTCATAGCCAGATCTAATCAAGAAGCTATGCAGCTCGATCCCAGTCATGTGCGGCATGTGGACATCAACGATTAAACAGGAGGCATGTTGGAAGTTGGGAGACCTCAAGAAATCCACTGCGGACGGGAAGGCCTCAATCGTGAACCCCATTGCCTCCATGAGGCCCGCTAATGCCGTGCGAGATTGCTCATCATCATCTATGAGCGAAATTTGAATATCGGCTGACATATCCCCACCTGATTGCTGGGGATGCGGTGCGCCGCATCTCTCGTTCTGTGTCCATCTCAAGGAGCGCACGGGGTGACCGTGCAGTCAGCGTAACGTAATGGCAAGGCTCTGGATTGACGATTATACACTGGACAGGAGACACCATACTTCGGAATAATCGGTGCTATAGTTTGGAATAAGTAATGCGGAGCTTCTGAATAGTTCAAGGCGGCTTTGGCACATCAGAACGTGCTTAAGGCTCATTGCGCTCGACTGGCAGCAGCAGGGCTTTCCGCGCGCGACAAAGCGCATCCGTTGGTTGCGCAAGCAACAACGTTCTTTGCTGATGGAAGCATGCCATCTTGAACGATCAGGGCCCTGGCGACTTTACGCCGAGCGTCTCCGCCATTTTGACAAGCTCGGCTAGCGACTGCGTACCCATCTTTTGCATCACATGGGCGCGGTGCGCCTTCACGGTGATCTCAGCCACGTCTAGCTTAAAAGCGATTTGCTTGTTCTTTAGGCCAGTGGTCACGAGAGCCAACACTTCTCGCTCGCGCGGGCTCAATCGCTCGTAACGCGACTTCAGGTCCGTGAGCCGCTGCTCGGTCTTCCGCCGCGTTCGATCACGCTCTAGCGCGATCGTCACTGCATCCAGCATGTCTTGCTCTCGGAACGGCTTAGTCAGAAAGTCCACGGCTCCTGCCTTCATCGCCTTGACCGACATCGGAATGTCGCCGTGGCCAGTCATGAAGATGATAGGAATTGAAGCGCTCTTTCTCGACAGCTCCGTTTGCAAATCGAGGCCACCCAATCCTGGCAATCTGACGTCAAGTACGAGGCAGCTCACCACGTCGGCGAACAAGTCGGCTTCGAGCAGCTCCGCGGCTGACCCAAACAGCTTGACCTTGAACCCGACCGAGCTGAGGAGAGCTCCGAGTGAGTCGCGGAAATCCTTGTCGTCATCGACAACGACAATAGTCGGCTCCCCCGCTACCGCAAGCGTTCGAGTAGAATGCTGCGCCACTAGTGCTACTCTCCCGACACGCGACCAAATGGGTGTGCAAAATATCACCTTCGCGAACGTCATTCAACGCATGACACCGCCCGAGTTCCAGAGTGGAACGCCACAGGTGGTGGCCGCGAGAAGTTCGTCAGATCGATGGTCGCCGGCGCCCCAGATCGCGGAGCGCCCTAGAGGCGTTTGCGAGCGCTGTGGCGGAGCGATTGCCTCGCGGGCTTTGGGTTTTGTGCGTTCTCTTCGCCAAGAGTCTTCCGGCTCACCGAGCCAAATGACAAATCGACCTTACAGTTGCTGGCGGCTATGGGAGCATCGAGTAGGCCGAGATCTCCGGTTTGGTGGGTGTTAAGTGGTTTGGCGGCTTGAGGATTTACGTGCGTTGGGGGGACTCTCGCGAGAACGGCTGCGCCTGGGCCGTCGCTCCTAGATACATTTCCTTACCAGGGTTGTGAGCTGCTAACAGGCAGCGAAAGCCTGATCGCTCTCATCCCAAAATGACGCCGAGATGCCTCCATCTTCCGATTGGGGAAGCTGGTAGCGACGTCTCAGGTCATTCTTCACTCATGCGAGGAACCAAGCTCCGGCGGTAATCGGCGGGGGCGATCCCTGTCGCCTTCCGGAACGCCGTCGCGAACGCGTTACGACTGTTGAAGCCCACCGCCCGACCGATTTCCGACATCGAATCCGATCGCCCCGCAAGCAGCAACTTCGCGTGCTCAACACGCTCGTTGGTTTGGTAGCGATGTGGTGGCACCCCGAGAGATTGCTTGAATACCCGGCAGAAATGATGCGGGCTGAGACGCACCAGCTGCGCCAACGTGCGGATCGGTATCCGTTCATTGAAATGCTCTCGAATGTAGGTGGTGACAAGTCGTTGCTGCCACGGTGCAAGGCCACCTTGGAGTTGAGGTTTAATGCTGGGCAGCCCGCAAGTTAAACGTAAGAGTTCGTGTATGAGCAGAGTACCGAGGCTGCTGAAGTAGAGTAGGTCTGCTGCAGAGCCATCGACGAGCGTCTTCAGCTTGAGTGCGGTGTGGCACAGCGTTTCGTCCTCGAATAGCAGGCGAGGAGCTGCCGATGCTTCAGCGAGACCTAGCGTAGAAAGGTCCACCAGCTTGTTCGGTTCGAAGTAGAAGTACATGAGCCGCATCTGCGACCCGCGCAGCTCGTGCCAATCATGAAATTCGTGGCCCGCCGGCACGAATGTCAGTTTCCGCTCGAGGTTTCGGAGCGCAGATCGCGGCAGACCTTCCACGAATGTCTCTCCTTCACCGCGCTTTCCCTTCTCGTACATCACGAGCATATGGACTGGGGCCCGAAAATGATTCTGGATTCTACCTCGTCCGGTGAATCGCAAGGATTCGGCCGTCATGCCATGCCCATTTACCTTGAAGCGTGCCACAGTGTCGGAAGGAGAGATTTCAACGACGGGATGGATCACGTCCGCCACGAGGTGACCATCTGATTGGCGAATTGTATCAAAAATGGAGCAGTCATGGTCGCCTTCAAAGTTTCGGGACGGGGTTATCGGGAGCAACGCTTGCGATCTTGAAAGCTGTTGCAGATCGTCAGGGCCACGCGGCGAACGGCGTAGCGTCGTCGAATTCTTCCGTAAACGGACTTGGTGGAGTTCGGCTCCCAGTTTGGAGGTCGGAAGTAGTAGGGGGCCTTCTGGCATGGCTTCTCCTGTTCGCTCAAAGTGGGTTCGTGCTGTCAACTGACCGTCATTGGCTAGACGCATGGGGTCGACCTCCGGGTGCCCATTCAGGACGCTTTCATCCATTCCATTGTCTCGGTGTTTCTGCGTGGGCACTAGGCCGAGCGTCGGCTTTCTTCGCCCGAATCCGCGACGAACGGCTGGAGGTGAGCATGCCGTGTGATACCTTGGTCCTCAATTGCACTCGCATTTGCGCGTCTGACAGGAAGGGCCAAACGGGGATAAACTTTCGCGGAGCCGAGCTGCGACTTTCGTATATCCCGGCTTCGACTTAATTCACGCGGAGCTTCACATGGCCAACTCGGAGTTCTGAACCGTCGTGCGCGCCCCCGAGTTGGTTGGATGTCCCTCAGGATCGCGCGCATGCTACGGAGAAACACAAGACCAGAAAGACCGGGCGGCGGGTCTAACCTGCAACGACTGTTCTTCAAGCGCCTATTGTTTGGCCTGAACCCAATTTTAGTGCAGCTTTGGTTAGCCGCGCCGGCTAGTCAGGCCTGTAGCAAATCAATAATTCCGTACGCCCTACTTGGAGGCAAACTATGCCGTCGCCGAGCAAACTCGTCAGACACGGCAATTCATTCGGAGGTGGTAGATCATCGCGTCCGCCCGAGCTTGCGACTTTGTGGCGAGTGCAATCGAAATGCGTCCCTAATCGTCGCGGTCACAACATCATAGGCCACTATGTGCTTATCGTGATTGGTGCGAGATAGTTCTCATGAGTTCGGTCACGGGTTTGATTTTGAAGATGCGTGGCCGATTCTCGAAGGAGGCAGTGGTACCGCGATGGCCGTTTAGAAAAGTACCCTTGATAGCGGTCCCGTGGCCTGCATTTTCTATCCCGGCCCATGACACCCGCGAAACCGATTGCTACGCGGACACCCCTAACTCCCTCCGTACTGGTCTTGATCGTAGGCCTGCAGGATGCGGACAAAATCGGCCATGCTGGATTGGTCCCGATTTTCGGCTATAGCCTCAAGTTGTGTGTTGGGCGCGGGCGGGCTCCCTCGCCAAAACCAGATTAGGAGATCCACGATGTTTTCATGGCCGGCTCTCCGCAGCGAACCGTCGAAGTAGAGACACTTGCGAGATCGGCGACGCACGTTTCAATCAGGGGAAAGGTCGGTCGGGCGCTACGCCGCCGACCTTATCCTGCAACTGCCTGCTCGCGGGCCGGTTCCGTTGGTTTTCATTCCGTATCAACAGCTAGCACGGGTCGTGTGATTGACGCCATTGGGCGCGGGTATCAAGTGACAGTACAGAGGTATTGGTCGAATCAACGACAGTCTAATTCCGAATGGGCGTAGACAAAAGAAGGCCGCCTGCGTTGCCACAAGCGGCCGAAGTCTAGGGAGGCGCCCAAGGTGGGCAGCGATGGGGGGAGGACCATCGCAGCCTCATACATACGATGATCGCGATCGCCGGCTCAATTGAACGCCGGTACAGGTCAGCCATCCAAATGCAGCAAGGGTCCTATACGAAAGGTCAAGACGCTCGCCGCTCGGCGAACCGCTTCTACTGACCTAAGCCGTTAGCTTACCGCACTACACATCGAGGTAATCATAAGTGCCGCCTCCGGATCAAGCGGCGAGCCAGGAGCACGGATAGACGTTGAGTGCTTCGACCGTTACCACGACACGCATGCGTCAGACGCGAGGCCGCTTATCCAGGTGATCGCGCATCCCCAGACGCTTTCCACATCCTCAACGCCAACTACGTGACTGCACAACACCGAGCCTCAAAGCGTAGCCAAATTCGCTTCGTGCAAAATCAGCGTCAAGGATCAAACCTCATCGGGCGGATGTCTCGATAGATATGTCTAAACTCTGACCTTCGGGCATTGAAATGATAACTGAGGGTAATTTGCGAACCCGTGCTTCCTGTGATGCAATACTCATCTGCTTGCAAGCGACCCGAGAGCAGAGTCCTTTCGCGAGCCGCGTTCGGAAGCGAGCGAATTCCCCCCCGCCTGCAGGGGTAGCTTCGAGGAGAGCGAAATTTGAAGCTGAGCTTTAGCGCCTATAGCAATCCGGGCAACTTCGTGCGCATTGCCGCAAAGCTGCTGCCTTTGCTTTGGGGTTCGACAGCCGTCGCGTTCGCGATTGGTCTATTTGGAGCGTTCGACGCGCCCCCCGACTATCAGCAAGGTGAGACGGCGCGAATAATGTACATCCACGTCCCCGCCGCCTGGACAGCGATGCTTGCCTACACGTTCATGGTGGTGTCTGCGCTCGGATCATTGGTATGGCGTCATCCGCTCGCCGATGCGGCTCAAAAAGCGGCCGCACCCCTAGGCGCAGCTTTCACTTTCATCTGCCTCGTCACGGGCTCGTTGTGGGGTAAACCAATGTGGGGCACATATTGGGTCTGGGACGCACGGCTCACTTCCATGCTGGTTCTGCTTCTCATTTATCTCGGTCTCATCGCGCTCTGGCAGACAATCGAGGACCCGAGTAGAGCGGCACGAGCAGTTTCGATTATGACCCTGGTGGGTTTTATCGACATTCCGATTGTGAAGTTCTCGGTTGATTGGTGGAACACGCTCCACCAGCCGGCGTCGGTGTTCCGGATGGAGGGCTCGGCGATTGCTGGCTCGATGCTATGGCCGCTGATCGTTATGGCGCTCGCATACACGCTCTTGTTCGTGACGCTCCACGTTATGGCGGTTCGCAACGAGATCATGCGACGCCGAGCCCGGCGGCTTGCGATCACGCTGGCGGTAAATGGCGAGGCGGTGATGGCTCGTATGCTGCCTGCCGAAATAGCTTCCTGAGCAGACTATGTTGCGGCATGACGGATTCATCATGGCGGCGTTTCTGGTGACGGGCACTGTTCTAGCTGGAATGATTGTAGCAGTGCTTATCGACTATCGCTTTCAGCGCCGTACCTTGTCTCGTCTTCTTGATCACTCGGATCGGCGTGGTCGCGCATGAGCAACATCCCGGCCTCAATTCACCTATCATCGGGCGCCAGGCTGCCTCGACGCCGAGTGGCCCGCTTGTGGGTGGTTATCCCTTTATTGGTCTTCTGCGGCATTGCGGCACTACTTCTAGTGCGGCTCGGGGCCGGAGACCCCTCACTCGTGCCCTCTGCTCTAATCGGCAAGTCAGTACCGCAATTTGCGCTGAAGCCGCTCGAAGGGCTTTCAACATCCGGTCCACCCGGCTTGTCGAGCGCAGATTTGCGGGGAGGGCACGTGACAATCTTGAACGTGTTTGCATCATGGTGTGTTGAGTGTCGGGAAGAACAAGGAGCCCTAATGGCGTTGGCGAGCGACCCGACGCTGCAGCGACGGGGCGTGAAACTCACCGGCATTGTGTACAAGGATGATCCCAAAAATGCGCTGGCCTATCTCGCCGCTCACGGCAACCCGTTCGCACAGGTCGGCACTGACCGCTCGGGCCGAACGGGAATCGATTTCGGTGTCTATGGCGTTCCCGAGACCTACGTGATCATGGGCGATGGCACAATCGCTTACAAGCTGGTCGGTGGCATCTCGGACGCAAGCCGGCCTGGTTTGATGGCCGCGATTGCCGAGGCGGAGCGTCCATGACGGCTCCATTGCACTCCGCGATGGATGCAAGAAGGATCGTTTCGTGTCTCGGCGTCGTAGGGCTCCGTGCGCTTACATTGTTCGCAAAGTCCGCCCGGACAATGAAAACGGCACAGTCGGTTAGCCCGAGCTTCAACGGCGGCCGATGCCAGCGGGTGGTGCGATATGCGGTGGCGAGGACGAACGGAGGTCTTGAAACGTGCTGTGGGCCATTTTTGCAATGATGACGTCGTCAGTCGTGCTGGCGCTTGCGCGGTCGCTTTCCGAGCGACGCGAGGCCTTTTGCGCTCACGATCCGAATGTGACGTTCTATCGCGATCTTCTGACTGAAGCGGATGAAGACGTGCGCTGCGGACTGCTAGCATCTGAAGATGCCCTGACGACTCGCGCCCAGATCGAGCGCCGGCTGCTCGCGTCACTCAACTCGGCATCCGAGGGCCGGCCGCATGCGTCCCGTCGTGGAAGTCAGCGACGCGCCGCGGCGGCTTTGGCAATCGTTTTAGTGCTGCCGCTCGTCGCGCTCGCGTCATATCTCCAGGTCGGAGCTCCCAGCCAGCCTGACATGCCGATCGCATCGAGGCGGACCAATGGAGATTTTAGCCTCGCCGCCGCGGTTCCTGATATCGACGCCGGCGAAGCCCGAGCTAACATTGCAGTGTTTCCTCCGGAGCAACGGAGCAACGCGATCCGCGCGATGGTAGCGGAGCTCGCTGAGAAGCTCTCGAAGGACGGCCATCACCTTCAAGGATGGCTGCAACTTATTGGGTCTTACGTGACATTGGGTGAGCGCCAGAAGGCCGAGGCGGCTGTCGCAAGCGCACGGGCTGAGCTAGCAGGCGATGCGCAAGCGTCGACCCGCGTGGATGAACTCGCCAGACAGCTTCATTTAAAGGAGTAGATCTTGACGCGAAAGGGCAGGCGCCTCGTTATCATCAGCGCAGCTGGCTTCACTTTGGCGATCGCGATAGGGCTCATCCTGTTCGCGTTGCGTGACAGTATCGTGTTCTTTTACGGTCCGAGCGAAATGGCCGCAAAGGCGCCGCCGTCAGGGACACGGCTGCGCATCGGCGGCTTAGTGAAACGTGGCTCACTTACTCATCAGGGATCGTCGACTGTCGTCTTCGCGGTGACAGACCTAAAGCACGACATCAAGGTCAGCTACACCGGATTGTTGCCGGATCTCTTCCGGGAAGGACAGGGCGTCGTCGCCGAGGGCACCGTGGAAGGACCGAGCCTTTTTCATGCCGACACCGTGCTAGCAAAACACGACGAGCGATATATGCCCAAGGACCTTGCTGACAAGCTCAAGCAAGAAGGCACTTGGCGCAACGAAAGATCTGCGCGAGCGCAATAGCGCCGCGCGCCACGAAACATCCCAGCTGATGGGACCGACAAGATGATCATCGAAACCGGACATTACGCGCTCGCTTTAGCTCTCGCCGTCGCGCTGCTTCAATCAATTCTGCCGCTCTGGGGAACCCGTACGGGCGATTCGGCACTTACCTCAATCGCGGTCCTTGCCGCAATCACCCAGTTCCTACTCTTGGGTTATGCCTTCGTAGCACTGACTTACGCTCACGTGGTGTCCGATTTCAGTCTCGTGACGGTCGCCGAGAACTCACTCACCACCAAACCACTTATATACAAAATCGCAGGGGTCTGGGGCAATCACGAAGGATCGATGCTGCTTTGGGTTCTGATTCTCGCGGTTTTTGGAGCGGCGGTGGCGATTTTCGAGCGCGGCATGGCGAACGAATTGCGCGCGAATACGCTAGCGGTCCAAGGCTGGATCTCCCTTGCCTTCCTCTGTTTCATTCTGTTTACCTCCGATCCCTTCTTGCGACGATTTCCTGCGCCGTTTGAGGGTCAGGACCTCAATCCGCTGCTTCAAGACCCGGGCCTTGCCATACACCCGCCGCTCCTTTACGTCGGCTATGTCGGTTCTTCGATCGTGTTCTCCTTCGCGGTAGCCGCGCTGATCAGTGGCCGACTAGACGCCGCTTGGGCCCGCTACGTTCGGCCTTGGATACTGATCGCCTGGATCTTTTTGACGCTTGGCATCGCCATGGGGTCGTACTGGGCTTATTACACCCTAGGCTGGGGCGGATTCTGGTTCTGGGATCCGGTCGAAAACGCGTCACTGATGCCCTGGCTTGCGGGCACCGCGCTCCTCCATTCGGCTGCTGTCATGGAGAAGCGTGAAGCCCTCAAGATTTGGACACTATTCCTGGCGATACTTACGTTCTCGCTGTCGCTGCTGGGTACGTTCCTCGTGCGCTCCGGAGTACTGACCTCCGTCCATTCGTTCGCCAGTGACCCGGCTCGCGGCGTCTTCATCTTGGTCATACTGACCGTATTCATCGGCGGGCCACTCGCACTCTACGCGTGGCGCGCGCCGTCCCTGAGCGAGCGTAGCGTGTTCGCACCCTTTTCACGCGAGAGCGCGCTGGCAGTCAACAACCTGCTGCTGACCACCTGCTGCGCTACGGTTCTGACCGGCACGCTCTATCCGCTCGCGCTTGAGGCGCTGACGGGAGACAAGATCTCGGTCGGCGCGCCGTTTTTCAATTTAACGCTCGGCCCGCTCGTAGCGCCTATCGTTCTGCTGATGCCGCTCGGTCAGTCGATCGCCTGGAAGCGCGGCGACCTGCTCGGCGCAGCACAACGGGTGACGGTCGCAGCCTTGGGTGGTCTTGTAGTCTCCATTGTGCTCGTTGCCGTCATCCGAGGCGGCCCCGTCTTCGCCGCAGTCGGTCTCGGCCTCGCCGTCTACCTCATCGTCGGTTCGTTCACCGATGTGGCATCTCGTATCTGGACACGTGGGCAAGGCGGCCGGGTTATGCTAGCCCGCGCGGTCGGGTTGCCGCGCTCCGCCTGGGGTGCGGCGATCGCTCACGCCGGCCTTGGCTTGACACTCATGGGCTTGGCGGCGACGGGGTGGGGTGTGGAGCGGATCGCGACCGTCAAGTTAGGCCAGAGGATCGATCTCGGCCCTTTTCAAGCCACCATCGAGAATTTTCGATTGCAGCAGGGCCCGAACTACTCCGAACTCGTTGGCCATACGGTCATCAGCCAGGGCGGCGCATACGTGACCGCCGTCGAGCCAGCCAAGCGCAGCTTTCCCACACGACAGACAACCGTCACCGAGGCGGGGATCGTAACGCTGAGTTTTGGGCAGATCTACATTTCGCTTGGGGACCGCCACGCGGATGGTTCGATTGATGCGCGCCTGTTCTGGAAGCCGCTCGTGACGAGCATCTGGATCGGTGCGATCATTATGGCGTTTGGAGGAATGGTGTCGTTGTCCGATAGACGCCTCCGAATTGGCTTCGCGCGCCGCGCGGCTCGCCTCCGCGTCGCCGACAGCCGCGCAGCGCCGGAGCCCGCCGAATGACGTGGCTTCGTCGCATTCTTCTGCTTTCGATCGTACTCGCAAGCGTGGCCCCTAGCTTGGCAAGGGCGGTTCAGCCGGATGAAATCCTGACCAATTCGAAACTTGAGGCACGCGCGCGCGCTATTTCCGCCGGACTGCGCTGTCTGGTCTGTCAAAACCAGTCGATCGACGATTCCAAGGCAGAGCTCGCGCGGGACCTTCGCCTGCTCGTGCGCGAGCGCCTTAAGCTCGGAGAGAGTGACGAGCAGGTCCGTGCTTTTCTGGTAAAGCGTTACGGAAGCTTTATCCTGCTGAAACCGCCACTCGACCTGGAAACCGCTCTCCTTTGGGGAATGCCGGCTTTCGTGCTCGTAGCGGGCGCCATCGCTCTCCTGTTCGGATTGCGCCGCCAGCAGTCCACGCCAGCCGCACCATTGAGCCAAGCCGAGCGGGATCGGCTTGCCGCTGTGTTTGACTCCGATACCCCGCTATAGGCCCTCCTGAGGTCAAGCGGTCTTGGCTTCGGGCAAGGCCGAAGTCGTTCCACGTAGGGTGCCCTGAAAGAAAACTCAATCGTTGTATGCCGTCATTATTCTCCCGCGCTACGAAGTGCTGCGGCCGCAGCTATCGGAGCGAGCGCGATGGACGAGAGTCCGAGCGCGCAGAGGACCAAGAACGGTGTCAAAAAGGGCGTTGTGGCACTTTGCGCCGCGGAGACACCGAAGATCAGCACCGGCACGGCTAGTGGTACGACGAGGATCGATAGCAACAGACCACCGCGCCGCAGGGTGACAGTAAGGGCCGCCCCGATCGCCCCCAGAAAGGTGAAGGCCGGCGTGCCAACCAACAACGTTGCTGCTACCGATCGAAGGGCGGGACCATCCAAATCCAACATCAGGCCAAACAGAGGCGAGAGCATAACGAGCGGCAGCCCCGTCACAAACCAGTGAGCCACGCACTTCACAAGAACAATGAGTTCTAGGGGCGCCGGCGACAGGAACATTTGGTCCAGCGAACCGTCCTCTTGATCCGCCTGAAACAGACGGTCGAGGCCCAATAGACTCGCGAGAAGTGCCGCTATCCATAGAATTGCTGGGCCGATCCGCGACAGCAAACGCAGGTCAGGCCCGATCGCGAAAGGTACGACCGTCACGAGACTGAGGAAAAAGACCAGACCGAGAATCCCGCCGCCACCGATGCGGCGGGCTAGCATGAGGTCGCGAAGAAAAACGAGGAGGAGAATACGGGTCATGGTGCCCATCCGGTATCGCTGTTGCGTTGAGACCGCTCCACTGAAATCGGAAGCGCAGCGTAATCTCTTCTTTCCCGACCTCGAGACAAACAGCTACGTGGGGTGCGACCGCACTTCAGCGAAATGGCTATCACCTGGTTCCAAGCCTGACTTGGAATGTCTCTGGCAGACCAAGAGGTTCGTGGGTCGCGGCCAGCGTCAATCCTCCGCTTTCGAGATGGCTCGCGACGATAGCCTTCAGCAAGGCGCGCGCGTGCCGGTCGAGCGCAGTTAGCGGTTCGTCGAGCAGCCATAGAGGGCGATCGACGATCAAGAGCCGGGCCAATGCGACACGGCGACGCTGCCCCGCGGAAAGATAACCGACTGGCAGATCGAGAACGTGGGCCAACTCCATGCGGTCCAGCGCCTGTAACGGGGTTCGCCGGTCTCGCCCCAAAAATCCCAGGCCGATCTCGAGGTTTTCGCGGGCGGTCAACGCCGATTTCAGCCCGTCGAGATGGCCCACGTAGTGGAGGCGTTCTGCCAAGGGCGCCGAATCCGCGGCTTCGGACTCCACCCAAGACATGCGACCGGATCTCAGTGGAAAAAAACCGGCGATCGCCCGCAAGAGTGTAGATTTGCCCACTCCGTTGGGACCCGTCACTTCGGCGATTTGGCCCGAGCCTAGTCGCAAAGATATCCCGCCGAGCAGGATGCGCTCGCCACGCGCCACGGACAGACTTTCGATCAGTAGATGGGATCGCTGCCTAATATCCATGTTCAGTCCTCGTTGTCCGTTGTTTCGTTGTGATCGTTTTCAACGAACCCTTATTTGGAGGGCTTATCGAAATGAACGACGGTTCGAGACAAACGTGTTCGAGCGGCGACGTGCGGGAGAACAGCCCAGTTCGCTCTTCGGGGCTGCCAATTAAACGGATGCGAGCCAGATTGTGAACGTTGAGGGCAGGATGTGCCACGCGATCGCCTGTACAAACGTGAAGCGATGTTGCATTGCCCAACTTGCTGCCTCGGCTGCACGACCGGTAACGCCCGACGCCCTTCCCTTGTACGCTGCGCCGTCGGTTAGCCGACGCCCCGCCGACGAAGCCGGGTAGGCGATCGCGGGAGCGTTCCCAATCACGGCTCTCAGTAAAGAGAAAGGGCCTCCCAGGTCTCAGCGAGCGCAGCTGCGAGTTCAGCTATATGGGTATCCGTGTGGTATGGCGACGGCGTGATGCGCAGCCGCTCCGTCCCACGCGGGACCGTCGGATAGTTGATCGGCTGGATATAGATGTCGTGGCGCTGTAGAAGGCGATCGGCTGCCGCCTTGCACAATTCCGCATCGCCGACGATCACAGGCACGATGTGGGTTCCGGTCCGGAGAACCGGAAGCCCGGCGGCTTGGAGCGCCTCTTTCGTTGCAGCGGCCTGTCGTTGGTGTGCTTCGCGCTCGGCAGACGAGTGTTTCAGATACCGAACAGATGCACGCGCTGCGGCGGCAATCGGTGGAGGGAGGGCGGTCGTGAAGATGAATCCGGGCGCGAAGCTGCGCACCGCATCGCAAATAGATCGCGACGCCGAGATATAGCCGCCAATGCAGCCAAATCCCTTGGCGAGAGTACCCTCGATCACCGTCAAGCGGTGCATCACACCCTCGCGCTCGCTAATTCCGCCGCCGCGAGCGCCGTAGAGGCCGACGGCGTGAACCTCATCAAGGTAGGTCATCGCCCCATACCGCTCGGCAAGGTCGCAGATTGCGCCGATCGGCGCCACATCGCCGTCCATTGAGTAGACCGATTCGAACACGACGAGCTTGGGGCGGCTTCCCGCCTCGCGAAGCAAGGCCTCAAGGTGACCAAGATCGTTGTGGCGGAAAATTCGCTTTTCGCAACCTGATTGGCGGATGCCTTCGATAATCGAATTGTGGTTGAATGCATCAGAAAAGATTACGCACTCTGGGATCAGCTTACCGATCGTGGAGATGCTGGCCTGGTTCGATACGTAGCCGGAGGTGAAGACGAGACTGGCCTCCTTGCCGTGCAGATCAGCAAGTTCGCCCTCTAAATCAACCAAGGGCGAACTATTTCCCGCGATGTTGCGAGTTCCACCTGCTCCTGCACCGCAGCGGTGTGCCGTCGCGGTCAGCGCGCTCACGACCTCAGGATGTTGTCCCATGCCCAGATAATCATTCGAGCACCAAACCGTGATTTCAGTAACCGATCCGTCGAGGCGGCGCCATTTGGCGGTTGGGAAGCGACCGGAGACGCGTTCGATGTTAGCGAAGACGCGATAACGTTGTTCTTCGCGCAGGCGCTCAAGAGAGCCACGAAAATGGTGTTCGTATGTTTCGGCCGCACAATTGACGGCGCCCCTAACGAAGGTTGCGGTGGACGTCGTCAACGCTCGTTTCATGCACAACATGTCCGCACACGAATGTGTGTTCGTACACGAATGTCCATTACCGGAGCTTCCGTGCGCTGGATGCTTCGCTTGACGCTCAGCCGATACGTCGAGATCTTCCATGTCAACCTTCCCTATCCGTCGCTCGAGCATAGGTCGACCATAGCCCATCACGCAGAGCGCTTCGCACTCGTCTCAGTTATGATTTTAAAATCCTCCGGTTATGATCGAGCGCCGCTTCCGAGGCAGCTCAAACTTAGGCTAGCCTCCTGTCCTGTTTGCATGGTGCGCACGCCGCCCGGACGCAAAATCCCCCTGGTCGCGACTTGGTCCCGGAAGCTAAGTCAACTGTATGACCAGATCAGCAAGATCAGCGAGATGGTTCGTCGCTCACCGCATTCTAAGATGCCGCCCAGATCATAGTCCAAGCCGCTCGATGGCTGTTCAACAGTGAAGAGCTGGGCGATCCGGATCGGCAGCCGGTTCGAAGTGAACAAAGAGCGCCAGCCGACTGGTAGTGTCATGCACCCATCGTTTGATGTAGGAGGCCTCTTCAGCGCTGGCGCGGTGAGGTGTCGCCAGTCGAGACACTATGCCTTCTCGCGAAGTGCCTCCACCAACCCGCTGGACATTAGCTCGTAAGCTGCGGTGACGCGACAATGCTCGGAGTAGGCAGAGGCGAGCCGCGAGCGAGTTGACGACGCTAAAAGGGATTGAGTGATCGGGGCTCGGTATCGGCCGAGAAACTGCACTGCCCCGTTCGGTGGGATCGCGTGCGACATTTGGAACAACAAGAATTGGACACTCAATTGCCCAATCTGCAGATGAGCAAAGAGTCTAGCTCATCAGCAAGGACTGGACATGGCCATTAGTCGCAACTCACTGCGCCGCGTTGCGAGGGAACAGAAAAATTCGATGATCAAACATCGATAGTTCGAGAGTGCGTCATTTCCATCGGGCATTGATTTCATGCCCCCTTGTTGCTTTCGCACTTGGGCATCCACGCCTAGTCTGATCTGCGCGTAGTTAATGAGACCATCTGCGCAAGAATGCAGTCATTGCCTCATCGGCAATATTGAGCTGTCATAGGAGAGAGATCATGAGACGCACCGTACTGGCACTTTCCGCGGTCCTTGGCGTTGGCGCTCTAGCAACCGCAGCCTTCGCGCAGCAACCACAGCTTCCGCCACCCGACGATTGGCACGCCACCGGCCGCTATCTTCCTGAATACACGAAAGACGGGGACCTTATTCTGCCAAAAAACTTTCACGAATGGGTTTACGTTGGATCGCCACTGACGCCCAACTTTTTGAACCCGCCTCAAGCAAACTTCCCGGAATTTCATAACGTGTATATCGAGCCCGGTTCTTACGATATTTACAAGAAAACGGGCGTCTTCCCTGAAGGAACAATCTTCGTGAAGGAATTGCAGCTTATGCAGCCTGCCACCAATCCGGACGGTTCGAGTACCGCGCCATCGGGAAAAGGATTTTTCCCGGGGGCGTTCAACGGAGCGGATGTGACCGTCAAGGACACCGAGAGATATAAGGCAAGCGACGGTTGGGGTTATTTCAACTTCAATCACCACGAACCGAAAGCGGCCACTGCCAAAGTCCGGCCGGTCGAGGAATGCGGCTACTGCCACATCGCAAGCGCGAAACGGGATGACGTATGGACGCAGTTCTACGCGCTGCTCGACCAGGTGCCGCTACCGCCCGGCCAGAGTGGCTCCAAGAAAATGCCGCCCAGCGAGAATCCGTCTATCAAAAAGTAGGGACAACCGTGATGAAAATTCTCAGAAGTGCGGCCATAGCGTCCGCATCGTTCATCGCTGTGAGCGTCGGCTGCCTAGTATCCCAGGTCGTACCTAGCCAGGCCGCCTCTGCGCAAGAACAACTCGTCGACGGGGCAGGCAACATGCATATCCCGAAGAAGTACCGAACGACCTACGAATTCCTTGGGAGCTGGTCTGTTGCAGGTGACAAAGGTGCTAAGGAGATGCACGTGGTCTATGGGTCGCCCGGAACTGCGGCAGCTTATCGGACGGCTGGCAAATTTCCCGAAGGTTCGATCCTGGTGAAAGAAGTGTACGCCGCGGCGACTTCGGAAATGACGACTGGGACCGTCAGCCATCAACAAAGCCTTAAAGGATGGTTCATGATGGTGAAGGACGGCAAAAACAGTCACCCCGATAATAAGTTGTGGGGCAACGGTTGGGGCTGGTCCTGGTTTGACGCGGGTGACCCGGTGAAAACGACCTCAACCGACTTCCGCTCAGATTGTCTAGGTTGCCACATCCCTGCCAAAGCGACTGACTGGATTTATGTTCAAGGTTATCCTGGACTCAAAAAGTGACAGGCCCTCGGCGAACTAGCGTCAATGTCACGTGTGCATAACCAGACTGGATGCAAAGAAGGTAGCGTCATGAAGCCCAGCGCGAAGCTCGTCAGATGCGTTTGCGGATCGATGGTGATGTTTGTGGTGTCGTTTTCGACACCTCATGTAAGTCTAGCGGCCGATCCAGCTGCTGGCAAAAAGATCACGAAGCAATTTCTTACGTCGGGCCAGGTGGACCTAGTACGAGAGGTGGTGACGCTACCGCTCCATCGCGGCCGTCTTGCCTCGGGAGAGACCGTTTGGTTCGTTCTCACCGACGTAAGCGATTACGATACTTCGCAAAAGATGGGACTTACGTGGGCGCCGAGTCTCACTGATGCCAAGGACCTGAAGAGCACACGGGTTGCGGAAATGGACGACTCGGGTAACTTCACCTTTAAATCAGGGCGGGTCGATTTCTCACCTTCGCAGAAGTTGGTCGGAGGGGACGCGCCCAGTTTCTTTCCTCCTAAGACAGCCCGAGCCGGATCTATTGGGGATGCGCACTACAGCCCACTGGTGCGGGTATCCAATAGTATGAATATCGTTTTCAATGCGCCGATCATCGCGTTCGATGTCGGGCCGGACAAAATTTCATTCTGCAACGGCAGCCCTGACTACTCCGTGGTGACGGACTCCGTAGCAAGCATCTGTCCTGATAAGGGCACTGTCGACTTGAAACTCCGGTCTGGATTCGCGAACGGAAAACACCTGCGTTATCTTAGTTTTGACGCAAATTCCGAGGAGTCGGCGACCCTTGAGGCGTCCACCTTTGCGCCTGCGGAAAGCGACATTCTTCAGAGCGGCGCGATCGAGGTGATCTACACGATTTTGAATGGCAACATGGGGGCGAAAGATCCGAATCGCCAGGGAATCAACAGTGCTATCAAGGGAGAGGGGCCTTCGCTCGACATCCTCGCGCACTTCACTGAGATCAGCGCCGGGTACTCCCCGATGTGGGACGTACGACTAGCCGAGTGGACCAAGGAAGCTATCGAGAAGGATCAAAGGAAACTGATCACTGACGGTGACGATCTTGAATCCAAAAGTGCGGCGGGCTTACTGGTGAGCCCTGCGGGAGGGCCGGTGAAGACGACGGGGAATCTAGTGAATTGTCCGGTTGTAGGCTTCACCAATGAATAGCCGCTCGATCGCATAATTGCGGCTCCCCTGCGAACGCGAGGAGCGCAATGTCTCTTCGCCATGGAGGCTTCCTTCCAATCGACGCGTCCCAAGGCCATGCCATACTGCAGGGTCTATGCTCCGGCGGGCCTCGCGACTGGTGGCTCGCGAAAGACGGGTGCCGTTGATCTCAGTCCACGCATAGCTTTGCATAAGGGCCAGCAGCTCGATACCAACGGACGCTGCGGGTCGGTCGGCAGTCGGGGCGGCGACGCGTGTAACACCGTCGCTCCGGCCTCACCAGTCACAGAGGACCGCGGGGCGACGACTCAAGAGCCAATGTTAGCGCCACATGCCGCAAGCGAGGTCCGTATCGCTCCGGCGCCCGATGCGCCCTGTCGATCGTGTCGACCCTGGTCTGTGGTGATACCGGTCGCTGAACGGCCGCGCCCGAGAATGTCTTAGTAAGAACCGGATGGGAACGTGCAGGGTTCATCGAAAAGGCTGTAGCCCTTCAGGCCGCCTCAAGTGAGCAGGCTAGGATGCTCTAATTGCCAGTCCGCGAGGCTCGCATCTGTCGCATCGATGCACGTACGTTCGCACTGGGAAGGAGGTTGGTCCCAGCCTCTCGCTCGTTTGCTGGACCCGGCCTCGCAGCGACATCACACGGCCGCGGCGAGAGCGCGTACGAGCAGCTGCGGTGTGGCGCGAAAGTTCAGTGCTCTTCGGTCTTGAGCTCACCGACATGCTTCTGGGTGTAAAGTTCGAGCCCGATGCGGTTGATCAAATCAAGCTGTGTCTCGAGGAAATCGATATGGTGCTCCTCGTCCATCGTCAGGTTCTCGAAGAGGTCGCGGGTGACATAATCCTTCACGGAATGACAATGCGTCGCCGCCTCTTGGTACAGCGCCCGCGCGCTCATCTCGGTGGCGAGATCGCAATCGACGATTTCCTTGACGTTCTGGCCGATCCGCAACGGATCGAGCACCTGCATGTTGGGAAAGCCTTCGAGGAAGATTATCCGGTCGGTGATGCGGTCAGCGTGCTGCATCTCCTCGATCGATTCTTTGCGCCAAACATTGGCCATCTCCAAGAGGCCCCAATTGGCCAACAGGCGGTAGTGCAGCCAGTACTGGTTGACGGCGGTGAGCTCGTGACGCAGCCCCTTGTTAAGATACTCGATGACTCTGGGGTCGCCCTGCATGATGGCCTCGAAGGCTTATGGGATCTCGGCCATTTTAGCTTAGAGCGCTCCTGAGTAAAATCAAGCGAGCAGGTATCCGCCCAGGGCACGAGACTGAGAGGCATCTGTCCCGCAAATCCAGGGAATTTTGGCTCTGCGGGCGCGATTTTCGTTCATCCAGCGGTAATCTGTGATCTGCGCCGTGCGCGTTCTGTACGCCGCAACGACGATGGTTTTAAGGGGCGCACTCAGCGATCGCATTCAGCGCGGCAGCCGGGGTAGAACGGATCTATTCGGCATCGCGGTGCATCCTCGTCAAAGTTTCAAAAAAGCTGGCGGCAATTGAACGGCGCCCTCCATGGGAAGAGAGCCTTGAGCTTTAAGTCTGGAACCGGCTGAATCTGTATGGTCACTGGTGACCACTAGCCGCAGAGCCAACGGAGTACGCGGGAGCGCCGCTCTGCGCCGGCGAAAGATGGAAACTCTCGGTTAGCGTAGATGACACAACTGGAATCTGTTGGCCCTGGGTAGCAGCCACCACCGCGTTTCGAGTATCATTGAAGACCTCCTTGATCTCCCTCGAGGCTTCCATCTGCATAAGAAGAGCATTCATCAGCTGACTATGCAGTCCTTCAAGGTCTTCAACTACTTCTCCAGGCCCGGCTGAGCTCAGGACAAGTGCGTTCTCGGCCGGTGGAATGGGTGCTAGCCCATGTGAATAAGTCCTAAAGCGTCGCTCGTACGGGTTGCGGCGTGAGGCCTCAATGACTGCGAGCCTAACGCGAGCTCCGGAAGTTTTGAGTTGTGAAAGGAGGCGGTCGATGCTTACGCCTTGTCGACGAACATCCTCTTCACTCCAGATCGTCGCATCGATAGGGATTAGGTAATTTTGTCCGTCAGACTGGATGCCGTAACCACCGAAATAAACCAACACAACTGAGTTCGAATGTAGTCGTGTCTTTAGACGATCGATTGCGCGGGTCAACCCGAGACGCGTCGTATTCTCAAGTGCATCGACCAGAAAGCCGTCCTCGCGAAGAGCATTTGTCAAGGCTTCCGCATCGCGTGTTATTTGGGGAAGAGGAAAGTCCGCATCGGGATAGGCTGAATTGCCAATCACCAACGCCAGTCGACTAGCATCGAGGGGCGTGGCGTGGCCCGGCCAGATGGACTCGCTCGTGGACCGAGGTGTGTCCGGCCGCATCGTCCCGTCGGAAGCGGCTGAGAGCAAGCTAAGCAAGACCGCAACGACGGCTAGTTTGGGAGATCTCATTCCATTATGGTTCCCGGCTCACCGAAGAACATTCCCTTCCGTCTCGCATAGCGGCGACGGCTTTCGCGCCAGTGTCCAGTCGGGTGCGGGCCGACGTTGCGTTTTCAATTGCGTCGCGCCGTCCAATAGCCTGAGCAGCGCGCCGATCCTGAGTGGCCGCTCCAGGTCCCTCGACCGGAGGCCGCGAACAGCTTGCCCGCACCCGCGGCATATTTGCCTTGGACCGTCACGGAAGCGCGAACTGCGCCCGACTTTGCGACGTAACCTCGAAACTTCACGAGATTCGGATGCGTGACAATCCCGTTGGTCACATCGACAGTAAAGCTGTAGCTAGGATCGCAGGTTCCTCGTTGCGTCACAAAGACGAGGTCCCAAGAGCCGTCGTAAGCTGAGCGACCGTACGTTGCCGGTTCGGTGGGATGACCCGGTCGGCCCCTTAAGTGCACGTTCGTCGTCAATGCCGGCATCGCCGCCTTGATGGACGTATTAATGATGGGGACAGCTGACGATTTGGGCGGGGCGGCAATTGCGATCGGTACCGCAATTGCGACCGCAGACGCGCAAATGCGAAGTTGAGCCTTCATGGCAGATCCTGTTACAGTTGAGCCCTGCGGGGAGAATGACATTGCAACGCCGGTGAGTGAAATTACCTCTCGCCATGAAGTCGATAGACGACCATTATTGGCGGACCGCTAGGTGAAGCAACAGTCAGAAGCGCCACCAATTGCTGGCCCAAGGGGGTAGAAGTCTCTGCGGATGCGGCAGCTGTCGTCGTTCATCAACAGAGTGAGAAACGCGTTGTCTTCAACGCGAGGCGCGACGTAGTCATCGTGGGAAGTTGGCACGCGCAACCTCAATTGCTGTTCTCTAGGTCCGGCATCCGATCACCATTTGGTTAGTCTGCTGATGGTGCCGGCGAGACGTGCTGGGTGTGGTATTGCGAAGACTTGGCGTTACAAGCCAGAACCGCCGGTTTGACGAGCAGACAATCATGTAAGGGACCACGCGATCGCACGACGGGCGAAAGCACGATGGCGGCAAGCTCGAATGCTATGTAAAGAACGTCCGTTTCAGTTTTAAGGAAGACACTGGCCGACCATGGCTCTCGTGGTCCAAGGGAGCCCGGCGCGATGGCGCTGCTAGTTCAGGTAATTTGTTGCGCGCACTAGCATTGGTGCCTGAAGCGGTCGGGCCGCTGCTTCGCCGACGTCCTCGGCGTCCGGATATCCTTGCGGGTGGGGAACCGCGAAGTATGGGGCAGGTCCTCGCAATGCTTTGCCGTAATGGTACTCGCGCTTCCGGCCGCGGCGGGATGTAGGCGGGCGCTTCTGGCTAACGAGGCGCCCGCGGCGCCATTGCTATTACTGAGAACTCGGATGAACCGCGGCAGAGCTATTCCGATAACAGCCGGCTATCGACTTCATGGCGAGAGGTGATTTTCGTTTCCACCGTCGTTGGCCCAATCTAAATCCATCATCGCCCGTTCTCGACCGTGGCCGCAGTTGCCGACGATACTTCGGAACGATCCGATGCCAGGAGATCCCGAAATGCACATCGACGAGACATTCCCCGGCGCCGTCGAACGCCCGCTGCTGGAGGACGTGGTCGTGCTCGTGGACGGGAGCGGTGCTGCGATTGAAGTGGAGCGTGCGGTCAGAAGGATGAGCTGCGTGCGCGATGGTGGTGGCGCCCGCACGTTTAGATGTGTGGAGATCAAAGTCGTCGGGTCCGACGGCGAGGTATCGGGGATTTTGCGCAATACCGATCCGCCGCGCGACTCGCGAGGCGCGTTCGCTGGCGGGGGGCCAAGGGCGGCGAGGATAGCGGACGTGACGCAGTTCGTCCACGAAATCAATAACCTTCTCACCGTAATCGGGAGCGGTCTGCGGGAAGTCGAGCGTCAGAGCGATGATGCGTACTGGAAGGCTATCTTCGACAAAATGCAGGAAGCGATCACACGAAGCGCATTGCTTAGCCGGCAGCTCCTCGACGCAGCGAGACCGCGCCCAAAGTCTAATGGTGGATCTATAACAGGCAGTCGGCTCCCAGTGATAGCGGGGAAGCTTGACGGGGTGTTGCGGCCAGACGTTTCCGTCCGCACGGAAATCGCCCCTGAGTTATGGGCCTTCAATGCCGACCCGGAACAGCTGTACTTCGCCTCGGCCCATGCAATGCCGACCGGCGGCGTGATTACTGTCGCGGCGCGGAACATCGAGTCTTCCGCCGGCACGGCCGGAGAGTTTGTCGAGATTTTCGTCGCCGACGACGGAGAGGGCATGCCCTAGAATGTTCTGTCGCAGGCCTTCATCCCATACTTCACGACAAAGCTCAAAGGTAGCGGCACCGGACTCCCCAGGTCCGGCACTTCGCCGACAGACAAGATGGCGCGGTCTGGATAGAGAGCGGGCGGGGTGTCGCAACCGTGGTGCGGCTCTTCCTGCCGCGCGTGCAGTCAGCTGGGCTCTCCTGCAGCCTCGTCGACACCGTGATTGCATACACGCCATCACCCGATGGTGGCGTATTTCAAATCTTCAACACCGCGACGGCGGCGCCGAGGTCGTGGCCAGGCGCGAACACACCGGACCGGCTCAGTGATGAAGCTCGTATTCCCATCAGGCCGACTTGATCGTCCGGTTGATCACAATACGGAGCATGTGCTCGGGTCCCCTGACGCCGAGATCTCGCTAGTCGAGTACGGCAGCTACGCGTGTCCACACTGCAGGGCCGCCAACGACCTCATCGCGCAGGCGCGCGACCAACTCGGCGACCGTGTCTGCTATGTGTTCCGTCACAAGCCGCTCACAGACAACAGCCTTTCCTTTCGGGCCGCACAGATCGTGGAGCTTGCTGAAACGCCCGAAGCGTTCTGGTGGGCACACATCAAGCTTATGACGAGATCGGCACAGCTCACAGAAGATGATCTCTTCGCGGTGGCCGCCGACCTCGGTGTGAACGCCGACCTCTCGCTTAGCGACAGCGAAGCCGTACGGCGCGCGAGGTCGAGAGTGGAGTTGGACATCGCAAGCGCGCGCGCGAGCGGAGTGAGAGTCACGCCGACCTTCTACATCAACCGCCGGCGTTACGACGGGCCCTGGGACGAGAGTTCTTTCGTTGATGCGATGCTTGGCACGCTAGGCCATCGAGTCCGGACGGCTGCCTTGGATTTTGCGAGCTGGGGCCCGTCCGCCGGAATTTTGCTCGTCCTCGCGGCCGTGGCGGCGATCGTCTTGACGAACTCGCCTATCGGGCCGCACTTCGAGGCGCTCTGGCGTCGCGAGTTCGGCGTGAGCTTGGGCAACGTAGCCTTTCGGATACCGGTCTTTAATTGGGTCAATGACGGGCTGTTGACAGTGTTCTTCCTGGTCGTGGGATTGGAAGTCAAGCGCGAGATGACGGTGGGCCATCTCGCAAGCCGTCGTTCGGCCGCGCTTCCGATCGCGGCCGCGCTCGGCGGCATGGTCGGACCGGCGCTTCTGTATGCGCTAGTGATCCCTGCGGGGCCGTGGTCGCACGGATGGGGTGTCCCGATGGCAACCGACACCGCGTTCGCCGTTGCCTTGATTGCTGTGATGGGCTCCCGCGTTCCCGTCGAGCTGCGTATCTTCCTCACCGCGACGGCCATCGTTGACGACATCGGCGCGATCGTCGTCGTCGCTGCGGTTTACTCCGGTGAGATCCATGCCGCCTACCTTGCTGCGGCCGCGATAGTTGTAGTTTTGCTGGTGCTGCTGAGCCGATCTGGAGTCTACCTTCTCTCGCCCTACATCCTGTTGGGCGGTGCGCTGTGGGTTTCCGTATACGCGGGCGGCCTCCACGCTACGTTGGCCGGGGTGGTACTTGCGTTGTTCATTCCGACGAGACCGCCCGCCAATTTGGCCGCCCTGATGACGCAGGCGAGCACCATCATAGCGTCCGAGGCCCGGCACGAGGGCGAAGTTCTCAGGCACGGTCCCTCCACTTCGGCTCTGCACGCGCTCGACGCAATTTATGAGAGACTCGAGTCGCCCGCCGATCGGCTGCTACGATACGCCGGCGCGCGATCGAGCTACGCTGTCCTCCCAATCTTCGCATTGGCGAATGCCGGAGTGACGATCAACCCAGGCGTCTTCGTAGGCCATGGTCGGCTCACGACCGCGATCGTCGCTGGTCTCGCTTTAGGAAAGCCGCTCGGCGTCTTCCTCGCGGCCGCCGCGGCCGTGCGCACAGGCATAGCGGTCAAGCCGGACGAGTACACGTGGCGGCAGTTGGGCGGGGCAGGAGCCCTCGCTGGGATTGGTTTCACGATGTCGCTCTTCATCGCCGGTCAGGCATTTCCAAGCGCCACGGACTTCTCGGCCGCAAAAATTGCTGTGTTCGCTGCCTCGCTTCTTTCTGCCGCCGTTGGGACTGTCCTGCTCTGGGGAGCTACGCACCGGGAGCTTATCGGAGATGCGTCGCGGAGCGTCGGCATGAAATCGTAATAGCCTGCGGCGCTTATGGAAAATGGAAGGGAGATGATTCGCCCTACCTGCCAGTGTGACGAGGTAGTGCGCTTGTTTCACAACCGAGCGTGAAGCCTGGGGTGCACCCGGTCGAGATCTCTCGGCATCCCGTCGTCGATGAAACCAGCAACGCTGCAGTATCGTGGCCAACGGTTGCGTTTGAAGGAGTCGAAATGACGCACGTATATTTCCACTGCTCGAACACCAAGAAGGTTTTCGTCGATCGCCGCGGCGCCGTGGTGGACGATCTCGCTGAAGCGCGGGATCGTGCGAACCGTATCGTACACTCCCTCACAAGAGAGCGTAGCCTCGAGGATTGGCGCGATTGGGTTCTGCATGTCAGCGATGATGAGGGCGATGAGCTCTTCGTTGTGCCCTTCACGTTCGTGCTCGGCGAGCCGAATTAAGGTCGCCGTGTTCCGGGCAATGACCCTTGGGCCAAGGCGCATATGCCCCGCTTGAAATGTAGGCGGCTGCAGCCTGACAAAGTTATGTTCAGCGTCACTCAGCAAGGTCAAGATTGACCCGACGCGCCGACACGAATGCGGAGGAGGGCGCGAGCGCGCTGGGCAACAAACGCGCTCGCCAGATTTGCGTTTAGGTGGTGGGCCAAGCGTTAGGCTTTGCAGCTGATCGCGCTGAAATCGCATGCTGTCTGCCAGGCCCCGAGTCCGTCGTCCTGCCAGGCATCGAATTCAGGTTGGCGTTTGCTCTTCCATGATACGATGTACGGTCTTCAGTATCTCGTCCGCACCTTGCTGAAGAAGTTTGCGCCCGAGACGTATGCCTATCGCCTCGGCTTGATCGGCCGGACCAACCGATTCATCAGCAATCTTCGTGTGGCCATCTGGATGAGTCACCTGTCCTCGAAGCATTAATGTCCCGGCGACCCATGTGGCGGAAACACCGACGGGTAAGCCGCAACCAGCATCGAGACTTCTCATCAAGGCGCGCTCTGCATCTACTTCGGTGCGCGATCTCCGATCTTCAATCTTCTTAAGCACTGCTATGAATGCCGTATCCTCTTCGCGAGCTTCGACCGCAAGAGCGCCTTGGCCGACTGCATACGGAAAGACATTAGCGTCTAGAACCTGTGAGGCCTCATGTAGCAGCCCTAGCCGGGACAGCCCTGCCGCTGCCAATAGAGTAGCGTCTATTCCGTCTCGGATCTTTGCCTTACGAAGCCTTGGAGGAACATTCCCACGGATGGGTCGAACATCGAGACCACTGCATAGAGCGAGAAGTTGCGCTTTGCGGCGAATTGATCCGGTGCCGACGCGTAGCCCCGGTCGTAGCTGATCCAGAGTAGCGCCACAAATCGCGTCACGAGGATCCTCCCTCTTGGGAACAGCCGCTAATACCAAGCCCGGCCGCAATCTAGTCGGAAGATCCTTGAGAGAATGAACGACCAGGTCAACTTCTTTGCGCATAAGCGCATCTTCGCTCTCCTTCGTGAATGCTCCGACTCCGCCAAACTGTTGAAAGGACGACCGTCGATCTCTATCGCCAACCGAACTTGTGAAGACAATTCTTACCTCAGCGGCCGGCTCGACGACGTGAATAAGATTGGCGACGTGACTGGCTTGCCAGCGGGCCAGGTCACTTCGCCTGGTGCCGAGGCGAATTTCCATGATAAAACCTCTTATTTGTTGAGTAGCTCGCCGCAGGATGCGGACGGATAGTCCTCGGACGATAGCGGCGATGATTTTTCAGCTTTCATTCGCTGATATTCCGAAGCGGCCTCTTCGGCCGTCGCGAAGTTCTTGCTATAGATGAAGTTTTCGCAACCATTGCTGATGCGGGCGTAGTAGGGCTTTCGCCGCCTAGTATAGTCCGACCGCTTCCTGACGCCGGGGAAGCCGTGTTTGTTGACTATGGTGCGTGGCATGTGAGCTTGATCCCGGCTACTGGGCGAGGCCCCTCATCGTTAAGCTTGCTTTCCTCGCGGCGCGCTATTTGAACGGATTCATTGACGCGGAGTAGGTTGGCGTTTTGGCGTAGTCCGCCGGAACGTTCCAAAGCGTTGCAATATACCAGGCGGTCCAAGCAACGATCAGGAGGCTCAGCACCCACACCCAAACAGGGATCGGCGAGGGCGATTCCGCCCGGTGCGGCTCGAATGGCTCTTCGGCTCCAAACGCGTTGACTATGAAGCGCAGCGTACCGTGAACGAGGGCCCCATCACCAAGCCCGCTAACTGTGATCCCCGGGCCATTGCGAACCTGGAATCGGAGGCGTCGGACGCCGACCTGGCCGGTGGCGTCCTGGGCTTCGATGCGCAGGGCGTGCTCGCCGTCGGCAAGGCTCTTTGTGTCGAGCGCTATCTGCGCTGGCGGCTGCTGATCAGTCACGGGATCGGTCGCTTCGTCGAGATAGATTCGGATGCGCGGATCGGACACGTGCTGCATTCCTTTAACGGTCGGCATGCAGGACCCGATATTTTGGATGATTGGGATCCCGTTCGCCGGGGGCGATGAGCATCCACACCGCCGCCACGATGCAGCTGAGTGTCACGAGCCCGGCCCCGCCCGCCACCAGAACGTTGCCGAGCAGTGGTCCGGCAAGGCTAGGACCGCCAGCGCCACCAGCGGTCGCAGGCGAAGTGCAGAGGTAGCCGAGCGCCGAGAGAATCCAGGCCGTAATCGCATCGGTCATCGTCGCCTCCTATTGTTCGGCGCGGAGCTTCGTGATCTCGGCAGGCGTCACCAACGGCCCGTGGTTACCCCATGACGTGCGCTCGTGATTGATGATATCGGCGATCTGCTGATCAGAGAGTCGGTCAGCGAACGGCGGCATCTCCACTTCGTACTTCTGGCCGTCGATGGCCTTGCCGCTAAGGCCGCGCAGCATGGTGGTGATGTGTTCGGCAGGATCAGTGGCATTAACGACCGGATCGCCGGCAAGTGGCGGAAATGTGCCGGGAACGCCTTTGCCCTCGGCACCGTGACAGACGCCGCAGTTGTCGGCGAAAAGCTTCGATCCTTCCGCAGCATCGTACGTCGGTGCCGGCGCCGCTACCGGCGAGACCTGTTTCGGCGTCGTTGTCTGCTTCTGCAATGGTTCGTTGGCGCGGGCCGCGACGACATCAGCCGCACTGATTAAGGCACCACGATTGCCCCACGAGGATCGTTCGTGATCTATGATGTCAGCAATCTGCTGATCAGACAGTTGATCGGCAAATGCCGGCATTTGCGCTTCATAGCTCTGGCCATTGATTACGTGCCCGCTAAGTCCGTGCAGCACAGCGCCAATATGTGCAGTGGGATTGGCGTCGTTAACCACCGCATCTCCAGCGAGCGGCGGAAACGTTCCCGGCACACCCTTGCCTTCCGCGCCATGGCAGGATGCGCAATTGTCGGCGAACAATGCAGCACCCTTGGTGGCGTCAAACCCCAGGGATCCGCTCGAAGGGCTCTCAGTCGCAGCGCGGGACTGTGTCGGAATGAGCGGGGGCTGCTTCAGCGACAACAGATAGGCAACTAGCGCCTTGCCGTCGTCGTTGGGGATGACGGTGCTCCCTGGCGCGAACTGGGGCGGCAATGGCACCGCTTTCTCCCCTGGAGGTAGTTTGCCCACAGTCCTGAACAGCCAAGGGAAGGCCGGCATGATCGATTGCGGTACAACTGCACGCGGTTGATAGAGATGGATGTACTGCCATATGCTACTTGATTGCCGCGTGCCGATATTGCTTAAGTCTGGACCGTTTCGCTCCGAGCCTAGCAATTCCGTAGTCTGGTAGGCATAATCGCCCGGAGCAGACGGACGGCCAAACGGCTTATCTCCGGAGAGCGGACGTACTTGCTGAGTGTGGCAATAGAAGCAGCCTTCTGAGACATAAACATCTCGCCCCCGCGCCTCAATCGGAGTTAGTGGTTTAAGGCCCGGCGTTGGCGGTACTTTCGACAGCCAGATCCCCGGCAGCACGCCCATAAGAACCGCTAATCCAGTGTAGATCAGCGTTGAACCGCCAGAAATGGCCAATGTCCTGTTCATGCTGGCACCGTCTTGGCTGCTGCAAGCTCGGCGCAGGACCTACCGTAGGTCATCGTCCAGACGTTGAAAGCGAAGACTAGATGGCCGGCGAACATCAGGGAGCCGCCGATGGAGCGCCACATCCAGTATGGCGCGGCATCTTCGACCGACTGGATGAAGGTGAGTCCTCGGAACCAATCGAACCCCTGAATGGTGCCGGCGGCCGACAGCGCCGCAACATAGATGACTACACCGACGGCAGACAGCCAAAAATGAATGCCCATCGCTAGGTTGTAGGGATACTTCCCGGTTGCGCGCGGCAACAGTGCATAGATGCCGCCCCAGATCGCGAAGGTGACGAAGCCATACATCGTGAGGTGCGAGTGCCCTACCGTGTAATTCGTCAGATGCCAAAGCTGCTGCAGCGAACGAAATGCCTCGAGCGTGCCTTGCGCCGAACCCAGTAAATAGCCGTAGACGCCGACGAGGATGAAAACCGCGGGCGAGCGATATATCCATTCGTGAGTCCCCCGGAAGGTGAGAAGGAAGTTTGCGGAGCCGCTCAACACTGGAACGAGCATGGCCACACTGAAGACGATAGCTGTAGTCTGCAGCCACCATGGTAGTGGACTGAATTCAAAATGATGAGCGCCGATGATGGGATAAAAGATGAGGTTGGTCCAGAATGCAAAGACGCCTAGAGAATATGAATAGATCGGCCGGTTAAGGAGCTTCGGCAGCGCATAGTAGGACACACCGAGTGATAGAGGCGTGAACCATAGTCCGACGGCGTTATGCATGAAGAAGGCCTGTACCGCGACCTGACCCAGGCCGTACTGATACCAGGGCAACATCGACACCGCGACCATAACAATCGTCCACAGTGTGCCGCCGATAGTATACCAGTTAGAAATATAGATATGCTCGCCATCCCGGCGCTCGACAGTGGCGATCATATTCAAGGCCGCGGTGATCAAACCAAGTCCAAGGATTACACGAATCCACCACAGCCATTCGCGATACTCCTGGCCGTAGGTGAACCCGAGATCGAGCGTGACCGTGCCCAGTACCGCGGCAAGATTAAGGAGCGCAAGACTGATCCATGCGAGGCGCTCGCTGTAGAGCCTTACGCCAGAACTGCGAGCAGCGACGAACAGCGCAAGCCCAATCAGCGCCTGGCTCGCCCAGGCATAAAATGTTCCGCTGGTGTGTATCGCGCGCAGCCGACCGAACGACAGCGTCGGCGTGGTCGCGAAATCGGGGTAAGCGAATTTGAAGCTGACGAGGAGCCCCACGGCCGTGGCGAATACAAGCCAGATTGTGGCCGACGCCACGTACGCCGCGAGCACCCGCGCCAAAACGCGGTCATCCGGAGGGAGCGCGCGAAGTGGAATTGCTGCAGGGCTACCTGACATCATCCGTCTCCTCGACGACGTTATTCAGCGTTGCCCTGAGGGCACCAAAAGCGTGACGTCAGCGGCGCTGCAACCGGGCGGCTTGATCGAGAAAATCCGCCGCGATCAAGTTGTACACTTCTTTGTGGCTGGGCGGGCCGAAGGCATGGAGCGTCTCGCCAATCTTGATCGCCGTTACGTACCGGTCACCATCTTTCCATGGCCTACCGAAATAGCCGACCTTACCACCTACTGAGGTCGGTATTACGCCGTTGCTTTGCATGTGAGCCTCCCGGCTTCTCGAACTGATCGCGTGTTGGTGACGCCCTTTGAAAGCTGCGGTCGACGACGCGTTGGACAATGAGCTTGCAAGACCGCCAAAGGAAATCACCTTTCGACATAGAGTCGATAGACGACCGTTATTGGCGACCGACGGCGTCGTGGCGAGGAATGTCACCCGTCGCGTCTCCAGAGATCCAGGTTGCCGTATGCCGATCGCCTTGTTGGCGACACGGTAAGCGAGCGGCGTCGTGGAACGAGCCAAGTCGAGTTGTCCGAAGGCGCGAGCGCGGGTCTCTTGGGCCTGCAGGCATTCCACGCTATGACGTCGCCACGCCGCGGAGGCGGCAATAACGATTGCCTATCGAATCTATGGCTAAAGGTGAGTTCACGCGCCGCAGTTACAGGGTCATTCTTCAACCAGCGTCGTTCAAATGCTAAATGCCGCCAACGGGACGCGACCAAGCGGAAGGCAACGAGTTGTCCGCCGGCATATTGAACCAGAGGTAATCCGCGCTCACATCTCTCGCAACGCGGCGCAACAGTTCATCAAATGCCGCAGCGCTCTTAAAGTTAGGTAATCGCTTTGCGCAGCACTTCTTCTCGCTACGGCGCCGGCGCCCGATTGTTCCATTGGTTGACGGTCATGCTGGTTCTTGTTGCTTATGTGCTGAGCAGTGGCGATGGCTACTCGCTCTATTCCGCCTCCGCGGACGGGCTCCGAAGGATACACGAGACGCTCGGGGTTCTTGTCTTTGGTGTCGTCGCACTGCGGTTGATATGGCGCCTGATCGGCGGCGCGCCAGTGAAGCAGCCGATGCCGCGATGGATGACCCTAACCGCGCAGCTCGTCCACTTCGCGCTTTATGTGTTGCTCATTGCGATTCCTACGACGGCCGTGCTTGGTACCTGGCTTGAGGGGATCCCCGTCACCCTTCCCGGATTCGACATCGCTCCCCAGATCACGAAGGCGCGTAGTCTTGGTCATCTGATCATGGGAATACATACCACGCTGGGTTACACCATCCTCTGGGTTGCCTGCGTGCATACAGCCGCGGCTCTCTTCCACTACGTTTATCTGCGCGATGAAGTGCTTCAGTCTATGATTCCCGGCGCATGAATGATTAGTCCGAGCACCGCGGAGAGCTGTGTTCTCTCTGAACTTTGCGATGTACGCTTGCAAACTCACTTAATCTAATGCGCCGCCGCTCCAACCGACGGGAGCTCCTTGAGACGGCGCACTGACACAAATACGGTAGATGTGTCAAAGTCCGTGCAGTCTTGCAGGATGCCGAAGCCGCCTCAGACCGCCGTTGTTAGGGCGTGTACTCATCTGTGGACGCCCCGCGAGATGCAAGCGATTTTTGAAGACGTGCGGCACGTGGTCGGATGCGGCCATCTGTCCGGCCTCTGATGGTGCAGCGATGAAGCTGCGGGCCCGTATGGGAGTTCGCGGACCGGAACCAAATCATAAATGCGTGCTCTAGGCACGATGAGTACATCTGGTTCTTCCGGCCCCGTCTCGCCGACTGTTGCGCCATACACTCCTTCGACCGACTACACCTCTGACGACCTCTGGCCCGCCAAGATTACGCCTTGGCGGCAACCGGAGCTCTATAGTTTTCGCACTTGACGAGTAGCGCCCAGACGATCCGCGCCATCTTGTTCGCGAGCGCGACGGTTACCAGCATCCGCGGTTTGCGAGCCAGCATCTGTTCGAGCCACGAACCCCTTGGCGCACCGCGTTTGCTCGCCTGTTGCACGACCGCGCTGCTGCCGATGATGAGGAGGCGTCTGAGCGTGCGTTCGCCCATCTTGGATGTCGCACCGAGCTTCTGCTTGCCGCCTGTCGATCTTTGAAGAGGCGTGAGACCGAGCCAGGCCGCGAAGTCACGGCCTTTGGCAAGGTCTCGGCCGGCGGTGCTAGAGCCGCGATCGCGGTGGCGGAGATTGGGCCAATGCCGGGAACGGTCATTAGCCGGCGCGATACTTCGTCTTCGCGAGCACGTCGCGCGATCTCCTGGTCGAGGTCCGCGACCTTGCCATTGAGCTCGGCTAGCAGGCCCAACATCAATCGGAACATGGCGTGGGTCGCTTTGGGAAGCGAGCTGGCCATCTCTTCTTCCTCGATCAGGTCGGTAAGCATCGCGACGTGCGAAGGCCCCTTAGGTGCGATCCAACCATATTCAGTGAGGTGTCCCCGGATCGCGTTGATGAGCTGAGTTCGCTGCAGCACCAACAGATCACGGGTTCGGAACACCAGACCCGCAGCCTGCTGCTGTTCGCTCTTCACGGCCACGAACCGCATGCTCGGCCGCTGCGCCGCTTCGCAGATCGCTTCGGCATCGATCGCATCGTTCTTTTGCCGCTTCACGAACGGTTTTACATAGGCGGGCGGGATCAGCCGAACTTCGTGGCCAAGCTGGGTCGGCTGACGAGCCCAGTGATGGGCTCCACCACATGCCTCCAGCGCTACCGTGCAACTCGGCTGTGCTGCGAAGAAATCCAACAGCTTTCCTCGGCTGATCCGCTTGCTAAACATCGCTCGACCCCGCTCATCCGCTCCGTGAACGTGGAAAACGTGCTTGGCGATATCCAGACCGATTGTGATAACCTCTGACACGGACGCCTCCCTTAAGTGGTGCTCAACACCTCCACTTTGGCACATCGATGCCGTCGGGCGGGGCGTCCACCCCATCATAAATCCCGGGATTGGTCCGCATCCAAGCGTAGAGCAGACATTGGCCTGACCGGCAGAGACTGTCTGCAATGACCCGACTCGGACATCCGGCAAACGGTGCGCGCATTGATGATACGAGTCCGGCCGATCACCACCAAACGCGGGCTTCGGGTGTCCAGCCACGGCCTGCGCGGGGTTCTGGCTGGTGGTGGCCCATCCGAACCGGTGCCGCCGCCGACCGTGCGGATCGCGCCTCGCTTGAGACAGCCTCGCTGCTGAACTATCGTAGCCCTTGAGGCAACCGAGTCCTTGCCCCATGTTGCTGACAACTGCCCTTGCGTGGCGCAATCGTAGGAGCCGGCATCCGGGGAATGTCGGTTGTGATGCCTCGGATGGTGCCTAGCTCGTCTCTGCTCCGAAATGGGGACGATCCCGATGGTAATAACCCCAACGTACGATCCGTATCTCGTTGCCCTGTCCATTCTGGTCGCTGGCTTCGCGGCTTACACGGCCCTGGATCTGGGCGGACGTGTGGCACTGGCTCAAGGACCCACGCTGGCCCAAGGACCCACGCACCGCATCTGGCTGGCGGCGGCCGCGCTCACCATGGGAGGCGGCATATGGTCGATGCACTTCGTCGCCATGCTCGCATTCGAGCTGCCGTTGCCGGTGTCCTACGATGTTGGCTTGACTGTCCTTTCCCTCGTGCTGGCGATCATTGGCACAAGCGGCAGCTTCTACGTCATCAGTCGCCCGGGCGCATGGCGCTCCCGCCTCGTCCTCAGCGGCGTCTTCATGGGGCTCGGCATCCTCGCCATGCACTACACCGGCATGGCCGCCATGCGGGGACCCCTCGTATTGAGCTACGACCCCCTGTGGTTCGCGCTCTCCGTACTCATCGCGATCGGCGCGGCGGTGGCGGCGCTGTGGCTGGCGTTCGGAACCACGGACCCTGGGCAGAAGCTTGCGGCCGCCATCGTCATGGGCGTCGCCATTTCCGGCATGCACTACACCGGCATGCGGGCGGCCATCTGTACCGCTCAGGCCACGACGGAGAGGGCCAACGAGGTCGCGACCCTCGATCGGACCCCCCTGGCGGTGGGGATCGCCGGTTTCGTGCTCGCCGATCTGGCCGCCCTGTTCGCCTCCGCGTACAAGCGCAAGCGCGCCGACGAGGCCCTGCGTCAGACGCAGGCGGATCTTGCCCATGTCCAACGGGTCACTGCCATGGGAGAGCTGGCGGCCTCCATTACACATGAAGTCATGCAGCCGCTCGGGGCGGGAATGAACAATGCCGGGGCGGCCTTGCGCTGGCTGGGTGCCCAGCCGCCAGATCTGGACAAGGCCCGCGACGCGCTTGGTCGTAGCGTCGAAAACGGACATCGTGCGGCCGAGATCATTGGCCGCATCCGTAGCCTCGTCAAGAAGGAGCCCCCGCGGAAGGATGTTTTGGAGGTCAACGAAGCGCTCGTTGAGGTCATTGCCCTGACCCGTGGCGAAGTGATGAAAAACAATGTCTCGGTGCAGACGCAACTCGCGGAGGGCTTGCCGCTCATTCAAGGAGATCGAGTCCAACTGCAGCAAGTGATCCTTAACTTGATCATCAACGCCGTCCAAGCGATGAGCGGTGTCAGCGAAGGGTCGCGCGAGTTGCTGATCGGCACTGGGAAAGATGCATCGGACAGAGTGCTCGTCTCCGTGCAGGATTCTGGCCCGGGACTCAACCCGGAGAGTTTTGGACGCCTGTTCGACTCATTCTACACCACCAAGCCCGGCGGCATGGGCATGGGGCTATCGATCTGCCGTTCGATTGTCGAAGCTCACGGGGGACGCATATGGGCCACCCCGAACGCCGGACCAGGCATCACCCTGCAATTCACTTTGCCGATCAACGATCAAGCCACGGCATCCGCGCGTTCGGCGGCGTGATCTTCAGAAATTCTCATCGGTCGCCAACAAGAGATGAGGAAGATCGATCACTCCGAGAAGTCTGGTTTTGGGCCCTTTAGCGAACATGCGTTCGTCCGCCGCAGATGTCCGCTTTTGAGGGTACGCAGACCTCGCCATGCCGCACGGGCTCACTCAATTTATGAGCACACGCCTTAGCTGGCGCACTTTGAGTGGCCGAATTGCTGGTTATCAACAAGTATAGCAATATTGAGGTTCGTTGGTTCTGACGTCGCGCAAGTAGTTTAAGCAATCGACTCAAGTGAAGATCTGCGTTGGGTTATCGCAGTTGGCTTGCCGTGAATGTGCAAGCGGTGTGGCTAAGAGCGTTAATGCGATGCAGGCCGGTGAACCGAGTGAACTCTTGCACTCGTCTATTTTTGGCTCCTTGAGAACCGTTGTTGTCTCACTGCGTCTAAAGCGTCAGTTGCTAGGCGTGGTGAGCGGGCTGTCATTGGTGTCAAGGACGAACACAGCGAGCAGCTTCGCCGGCTCGGTCTTGCTTGCGTTGCGGCTGATCGAGTGGAGCGCACCCGGAGATTCAGACCAGCTCTCGCCGACCCGATAGATGCGCGTCCCGCTATCATTTACCTTCGACTCGATCGCGCCTGAGATCACATAGGCATAAATAAAAGCCGATTTCGCATGGGTGTGGGGCGGAGAGGCCGCACCCGGCGCGTAATCGACTTCCACAGCAATTAGCGACTTGCCAGAAATATTGGGAATAGTCGCCTCGAAGTTTTTCGTGACGGTCTGCGCCCGGCTATCATGGGCGCAAATAGGGCCGGTCAATGAGAAGGCTAGAGCGGCGCTGATGATGGTCCGGATCTTCATGAGCTTAATCCTTGCTTTGCGCGCCTCGGGGTGGCTCGTTTGGCTCGAGCGATGCTAAGCTGGCGTCATCTCACGGGGAAATGTCTGACTGTTATGGTTTCCATTCCAACGCGACAATCGTGCTTATGAGGTCGAAGGTGCACGGAGAGGCGGCTCCTTTCTGATCGTTCGGCGGGGGGACCCACGTGCCGCACGCACCTGTCGATTAGGCGTTCCACGTCAACGCCACGCACGACATCATTGACGTGCTGCGATGTCAGTCCGGAATGATAGGCGGCGGTTTCTTGCAGGCTGGGACAGTGACCGATTGCCGAGGCGGTGAGTTTCTGCAGACGCGGACACTCGCATCTGGCTCGAAGTGGTACTGCGCGGCTGGCGGCAATAACTATCGTTTATTGACTTTATGGCGACAAGCGATTTTGCGTCGCCGATGTTCTGGGATCATTCTCCAAGCCAACGTCGTAGAATTCGATCCTGAGACCGACATGCAATGTCGGCCTGAGAAGTTAGAAGGCTCGATATGCCAGACAACCGCCTCGCCAAATCGGCGCGCCGGAGATGGAATCAGCGAGTTGACGTGGTCCTTGGATGCGCGGACCGTTCTTGACGAAGCCGCGGGCGGTTTGAGCGCCATGCGGTTCAAACAGTGAGACCGATAGTGATGCTACAGAACGGCGACAGTTTTCCCTCTCTTACCTTTGCCCGCGTCGGGGGCGGCAGAATCAACTTGCCTGCCGATCTGGCAGGTTGGTTCGGCGTGGTTATATTCCACCGCGGCTCCTGGTGCCCGTACTGCAACGCTCAGCTGGCCGCTTTCGCGCGCGCGGCGGACAAATTCGCCGGTGAAGGCATCAAGGTCGTCTCGGTATCGGTAGACGACCGGGAACAGTCGGAGATGCTCGTCGAAAAGCACGAAATTGGTTTCCCTGTCGCGTACGGTGCTGACGCGCGAGCGGTTTCCGCGGTGACCGGTGCCTTCGTCAATGACGATCCCGTCTGCCTCCAGGCGACCGGCTTCGTCCTGAATCCCGAAGGTCGGGTGGTGACGGCCGTCTATTCGACCCGCGCGATCGGCCGTCTGATGCCTGATGATGTGCTCGGCTTTGTCCGCCACCTCAAATCTTTAGCAAAAAAATAATAGCCAGCGGAGGATTAGCTGGGAGATAGATGAATGCGCAGGTGTCTGGATGGTGTGGCGGACTTTACAGTTCCTAGTGCGTGTCGCTCGCGCAGATTGCGGATGAGCGTCTCTCTGGGCTCGCGACCTAAGTAGCGTCGACGTTGTGTGGGTCATAACGGCGTTATTGCGGATTCGGCGACTCAACGTGGCTCAGAAGTGTCTGCTGAAAGGATACGCCGGGCTCACTGTGCGCTGTGGTCGTGCATTCCGACTATAGAATCACGCCAATCGGAAAGCCGCAATAACAATCGTTTATCGAGTCCATGGCGAATTGTAATTTCCCTTCGCCGCGCTTCAGGGTCACTTTCTAAAGCATCTTAGTACCGCAACTTTGAACGCTGGACTGACACGCGGAACACGATGCTGCTGGAGACTCGAGATGCAACGCAGTGGCGCAATTGAGGCTGTCGCGTCTCTTGGCGGTGCCGTCAGCCAAGTTATCTGCTTCCAAGATATTGCTGCCCGTCCTGCGGTAATTGCCTTTGTATCGATCGAAAATGACCGATTGCCGCAAGATGACACTGTCGACCTGTCTCAGTCAATTCAGCGCTCTAGCTCGTTTGGGAGAGTCGGAAGTGAGTGCGGCTGACGGAATGGCTGTGGCGATCCGGTTCATCCGACGTCCGGTTCGTCGCTTTCGTCGATGCGTCGACGCATCGATCTGTATGCTGTTTGCGCTTGCGCTGGCGGGCTGCAACGAGAAGGCGCAATCGCAGGTGGCGGCGCCTCCGCCGTCGGTGACGGTGGCACAACCGCTCAAACGGACCGTCACTGACTGGGACGAGTTCACCGGCCGGTTCGCGGCGATCCAGGAGGTGCAAGTCCGCGCCCGCGTCGGCGGCTTCGTCACCAGTGTCGAGTTCAAAGACGGCGACATGGTGCACGCCGGTGATCTGCTCTACATCATCGATCCCCGCCCTTTCGAGGCGGTGGCGACCCAAGCCGACGGTCAGCTTGCCGATGCGCGCGCCAAGACACAGCTTGCCAAGCGCGAGCTTGAGCGGGGCCTCACCCTCGTAAAGACCAGTGCTGTCTCCGAGCAAGTCGTCGACCAGCGTCGCGAGGCCTTGGAGGCCGCTCACGCCGCCGAAACTATCGCCGAAGGCGCGCTAAAGGCCGCCCAGCTTAATGTCGAGTTCACGCATGTGGTGGCACCGATCACCGGCCGCGTCAGCCGCCATTTCGTGAGCGTCGGTAACCTCGTGCAGGGGAGCGACAATGGTGGCTCGACGCTGCTTACCACGATTGTGTCGATGGACCCAATGTACATATATTTCGACGTTGACGAGGCGACTTATCTCAAGAACAACAAGCTGTGGTTCGAGGGTAAGCGGCCGAGCTCACGCGATACGCCTAATCCAGTGCAGGTGGCGCTGACCGGCGAAACAAAACCATCGCACGAAGGCCATATGGATTTCATCGACAACCGGCTCGATGTCTCCACCGGCACGCTGCGCAGCCGCGCGATCATCCCGAACCACGATCTATCCATCCTGTCCGGCCAGTTCGGCCGCGTCCGGCTGATTGGCTCCTCGCCCTATGACGCGCTTCTTTTGCCAGATGCAGCGATCGCGACCGACCAGTCGCGCAAGATCGTGTTCGTAGTCAAGGATGACAGCACTGTGGAAGCGCGTGCGTGCGAACTCGGTCCGTTGGATCAAGGATTGCGTGTAATTCGCACAGGCCTGCAGCCGGAGGACCGCGTCATCATCGACGGCCTCCAGCGCGCCCGCGTTGGCGCTAAGGTGAGCCCGCGCAGCGTCGAGATCAGCGGCCGTAAGTCATGAATCTTGGGCGTCTTTCCGTCAGTCAGCCCATTCTGGCGATGGTGCTGTCGATCGTGCTCTTGATTGTAGGCGCGATCGCGTACCAGACACTGCCCGTCTCTGAATATCCGCAGGTAGTGCCGCCTACGGTTACGGTCACCACGCAATATCCCGGCGCCTCGGCACAGACTGTGTCCGACACGGTCGCAGCTCCCATCGAGCAGGAGATCAATGGTGTCGAGGACATGCTGTACTTGTACAGCCAGGCTACCTCCAACGGCCAACTCACCATAACCGTGACCTTCAAGCTTGGCACCGATCTGGATAAAGCCCAAGTCCTGGTGCAGAACCGCGTCGCGATCGCGCAGCCGCGGCTGCCGGAGGAGGTCCAGCGCAACGGAGTAGTCACCCGCAAGAACTCGCCCGACATTCTGATGGTCGTGTTCATGCTGTCGCCCGACGATAGCTTCGACCAGCTCTACATCTCAAATTACACACTGTTGCAGGTGCGCGACCAGCTGCTGCGGATCGACGGCGTGGGCGACATCCAGATGTTTGGCGCGCGCGACTACTCGATGCGACTATGGCTCGACCCCGACAAGATCGCCAGTCTTAGCATGACATCGAGCGACGTCATTGCCGCGGTCCGCGCTCAGAACCTGCAGATCGCCGGCGGCCAGATCGCGGAGCCGCCGATTGCCGATCGCGCATTCCAGCCGAACCTCGTCTTCACCGGCCGCCTCAAGGATATCAGGCAATTCGGGGACATCGTGGTGAAGGCTGGTTCCGACGGGCGTACGGTACGGCTACGCGACGTTGCGCGGATCGAGCTTGGCGCGCTTGCCTACACCACCAACAGCTTCATACTACGGAAGTCAGCCGTTGCGATGGTGGTGACGCAGCGGCCCGGATCGAATGCGCTGGCCACCGCGAAGCATATTTCCGAGACGATGATGAAGCTCAAGGCGAGCTTCCCAAGGGGACTCGATTACAACATCGGCTACAATCCGACCGAATTCATCGCTCAGTCGGTTCATGAGCTGATCAAGACGATCTACGAGGCGATGGGGCTCGTGGTCATCGTGGTGCTGGCATTCCTTCAAGGCTGGCGGCCCGCGATCATCCCAATTGTCGCGATCCCGGTGTCGCTGGTCGGCACATTTGCAGCGATGGCGGCGCTCGGCTTCGGCATCAATAACCTCACGTTGTTCGGCCTCGTACTTGCGGTCGGCATCGTAGTCGACGACGCAATCGTGGTTGTGGAGAATGTCGAGCGACATCTACAGGTCGGTATGAGCCGGCGCGAGGCGGCTCTCAAGACGATGGAGGAGGTCGGCGGCGCGCTGGTCTCGATCGCCCTCGTGCTCTGCGCGGTGTTCGTGCCGACTGCGTTCCTCGGCGGCATCTCCGGGCGATTCTTCCAGCAATTCGCCGTCACGATCGCGGTCGCGACCGCGATCTCTTGCTTCTGTTCGCTAACGCTGTCGCCAGCACTGGCGTCCCAGATTCTGACTCCGCATGAGCGGAAGCGGCTAACGGCACGCTGGAACATCGTTGCGCGTGGCTGGAACGGCTTCACCGCGCTGTTCAATTGCATCTTTGATCGCCTGGCGGATGGCTACGCGGCCGCCGCCGCCTTCGTGATCCGACATATGGTGGTTATGCTCGCAATCTACCTCGCGCTTATCGGCGGCGCCGGCTGGTTGCTCGCGACCACTTCTCAGGGCTTCATCCCGGCACAGGATCGTGGTTACCTGATCATCTCGGTGCAATTGCCGGGCGCCGCGTCGCTGGTGCGGACCACCGCGGTGGTGCGGGAAATCGAGCGAATCGCGCTGGATACACCAGGGATCATCCGTGTGGCGGCGTTTGCTGGCTTCTCGGGCGCGACGCGCACGCAGGCGGGCAACGCCGCGGCGCTGTTCCCCGTCTTCGACGATCCCGAGGCGCGGGTTAGGAAGGGTCTGACTGCGAGCGTGATCACTGCGAATCTGCGAAAGCGGCTGTCGGCGATCCAGGGTGCCTTCATCATCGTTATTCCACCGCCTGCGGTGCCAGGCATCGGCACCGGCGGGGGCTTCGCCATCCGCATCCAGGATCGACAGGGGCGCGGTCCCGAGCTGCTCGGAGCTGCCACGGATGAGCTCGTGGCCGCCGCACGAAAGTCGCCAGACCTAATGTCGGTGTTCTCGCCGTTCACGGCGAATACGCCGCAGCTATTCGTCGAGATCGATCGCGTGAAGGCGCAGAAGCTCGGTGTTCCCATCGCCAGCATTAACGACACGATTCAGACCTACTTCGGTTCGACCTACGTCAACGATTTCAACCTGTTTGGGCGCACCTATCACGTCACCGCGCAAGCCGATCTGCCATTCCGAAGAGAGGCCTCCGATTTGGCGCGGCTGCGCACCCGCAACGCGGGCGGTGACATGGTTATGCTCGGCAGCGTAGTAGACTTCAAGGATATCTCCGGGCCCGATCGTGTCGCGCGCTACAATCTCTACTCAGCATCCGAGCTGCAGGGCGAGCCGGCACCAGGCGTGAGCTCGAAGACAGCGCTCAACACCATCAAGCAATTGGCGAATAAAACATTACCGAGCGGCTTTTCTTTCGAATGGACCGATCTGTCCTATCAGCAGGTGACGGGTGGCAATGCTGGACTGTATGTGTTCCCGATCTGCGTGCTGTTCGTCTATTTGGTCCTCGCGGCACAGTACGGTAGCTGGACCCTGCCACTGGCGGTGATCCTCATCGTGCCGATGTGCCTGTTCGCGGCCACGATCGGCGTGCGCATCATGGGCCAGGATATTAACATCCTGACCCAGATCGGCTTCGTGGTGCTGGTGGGACTTGCGGCCAAGAACGCGATCCTGATCGTCGAGTTTGCTCGGGACATCGAGCTTAGGGGCAAACCGCGCCCGGAGGCGGTTATCGAGGCTTGCCGGTTGAGACTGCGGCCAATCCTGATGACCTCGTTCGCTTTCGTCCTCGGCGTGCTGCCGCTCGTCTTCTCCACCGGGTCGGGATCGGAGATGCGCGAGGCGGTCGGCGTCGCCGTGTTCTTCGGCATGCTCGGCGTCACCCTGTTCGGCCTGATCTTCACGCCGATCTTCTACATGGTGGTGCGCAACCTCGCGGAAGGCAAGAACGAGGGCAAGCCGACCCAGTCGATAGCAGCCGCGGCGGAGTGAGGTTGCGCGATGAGGTCGGAACAGGACTCCACCAAACGGACAAAATGACCGAAGAGGTAATTCCCATGAAGGCGATCATTGTGACCAACCAGGCTGCCGGAACGGCCGGGATGAAGCTCGTGGAGCGGCAGCAGCCGCAGGCAGCAATAAACGACGTCGTAGTTGAGGTTCATGCGTCAGGGTTTACCTGGGATGAGCTGACCTGGCCCTCGAGTTGGACCGATCGCCTCGATCGTAACCGAACACCTTCGATCCCTGGACACGAGCTGGCTGGAGTGGTTACCGCGCTCGGCTACGGCACGACAGGGCTGTCGGTCGGGCAACGAGTGTTTGGTCTCGCCGACTGGTATCACGACGGCACCCTGGCTGAGTATGTGGCAGTCGAGGCCCGCAACCTCGCGCCGCTGCCAGGCGATGTCGATTTTGCGGTGGGCGCGAGCCTGCCGATGCCCGGCCTGACCGCATGGCAGGGACTGTTCGAGCACGGCCGCCTCCAGGCGGGGCAGAGCGTCCTGGCGCACGGCGCGGCTGGCGTAGTCGGTTCTATGGTAGTCCAGCTCGCACGTGAGGCCGGCGCCTACGTCATTGGCACCGGACGTGGTGCCGACCGTCAGAAGGCTCTCGACTTCGGCGCGCAAGAGTTCGTCGACCTCGAGAACGATGTTTTGGAAGACGTCGGCCCAGTCGATCTGGTTTTCGATGTCTTCGGCGGCGACTTCGGGAAGCGGTCTACGGCCCTGATTCGAGCCGGAGGAACGTTGGTGACCATCGCCGGGCCGACCGAGGCACGGCCCTCCAACGGGTTGGGGGTAGATTTCGTCGTCGAGTCCAATCGCGCCCAACTGCGTGAGATCGTCCAGCGGGTGCGGGACGGACGATTGCGGACGAACGTCGGCGCCATTGCGACCCTCAACGATGCCGTCGCCGTTTTCAGCCGGCCCGAGCGGCGCAAGGGGAAGACTATCATCCGCGTTCGTCCGTAGGGACCCGTGCCCATTGATGCATGCAGTCGGCCGGCGCGGTCCCGGATCGACCGCCTGCGTCTTAACCCCTAGCCAACACGAGGCATCCATGGCTTTCACGTTAAAGATCAACGGCACACTCCATGATGTCGATGTCGACGGCGACACCCCGCTGCTGTGGGTGATCCGCGATGTGCTCGGTCTGACGGGGACCAAGTTCGGGTGCGGGCAGGCGCTGTGCGGCGCCTGCACGGTGCATGTCGGCGGTCAGCCGGTCCGCTCCTGCCAGGCCCCGGTCGACAGCATCGGCGATAGCTCGATCACCACCATTGAGGCCATCGACCAGGCGCCAGAGGGCGCGGCCTTGCAGAAGGCGTGGCTGGACCTCGAGGTGGTTCAGTGCGGCTACTGTCAGTCCGGCCAGATCATGTCGGCGGCGGCATTGCTGAAGGACAAGCCGAAGCCGACGGATGATGACATCGACGCGACCATGTCGGGCAACGTCTGCCGATGCGGCACCTATCAGCGCATCCGCGCCGCGATCAAGCGTGCTGCAGGAGTTTGAGACCATGGATGAGCTTGTTCTGAAAGAGCAGATTGTCGATGAAACAGCGATGTCGCGGCGCGCCTTCCTTCAGGGCACAGGTTTGCTGCTTGGTTTTGCGCTGACCAGTGCAAGCACGGAGCCCGTCTTCGCGGCACCTGCCTCGCAGGTGGTCGAAAACGAGGTCACGGGCACTTTCGCGCCGAACGGATTTGTACGGATCAATCCAACCGACGCCGTGACCCTGGTCATTCCGATGATTGAGATGGGCCAGGGCGTTTACACGTCGCTCTCGATGCTTCTCGCTGAGGAACTCGAAGTGAGGCTTGACCAGATTCAGGTTCAGCATGCACCGCCAAATCATGCGCTTTACGTCAATTCAATCATAGGCATTCAAAATACAGGTGGCTCCGCATCAGTCCGTGCCTTCTGGACACCGCTGCGTCAGGCAGGGGCAGTGGGTCGCAATCTGCTGATCGCGGCAGCCGCAAAGCGCTGGAATGTCGATCCAGCGACCTGCCGCGCCAAGGATGGGGTCGTGTTCGATGCATCGGGCTCGAAGCATCTGAGCTACGGCGAACTTGCGAAAGTTGCGGCGAGATTGCCTGTACCGCCTGCGGCAAACGTCAAATTGAAGGATCCGAAGGATTTCACTCTGATCGGCACGCGTGCCAAGCGCGTGGATTCAGCGATAAAGGTCGATGGGCGCGCGCTCTACGGGATCGATACGCGACTGCCGGGTATGAGGGTTGCCGTGGTTGCTATTTCGCCCGTGCTCGGTGGCAAAGCGAAAACAGTCGACGAGAAGGCCGCGCTGGCGGTGAAGGGCGTCCGACAGGTGGTCAATATCGATGAGGCTGTTGCCGTGGTAGCGGATCACACGGGTGCAGCCAAGAAGGGGCTCGAGGCTGCGTCCATCACCTGGGATGACGGCCCGAACGGCAAGATCAGCAGCGCCGACATCGTCAAACAATTGGAGGAGGAATCCCAAAAGCCGGGCGCGGTCGCCCGCAATGATGGCGATGCAAGGAAGGCTCTTGCGAAATCGGCGCAACGGCTTGATGCCATCTATCAGGTGCCTTTCCTGGCCCATGCGGCGATGGAGCCGATGAACTGCACAGTTCATCTGCAGAAGGATCGTTGCGACATCTGGGTCGGGACCCAAGCGCCTACGATCACCCAGTCTCTGGTGATCGAACTCACCGGCTTGCCAAAGGATGCGATCAAAATTCACAATCATCTGATTGGCGGCGGTTTCGGCCGCAGGCTGGAGGCCGATGGTACGGTGCTGGCCGTCAAGATCGCCAAGCACATCGATGGTCCGGTGAAGGTAATCTGGAGCCGCGAGGAAGACATCCAGCACGATATGTATCGGCCGTACTATTTCGATCGGCTGTCGGCCGGACTTGACGCGGCCGGCAGGCCTGTTGCCTGGACGCATCGGATCGCCGGCTCCTCAGTCATGGCTCGCTATTATCCTCCTTACTTTAAGGATGGATTGGACCCCGATGCCGTAGAAGCGGCGGCCGTGCCGCCATATGCGCTGCCCAATATCCACGTCGACTTTGTCCGGGTCGAGCCTCCCGGTGTTCGAACATCTTGGTGGCGCGGCGTTGGACCGACTCACAATGTTTTTGTAGTCGAAAGCTTCATAGATGAGCTCGCTCATGCCGCGAAGCAGGATCCCGTAGCTTATCGCAAGGGATTGCTTGGCCACAATCCGCGAGCGCTCGCTGTTCTGTCGCTTGCGGCGGAAAAAGGTGGGTGGGGATCACCCCTTCCCGCGCGGCATGGCCGCGGAATTTCAGTACAATACGCATACGGGAGTTACATATCGCAGGTTGCCGAGGTCGAGGTGGGGGCCAATGGCTCTGTTAAAGTCAAGCGGATCGTCTGTGCGATTGATTGCGGCATGTACATCAATCCTGATACGGTCGAAGCACAGGTTGAGGGTGGAACGCTTTTTGGGTTGACCGCTGCGCTCCATGGCTCGATCACTTTCAAGGATGGACGCGTCGAGCAGAGCAATTTCGACAACTATCTACCGATGCGTATCGACGCGGTGCCGCTTGTGGAGACGCACTTGATCAAAAATGCGGAAGCGCCAGGTGGCGTTGGTGAAGCGTCGACAGCCATTGTTAGCGCTGCAGTGACCAATGCGATTTTCGACGCGACTGGCAAGCGAGTGCGCAGATTGCCGATAGAGGCGGAGTCGCTGAAATCGTCATCTTAACGCCTCCCAGTAATCCCGTGCGCTTCAGAGCGCAACGATAACGAAAACGAGTGGTCGAGATATACACTGAGTCTCAGCGCACACCTTGTGGGATCTAACCGCTCGAAGAGACCGCCTGAAAGCGTAGAATACTCACGATCGCAAGAGTTGGCGCCGGTCCACTCACACAAAGGGACTTCCTCTCGCCGTCGAAACAAGCCTAACAGCCCACCCGAACCACGCCCGTTAGCCGTGCGGCGACTTCGCCCGTTGCTGCCACAAAAGTTGCCGGCGGACGACCTAACGGCGGCCGCGAGCAAGGTCTGATGCGTTCGAACCTGCTGCCCGTCCTCGAAGCGGGGAAGGTTAGTATGTCGCCGCCAAACCGTGCCGTACGGATGCCCTCTCGCAGAGTGGCCGCCTACGGCATCCGTCAAGCTCGCCTCGCTGCCTTGCCGGATCGTGCCACGCGCCGCGCCCGCCTCTCACGAGTAGTCAGCGCCACTCTGCTGAGCAAGATTGCCGAGGTAGTCGCGCTTTCCGATTTTGGCTCCGAGCTGCCGGAGGATCGCGTGCGCAACTGAGATATGGAAAAAGAAATCCGGTAGTACTAGGTGTCGGATGTAGTCGTTGCCTCCGAACCAGCCACGAACGATAGGCGGCGTAAGTTCGTATGTGTGAGACTGCGCACCGGCGATCGCGTCCGGCTGCACATTTTGCAGGAAGCTGCGAGTTTCAATGAGTCTCCTATTCAACGCCGGATACGACATCGGGATGTTGCGTGGTTCCGGCGGAGATTCTTGCATTAATTTTGCCATGTGTGCCTCGACCTTATTGCAACTCACGGAGAACTGTTCTCCGAAAGTGAGCATGTCGGGCGCAAGCCTCTCGCCGAGAATCCTCCCGGCCTCAAACCCTTTAGACCGTTCGAGCGCCTTAGCGTCGTCGAGATATTTATCCATCACGTTCAGTCCATGTACCATGACAGGAACGGTGATTTCATAGACCGAGAATGACACCTGACCTCCTCGCGCTCGTTTGTACTCTAAACGTCAGTTCGGACCCCGTAGATCGATAACCGAAACGAATGGCCATGATGACTTCATCTTTGTTGCGGCGTGATACACGAAAACTTGCCGGATTCGATATTGCCCTGCGTGAAGCGCGAACAAGGAGAGAGCGCGCATGCATGCGGTCGTCTAATGAGGACAGGAGGTCCGCTCGTGTTAATTCGGGGGCTCGGCGGGGGACATGAGCCCTCCAAGCAATCGGTGCGCTACTCGGTAGAGATCGTCTGTCTGCGTCGAACCACGACTACTGTCGCCAACCCGCAGGCGATTGCAGGCTGCATTGGGCCTATCAATCAACCATCGAGGAGCACGATGTACTCGGGGCTTCGGGAGGCGCATGAAGAGATGAAGCGGCACTTCGCGATTACTCTTTTCCAAGTCGTTTCGCAACGCTTCGAAAAACGCGGGGCGCCAGTCGTGATCCGTGCCCCAGGGCATTGAGCTTCGGCGGCGCCTCCGTGTGAAGCACGATGCGCCCGTCCTCAGCGTTTAGTAGGCGACTGCGAGCACACCGTCGCCGAAGCACATTTCAAATCGGCTCATCGCCTGGAGTTGGCTTTCGCTCGCTCATCAGCCGGTCAACATAGGATCACACAATTCGAACGCCTGCACATGCGGTCGGCAGTAAGGACGTTTCACGTCAAAATGGGCAGTACCTTGCTGACCTCTCGCCTAACGAGCCGCTATTTCAGTGTTGCAAGATAGCCAACGAGGTCGGCCCGATCCGCTGGGTTTTTCAACCCAGCGTAGGGCATCTTGTTTCCGGGAACCACTTTCTGGGGCGATTCAAGGTACGAATCGAGAATCTTAGCATCCCAGACAATATCGGAGTTCTTCATCGCGTCGCTGTAGCGGAATCCCGTTGCCGTACCTGCCTTCCTGCCGATGAGTCCTCCCAAGCCGGGTCCAACACGATTGGCCTGATCCGTAGTGTGGCACGCAGCGCAAGCTTGGAAGATAATTTTTCCGTGCTCGACATCCTGCGCGTAGCCCGGATCGGCGGCTGCTCCCGCGAACAAGAGCGCCGCGAGAATCGCTCCAATCATTCCTGCGTTGTTCATTGCGAACATCCCTTTTATCTAGCTCAAAGGTGGCGCAGCCGCGCAACAAAAGTTGAGATCGTCGCCCAGTTAAAGCATGAGAATTTCTAGATGGCTTGATACGCGGAGACAGCCGAGCCGACATTTAGTGATTTCATTGGACCTCCTTTGCCTCCCGCGCTGTGCTAATTGGCGCGATTGCCTTCAGTCGTTATGGGGCGCTCGCATGTGCTGGTCGGGCTCGCGAGGCGGAAGATCGGATACAGCGGGGGAAATTGGAAATTGCTTTTGGATATGCATTCGATAAGTGCGGGGTATCGTCCGGAGCGCTATCGTGTCTGCCGCCGGCTTTATTGCGATGAGCGGTTGAACACTGAGTAGTCGAGGTGTCGGTCGTCATAGCAGGACATAAAAAGGGCAGTCTGCGGTCTCACGATTATTCGCATGAGTATTGCGGGATAGACCAAAGCAGTCGAGGGTGACAACTACCTGCGGGCCCGACACTGTACGTGATGAGTTGGTCTCGAACCTGGTTGTGCGATCGGGCTGAGGGCTTCCTGCTGACGCGCGTGGGGGACTCGTTCGCGTGAATTCATGACAGTTGCAAGGCGCTTGAACGCTCATCCGGATTATTCATGTCGTGGATGAATATATCTAATTCAGCTGCAACCACTACTCCGTGAGCCGCAGTTGGCTATTTCTTCAGCGTGTTCAGTCGGACGCAACGAAGACCGAACCAATCAAAACTCCAGATCAAGTCAGAGCGCGGAAGGACCGTGCCCTCGATTTTGAGGCTGGCTGCTCGCGTGAGCTGGCGTCGTCCCGCCGTCCGGAGCTGAGTTCATATTAATCTGAGCAACGAAAGGCTTTCGGACGTGGCAGATGAGCCGTTCTGGCGTATATCGCGAAAAGATCTCGACAAGTTGATGACCACATTGGACATTACCTTCGTCAGGCTGTCGCAATGCTTGCTTGCGGCGGGTGCGCACCTAGCCATTGCCTGCGTGGACGCGTGCACCATCCACTACTGCCTTCGAGGGATTGGTTTCATCCTCATGGAGGGAGAAACCCCCATCCGACTGACGCCGCATACATTGGTAATCGTTCCGCCCGGACGAGCAATGAGGATCGTCGCCACGGAGCGCCCGACCGCACTACAGAACGTCGACAAGAGCAGCGTAAGCCTTTTCGTGCCCGGTTCGTCGTACCGGCACACTGTCGGAGCTGGCCAACCGACACTCGTGCTTGCGTGCGGCACCTTTCGAGCTACCTACGGCCCAGCACTTGACTTGTTCGCATCTCTTGCAACGCCGATTGTTGAGACGTTCGACGTACATGACCAGCTCGACCAGGTGATCGCTTGCGCAGTAGCCAAGCTCGCGGGTCAGGACGTCGGTATGGGGCCAATGTCGGCGGCGCTGCTGAAGGTCGTATTACTCGCCCTGCTTCGACGATGCCTAGTCTCTACGAAAGCCTGGGTGGAGCGCTTCGCGATCTTACGTGACCCGCCAATCGCACGAGCTTTCGCTGAGATGGCCTCGCGTCCCTCCCTTCCGCACACCGTTCAAAGTCTGTCGCACGCCGTCGGTCTCAGCCGCTCAGCTTTCATGGCGCGGTTCTCCGCTGCCTTCGGAGAGGCACCCATGTCACTGCTGCGCCGCCTAAGAATGCGCCAGGCTGCCGATCTGCTCTCGGCTAACGCGCTATCGATCGACCAAGTCGCCCTAAACGTCGGCTATCAGAGCCGGAGCAGCTTTACGCGCAGTTTTCGCAGGTATTACGGCAGCGACCCGTCAGAATACCGCTCCAAAGCGCAGAGTGAACGGTCCTCAAGGCCTGCTCCCGTTGATGAGGCGATCGAGCAATCCGACGCCGCGTGATAATCGTTTGTACTGCAGGAGCGTTGACGTCGCCGCCGGTGAGATCACTGCCGCTGGTGACATCTGAGCTCGATCAACTCAGTGTCCTCTCGGGTCGGGGCGCGAGCTAAGCGGGCTCGTGACTTTCTGGTCGACATCTCAGGCTAGGCATGGGTAAGTTCCGCCGAACACGGAATAGAGCATTGCCGGTGGTCGACGTGACCTCGCTTGCCAAAGGCCGCACGCCAAGCGACGGGGTTGACCGGGGTTACCTGAGCGAGCCCGTGAGGGTGCCGGCACTGCTTACCCTTGCTGTTGCCATACTTGATCACGTAGTGATCAAACGACAAGCGGCCAACGTTTCTCAACCTCGTAGAGCGTCATAGTAAAGACTCGACGGTCCATCGGTTTGAGCCGGCGAGACCCAAAAATAGGGCGCAACACATCGCAGCGAATACGGAATAGTCAAATGGCGACTTGATCCCAAACGAGATGGCCATGGCTGAACCGAAGAGGAAGAGCAGGCCCGCGCTGCCGAAAGCCGCCCACCGCAGCGCGAGTCCGAGTACCAGCGCAAGTCCAAATAGGAGTTCCAGCACCGTCGCGGCTAGGCCGAGAAAGGGTATCATCCATGCTGGTGCGAACGCATTTACCTTCGCCGCGTAGCCCAAGAATCGCTCGAACGTTCCCCAGGAAACGCCCCGCCCGCCTGGATTGCCGTAGAACCCGAGCCGGTCGCTGACCGACAATAGGAAAGAGACCCCAAGTGCCGCGCGGCTTCCCAGCGAAAGAAGATCGAGCGCAAGAGAAGCTCGTTCCTCCGCGGATCGCAACTTAAGCATAGGTTGGGCAGGCCTCAGGTCATCGCGAGGCGTCTCGGTTGCTGCCGTCGTGGCGCAATGTGAGGGCGGCTCGCAGGAACATTGAGTGCGAGATAGCCACAGTAAGGCCAATGTTCTCGAAAAGAACATGGGAGTATCCCTTGCTGCTCGCGCAGAGCGGCGCAAGCGCTTCAATCCCTATTGAGACGGCTCGCGCGTTCGGGCCGCCAAGCGGACTTCAGCATCGCGCGCTACCAGCGAGTTTAGAAATTCCGTTTAGACATACATTCGATAGACGGGAGGCCTCGTATTTGAAAAGCGGTGTGGACGCGGTTCCGGATGTCGGCGGATGAGCCGTCCAGGATGCGCCGTACTCCAGGTGCGGGGCCGCTTAGGAGGATCTAGAGGGCAACTCGAAATCACACTTTTCCGCTGCGACGCAACGCTCGAAGGATCTGCGATCGACACCCCAAGGCCGGAAGGCCGGCGATCAATCTTCTGCCGATCACAGCTGTGGCGCGATGCGCGGGCCTTACGTTACCGGCCAGGTAAGTTCCTCGTGTCGGGTGCCGCGAGTGCGAGGACGCGCCGACGCTCTCGAACTAAGACGCACAGCTCAGCGGTGCGGAATGGAAAGCAGTCGAAGCTCAAGGCGAGTATCCGTTTCGGCGCGGCTGCTCGTGGAGGTGGCTCCGGCATCTCGCAGAAGCCCCGACCTTCAACGAGTTGATGCCACGGCTCTATCACGCATCCATCGAGAGGGCGGCGGCACTGAAGGTAGTTAGCCGCTCGGTGCGAATCCAAGCGAGCGATTTACAAGGCTCGTTTGGACCGGGTAAGGCCTCAGGCCGTGGGATCGATGCGCTGGGAGCGGTTTACCGTCTGCGTGCGCGCCAGCGCGGGCGCGGCCGCAATCTCCGGGAGCCTTACGTGCGGCATGTCCCTCTGGGGGACTTCGATCGACCAGTCCCGAAGCCGCGCGACTTTGATAAAAGCGTCCAGTGCCGGCGAGTAGCGGCGCCCCTGCACGGCTAGCAGCCGCACCTCCCGCGAAATCGGGTCGCCCTCGAGCGGAATGGTCTTGAGCGTCGGAAGGCGTGGCATGTGCTCGGGCGCGAGTATCACGCCGAAGCCAGCGGCGGCCAAGTACTGCAGGTGCAAGTCGTGACCGCTGCAGTGGCCCAGATGGGGCGGTTCCTCGGGGAAATACGACCTTTGGATCTTCGGGGCTACGTCGCATCCGACGCGCTCCAGCAAGACGGTCTCGCGGAGGTCGTCAATTCCGATCGAGGGACGATTTGCGAGCGGATGTGTCGGCGCCAGAACCGCGACGTAGCGCTCTTCGAAGAGCAACCAGTCGTCGATGCGGGCTGGGATGTCCTTAACGTCCCCGACGATTGCGGCGCTTATCTCCCCCTCAAGCAACAGGTCGCTGAGCTTCTCCGCTGCGCCCTCGCGCAGTTCGACATTAAGTCCCGGGACGAACTTCGCGATCTCTGCGATCAGATCGAGGACGAGCGAAGCCGAGATAGAGGGGGCGAGGCCGACCTTCAGTGGCGCGACTTCTTTGCGCTGGAATTCCTTAGCTCTGCGACGCACCGTCTCCGCCGAGGACAGTATGCGCGCCAGCATCGGGAGAATCTCCTTCCCGAGGTCTGTGAGCTGCGTTAGTTGGCGCTCTCGGTAAATCAACTGGCCGCCGAGTTCCTGCTCCAGCTTCTGAATCCCCTTGGTCAGGGCAGGCTGCGTGACATTGCATTGCTCCGCCGCGCGGGTGAAGTTGAGTGTGGACGCGACCGCGAGGAAATAGCGAACTTGATGAAGCTCCATGGGTTCTCCGATAAGTTGCTCCTGTTTATGCTCTTGGCGACGTGACGGGGGACATCAATCACGGCATATGGATGCCACTTGCGTGCACATGTTGGAACGTCTCGGTCTATTGGTTTGGACGCACGGACACGCTTTCTGGAGCCTCTGAGAGCCGGGCGAGTGCACCGCGAGACGGGCGGAGCTCCCTGAGTAGGAAATCGGCAAATGCCCGTGCGGTATGCGTTATGGTGTTTCCGCTGACGAAGAGCGCATTCACTTCCACCGAGCCGAAATCCTAGTCAGGCAGCACCCGCACGGGCTGCCCGGCCTCGAGCTCTGCCCGTACGCTGCTTTCGCCCGACGCGGCAATCCCCAGCCTGGCGACGGCGCTTGCTGTGGCTCGTTCGCTGATGGTGATTGCGAACTAGCCCTCAACGCGCACGGAGGAGACGCGGCCCGTCTTTGCGTAAGGAGAAGGTAGGCGATGAGTGCGCCGGGCCGATGATCACCGAGTGGTGAGCGAGGTCCGATGGCGTCGTGGGCGTGCCGCGCTCTCGTAGGTAATCCGGCGAGGCAACGAGTACTCTCGAGCGCTGCATGATTTTGCGAGCTGTCGCGCTCGAGTCGGGCAGGGCTCCGAACCGGAACGCCACGTCGATGCCCTCGGTCACGAGGTCTTGGCAGCGGTCGTTCGTCACTAACTCGACCTTCAGCTCTGCATGCTGCTTCAAAAAAAACCGGGAAGCCGCGGGACGATCCTCGGGTGTCTTGACGAGCAGTTTCATGATGAGCGCCGAAACGGGCGTCGGCATACCCTCTAAGCGTTCGCTCGGCGGAACCGGCTATATGGCAGTGGACCCCCTCCATGGGATCAGTCGCTGTTAGGGGCAGAACCCCCGTGAGCATCTGGTAAAGCGTGACGCCGAGCGCATAGAGATCACAGCGCGAATCGATCGATTCATACGTCCGGTCTGCTCCGGCGCCATGTAGGCAAGTGTACCCGCGATCGTCTCGGAAGAATGAGGCGACTGACGTTCGCGCGCGAAGCGCGAAGCCATGCCGAACCCAGTCAGCCGCACTTCGCTAGTCGCTTCGTTGAAACGGATATTGGTCGGCTTAATGTCTTTGTGGACAAGCCGGCCTGCCCAGAGCCGAGGTTACCGCGATAGCCAAGCGCAAAAAGCGTGATACCTCCAAGGGCGCACCGAGCAAACGGTCGAGTGGCTCGCCGCCCGGATCATCGAGTGCCAGCACCGTGCGACCGGCGTCGCGCATCGGGGCAAGCGGCGGCGCCGCCTATGCCCTGTCGAGCTCATCTTTCAGCTCCTATTCGTGCGTGAGGCGTTCGAGTCCTGAGGGAAACGGGTGGCCGGCGGCAGCGGTAACAAGTAACACAGCGAGGCGATTGCCGTTGTCGTCCAGTCGCCAGCCACGGCTGAACATGCGCTCGCCGTCCCCCCACAAGACCTGAGAGCTACCTTCCGAGTAGGTGACGTTCACTGCCGCACCATCTTTCAAACTCCGGCGTCGGGCATCGGCTTGAAGTCCGCTGATCAAGCTCTTCGCGCTCCATACACGCGGGGTCTCTCCGGCATAGAGAAATCGTACTCAATCGCTCGTGAAATGCCAGCCGTCGTTGGTCTTGCCACGTGAGGCGGACGCCGATCCTTCTTCATTTTAGCAACAATGAGGGATTGGTCGGTCTTACAGGCCACGGCGGCGGCCGCTTAACGCAGAGCCAGGCGCCAAAAGTCGTGGGGGAACGAGGCAATTTGGAACCGAGAGTTCCGCAAAGCCAATGTTGCTGGAACGTGGCCGGCACTCTCGCCGGTAGGAAGGCGTGGCTCAACCGCTCCGGCTGGTGACCGCTCGCAGCTGCGACGCGAAATGCGACATCTACTTCAACCCGTCCTAAACGAGAATCTGCAACTCCGTCGCCCGCGGCTCGTGTACGCGCGAGGACTAGCCTTGATATGCGGATCAATGAGATACCCCTTCCAGCAGCCCGACCGAGAGCCCGCCGGCTGTTGTTGTGCTCGCCGACAGCCAGGGCGCTCCCCGGAGTGAGCGAAGCGTGCGAGTCGGATTGCGAAGCAAATTAGGGTGAATTGTGGTCCCGCCGGTCGGATGTAATCGTATGATCGGAGCGGACGAACGCTAGGATTTATTCGATTGCCCTAAGCCTTCGGATCATCGTCCCGCTCCCTTTTGGGTGCTCTAGCTCAACCCCTGCTCAATTGAGCCGCTCGGGGCAATCCCATTAGTTTTGGCGCACCAGAAAACACCGATCAAAGGAGACTTGAATGTCTTATCGTCTGCCAGAAACTAATTCTCTCACGAGAGCTGCCATTCTGGAGCCTGATCATGAGAAGAACCACAGTTCTCGTAGCCTCTGCTTTAATCAGCGCATTTTCTAATCCGGGGCTTGCGGCGGAGTCCACCTTAGAGAGGGATGTCAACGCCCCGCGCGTGGCCTCGGCGGCTGTACACGGCAAAGCCGCCAATGCGGCCGACACAGAGAAAATGTGTCGCGTTCACGCCGCCTCACTCTATGAGTCCGTGATGCTGCGGCAAGCCGCTGCTGATGGCATTGATGGCGCGCGGGTCCTAGCTACGCTCGATTCCATGATCAACATTTTCAACGATCGGTCGTTGCCGAAATGCGGCGGCTGAACTTCACTGTTCCCTGACAAAAGACAATCCGCGAGGGCCGCAAATGATCATCTTCCCGCTCGCAACCGCGTCGATGTGGTTTGAGGCCGCCGTGGCAGTGCAGTCACTCTCAGACACGACACTCCGCAAATTGATCATGGAACCCACGATGTTCATCTGCGACGAATGCGTCGAGCTCTGCATGGACATCATCCGCGAGGAGAACAAGTCCTCGCTGGTCAAGTCGCGCGACGGTATTCCGACGCCGAAGGAAATCTGCAAGGTGCTGGACGACTGCGTGATCGGCCAGAGCCATGCGAAGAAGGTCCTGTCGGTCGCGGTGCACAACCACTACAAGCGCCTCAACCACCAGACCAAGCACAACGACGTCGAACTCGCGAAGTCGAACATCCTGCTGATCGGTCCGACCGGCTCGGGCAAGACGCTGCTCGCGCAGACGCTCGCCCGCATCCTCGACGTGCCGTTCACGATGGCTGACGCGACGACGCTGACCGAGGCCGGCTATGTCGGCGAGGACGTCGAGAACATCATCCTGAAGCTGCTCCAGGCCGCCGACTACAATGTCGAGCGCGCCCAGCGCGGCATCGTCTACATCGACGAAATCGACAAGATCAGCCGCAAGTCCGACAATCCCTCGATCACGCGCGACGTGTCGGGTGAGGGCGTGCAGCAGGCGCTGCTCAAGATCATGGAAGGCACGGTGGCTTCGGTCCCGCCGCAGGGCGGCCGCAAGCATCCGCAGCAGGAGTTCCTGCAGGTGGATACCACCAACATCCTGTTCATCTGCGGCGGCGCCTTCGCCGGCCTCGAGAAGATCATCTCGGCGCGCGGACGGTCGACCTCGATCGGCTTCGCAGCTCAGGTGATGGCGCCGGAAGACCGCCGGACCGGCGAGATCTTCCGTCACGTCGAGCCTGAGGACCTCCTGAAGTACGGCCTCATTCCCGAGTTCGTCGGCCGTCTGCCGGTCGTGGCGACGCTCGAGGACCTCGATGAGGCCTCGCTGAAGAAGATCCTCACCGAGCCGAAGAACGCGCTGGTGAAACAGTACCAGCGGCTGTTCGAGATGGAGAACATCGAGCTGACCTTCGCCGACGAGGCGCTTGGCGCGGTTGCCCGCAAGGCGATCGAGCGCAAGACCGGTGCGCGGGGCCTTCGTTCGATCCTCGAGGCGATCCTGCTCGAGACCATGTTCGATCTGCCGGGCCTGGAAGGTGTGGAAGAGGTCGTGATTTCGCGCGAAGTCGTGGAAGGAACGGCGTCCGCTCTACATCTACGCCGATCGTTCCGCGCGCCCGGTGGCACGCAGCGGTGTGGCGTCCTAACTCGGCCGGGTCAAAGGACTCATGCCTACAACATCCGATCCGTCACTAGTTCTTACCCCTCGATACAACCTGCGTCGGCTTTCGAAATCGGGCCGCGATATGATAGGAGCGAACATGGGTAAGGTCACTCGATTTGTGGGAAAGTCGGAGCGGGAGCGAGCGCACCTCGTTCGAGAAGCTCGAGCGATCTACGACAGCATCTTCCCACCGTCTGATTGCGTCAGCGAGGAGCGACATAATGCATTCGCAAGCCAGGTACGCGTGGGCGCAGAGGTCGATCGCGGAGAGGGTGGCTTATCATGATCGCCATCATCGCCGTGCTCTGCAGTTTGTCATCTCCAGAAAATTGTCACGAGCAGACCGTCACCACCTCGGACTTCGCTGCCGTCTCGATACAGTCGTGCCTAATGGGCGCACCGCAGCTCGCCGATTGGATGAATCAGCATCCGACCGAGCGCCTTGCGGCATGGCGCTGCGTGCTCGGTAAAAAGGATGGTAGGGGGGCTTAAGTGAGATGCCGGCTAGCTCGCCTAATGGTAGCGCGACGGATCATGACCTCGACCTTCTTGAACGTCGTTGCTTACGCGGGTTTCTTGCGTGAGGGTGCGCTCCCGCTAGGCTGGTCAGGATCGTAGATTGCGGGACTCTTCCCGCTGGGATTAAGCGCAAGAAAGGCCGGGTCCTGGGTTTCGTTTGCCATGATGTCGATCCGGTGTGGCTCGTAAGCAAGGCTCGTTTCCTCAAGCATGATGCCGACCTTCACTCCATTGGGCTTGGAAGTGGAACAGAGTTGCAGCCGATCGCGATATCGAGCCGGCCAGCGCGCAAATATTGGATGGTCGACTGTCACTTTCTTCCTCCTAGATAAGCGGTCCGCACCGGGCCGGGACAAAGGCGAATCCTCCACCAGGATGCGAGCCGAGCTGGCCCGCTGCATCCAGAACAGCAGGCAATCATTCGACCGCGGTAGGGGATGATTAGCCGGGCACGACCGTGCAGATCTGCTGAGAGACGACGGGATGGATGGGCCCGGCCTGGCCCGACGCGTCGCACGGGCTCGCACGGAAGGCGCCGACAATCCATGTGGCAGCGGAGAGCCGCTCGCCTTCGCTGCTTCCTCACGGACGAACTCGGATAATCGTCTTCCCGCTGATCCGCCGCGTCGGATTGAATGCGGCGACTGCCTCGTCAAGGCTCGCGATGTTGCCGATATTTGTACGCAGCCGTCCGTCCCGTACCCGCTGGATGATCTCACCCAGTTGGGCGCGATCGGACATCAGAACAAAGTCGATGGCCAGGCCGTCGGCGGGCTGCGCTTCGGTCGGCCCGGCGATCGTCACCAGCGTTCCTCCGTTTCGAACCAGGCCGGCGGATCGCTTCCCGATGTCGCCGCCGATGACATCGAAAACCAGATGGACTCCGCCGACGCCTTCGAGATCGTCGTTCTCCAGGTCGACGAACTCCCGCGCGCCGAAGTCGAGTGCCTTCTGACGGTCGACGGCGCGTCCTGTGCCGATGACGTAGGCACCGGCCTCTCGTGCGAGCTGCGTCACCATCGAGCCGACCGCGCCGGCCGCGCCGTGCACAAGGACGCTCTGCCCCGCCTGAAGGCGACCGTGCACGAAGAGTCCCTGCCAAGCGGTCAGGCCCGGCATCGCGACGGCCGCACCGACCGAGAACTCGACGTCGCCCGGAAGCGGTGCGAGATTGCGCGCCTCCACGGCCACATACTCGGCCAGGGTGCCGCCGCGATACGAGTCCGAGAGACCGAACACTCGTTGTCCCACCGACAGTCCGGTCGTGCCATAGCCGAGAGCGGTGACAACACCTGCCAGCTCCTGGCCGGGAATCGTCGGCGACCGGTCACGGTCGAGGCGATCGGTCCAGGTCGAAGGCCACATCAGTTCACCCGAAGTGAATCCAGACGCATGAACCTGAACGACGACGTCGTTTATCGCTGCCTGCGGTTCTGGCCGTTCCACCAGCTTCATCCCCGCCGTTCCCGCAGCCTGCTCCGTCACAACGATCGCTTTCATCAAATGATCTCCTCTTCGTCTCATGGTGGTATGTTGCGGCTATAATCTGCGCTTCAACCCGGAAGAGGCGGCGCCCTGGACAGCGACGATTCTCATGACACTGTTCCCTGTACTGGTGAACCGGTAGCGTTCGAGCCGTCGGACGTGCTCTTCCCCGTCCTGTCGGTGTGCGGATTGCGCGCACCGAGAACAGTGAACAGGGTGGTGACGACGGCGAGTCCGCCGTATCCGAGCGTGATCTGCACTAGCGAAAACGTATTGGAAAGTTGGCCGGAGATGAGGCTAGGGAAGGCGGCACCGCTGTAGCAGAGAAGATAGATTGTGCTAAAGATCGGTGCCCGTTCGGCCTGGTCGCTGCCGTGAAGCAGGCCGCGCGTGGCGGCGCTGATGGCGATGCCCTGGCCGGCACCGGCAACCATGGTCGCGGTGATGAACAACACCAGTGTGCCTGCCAAGATAGCAGTGCTGATGCCGGTCATTCCGGCCATAAAAGTGATCATACCGACGCGTTGGGCTACGGCGGATGTGAACCATCCACCGATGGGAGCGCCGAGGACGCTGGGGGTCATATAGGCGGCGAACACTAGCCCGGGGATCTGCGGGCTGCGGGTGTTGAGTTCATCGTGGACAAGTGCAGGCATGAACGCTTGATAGAAGCCCCCACTCGCCCAAGTGGCCAGAAATACCGCCGCCGCGACAGGGAGCAGATGCCTGACCCGCGCCGGTACGCTGACCTCGGGTAACAGCGATCGCCAAGCGCCCGGAGTCGGAGTTGTTGTTTCCGGACTGATTGCGACGAGTGCAACAGACAGTAATAGGAAGCAAATGCAGACTAGGTAGATGAGCTCGCGCGGCCAGGGGCCGAACTCGACAAGGGCGCCGGATGCTATGGCGCCGATAGCGACGCCGAGCATCGGTCCTTGGCTGGAGACAACGGACGCCAACCATTCCGGTCTGCTGGGTGCCGCATCGACGATGTAGGAGGTCAGACTGCTGCTGGCCAACCCGGTGCCAACGCCAACAAGGAACCGACCGGCCAGCAGAGTGTCGATGTTGTGCACATGCAGCAACAGCAGGCCGCCGAGCAGGAGAACACCGAGGCTAGTGATCGCAGTGACCCGGCGGCCCAGATGATTAGACAGCCGTCCCAGCACCAACAGTGCGGTTATAGTGCCGACGGCGTACGCGACGACAGCCATCGAGATACCGGCGTTAGTGAACCCTTCTTCTGTCCGGTAGGTGTTGTAAAGGGGGATCGGAGCGGCCGCCGCGGCGAATGAGACCACCAAGGAAACGACCGCAGATAAAAATGCCAGCGGGAGCATTCCGCTCCGAGCCTGGTTGGCCACTGATTGCAAGTTTTGCATCGATCCGCGAATCCGTCTTCCGGAGAATTCGGCCCCGCAGGTCTCAATCTCCGATTAGTTAGCCTCGGCAGGTGGCGATGATTATCGGCGTCAAACCCCATGTCTGAGAGTTGCCATCGCTCAGGTGTGTCAGGCAGTGCTATCGCACTGCTGTTGCTTGGCTATTGTCGATCAGGTACCGCCGTCCTTCGTCGCGGCGCGCCGTACAATGTTGCGCGCCGAGCCTCCACGCTGTTTGCCCTCGGCAAATGTGCCATCAGCTGACTAGCCCAGGTTGATCCGGGCGATATCGCCAGCAACGAACACATGGTGCGCCTTCCTTCAGTGGCATACCGAGCCCGAGATCGCGTTCGAGTCCGGCTGCGATCTCGGTGTGTCATCCGGGACGAGCGCGGCTTCTGGATCGTACAAGAGCATCGTCACGCTGGCATCGCCCGAATGAAATCGCTCGACCAGCGAGGTGACAATGCCTACGGGTTCAGGAGGGAGCGGATAAGAGTTGGACATCAGGTCTCCTGTTCGTGTTGGCTGATGTCATTGATCGCGGCGCGGGACGAAAATGTCCAATGGCCTGTACTTATAATTTCCATAGCGGCGTGGAATTGTGCCGCGACCGCCCTCACTTCCCTTCACAGAGGGGCAAGTTGCGTAGGGCGCGGCGGCGTGAAGCCGCGAGCGAGTGATGATAACGACCGTGTATCGGTTCGATGAATGGTAGTGATTCCCTCCGTTGGACGATCGCAGGTCCGGAGCGCCGCGATGCAGATCGAACAGACACTTGCCCTTTCATCCGACGGTCGAAATGCTGCTGAAGGACGTTGTCAGGGTCTGTGGACAAGGCTGGCGTAGCGCTTGGAGTGCGAGCGTGCGTTCAGCACAGAGGTGGGGCGCGTCCGCGATGGGCGCGGAGGCCCGCATCGCCTCTACGTGTGTGGAGATTCCCGTCGTCGGAGCCGTAGTGGCGTTGTTCCGGACGCGCCCACCGATGCGACTGCCCTGATGACGCCGGCCGGCAAAATCATCGCCTCGGAACCCGGCACGAGGGGGAGGTCGTTGAGCACGGTCCCGCCACCGCGGTGGCGACTGACAAAGCTCGACCAGCGATATTTTGAATCACTACTAAGCAGGCGCAGGCCTCATTCGCGCGGGCGTCTCCTTCGTGCCCACATACGTCGAAGTGGCGCTATCGAACGCATCGGAGATTGTCGTGACTCGCGTCGGCTCCTCGACCGCGCCGGCATCAGCTCAGTTCCGTCGCTTGTTGGGCGAGCGTGGGCCAAGCCTCCATAATCTCCATAATATGGAGAAACGCGTCCCTTATGGAATTTTTGCGCCAAGCGTCTTTCTTGCTCGCTCGGCTAACAATGGCAGCGGTCAAAGAAAGTAAAAAGTAAATCGCGTCGATCGCAGTGCGTTCGTCGTACCAATTGCCTCGTTTGCTTCAACTGACAAGCTTTTGTACCCATAAACCCAGCGACGTGATGCGACGATCGCAATGTCCGCTTTGCCCTATACAGACCGAGTTCGTGCGGCAGCGCAATATGTCGCGATAGCAGAAGGCGACATCGGCCTGAGCAGGCAACAATCAATCTCGGCGAAATAGGCGGAACCGGCGGTTGCCAGCGGTACCCTCGAGGCGCACGATGACTGCGACGGCCACGCTTCTCGAGCGCCCAATGATTGGTTTCACACAACCGCCCTGCGAGGACAACATTATCCGGGCGACACCGGCCTTTGACGCGGCACCGTCGCAGAGGCGCAAGCGGCTGACGCTGGCGGCAACCATATTCGGGTCGAGCATGGCATTGGTCGATGGCTCGGTCGTGAATATCGCCCTGCCGGCGATTCAGCACGTCCTGCATGCAAGCCTGGCCGCGACCCAATGGATCGTTAATGCTTATTTGCTGCTGCTAAGCGCTATGGTGCTGGTTGGAGGGGCGGCTGCCGATCTTTACGGCCGTCGACGCATCTTTGTTCTCGGCATTACGATATTCACCATGGCTTCCATTGCGTGCGGCCTGTCACCGAACATCACGGTGTTAGTCGCGAGCCGCGCAATTCAAGGCGTTGGCGCCGCGCTCCTCATCCCGGCAAGCCTCGCGATGTTGGGAGCGACTTTTGACGAGCACGAGCGCAACCATGCGATCGGAGTATGGGCTGGTGTCGGCGCGCTGACCGCTGCCGTCGGCCCGGTATTGGGCGGCTGGCTTGTCGATCAGGTGTCGTGGCGTGCGATTTTTCTGCTCAATGTGCCGCTGGCGGCCGTCGCGGCGGGACTTGCGAGCTTCGCAGGCGAAAGCCGAAATAACAACGCAAAATCGCTGGACTGGGCCGGAGCGGCCACGGTCGCCGCCGGTCTTGCCGCGATCACCTGGGGGCTCGGCGCCATTCCGGCGTCGGGATTTTCTGACAGAACCGTACTCGGCGCACTCGGATTGGGATTTGTATTGCTCGTGTTATTTCTCGCAATAGAAGCCCGGCTCGGCGCACGAGCAATGATGCCGCTATCGTTGTACGGTTCGCGCAGTTTTACCGCAGCCAACGTATTGACGCTTTTGCTCTATTTCGCGCTAGGCGGTGCGCTGTATTATCTGCCGTTTGGCTTGATCCGGCTCGGCGGCTACTCCGCGACGCAGGCCGGTGCAGCGCTGCTTCCATTTGCTCTCATCATGGGTGTCGGCGCGCAATTCGCCGGCATGCTTTCCGACCGTTTCGGGCCGCAGCAGTCGCTCACCTTCGGACCCGTAATCGCAGGCTGCGGTCTGGCGCTGCTGGCTTTTGCCGATTTCCGACAATCCTACTGGGCCGGAGCGTTTCCGGCGATCTGCGTATTTGGCATCGGTATGACCATCACCGTCCCCCCACTGACCTCGATGGTAATGTCGTCAGTGTGCGACGCCCACGCCGGGGTCGCTTCAGGCATCAACAACGCGGTCGCCCGGGTGGCAGGTCTCTTTGCGGTCGCGGCGCTTGGCGCCGTTCTATTCACCAGCTTTTCGTATCATCTTGCCGGTGCGCCGCCGGCACAAGCCAACGAAGCGCTGAATGCAATACTGGCCGGCCAAGCCGGTATCACCGAAGCCGCAACGACAGCGTTCGAACGCGCGCTACGCATAGTGTTGCAAGTGGCGGCGCTCTGCGCCTTGCTAGGCGGCATTCTTCTTCGGTTGTGGATCCGACCGATTGGACCGCAAGCGGCGCGTTGAAAGCGGACATCAAGGGAGGTCCGAGTCGGGCGACCACCATTGAGGGCCAATCGTCGACAGATATTCGCGTTTGACGAGCAGCCCCGTCGGCACAGCGTAGTGGCTCGACGTCGCGCCTAAGGTGCTCTGCTTGACAAGGAGAAGGCTCGCCGAACTTCATCTCTTCCTGTCCAGAGGGCGGGGCCGAAGGGGGTGACCAATCGGACATTCGAGCGCGGCACGATCCCAGCGTCCGACATCGGCTGCCGCTCGATAGGTGCTTTCCAGAAACGACATGAGCGTCGCCTCCGGATCGCTCGACTTCCTCACAATGTCGTAGGCCAGGAGATATTCTCCGAGCTTCTGATCGAAATATGCGCCCGTCGGCAAAATCTGTTCGTCGGCAAAGCCGTTCGGAGTGGGATAGGCATAGGAGTAGAAAGCCGCGAAGTCTGTGCCGCCTCCGCCCGGCCAGAAGCCGGCGGATGAGACTTCATCACTGTAGGCCTCGCGCGTCACTTCATCCGGTAAACCCGGTACGCCCCCCGGGTGAAGCGGAGCAGGACGTCCGGAGAAGCGCGTCACCGCGAGATCGAAGCTGCCCCAAAAGAGATGGACCGGACTGACCTTTCCGGTGAAGCCCGTCCGAAACCGATGAAACACACCGTCGATCGCAACCAGGGCCCTGAAGAACCGCGTCACGGCGTCTGGATCATAGGGTCGGATCTGACGGTCGTCCCGGAAAGGGATCGGATCGGGGACTTCATTGGGCCGGCCGTCGAATTCCGGTGTACCGCCGAGACGTCCCACCAACTCACAGAACCGGGCGTGAAAGTCGGCGACGGACATCGGCCCGAGCGCCATTTCAACCCGGTGCCCGTCAGAGGCCTCTCCGATCACGATATGACGGGAGAGATCGAAGGTGATCTCGATACCTGAGGCGTCTGGGACCAGCGAAGTCGTGAGCCCGCGAGCATTCACGTAGAAAGTCGCGTGCCATGAATGGTTGACCCACGGCGTCCTCGCGAGCCGATACTTGCCGACAACTTGGCAATACAAACGAAGCGCGGAACAGGTTTCGCGCCATGCCTCGAACGGGATTTCCGGCCAGATCGCGCTCATAACGTTTCCTCCTTTGTGTTTGGTCGCACGGACGAGGCGCTGGTATCGTTGTTTCACATATGAGCGTTGAAGGTGACAGGCATTGAGAACGTTTGTGGCGAAAAACAAAGCAGCAAGTCGGAGAGACTCCTGGGATCAGTGTCGCCAAGTTCGTTGAGATAAGGGCGTTTTCCAAAGGCTATTTTTGTCCGGGCCGCCGCGCGAAATGGCCGGTTTGGGTCTTGGCCGTGTAAAAACGGCCTTACTGGCCGTCAGTCTTGAAGCCAAAACTGGGCCGACCTCAGGCCGCGATCGCGCTAGAGAGCGAGGACGTTGCCGCGGCTATCCTCTACGTGATCCAGCCGCCGCATCTAAATGTCAACATCCGTTACCCTCTACCCGACGCAACAGGCTTGAAGATCTGCCACGTTCGAACCGATGCGCGCCGAAGCCTTGAGGTGGAAGTGTGGATATCGTGCTCTGGCGTAGAATAGCGCACTCGACACGATTTAAAGCGTGGCCTTCGCCTTCGAAGGGCAACAGCTCTAGGACCGACGCGACTTCTTAGACGATACTCTCGTCGCAACAGCAGAGCTTATGGCGGCGCCGAATCGAGCTGCATCCAGGTGTATACCTGTCCACACAGCGCCGAATGCGAGCAGGGTATCTGTCTGATCTCGGCGGCCCGGCGCTCGATGGCCGCGAGCACGATATCCCAGCCGTGCCGGAACTCGGACGTGTCGTTGAGAAAACGGTAGTGCGAGGTCCACAGGGACTCGCTGGCAACGATGCCATGGAGGCCGGCGGCGGAGGTGTAGTGGTACAAGATCATGGGGTTCGAGTGGCCTTCGCGATGAAATTCAGACAAGCACGATTCCCGGCTGCTTGCTGTCAACCTCGACAAGCAGATCGCGAATGTCCCGAACGCTGATCGAAACCGAAACCGTGCTTCGCGAGAACGCGCGACGGCGGGCAGTGCGCCAGCGGGCGGTGACGCGAATGATCTGATCGGCTTGATTGCCCTGCAGTGTAGTCCTTAAAATCCCGATCTCCGCCCTTTCGCCGGGAGATATCACGCGGCAATCGGGCGATCCCCATCTGCATCATTGACCTGATGCGTTGCGGCCCTGAGGACGTCGCGAAGTGCTTCTCCTTCGGAGAAGCCGAGTAGCGGCGGCGACTCTCGACGATGATGGTCTCGTCCCTCGTATTGAAAACGTGAAGCTCGATGCCGCCGCTCGCGGTGTCAAAGTTGAGCCGGGGCGACTTTCCGACCACGCGGTCGTAGGCCGCCTTCGCAGCCGAGGCGGCGCCGGGCAGGAGCACCGAGCCATTCGCCGATCACGCTGCGACCTGCGACAGAGCCCCTATCGCTGCCTCCTCGATCTCACCGGCGGCGTCGATCAGCCGGCAAAGATGTGGCGAGCCGTCCTCCAGGGTGTCCGAAGGATCGAGGCAGGCCCTTGCTCCGGATAGCGCGTCGAGCCAGAGGCGGTACGTCGGTCGAGGACGGGCAGGCCAGCATGTCGTCGAGTTCGGCGCGCGGCGGAATGTCGGATCGTTGCATCATGACGGGACCCAAGCGTGCAAGCTGATCGGGCCGGGAGCATATCCGATTCGGTTGCTGCCTTGGGCGGGCGGGGGCGGTGCCCAAGGCAAGTCCGCTTGGCAAGTCCGCTTGGCAGATCCGCTTGGCAGGTCCGCTTGGCACAGTCGTTTGGCGGTTCATTGGCCTGGTCGAGCAGGCGTGCAGATAGCGCCGGCAGAGCTAGAACGCGGTGGCGCCGTCCTTCCGGGCTGAGCCGGGCTCCCGGGCCGCCAGGCGCCCATCGAAACCAGGGCGGAAAATCGGTGCACAGGACACGTCAAAACGTATTTCATACGTTATAGCGTGTTTTGTCCGGGCTTCCGAAATGCATCATCCTGCCGGATGAGGCCCCGGAGACCGGCATATACCCAGCGATTGCTCGCGCGGAACGTGCGGGAACGTCGGCTGCGCAAATCATGGACGCAGTATGACCTGGCCGACGAAACGGGCTTGCGCCAGGCGCTGGTCAGCCAGATCGAGGCTGAAAAAGCCAATCCCACGCTGCTGTCGTTGCACAAGATTGCGTCCGCGCTCGGCGTCCAGGTCGCCGAGCTGCTGCTGCCACAAGGCACCGTGCTTGCGCGCGGGACGAAGCCGGCCGAGCGTGGCCGGGGAAAGAAGTCCACGAAAAAGGCGGAGAGTCCTGCGAAATCGCGGCCACGCTGACCCGATCCAGCCGGCTCGCGCTCTATCGACTCGGTCCTGAACCGCCCTTGACGGTCCGCTTGAGCGGCGCCGGCAGGAACGCGTCGATCTCCTCGTCGGTGAACGTCAGGTCTTCCTTGTTCTTCAAGGCGTCCTGGGCCTTGCCATAGGCCTTGCCATCGGTGTGGGGCGCGATGCGATAGATCTTGTGCAGCTGGGCCTGTAGCTCGTCGCGGCGTCGGCGCAGTTCAGCGAGCGAAATCGCGTCATCGCGGGTGTCGGCGAGCAGGCTGAGATAGGCTTCTCTTATATTCCAGATGTCTGAGGCAGCCTCGCGATGCCTTTGCGCGGCCTCGCCGGGATCGATATCCTTGACGTAGCCGTTGACGAAGAACAAGGCGAACGCAAGCACGGCCGTGGCGTAAGGAAAGTAGACCGAGCTGGGGTCGAAGATCACGCCGACGGCACCAATCGTAGTCAGTCCGGACAGCACGATCTGGCCGAGCTTGATGTGGCCGAGACGGGCAGCATAGCCCTCGGCCATCTTCTCGTGGGTCTTGTGGGTGTAGGCGCAGCGTCCAAAACTTTCCCGCACCTGGCTTTCGAAGGCGTAGCGCTCCGGCTCAGCCGGGATAGAGGGAGCCAAACACCTCTCTCCATTTCTGTCGTCGGGACCATTGATGATTGTCGTCATTGTACTGGATCGCCTCCGTCGCGCGAAGATATGCGCTGCGCGCCTTGTATTCGAACACGCCCTTGCGGTGGACGTGAGAGCCGCTGCCGGGCGCACGCCAGACGGTCTGGTTCTGATCCTGCTTTGCGAGGTAGTCGAAAAAGTCACGCGCCATGAAATCGTGATAAAAGAACGACTTGTCGCGATGCGGATAAGTCTCGATGAACTGATAGGCCAGCGTGTCGATCAGCATGCCGCTGATCGGGACCGCGCAGTGGTTCGCCCAGATCCGCATCATCCGGCCGAGATATTTCAGGTTCTTGTTGGTCAGAGCGCTTCGGGTGTCGATCGCGGCGATCTCGGCCCGGGGATTGCAGATCTGCCAGCGGCCGCCATTGTTGGCGTTCGGATAGGTCCAGCTGTCGCTGTTGTGGTTCTCGAAGGCCGGCAGCACTTCGAAGGTCAGATTGTCGTCGAACGAGATCACGACGACTTGGCCATCGCCAAAGCTCTCCGAGGTGCGATAGGTCTTTTGGATCGATCGCTTGACCGCCTGGAGCAGCGCAGACTGTCCGTTGCCCTGATGGGCATTGTATTGGTGATAGGCGGCGTTGGGCAGAATGAAGCCGATGTCGAGGTCGCTCAGGCCCTTGGCGGCGGTGTCGCGGCCGTAGGAACCGACATAGAGGCTGTGCGCGGTGTCGGAATTGGTGCTCCAGAAATCGGTGTTGAGCTGGCGGGTGATGCGCTTGTAGCGGCGCGAGATCGACTCGATCAGCTCGCTCGTGATCTGGTAGTTGCCTTTGAATTTTTGAAAATCTTCCCCGACGCCCATGAATGCCCTTGGTCGTGTCCCTAGCCATATCGCTGGCCGTGGTTGGCCCGTTGCCGGTCGATGTGGGGGAGGGGTTTTGTTCAGGCAAGCGCGGATTGTGACGCTGTCCACAGGTTTTGGCCCGCCAATCGAATCCTTGCCCCTCCAGCGGCAGATCCGGGCGGGGTAGCGTCGCGGGCGGGTCGATGGTCGCCACGGAAGAGCGATGGGGCGGCCCTCGCGACCGCAAGTGAATCCTTGCTCACAAGGTGGTGGAGCGACGCACGACCACGCGCCGGATGCGTCCGCAGCCGGCCCGGAACATGGGCGGCTCAGCGGTGGCTCTGTTCAAGGATCCGAAAGCAAGCCGGGCCGGTCGACGTGCGCGGCGGGCGATTCGCCAGCTGTACTTCACGGCCGAATAGACAGCCGAGTCTGACTGCAATCGCGCTTGAGTTGGGGCGGCAGGAACGCGTCAATCTCCACATCGGTGAAGACGAACAAGGTCCGCCAATGGCATCAAAGGCGATCGCGCCGAAGCGCGACTCGCGAGCATGGATTCCAGAATAGCCAACCGGCAAGGCTCCACCCTTGCGCTGACACCGTTCAACGCGAGGTAACCCGACCAATCTTCTTCCCGAGGACTTTCCACCGAGAGTCTGGGGGGTCTAAAGGCTGACCCGCTTGAGGCTTGATTAGGACGAAATGCCCGTTCCGATCGACTAATACGAAGGTTTCCCCGGCCACGGCAGTCCGGGCGGACGTATCCACGATAACACGGTCGGCACGGTTCAAACCTTCCACCTCCGACCCGGGCGCCACGATAATGGTCGCCGGCAAAAGCCCACCGAGAACCTCTGCGACATACCGGTGGGGCAACGACCAGATGTGTTCTTGAGGTGCATCGGCCAGACTGCCAGACTCCAGGCCCCGGAAGAGATGTCGTCCTGCAATCTCCGGCACCATGTCTGCCTTGAGGGGCCTTGGGGCAAGGGACCGGACCGGGGGAGCAACCTTCCGGGTCTCCGAGGTCAGACCGACCACAGGCAGCAGTGGACTCAGGTTCGCCATGGCGACTTTGTCGGACTCGCCGTACGTGTCGACGACGGAAGGCAGTTGCCGCTCGATCTCTGGCGGGTAGCCCGACGGTAGGGCACCTGTTCTCAACCATTCCGGGCTGACGCGAAACGCTTCGGCGTACAGGCGAGCCATTTTGTCGGAAATAGAATTTTGGCCGGTCTCGTGCGCGCTGAGGGTGGTGCGCATCAGCCCCGTTGCCCTAGCCGCGTCGGTAGTTGAGCGGAACCCCGCCAAGCGCCGCGCGAGCCGAAGCCGGCGGCAGGATGAAGCAGCGGGATCATTCTTGGCCTGCTCGGCCTTGCGCTCGATCTTGTTTCGGAACTGGGTGGCTCGGACGGGATCCACTGCCGGGCCTTCGCCGATCCCCCTGAGCAGCCATTGAGCGTTAACCTTGAAAGCAGAAGCATAGATGTTGGCGGTCTCATCGTGGAGAAAGCGGGTCGCAGTCTCGTGGGCGCAGTAGGTCGCGGCCGACCAGCCGAAGTGGAGTGCGGCAGCTCGCCCTGACCTGAAGCCGGCCTGCTTCCGGGCGGCCTGTAGCCGGTTTGCCTTGTCCGGGTCGCCAAGGTAGGCTCCGCTCATTCGTCGCTTTCTCCTGGCGCGCCCCTTAGCAGATTGATCATCTGTGGTGAGCGCGTTGAAGGGCCTTCCAACCGGAAGATGCGGCTTCGCTTGCTGCGGTTCGATCACGAACGATCTCCCGCCAAAAGCTCACCAGATAGCTCATAAATCATTGATTTTCCTAACGTCACGTGTATTCGCCTCACAATCCGTCACTCGGGAAATGACTTGTTTTGAAGGGGTTTTGTCCGCTCTGACGGGTTTTAAGACGGCCTGAACGGGCCTCATCCGAGATGATCTCGGCGCCAGCCGACTACCAAGATGGCGACTGTCATAAAACTGTCATAAATTGAATTGGTCGTTGAGCTGCAATGGTTTTTCGCTCTGGCTGCACCGGACAAGGTCCGCAATTTGAGCGTGAACCTGAAACCTCCAGACGCAGTTCTCGTCGCTGCATATCCTGGCCGGGTCGCGTCCAGTGCGGCTCAGTGGAGCAGAGCCGTCCGGACGCGCGCCCTTACATGGCGCCGTAGCGGGCGGGCGGCTTTGCAGGGGCACCGGCAGTTTCTCCGGCAGGATTGGGTTGCAAATCCTTCGGCTTCACCTGGACGCGATGCAAGCGTCTCGCTTTTGCGACTGAAGCTGCGCGCCCTCATGGAGAAGACCCCTGATCCGATCCGGCCAGGTCGAAGCACAAATTACGGCTATGGATTTCTGTGTGGTCTCGAAGAGCAACATATTTTCCAGACGTGCGTGGACGGAAGAGTGGGCGAAGTCCTAGTCGTCGCCACCTGCACAGCCGTCGCACCGCAATACCGCCCGCGTGGCATCTCGGCCCCCGCCACGCATCCGAGAGGGAAGCTCCCCCGTGAAGCGCAACACTTGGGGGTCTGCGAGGTCAATAAAGGCGGCGCACCGCCGAGTTTGGTTCCACAAGACTGCCGAAAGCGGTACCGAACAAGCCTCCTCGGCGTCGCAGGGCCGGGCCTCTGCCCTTGGATTATTCCATCCCCGCCGTTACCTTAAGGGCGCTCAGAGGTTACCATGCTTACCAAACAAGCCAGCAAACACGATACCGATTTCTATGGGTGGACCCAGGAGCAAGCCGGCATCCTGCGGGAAACGCCGCCGGTAGACTCGCGCCTGGACACCGCCAATCTGGCCGAAGAGATCGAAGATATGGGACGTGCCGAAATCCTGGCGATATCCAGCCTGCTTCGGCAGACCCTCATCCACCTGTTGAAATCAGCCATCGAGCCGGACAGCCAGGCCGCAACTCACTGGTTCGATGAAATCGTCACCTTCCAGGGCGACGCCGTCCTAGCATTCTCACCCGGCCTCGGGCAGCGACTCGATCTCCAGAAAATCTGGCGCGTCGCGTGCAACGGAGCTACACGCTCGCTGGCAAAGCACGGAGTCGTCGTGCCTCAATTGCCGTCGGCCTGTCCGTTCTCGTTGGACGACCTGCTCGATCCGGAATTCGATCCCGAAACAGCGGCACAAACGCTGTCCGCCGCCATCCAATCAGTGACCAAGCACAGCATCTGAAAAGGCTTGAGGATCATACGGCTTCCCGGACCTGCGGATGTCCATGCGCCTCAGTGGCGACGGTGGGGTACGAATGCCCATCGTCAGGGCAAGCCAAGGAGCAATTCTCGCCTTGGAGAGCTTGACCTCCATATCGAGTTTAAGCATGGGGAAGCTACCCCACCACCGAAGCAGGTCAGTTCGGAAAAGAGTAACTCCGCGCGAAGTCCACACAAATCCGGACTGCCCAAGTTACGAAACTCAAACTCGTCAAACGACAAGTGGGTGGCCGCGCGAAACTCGGCCTTCTCCAACCACGATTACTTGGGTCTGCGTGATCCACGACAACAAATCAAATGTGCGCCGGAGCCAGCTGTCGCTAGTCTGACGCGCGGATTAGCCGTGCAGCGCGCCGGCGACTTCATCTTCCGCCGCAGCGAGCACGCGCGTGGGCTCGCTAATCAAAAGGTCCTGCGGACGCTTGCTGCCAAGGCAACTGTTGATGGACACGAACCAGTAAGCGAGGCCCCAGTCGTCCTTTCGCCCGCGAAACACGGCGAGCACTGTCGCGAGGGCCTCGACTGGCCGATAGTTGGTTGCAGGGTCCAAAGCGTAAGCGGGGAAGTAATCTACACCTCGATGGGACACGGCGAAGATCCGCCCGTCTTCCTTCCATTTAGTCGGCTGGTCACTTGGGTTCGTAGTGCTGAACCCCGAAATCTGGACGATCTGCGCCTCGGTCAACCAGTCACCGCTTTCAAGCACTGCGTTGCGCGCTTCTGCGGTCATACGGTCTTCGAGTTGTTTCATAGAAACACCGTCCATTCAGCGCGGTAAGGCGCGCTTTCCCCTTTGCACATTGAGGTGATGCGTTGATCTTAGCATAAGAGGTCCTATTCCGTGTGAAGACAAATGCAATTCTCCGCTTTGTCGCTTTGGGCCCGAACCGCTGACCGCCGACTAGAGGCGGTCACTCGATGATCGAAGGCCACGCCGAAACCTTGCTGGAATTCCATGGATCAGGCCCGGTTTAAGAGCCGCCATTGCTTCCTTCGATGCAGGCGCGGGCGGTACGACGGTCTACGAATGTCAGCGCGCTTCATCGCCTGCATCAATTCGTGTGTGCTACATACCACCCCGCGCTCATCGCGCAACCAGACGACTATCTCCTTGTATTTGGCATCCGGCCGGATCTTGAAGAACTCTCCCAAAGCGTCTTCATGTCCAACAAGTAGATGCTGCTGTTGGGGGCTTAGCAAACCAACCTTGCGCAGGAAGCACCAGATCGCATGGTCGGATACTACGACACCGTGATCGAGACGGAGCGCAGTGGCCAGGGCGAGGGAGTCGTGCGCCGGATGTTGGGAGAGCATTTCCCGAAACAGCGGCTCATATTTGGCGAGGTTGGGGCCTCGACGGGTTGGAAGCAGTTTGATGTTCTTCTTCCTGGCGAATTTTCGGATTGACAAGCCAGTTAAGGCCAACCCGTGCTCTTTGAGCATCCAGGCTTGCAAATCACCTGCGCTCGCGTCCGGCACTGCGCGCATTCGCGCAGCGAGAATTTTCTGAATCGAAGCCGTCCGCAGCGTGAGAAGGGTCGATGCAGTGGAGCAATTTTCGTCACGGACGTCGTAGACGAATCTAGCGCTAATGCCGTAGTGCGCTGCAATTTCCTTCGGCTTTTTTCCGGACGACAATGCCGTTTGCACCGCCTGCCGGAGCTCGGCCGGGTAGAAACTCCCGCGGATCTTCAGAGCGGAAGCGAGATCATTCCTCGCTTTGGGCGATAAACGCGGAAAGTGTGGATCAGAATGCAAGCGCGCGGCGGGGCCGCGCCACTTGAGCATAGCGCGGTCGAACCTTCCTAGGGGGTGTTCGTCCTCGAGGAAGTGAAGTTTGTCCCGTAGATCAGTTGGAGGATCGCGCTCCATCCAGAATTTTGGGAGGCGGCCGGTTAGGGCGCGAGCCATGACCTCCTCGCCCGAACTGGCCCATCTTTCGAACGCCTGATGAAGGGCCATTCCGAGGCTCTTGCACGGAAAGCCATGATTCTTCGTCATCCAGGCGAATTGTCCCAGTATCCCGTTCACGATTATCGGATTGCCGTTGCGATCCACGAAGAGGTGGTCGACGCCAGCGAGGCGCTTTGCTGCCTTTCGATAGCGTTCGATGACGAACTTGGCGATCGCAAGGACGGGCATCGTTCTCGGTGCGCGGTGATGACCACCAGACAATTCAACCTTTTCTTGATTGCCATTCAGCCATTGCGAGCATTCGATACGAGTGATTTCAGCCATAGTGGCTCCACAGCACACGATCATCGCGCAAAGCGCGGGGCCGCGAAGCCAGATGGCTTCTTCGGTGCCGGGTTGCCGCCAAATCATTGGATCGAACAGGTCGAGCAGGTCCTCCTGTGCGAAGATACTCGTCCGGATGAAATGCGGAGCGATCAGTCCCGTCAGCGGATACATTGAGGTGATGCCGATCTTGGGAAAATGCCCTTGCAATAGCGAGGGAGAAAAGTTGGCCGCACCCCGGGGGATGCGGCGATTGATTTGCGTAAAGGCCGATCTTTTTTTACGAAGTCGTCACTATCTCCGCCGCGCACGCCCCTTGAAGGGGCGATCGTACGGCCGAACCCGGTCGTCGGGAGCCGGGTCGTGATGGTGGATGTTGCGCAACTTCCGGCGCGAGGCGCGGTCGTTGAATTCGCTCTTCGCGCTAACGAGGCTGTCCCGGCCCCAGTGGACATAGTGGCTCAGCAGCGTCTCCGCCGTTGTGCCGAGCATCTGCTCCGCGGCTGCCAACGAGATGCCGCGCTGATACGCCCAGCTGACGGCGGTATGCTTCAGCGAATGGATCGTCACGTCGCGGGAAACACCCGCGTCGTTGCAGAGCTTGCGGAACTGAACGTTCAGATAGCTCTCGTAATTGCCGCCAGCCGGCGGACGGATCAGGTACTTATGCATGGGCTCCTTGCTGATGGTACCGCCCGGCAGGATATAGCCATCCTCGCGAGCCCAAGCGCGGATGAGGCACTTCAAGTCCTCCACGATTTCAGTGGACGGCCGGGCTTTCAATGTGTCGATCTCGGCGAGACCACGACGGTGGATCCACCCTTCTCCTTCGGCGTCCGCGACGACGCAGGGCAGCTTCATCCGACTGCCCCAAGCCAGCGACAGCATCACGTCGTGCCGAGTCCCGGTGCGGATAATGAACCGGATCAGGCGCGCGAGGGGCTTGCGTTTGGCCACGTTTTCGGGGGCCACCTTGCGGGTCGTCACCACGGTCCCATCCGGGCGTGCGATCTCTTTCGTCATCCACTCGCCGCGTTCATAGTCCCACTTGTAGCCCTTGCATGCGAGTAGCAGACGAGCGACCTCCTGCCGGCGCAACCAGCGTGCCGGATTCTTCGGGCCCGGCTTCGGGACGTGGATGTTTAGCACCCAGAAACAGCCGTGGCGCTCAGGATACGATCGGACGGCGTACCTCAGCAGTCGCAGCAATTGGGTAACGGTGGTTTCGGAGCTCTTCCGGAGGAGGTGCGGGTTGGCATCGTAGAACGCGCTGCGTTCGTCGATGTACTGGTTCTTGAAATCGATCGACATCTGCATCCGGTACTCGGACAGCGTTTTGTCCCCGAAAAAGCGATTCAAAATAACGGACTGGTACTCGACCGCGGCGGCGCGACGGCGCTGGCCCCGCGTCTTGGCCGACTTGTAGACGTTGTCGACGTGGTCCGCGATGACAGTCGAGAACTTGATCGAACCGGGCAGTACCCGGCCGAGCAGCTCGTTCAGCTTTCGTGCCTTGTGGCCCTCCAGATACCGTTGTGCGCGAGCCAACTGGTCTTCGCGGATGCGTGTGCTCACTGCACCATCGCGGTCGACCACGTAATAGATACCAAGCTTCTTGCGACGCCTGCTGTTCTGCGAACGGCGAGGGGCCCGCAGTTCGAGGCGCGCCTCGAGTGCGGGGGTACCACCTTCTGCGCCGCGGTTAAGTGCCGAAGCAAAATCGATCAGGGGATTCTCGCTGCCGCGGAGTTCCGCGGCCTTGCGTGCAGGACGGATCTTCATAGGTTTTCTCCTTGTGTGAGTGAATGTGACTGTAAATCACTCGTGTCTATTGCCATCCAGCGCCCCGCTTTGGCAACCGCAGGGTGGTTGGGACCCTGTGAATTACGGGGACGGCAGAGCTCTTAAGGCTCGGAATCCAGGAAGCCCGGGTTGCACCGGCGACCTTGTTCCGACGCTCAGAACAGTTCGAAACGGAGGGGCGGGGGCGGCTCGGGGGGCTCCGACTAGCCAGGATCGCTGCGCACCGAGTGGGCAAAAAGAGGCGGTGCTGTCGAAGACGCTGGCTCTGTCGCGTCGGCGGAGGCCCGCATTTCGACCGATCTTGGCGTACAGACGTGAAGCGCACTCAACGCCCGCTTTGTGGTGAACAGCTTTCGCGCGATCTCGGAAACCGGCAAGCGACCGTCGCGGACTGCCGTTCTGAGCGTGTCCTCACTCAAAGGTCCGCATGGCCAGAACAGCGCGGCGGCCTCGCCAAGCGTCATCAATTCGTCTTCGCTCCAGGAGGCTGGATCTGGACGCGCGCAAACGCGCGCCGGCGGGCCGTTCTTATGCTGCGTCATCTGAACCTCCCTCAGAATCGTAAGACGGTCGGACTTCGTTTTTGGAGACGGCGGGTCTTCACTGCATCGCGATCCGAGCGAGGCTTGAGGCGGCTGGCGATACCCGCCTTCCGCCGAGAGCCTGCCAAATGTCGATGGTGCGCCAGCCACGCCTCAGCGAGTCGTATACGTTGCACGCGGGCAAGGTGCACGCGTCGGAACGCATGGGACAGCACCAGCGCGGCGCTGGCGTTGTCGAATGCGCAGTTGAGGAGCAGGCTCATAGCCAGATCCACTCGTCCCGAGACGCGGAATGGTGGCCTCAGGCGTAGCACAATGCCAATCGCGGCGCCGGCATCCCCTGCGATTGCTGCCTGCCAGACAGAAAAGATCGACCCCATCTTCGAAATGCCCTTCGCAAGATTTGCCCGTCGGCAACGATCGAAGTCTTCCGGCGGCAGTCGGCGCCAGTAGCTGAAAGGGTCTTCCGCGTTCCGTTGCCGACCACCGCGACTTTGTCGTCGCGCGCATCGTTGGTGCTTTCGCTGCATCGGATGAACTCCCCGCAAAGTTCAAGCCACGCCGGGCCGTGCCATGCCAGGCCGGGCCACGCCCCGCCACGCGCGGTCCGCGGCTAGCTCGTTCCCATTTCTTCGACGCGGAAGCGACCATAGTCGGGACGACGGTCGCCGAGTCCGTGCGGGCCAGCGAGCCGGAAGAACTCGATCAACTCGCCTCGGTTGATCATGGAAGGCAGGTAGGTGCCATCAACACGCGCGCTCCATTGGGGAAAGCACGGGCGCGTCCGCGCTGTGAGTGCATCTCGCACGCGGACCATTTCGCGATGACGAAACCGGGCGTCGGCCCAAAGCTCGCTCAGCGTTGTTGGGCCGTCGTATTCGAGCAGGGCCGGACCATCCGCCAGAAAGGCCGCCTTCGCGATCATCCCCTTCTTGCGCCGTCTTGCCCCCTCGACCAGCACCGCCTTGAGGCAATGTGGGGGCAGGCACGGCCGGCCTTCAGCGAGCCACAAGCCGCCGCGCCATTCTAGTTCGGCGATGCGATCATAATCGGCATCGGTCTTCACCCGCTTGGAGGTGATAGCGGCTAGTGCCTTCGTCATCGGATCCAGCGGATCGGCGAGCCTTGACGAGTGCATCAGCATGGGACCGACCCCGATAAGCTTCAATGCGAGATGTTCGATGCTCATGCGCTGTCTCCTCAATCGAACAGGGGCTTTGCGAGCTGGATCCAGGTATCGGTCGCCTCGGGAATAGCAGTATTGGCGTAACGCCGTGCTCGCAGCATCGACGTGACTCCCCGATGGCATTCGCTACAGAGCGCGACGAGATCGCCGTCGATCTCGTCGCCCAGGCGTTCGTAAGTGCGATGATGAACCTCGATCCTGGCGCCCGTCGCCGTCGCATTGGGGCAGAGGCGACAAGCAAAATTCGCGGCCGCCAGTTCGCGCAAGCGAGCCGGATTGTTGCGCCAGGCGGCGCTCGTGATGTAGGCGACATAGTCCATTGAACGGCTTAGCGCTCAGTACTGCTGCTCACGCCGACGGTCGTTCGGATCGGATGGGCTGTCAGAAGCTCATCGATTACCGCACGATCGAGATATCCTGTGATGCGGAGCCGATCCGCCACGGCTTGCACGGTCTCGCGATTCTCCGTGATCAGGTCGCGTGCCCGCGCCATGCAGCGGTCGAGGCGCTGGCTGATCAAACGGGTCATGGCGATGTCCTGCGGAAGAATCTCGGTTACGCTGTTTGGAAAATGCATCACACCAAGTGCGCCGAATCCGAAGCGTAGCTCAAGGTCGATCGCAGCTTGTGTGGCCCGCGCAAAATCGCAGTCTTCGCCGATGCCACTGCCGGCTGTGACGGCGGGCGGCCCCAAAACGATCTCCTCGGCGGCGCGCCCCGCCAGTAATGCGGTGATGTAGTTCTCAATTCCGGCTTCGGTCAGCACGTTAGCCCGCAAGATCTTGATGCCGGTGGTGCCCCCGTGATCGAGGATTGCCAGCATCCTGGCTTCGAATACGGAAAGCGCATGTCCGACCACGAAATGGCCGGCCTCGTGAACCGCACACACAAGCCGCGTTGTGTCAGGCATGACATCGCGTCCCGACCGGATCTCGAGCACCAAGTCATCGAGCGTTAGATCGCGTCCGGCACGTCGCGCGCGTGACTTGGCACGCCGGACCCAGGCCTCGACGTCCGCTCCGGCCTTGCCTGCCGCAAGCAGTGCGGCGGGCATGAGGTCAACCCCTGTAAGGGTCTCTTCGCCGAGATGAAAGCGAAAGATCTGCGCCAGCGTTTCGATGTCGGGCAGCTCGATCTCGGCGGTTTGATCGAGCCGTCCGGCGCGTTTGACCGCCGCATCGATGTGCTCGGGGTGGTTGGTCGCCGCGATCACCACGACACCCGGTCGGTCCTCGATGCCGGCCAGCATCTCGAGCAGCAGATTGACGATCTGGGTCCAGTATTCCCTGTACTCGGAGGTTAGCGTTGCGCGATTGGAGATTCCGTCGATCTCGTCGATGAACAGGATGCACGGGGCGAGCCGTCTTGCCTGCTCAAACGAGCTCTTGATCGCGGCCAGGGTTCCAGAAAGGTAGGCGGAGGCGTTCCAGTCCGCCACCGACGTCGCGACCAGGGCTACGTTCGCGGATTTTGCCAGGGCGCGAGCAAATTGCGTCTTGCCGACACCCGGAGGCCCGACCAGTAGCAGCCCTTTTTCGATGCAGTCCCAGGATAGCCGACCGGCCTTGTACTCGCGTAGGTCAGTGACGAGATTGAGCCCCCAGTCGCGCGCGCGGCCATAACCTGGAAGCGACTCGAGACTGGGACCGCGGTGGTCAAAATACGATTTGCTGGCGATGGTCCTCTTCAGCCGCGCGATGCAGTCGTCCGGATCTCGGTCGGCCCGGATCGCCAGCGTGAGGTCCGAGAACTCGAGGGCCCGTACGAGTTGCTCGTCGATGGGGGCCGCAGGCGGGCGTCCGGTCACGGCCTCGATTACGAGCGCGATGGCGGAAGCGTCGAGCGTGCCCAGAGAGAGATGATGGTCGCACGCACGAAGCAGATCGCGAGGCAGATGGCGGCGCGGGTCAGGGGCGACCCCGAATACGGGGACCCGCGCGTGCAGGGCATCGGCGACGACATCGTTGCCGCGTTCAGCCTTGTGATCGTTTGCCGTGCCGTCCCTGGCGATCAGCAGGACCGGACGCGTGTGACGGTCGTTGAAAGTCCGTTCGTCCAGCACCCTTGCGCTTGTTCCAAACGCACAGGCCCCCAGGACACGCCAGACCAGCCTAACGGCTTCAGCTCCCAGGACCGCCAGCGATACGACCGGCGAACCGCGCCGCAGCTCCCGCGTCAGCTCCTCGATCGGTTCGATGGCGCGCGCGACAAGGATGGCCGCCGCAGCCAGATCGGCCCGGATCGACGACCGCGCGTCCGAGGCCGGCCTGGCTGTCAATTCGTCGATCAGTCGCTCGATCGGGTCGTCGGGGTCGCCGCTGCGCAGAAGCGGCCGCGACACAGCGCCAGCCTCCGTGGCCAACATGTCCAGGTACGCACGGCCGAGCAGGTCGCGTGGGCGCTGCAAATGCAGGTTCATCGATCGCTCCGGTTTCGGAAATGGACGAGTGTTTCGGGTTCGCGGCCGACGCGGGGTACAAGAGGTTCGCGGCGGACCGGCATCCGGCCCGCCATGTTCAAAGCGTTCGGTGATGGATCGGCGCGTGCTAGATCGGTCGCACCATGGTCTGCTCGCCGAGGGGGCTTTCGCAAACATCGACTGTCAGAAGACCTTCACAACTCAAGGCGCAGACGGCCGACAGGGGATGGCAGTCTGGACGTGCACGCAGACGTAGCTCGCGGACAGTTTGCGGGCCGCTTTCGCAAAGGGCCGCCCCGATCCGCAATCGATCAACAATCGGGACCGGGTAATGCTCGTGGGACCAGACCTCGTGCACGTTGGAGTAAATCGGCTCGCGCCTTATGTCGGCCGCATCCCGCTCCAGCAGTCGTAGCCCCGTTGCCGCCAACTGTTCGGCAAGGAGCGCGTTTGCAGCTTCAGACCTGTGCGGCCGGACCCGGCAAACGTCAAGCAGGAAGTCGCCATCGATTCTTTCCAGCACCACGCCCATCAGCGCGGGCGGCGCACCATAAGGGTTCGGAGCCGCCCGATAGTGGATCGTGCAAACCGCCGGATCAAGGCTCGCCTCCCTGAGCGCGTCACGCTGCAGGAAGCTTTCGAGGGGAATGGCGACCGAGCATTTCGGGCCGAGGAAGAGAGGCGGGTTCGCGTTGTGAAGAAATTGCTTATGGAGAGCTTGGCCATGCATGACGCAGTATCCTGAACACGTTGCGGGAAGGGACGGCTGTGTTCGGGACGGGGACGGTGATGATCGATGAACATGGGACGCTCCTGCTCTACCGTTCGGCGACGGACAATCCTGCCGCGGCCGACCGGCGCACGACGCTGCTGCGAGCGCCTGAGCGGGCGTCGCGGTGGTAGCGAACAGAGGAATTAGGCGCGTGATGATTTCGATTAGCGCGATCTGCTTCACTCTACCGGCGAAAGCGCCAGTCTGCATGCCGCTATTGCAGGTGCCAGAAGTTCGGGACGGCTGCTACCCGATGGCTGAAGCAAAAGATACGTTATATAGTATCCGATAAAATTACGCCGAAGATATGGCAATCGGATCTACGCGACAAAAAAGTGGTTCAGCGAGGCGGCGTCACCACGTGGCCGCGCCAAATCCGGGTCCTAGGAACGGCGTGGAAGCCGGATATAGCCTTCCCGATCGCAACCGAGCATCTCGCAGCGGGCAAGATAGTCGGCTTCACATTCGTCCCGGTCGCGTTGCAAGCGGTAGAGATCGTCGTCCTCGATCTCGATCGACGGCCTTGAATACACCGCCCGAACAGTCCGGCTGAGGGGCGGAACGGTACGCAAGCGCCGCGCAAAGGCAAAGTTCTCCAGCCTTCTGGATGCATTTTTAAAGGCGCGGGTGCGGGCCAGATAGCCGGCGGCATGGGCGACCCGTTGCCAGAGATCCTCCGAAGGACCAACGTCGCGCATGACGGCGCGGTGCATGGCGACGACGTCGCCGGTGTTGGAGACCAGGGTATCGGCGTCGAACTGCATCACGTGGCCGTTTTCACTGACGACAACTTCAATCACAGCGTTCTCCGGGGGCTGACGGGCCAGCTTCACTCCATGACCCGGCCGTATTTGGTTCCCATTGCCTCGCATCCCCCGAACATATGGATACGTTATAAAGTATCAAGGTGCGGAACCGGTAAGGGACCCAGTCATGGTAAATGACGACGCTGGACCTGGGTGGCCGCATCCGGCCTTGCGTCAGCGCCGGCTGCGAACAGGGCGTCGAAGTCAACGTGAAGGGCGATTGCGATCTTCAACAGGGAATCCAGGGTCACATTGGCCTCGCCGAGCTCGATCTGGCTGATCAGCGCCTGCCGCACGCCGGCGCGATCGGCGAGGTCACGCTGGCTCAGCCGCAAGGAAAGACGAAGCTGTCTGATCCTGCGGGCCAGGCTGTCCCGGAGCAAGGATTGGTTCTCAACGAAGGATTCAGATAGCGCCATCGTCCGCTCCGAACCTGTCTGCCCAATCGCTCGAGCGACGGGCAGCATAGCGCCTAACTCTGCCACTTGAAGCGGAAAGCCATTGCGGTGTGCAAGGATTCGTGGTCGCCAGATCCAGGGTGGCAGCTGTCGCGAAGAAAGGATTCGCTAGACACCGACCCGCGCGAACCGTGCTGACATGTCGCACAGTCTCGGGAGCAGTGTGAGACGACCGGAAAGCAGCGTCCCCCGCGTCGGAGGGGTTTGCGGCAAGGGGCAAGTCGTCCTACGATGATGCCGATCAATCAGATGCGGAACTGTTGATGGACGAAATGCAAATTCCGGCTGAGTGGAAACAAGGCCCAGCTGGCGGCCATTTCCTCGACACTGGAATTTTTCGGCTCGAGACCTTCTTTTACGAAGGCGCTTGGCGATGGTGCGTCCTGTCCGGCACCGACTATGTCGAAGCGCAGGGTGTTGCGGATGACCAGGAAGGTGCAAAGTCGAATGCCGTCGCATGGACGCGCGTGCGCCTAACCACCGCGCTGCGGCGACTTCGCTAGGGCCCGTCAGCGCACTCCTTCTAAAGCCGGGCAAGGTGCTTGGATGACCGTTCGGCATCATGGACTGAGAAAAACCTCCCTCGGCATGATCGGCTCGGGCAATGTTTTTGCCGACCTTGGATTTGCAGATTCGGAGACTGAACTCACGAAGGCGAACCTCGTTATCGCGATCGACGAGGCGATCAAGACACGCGGCTTGGCCGATGCCGAGGCCGCTCGGATCATGAGGACGCCGCTGCAGGAGCTTCGCAAACTCTTGCGCGGACAAACCGAGACTTACACCGTCGAAAGCCTGAAAAGCTGCTGAGCCGGCTTCCGCGTTGATCTGGGGGGCGTAGCTCTCGCTGACAGTCTGTCTCATCCACATATGCGAGTTCGCACAGGAATCGCGCCCATGGCCCACATCGATATTTCCTTGGAGACAATCCTAAGGTCTGGAAGATCGAGGCTTCCTGATCTGCTCGAATTTCCGGGCGATCACATTCCGGTCGCCGCCGACATCCGCACGATATGGGGCGACAAGGTCGGATATCTTACGTCGGTGGACCAAACCCGCAAACGTGCGTCGCTGGTACAGATCGAGCTCCAAGCCACCCGCGATCCAAATATGACCACGTGGATGCTGACATTCTTGTCAGCCATCCGAAACTGGGCGATCACCCAGCGCCAATTCGAAGGGACGCGACTCCGTCAGACGGTGGTCTATGTCGGATCGAAGCCTTGGAAGCCGAAAACCGAGATCAAGGACCTCGGTCTTTACTACTCGCACGGCTTTGTCGACGCGCGGGACATCGATCCGGAGCCGCTCCTCAACAGTGATAACCTCGGGGACGTGGCGTTTGCCGTCCTCTGTCGGGACGGCGCACGATCGGGTCTGCGAAAGGCACTTGATCGGATCGTCGCGGCGCCGTTTCCCAGCCGAACTGACGCCCTCGCGACGTTGGGCCGGTTGGCAGATCTGCGCGGAATCGGCGATCGGGTTCGATCAGAGCTCGCGAAGACGGGAGTCGTCGTCAATTAGACGGGCAGGCGCGTGGGGAGGCGTAGCGGAGCAAGCCACCGAAGCGCTATGCTCGTCACCTGTCAGGACAACCGGCCCTTCGGGGGCCGGGCACGACGGCATCGACCACGGCGATGGCCCACATCCGCGCTTCTCAAGGGGCAGGGGACAACCATCGTCCACCGCTGATCGGAGCATCGTTACTCGGATGAGCACTGGGCAGTTGCTCGGGCCGATCTCATTGGTCGAAAGTCGCGTGCCGCTAGCGCCGCGGAACTGTGGGTTGCCCTTGCACAGGCACTCGCGTTGCGAGATGTTCGAGCGGGGGAATAAGGATGAATGTTAACGTTCCAGGGCCGGAGCCGCTCCGGCCCACAGCTGATTGTGCTGACCATGTGATCGAAATCGACAGTGAGGTCCATCCGGCCTCCGCTGTGCTGCGGACCTGCTACACGCTCGCCCAGCTTGCCGGTTTCGAGACGTCAAAGGCTGGCAACCTGCTGCTGGTGCGCGTCACAGTGATACCGCCGGCCACGCTGGATCTGGTCCGGGAGCGGTTTCGAGTCCTGCTCGTCGACTTCACGATCCGCGAAGAGATCGAGGCGCGGACGAAAGGACTTCGCGACCTGATCTGGCAGACAGCGTTTGCGGAGGCGAACGGGCGGGGCGGCTCATGACCGCTTCAACCAATGGCGTCTTGGACCGATACAACCTGCTGCCATTCCGGTTCGCGCGGCTGCCGGGCGCCCCGGAAGATATCCTTGTGACCTCCGAAGCCGGGGAGTTTGCGTTTGTCTCGCCCGACGACCTCAGCGCCTTGGCGGAGGGCAGATCGCTGCCGGAGCAGATCGCCGATGAGCTGGAAGCTATCCAGATCATCCGGCGTGGGGTGTCCGACCTGCCGGTCCGTCTGCTCGCGACCAAGCTGAGAACGCGAAAATCCTTCCTGCGCGGCGGACCAAAGCTCCACATCTTCGTCGTGACGTTGCGCTGCGATCATTCCTGCCGATATTGCCAGGTGTCGCGGGCGTCGGATCAATCAGATCGCTTCGACATGTCCGAGGCCACCGCGAATGCTGCCATCGACCGGTTGTTCGATGCGCCGGGTGCGGACCTCACGGTCGAATTCCAGGGCGGCGAGCCGCTGCTCGCATTCGACCGCATCAGGTCTATCGTCGAGATGATCTCGCGACGCAACGAAGCCGAGCGGCGGCAGATCCGATACACCATCACCTCGACCCTGCATCATGTGTCGGACGAGATTCTCGCCTTCCTCCTGCAGCATCAGTTCCATGTCTCGACCTCGCTTGATGGACCGGCAGAGCTGCACGACGTTAACCGCCCGCTGCCGGGGCGTAATTCGCATGCCCGCTCGCTGGACGGGATCGCTCGCGTTCGTGCCGCGCTTGGTGAGAATCGTCTCTGCGCCCTGACGACGTTGACCGCGAGGAGCTTGGAGAGCCCCGAGGCCATCATCGACGAATATGTCCGCCTCGGGTTTCGCGCGATCTTCCTGCGCCCGCTCAGTCCGTTCGGCTTCGCGGCGAAGGCCGAACGGCGGATCGGCTACACGTCCGAGCAGTATCTGTCGTTCTACGAACGCGCGCTCGATCATATTTTCCGGCTCAACCGCGCCGGAACGGCCATCGTCGAGGTCTATGCGAGCCTCTTGCTCGGCAGCATGCTGACGGCGTTTCCCTCAGGTTATGTCGATCTGCGCTCGCCCGTCGGCGCCGGTTTCGGCACCATGGTCTACAACTACGATGGCGGGGTGTACGCTTCCGACGAAGGGCGCATGCTGGCGGAGATGGGTATCCAGGCCCTGCGCCTCGGCTCAGTGCAGGACCGCTACGCGGACCTGATCGCGTCCGACGCCATGCAGCTGCTGGCGGGCGGCGGGCTCGCCGAAGCCATGCCGGGCTGCTCGGACTGCGCATTCGTCCATTATTGCGGGCCGGATCCGGCCGGTTCGCTGGCGACCTCAAATGATCCTGTCGGCCATCGTGCCTTCAGTGAGCACTGCAAGCGACACACCGGGCTGTTCAACCTGCTGTTTACGAAGCTCGCCAAGGGCGATGCCGCAACGCGCCGGACCTGTGAGGAATGGGCATTCGGCCGGCCGGCTCTGGAGGTCGCTTGATGGCGCGGCCGCTGCACCTTCATGCCCGCAACGACGGCGTCGCGCCGGGACTCTACAAAGTGCTCGGCATCGCCGAGGCCTTGGAACAGCGCTTCCCGTTGAACCGCGTCCTGGTCGATCTGCGCACCGGGCCTGTCATCGACATATCGTCGCTCGCGTCCTTCGGCATCGCCGGCGCTATTTGCAACGAGCGGATCGATCACGATCTGCCGCAGTTGCATGCGTTGGCTCACGGCGAGGTCCTCGACCCGGGCGATGCGGCCCGCGTCCACGGCAGCGGCCAGATCAACATACTGTTCCGGCGCGGCGCCAACGCGAATACGCTGTTCGTGACGGAGCGCTGCAACAGTCTTTGTCTGATGTGCAGCCAGCCACCGCGAGATGTCGACGATGGATGGCGCGTCGCCGAGCTTATTGACCTGCTGCCGCTGCTCGATCCCGATCTTGACGTCCTTGGCGTCACGGGCGGCGAGCCGACGCTGCTCGGATCCGATTTGATCCGCCTGCTCACGCAGGCCCGGGGGCTGCTGCCGAATACGCATCTGCACGTGCTCACGAATGCCAGAGCGCTCAGCGATCGCGCATTTGCCGACCGATTTGACGAGCTGCGCGGGCAGGTGACCTGGGCGGTCCCGCTCTATGGCGACGTCGCGCGCGTCCACGACTTCGTCGTCCAGTCCGACGGCGCGTTCGACGAGACCATGCATGGCCTGCATCATCTCGGCGAACGGCGGCACAGGATCGAAATCCGAACGGTCCTGCATGGGCAGACCCTGCCACGCATCGATGAGCTGGCGCGCTTCATCTACCGCAATCTGCCGTTCGCGGATCACGTCGCCCTCATGGGCCTTGAGCCGATGGGCCTTGCGCGCAAGAACATGGCGCTGCTGGAGAGCGATCTCTTCCAGCTGTCGTCGCTCATCGCGCCGGCGGTCAGCCTGCTGCAACAGGTCGGCATGAATGTCTCGATCTACAATGTACCGCTCTGCGCGCTGGCGCCTCCGTTGTGGCCGTTTGCGCGCAAGAGCATCTCGGACTGGAAGAATGACTACGCGCAAGCTTGCGAGACCTGCGCGGCCAGGCCGGATTGCTGCGGCTTCTTCAAGTCAGCGCCAATGAGTTGGCGTGATGCGGTGGCGCGACCGATTGACGGGATCGCGGCATGAGGCGGAATTGGCAGGAGTTCGTCAAAAGCGTACTGGCGTGGACGATGCCGGCTGCCGCGACAGCCACGGTCTGGTCACCAGTGGCAGCAGCTTTGCCGACCGACGGAGCTGCGGCCCCGCTGGCAACCGAACCAGGGCCTCACAAGGCTCCGCTGACCTTCGAGCGGCCCAACTACATCGATGGACCGAATCTTTATGCGGGCCACCGCAGCCATTCGAGCCACCGCAGCCACTCGAGCCACAGCAGTCACTCTAGCCACAGCAGCCACTATTCGGGCAGCGGCGGCTCATACTCCTATCCCGTGACGCCGCCGGTGCCGGGCGTTGCCACAAGCCCCAGTGTCGCACCGGTGCAGACCGCTCCGTCAAGCGCAGCGAGTCCCTCTACGACAACGGCACCTGCGGCCAGCAATCCGGTGCCTGCGAGCACGACCAAGGAACAGGACGCCCCGAAGCCACCAGCTCCGCCGACACAACAGGCTCCGGGAGCTCCACTGCAACTCATTGGGCCGAACGGGTTGCCTGTGGCACCGATGCGACGGCCGCCAACACCCACCATGCCGTCGGCGCTGCCACCCAGGCCGGAAAAGCCCGAGATCGTAGTGATGCGCGTTCAACTCGAGCTCAAGGCTCGCAATCTGTATGCGGGCCCGATCGACGGGCGCATCACCCAGGAGCTGCGGGAGTCGATCAGGGCGTTTCAAATCCTGCAACGATTGCTCGAAACGGGTAACATGGACAATCTCACACTCGCGAAGCTCGGCATCATATACTGAGATCTACCACGCGATGTTGAAGTTGAAGGGAACTAGACCGGTCGCTTCTTCGAAGCGATTGAGAAACGCGATGCTCAGGTCCGATCGGAGAAGGCCCAGACGCGAAGACAGGCGATGCCAATGAGCTGGCCAGCCGCCCGAAAGGATCTCCGCGGAATCCTGGCCGACAGCAGGAGCCGGATTCAGACGGTCCAGCCGGGAGTTCGCGCGGCGAAGACGTTCCCGACGCCCTGCATTTCCGTACGCAGTGGGCCGTGAGTGGCCTCGACACGTTCCGCCGCACTGGCGCTCGACCGTTTCATAAGGATCGACGTCACGAGCGACGGGATCGGGGGGCGCATACTGGGCGTGGTGTTTCCGCTGAACGCCATTCATTAGTCTAGTTTGTCGAGCGCGCCGGCAGCCAGAGCCTCTCGGAGCTTGAATTTCTGGACCTTGCCGGATGCTGTCAGCGGAAATTCGGTGCAGGTAAACCAGTGCGTTGGTGCTTGTGGTGCGCCATCGCCCCACGACAGTGCTCGATCAGCTTTTCCGCGCAGCCGGACGCGTTTGGTGACAAACAGACGGCGGCCGCTACGACCTCTCCCCACTTTTCGTCCGGTGCCCCGAACACAGCGACATCGGCGACGTCAGGATGCCGCAAAAGGCAGGCTTCGATCTCGACCGGATAGATGTTCTCTCCACCGCGGATGATCATGTCCTTCAGCCTGCCGGTGACGCGCAGGTATCCCCTCTCATCAAGCGTTCCAAGATCGCCTGTGCGCAGCCATCCGTCGGTCGTGATGGCCTGGCGTGTGTCTTCGGGCGCGTCGAAATAGCCGATCATGGTCTGATAACCGCGGGCTTGAATCTCGCCCTCGGTGCCGATCGGCCGCAGCCGCAGATCCATTGGATCCGCGATCCGCACCTCGACATTCCAGAGCGGCTTTCCGACTGTGTGGACAAGCTCCTTCTCGGGGTCGTCGACGCTTGTCTGTGCGACAATTGGGCTGAGTTCGGTCTGGCCGAAGACCGTGACGACGGGAAGACCAAGCGCTTCTTTTACGCGCCGGTGTATCTCCGGGGAGACGGGAGCGCCTCCGGACAACGCGACGCGCAACGACGAAAGGTCGCGCGGTTCGGTCTTCATAACGTCGATCAGCGCGAGCAACATTGACGGGACGCCGAACATGATCTCGGCTTTTGTGGCTTCGATGGCCTGCAGGACCGTAGGCGGATCGAAGAGGAGCGGTAGAACCAATGTCGCGCGGGAAGTCATACAGCCGAGGACGCTCATCACTGACCCGGCCGTGTGAAAGAGGGGCATCGGGCTGAGCAGCACGCTGCTTTCTAGCCCGGTCCTGGCCGCAACGTAGCTCGCGTTCGTCACCAGGCCGCGGTGATGCAGCAGGGCGCCCTTGGGATGGCCTGTGGTTCCGGAGGTGTACTGGATCTGCGCAGCATGTCCCGGCTCGATCTCGGGAAGTTTCGTTGTCGGCGTGCTCCGGATCTCGTTCAGCCACCCATCGAAAGAGTAGCACTTGAGGCCAATCTTCTCCATGTCGCGGGCGATGGCTCCGGTATCAACGCCGCGGAAGCTCGACAGATGGAAGAGGGCGGAGGTCTTGGACTGACGTAGCAGGAACTCCAGTTCGCTCGGCTTGAACGCCGGATTGGCCGTCACCAGGACCATACCAGCGAGCGCGGTGCCGTACTGCAGAACTACCCACTCGGGCACGTTGGGTGCCCAGACGCAGATGCGGTCGCCTGTCTTGAACTTCCCTAGCAGCCAGCTCGCGCAGTGAGTCGCGTCGGCCTGCAACTGGGCGTACGTCCAGCGACGGTCGGTTTGTGCTTCGCCCACCGGCGACGGAACGGATGTCGGCACGACCTCGACGAGCGCGATGCGATCGGGAACCTCAACGGTCGTCGTGGCGAGCGCCGTCCCGATGCTGGCGTCGATAATGGCTCGCGTCGTATCCGCCGGCCAATAGGATTCCAGAAGCTTCGTCGTTTCCATGTCCATCCTCCCTCGCGTTAATTATTGTGTCGCGCCTTCCTTTTCGTTTCGAGCAGCGTTCGCATCGCATCTGCCCAGATAGTTACAAGTCGCTCACGTCGTCCCGCAGAACCGCGAAGGTTCTCAGAAATCGCGAGCCCTCTTATGAAGTGGAGAGTTAGCGCGATGACATCGCCGTAGGCCTCGGAATCCGTCCACTCGCCGAATAGCTGGACGTAGACGCGCTCGAGATCGCGTCGCGCACCACGTTCGGCCGTGGTCAACGCCTGTTTCAAGGCAGCATCCGTGCGAGCCACCGCCCAGAGCTCCAGTTCGGCTAGATAGGCTGGTTGACGTGCAGCAAATGCGAGGGCCTCGACAGCAGCGACCAACGTATCGGCCGGCCTTGCGCCTGCGCGCCCTTGCGAGACGGCCTTCTCGTTCCGGCTGACCAGTTCGGCGACGCTCGCGGCCAACAGAGAGGCGTGGGTGGGAAAGTGATGGAGAAGGGCGCCGCGACTGACGTCCGCCCGATGCTGAACGGCAAGCGTCGTTGTACCGGCGACGCCGACGTCGATCAAACAGTCGACGGCGGCGTTCAGAATCCGCGATCGTGTGGTCTCGGCTGGCCCGTCCGGGCTTCCGCTCTTCGCTATGCTAGGCATGTGTCCCCTCAACAGTCAGCATTGACTGTATCGCATTAGCTGCTACAGTCAATGCTGACTGTTTCCACATTCGGGAGGTTAACATGCCGAATTTCTCGACCCTCAGCATCGCGGTCCGCGAGGACGCGCCAAATATCGCCCGTCTCATCCTCGACCGTCCCGGTCGTTTCAACGCCATCGACGATGCGATGCCCGGAGAGATCCGGGCAGCGATCGAGTGGGCCGAGACAAACGATGATGTGCACGTCATCGTAATCGAAGGCGCAGGCAAGGGATTCTGCGGCGGCTATGATCTGGTCGCCTATGCGGAAAGCGAGATCGAGCACCCGTGCCAGCAGGAGAGCGAGCCTTGGGATCCGATTGTCGACTACGCATATATGAAGAAGAACACCGATAACTTCATGAGCTTGTGGAAATGCTCCAAGCCGACCATCGCCAAGATTCACGGCGCCGCGGTTGCTGGCGGCAGCGATATCGCGCTCTGTTGCGACTTGATCGTGATGGCCGAGGATGCCCGCATCGGTTACATGCCGACACGCGTCTGGGGCTGCCCCACCACCGCCATGTGGACGTTCAAGCTGGGACCCACGCGCGCCAAGGAGATGATGTTTACAGGGAACATGATCGATGGGCGCAAGGCGGCGGAGTGGGGATTGGCGAACGTCTGCGTTCCGGTGGAGCAGCTTGAGACCGCGACACGAAAGCTAGCGGACCGGATCGCCGGCGTTCCGAAGAGCCACCTCGCCATGCACAAGATGGTCGTCAATCAGGTGATGCTGACCATGGGTCTCGAGCAGACGCAGTCCCTCGCGACCCTGTTTGACGGCATCACACGTCACAATCCGGAGGGCTTATGGTTCAGGAGGTACGCTCAGAAGCACGGCTTCAAGGCAGCCATCGAATGGCGAGACAGCGGACGCCCGATTCCGGAACGCGACGAGGCGCGCAAGCTGATCGATGAGATGGGAGGCCGCAACTAGGGTTACTGGGAGCGATCCCGGATTCGAACGGGTTGCCTGGACCGCGCGAATCGGCCTGCAAATGATAGCGTCGGAAAACCGTCGGGACGCGGTGCCGAGTCGTTAACGAGGAGTAAATTGCCGGAAAGATTTGATCCGCTTGCGATTTTGCGACTCAGGTTATGTCTCGTCCAGCTCTAGGAAAACAGGACGGTTGCAATGTCAGGCGGCAATGGAAACGAGGCCTGCTCAGCCAGCGGTAGGCTCATCGCCTATTTCGTCGTCACGGGTTCGACGTTCGTGAGCATGGCGGTTCTCCTGTTCCGAGCGGTACCCACCTTGCTTCAAAACTGCGGCTGACAAGTCCGCTGCAAGACATAGCCGGGCTTGTCGCTGCGGCGAGACTCACCTTAAGCCATTAGAAACTCACCTCCAGGACTTGGGTCCAAAGATGCCAAATTCTACGCGAGATCTGCCGACGAGTGGTTATGCGATCGTGGTCGACGGTTGCGTGAAGACGGAGTTCGAGACGAAAGATGGCGTCGAACACGGCGCGCGAGATCTGAAGCGGCGATTTCCCATGCTCCAGGTCCGGGTCTACGACGCGCAGGCGCGATCCGACCACGAAATTCACGCGTTCTGACGTCGCAAGCGCCGGCGAAAATTTGGAGTCCTCGCGAGTCGGCAGCGGCCTGAGTTTGCGCTTTCACTTCGCGCTGCCCGGGGATATATCGCTCCGCCAGAGAGCAGTCGATGGTTCAAAAGCAAACGAGCGGATCCCGTCCGCGGCGTCAGCCTCAACTAAGTCCAGACGACCACATTCAAAAGCGCATTGCAGGCTTGAGAGGCCTGCCGCGCGAGCAGCTCGCGGATGCGGTGTTCATGCTTGCGATGGACGCAAAGCGGCAGAGCGCTCTGCTGCGAGAGGCGATCAATCAGCGTGCGGATGTCGAGCCCGGTACAAGCTCGGCACGCGATGCGGATTTGGCAACTTATCTGGCGGCAGAGGCCGCATCGGCACTTCGCCACTACACCGCGAGCGTTCCGTCTTTTCTCGATGCTTTGCTGCAACGGTCGCGTGAGGTTCGCTTTACGGTTGACCAGGCCGAGGCCGTTGCGCTGCTTGCCGCTACGCTGCGGGAGCAGCGGATCGAAGGTATCCTTGAAGGGCTTCGGCTCGCCGGCGTCCTGAACGAGTCACATAAGGATCGACACGCCGGCTTCGGATCATAAGGCGATAGTCTGCGCTCATGCAGATCCGGCTTGGCCATGCGGAGCGGCAACGGCTCCTGCGCAGCATCGATCCGGAAGTCTGAGGGATATCCTATGGAAATACAGTATGTCCGCGAAATGGCATATGAGTTCGACTCGAAACCGATCCGGACGCTCCCTTCACCGATAACCTGGGTGCAGAGACGTTCGAGTTCGTCTTAGGCTACGACGTCGACGCTGATATCGTAGTACGCGTTTCGGTTGGGCGTGCAGTTCAACGCCAAGAGAACCAAGTACCTTCATAACGGTGCTGAACTCGGGATGTCCCTCTGAACTAAGGGCCTTATAAAGGTTTTCGCGTGAAAGACCTGTATCCTTAGCAAGAGTGGATATACCGCGTGCGCGGGAAACAATGCCGATAGCGTCGGTGACGAAGCTTGGATCATTGGTTTCGAAGGCTTCACTTAGGTAAGCGGCGATCGCCTCAGTACTGTCCAGATACTCGGATGCGTCAAATGGTCTGGTTTTGGCCATTGCTCTTCTCCAACATCACTGGCGAGCGCGCCAAATTACGTAGCGAATTAAGACAATTGGACGGTTTCTCTAACCTACGCCACGCCGTATTTTATAAGATACAAATGCCGCAGCAACAACTCAATGGTGTCGTTTCTCGCTCAATCTGGCTGCCAAACCACGGAGTCAACGGCGAGCTTGCGGGACCAGGGTCTTGCCCGGACGCGTACGCTGAATTTGCCCGTGGGGTATCCCGCGCAATCGGTCGCCGAGACATAGTGCGCGAACTCGGGCTCGAGTTCTACCATTAGGCAGCGCGACGGCGCGGCTCAATCGTTTGGGAAAGCTTGCGACGTTCTTTCTCGTACGCGATCAACAGAGCCTTGACCCAGAGAGCCATTCCCTCTGCCTTCAGGCTGATCTTCTGCGATCGGTTGTAGTGCTGCTCTGTAACCGAGGCCATCTTCTCCCGCTCGCTCGTGCGATCGTGAGCGGTCTTGTGGCCAAGAATCGCGGTGGCTGCACCGCCCAATCGCTTATCGTCGAGGTACGTTGTTAGCGTTCTTCGGCAATCGTGCAAGGTCCACGGTTCAATGTCGAACCTGTCAAATAGATCTGGACGCTCCTTTTTGGGCTGTGGCTTCGGCCCGGGCTTACCTTTTCGGGCCGGCTTCTGCCGGATCGTGTGATCGTAGACCCGGCCCTGAAGCCGATACATGAGTTGGTTTAATGCCGCCGGAGTGATGTGCTTTGTGATGTCGCGCCCCGAAAACATCCACTCGGACTTTCCTCCAGATTCCGCGTGGAACTGCTTGAGAATTTTGAGGACCTCCGGTGGCAAAGGAAGCGAGTGAGGCCGCCCCCCGTCCTTGCCGCCCTTCATTTCGTCAGATGTCCAGTTGGCGATCTTCCAACCTCGCAACTTCGGATAGGTCTTGGCTGCTTCAAAAAGGCGATCGAGGCGCAATTGAACAAAAGCCCCAGTACGTTGCGCAGTTAGCGCAACGCCCCACAGCGCACCAATCGTTCCAGCATATGTGTCGTGCTCGCCGTCGGCGAGGTGCCGAAATCGCTCTGCGATAGCAAGCGTACGAGCTATTTCATTAATTGACGGAGTGCGCGTTCGCTCGCCTGTCCTGTACTCAAATGACCACCTGTTCCACCACTCATACTCGACTTCCTCCAAACCAGACTGGGCAGCGCGGTATTTCCAGGCCCAACTGAGCATTCGCTTGGATTGAGTGAGGGCCCGGTGAACCGCGGAGGGGGCATGATTGAGATGGACTTGATCGCGTACTCGCTCGAGATCACGCAATTTGATTTCACTGACGAGTTTATCGTTGATCGATGCAAACTCCCGCAGTCTTAGATAACGCTCATATTGATTGCGGTATTTCGCCTTGAGCTTCGGAAGCTGATAATCGAGGAAATGCTGTGTGAGAGCCTTCCAAGTCCACGTGATCCCAGCATCTCCAATGCGTTTGCGGTAGGCTAATAGGGAGGTTTCGTCGGCAAACTGATCTGCGGTCTCGACGTTTCCGAATGGGTCCTTGTACCTCCCGCTGTCCGTTGTGAGTCGCACCAACGTATCGACAAACTCGCGAAGATTGCGCTTTCGGCCCGCGGCCAAGTGCGTCTGTTGTGCGACGTACCGCGCGGTATCCAGGTCAATCTCCGAGGCGAGCCCAATTCGGAGTGTTACCTCGCGTCGACGGACATACCAAACGACTTTCCCCGGCGTTATTCGCAGCGTGAGACCAACAGTTTTGGTGTCGCGCCATTCTGCAACCTTGCCTTTAATCTGGCCGCTCGAGGCATACTGGAAAGCCTTCTGAACGTCCCAAGTGTCTCGGAAGTGAACGGGCCTTCTTTCGTAAACGGGCTTGTTGGTCATTACGGCCTCGTACAACGATCGTACAAAAACAGCTATTCAAGGAGCATCGCCGAGATAAGGTCCAAATATAGCAGAAATAACAGTACTTTCAATATGTTGAGGTCGCATGAATGTGTTCTATAAAGGTTGAGGATTCAGCCTTCCAAGCTGAATACGAGGGTTCGATTCCCTTCACCCGCTCCAATTGCGATTTCAGTGTCTTAGCTGGGATTCTTAGATTTCCACGCTGACGCCATTCCGACAATCTCGACGCGGTACGGCTGAAGAGATCAATCTACTTGATGAGCGTGATGACCGGCCGGAAGTGCGCGCTGTCCGCCGTCTGTAGCCATTCGAACACGACCATTTCCGTCGTAACGATTTCCGCTCCGTGATGCTCCATGCGGCGGATCGCGGTTTCCTTGTCTTCCGGATGGCGCGAGCCAAGGGCGTCCCGAACGACGTAGGTTTTTCGGGATGCGTGCAGCAGGCCGAGCACCGTCTGCTGGACGCAGACGTGGGACTCGCAGCCCGCGACGACGACGATGGCGTCGGCGGGGACGCGGTCCAGGAAGCCTTCTTCGCGGCAGGCGTCGAAGAACTGCTTGTGGACCAAGTGGTCATTCTCGATCGCGATCTCGCCAACGGTTGGTCCAAGGCCCTTGGCGTTCTGCTCGGTGAACAGGCGGGGAATGCCAAGCAGCTTCGCCGCCTCAATGAGGCGGTTGGCGTTTCGAACCGCGGCCTCGCCGTCGTGAATCGCCGGCATCAGCCGCGACTGGAAGTCGATGATGAGAAGGATCGAGCACTTGGGGTTGATGGTGAGCATGGGCGTCACTCCTCCGTCAGGTGGGCGATGCGATCCTTCACATAGGCTTCCATCAGGTCCGGCGCGGAGGCCGCGAACATCCGAATGCGGCCGGTATGGAGCAAAAGCAGCAATCCGGTCGCGTGCGCGAAGCAGTCGACCATCAGGAGGTTCGCCTTCTGCCTTGAAGCTCCTAGTTCGATCGCGGCTTCGGCGATCGGGCGCAGCGCGGACTCCAAGGCCGCGTTCAAGACCTCGTCGCGGTCGGGTCCCAAGCCGGTGGGCTTCATGCCGCCGCGGAACAGATAGAACCCCAGGTCGAGATCGCGCGGATTCTCGGCGTAGAAACGGAAGAATGACATCGCCGCGGCCTTCAGCCGTTGCCCCGCGGTCCGGGTCTGCGCCACCGCGCGATCGACCGCGGCTCCGAGCGAGGTGAGGGAGGCCTTCAGCACCTCCGCGTAAATCGCTTCCTTGGATTCGAAGTGGAAGTAGAGCGCGGCGGGCGTGTACCCGGCACGGACAGCGATTGCCCTCAGGCTTGCGCCCTCGAGCCCTTCCTCCGCGAAGATTTGCTTCGCAGCGCCCAGAATGAGTTCCCGTTTGTGCCCGCTGACCGCATCACGCCGGCTCTGTCGCCTTTCGACCATCCGCCCCTCGAATCCCGCTTGACACCAATTCTAACAGCGTTAAAAATTCTAACGGCGTTTAATTATTTAAACAATAGGGAGTGACGCCATGCTGATGTCGGGTGCCGACTACCGGGATTCCCTTCGCGCCTACAAGCCGCGGGTCTTCGTCAACGGCAAGGTCGTCGAAAGCGTCGCCGACGAGCTGCTGCTCGCGCCCGGCGTTGCCGGTGTCGGCGTGACCTACGATTTTGCTCTCAAGCAGGAGCACGTGCCGATCATGACGGCGCGGCAGAGCACCTCCGGCAAGATCGTCAACCGGATGCTGCATATCAACGAGACCTCGCAGGATCTGCTTTTCAAGCTCGAGGCGGTGCGCCTGGTCTGCAGGACCGTCGGCTGCGCGCAGCGTTACCTCACGCACGATGCGCTCAATGGCCTCTATCAGTCGACCAAGCTGACGGACGACCGTCACGGCACCGACTACAGCCAGCGCTTCCTCGCTTATCTGCATGACATCCAGGACAGGGACCTGACGCTTGGCGTGGCGATGACCGACGCCAAGGGCGATCGTTCGAAGCGGCCCGGCGCGCAGGTCAATCCCGACGTCTACGTGCACATCAAGGAACGCCGTCCAGACGGCATCGTCATCCGCGGCACCAAGGCGATCGTTACCGGCGCGCCCTACATGCACGAATTCCTCGTCATGCCGTGCCGGACCCACAATCCGGAGGACAGGGATTTCGCCGTGTGCTGCGCGGTGCCTTGCGATGCGCCGGGCGTTACCATCATCGCCCGCCCGGCCGGGCGTCCCGGCGAGGCGTCCGCCAAGTTCTCGGCCAAGTACGGCCAGTCGGTCGGCGTCGTGATGTTCGAGGATGTCTTCGTGCCGCACGACCGCGTCTTCCTGGCCGGCGAGACCGAGGAAGGGGGCTTCCTCACCACGTCCTACGCCACCCACCACCGGCATTCCTGCATCGGCGCCCGCGCCGGATTCGGCGATCTCCTGATCGGCGCTGGCGCGTTGATGATCGAAGCCAACGGCCTCGACATCGACCGTCATGCGCACATCCGCGAGGCCATGGTCGAACTCATCACAATCACGGAGAGCTTCTACGCCTGCGGCGTCGCTTCGTCCATCTACTGCACCAAGGATCCAGCCGGCTCGGTGATGCCGGATGCGGTGTTCTCCAACATCGGCAAACTTCTGCTCGCGACCAAAATCTACGACATGCACCGCGTGGCGCACTACGTCTCGGGCGGCTTGATCGTCGCCCTGCCGGGTCCGGAGGAAGACCACAACCCGGAAACCAAGGCGTCGCTCGCCGCGGTCATGGGTGGCAGGTCGGACATCCCCGCCGACAAGCGCGCCGAGGTCGCCCGCTTCATCGAAGACCTCACGGTCTCGCACGAAGCCGGCTGGTACTCGGTCATCTCGCTGCACGGAGGCGGCTCGCCGGAGGCGATGAAACGCGAAATTTGGCGCAACTATCCGGTGATGGAGAAGATCGAACTCGTCGAGGGCCTTCTCGACCGCGGCATCCTCGAAGAAGGCCGCCGCGTCTCGAGGCAGCCGGGCCGCTGCTGCACGACGGGCTGTCAGGTGCCCGAGCCCCCGCAGCGCGCCGAGGTGCGAGCCCTCGAAGGCGCGGCCGAATAGCTCCTCGGCCAGCGACGTTCGGTACGGCGATGGGCGCAGTCCGGACCGCCCGCAACTCTGCGGGAAGAAACATGAGTAGCAGTTCCTATCGAGAGCCTACAGAGCAGCAAAAACCAACGCTTCTAGTAGTCGCCATTCCGACAAAGAGAAATTCCCTTGTGGTGTCAATCACCGGGAGGGCTGTACAGTGTCGGAATGGCCCTTGCACGGACTACGAAATTCTGTGACTTCCAAGCTGAATACGAGGGTTCGATTCCCTTCACCCGCTCCAATCCTCAGCGCCCGCCGCGTCTAGGCGACGGCGCCCGCACGCCCCTGCAACCCCTGCACGTCTCCCGTCCTCAGAGGGTTTGCTTCCAGCCGAGATATTGCAGCGTCTCAGTCTCGGACGTGGCGCAAATCTTCTCCATCTTGCCCGGCTGAACAGTGGCGGACAGCTTGATTTTGACTTTGTTGCTCTTCACGGCAAAGGACACCGGGTAGCCGCACTTGTTCTCGAATTTCTGACAGACGACGTACGATCGCTCGTGAACGTTGCCGCCCTTGATGCCGTTATCCTGCTTTTCCTGTACAAGAAGACCGCCGCAGGCGGCTGTCGTGTTCGATCCTGCAGGTTCGCGCGGCGCCGATAGTTTTGGGGCGGGTCCGACGCGGGTGACCACGATGCCGCCGCGCGCAGTCATGGTGCCGTCGGCCTGAAGAGTGTAGTCGGTCTTGTACATCCCGTTGTCGTAATTCAGCACGTTGCCACTACAGGTCCACGTGCCCTCAACGCAGTTTTTGTTGTCGCTGCAGAGAGCCCGCCCATCCGGTTGCAGGTTCGCGGTGTTGGTCTGGCCGGCAATGCCATGGTGAATCCAGGTGCCGACGAACTTGCCAACGCAACTCGCCGCGGGCTGCCCGTGAGCAGTTGTGCACAACGCCAGCGTCAAGGACGTCGCCACAGACAATATCAACTTCATGCGATCCCCCCAAAAAAGCAATGCACCGAGCATATTGACCTGCGCCGGCAAGAACAATGCGCGTCTGGATCAGGCGATCGAAGATGACGAGGTCCGCGAAAGGCTGGATCTGACGCGCTGTCGGGTTGCGGCGCACGAAGCCCCAGGAACCATCACACTGCGCACGAGTTGGCCGGTCGGGCAGGACCGAAAGTCACACGAGGCCAAACCGTGCAACGAGACGTGCGCGTGCGCACTACCGCTGAGATCGCGGGTCATCCCATTCATCCGATGCTGGTGCCGATTCCGATCGCATGCTTCGTCGGGGCGTTGTTGACCGACATCGCCTATGTCGCCAGCGCCGAGATCATGTGGGCGGATTTTTCCGCCTGGCTTCTGCTCGTTGGTGTCGTCTTCGGCGTGCTGGCGGCGATCGCGGGCCTGATTGATTTCCTCAGCAACCGCCTGGTGCGGGCGCAGACGCCGGCCTGGCCGCATCTGATCGGCAATGCCGTGGCGCTGATCCTGGCCATCGTCAACGCGCTGATCCATACGCGCGATGCCTGGACCTCGGTGTGGCCGACCGGCCTCGTTCTTTCGGTGATCACCGTGCTGATCCTGCCCGTCACCGGCTGGCTCGGCTGGGCCATGGTCTATCGCCACGGCGTGGGAGTTGCGCGATGAATTTCTCGATCGGCCGCGCGCTGCTGTGCGCCTCACTGCTGCTTTTGGCCGGCTGCAACGACGGCAGCGGCGACCCCAAGGCGCAAATCGGGCCCAACCCTGAGCTTCCCGACATCCAGCAATATCTGCTGCCGCCCGTCCACATCGCGCGCATCGTCGGCTGGAAGAAGGACGAGACGCCTGATGTGGCTGAGGGCCTGCAGGTCAAGGCTTTCGCGACCGGGCTGCAGCATCCGCGTTTCATCTACGTGCTGCCCAACGGTGACGTGCTCGTGGCGGAATCCAAGGCGCCGAAGGGGGCCGGGATCAAGCGGCCCAAGGAGATCGTCATGGGCTATATCGAGTCCTGGGCGACCTCGGGCGGCAACGACACCGGGCCGGGCAACCGCATCACCCTGCTGCGTGACAGCAATGGCGACGGCGTGCCGGATACCCAAAGCGTCTTCCTCGATCATCTCAACTCGCCGTTCGGTGTCGCGCTGGTCGGCAACGACCTCTACGTCGCCAACGCCGATGCCATCGTCAGATATCCCTACACGGAAGGCGACACCAAGATCACCGCGCCGGGCACGGTGCTGACGCCGCTGCCGGGCGGGCCGATCAACCATCACTGGACCAAGAGCCTGGTCGCGAGCCCCGACGGCTCGAAACTCTATGCCGGCGTCGGCTCCAACAGCAACATCACCGAGAACGGTATGGAGGCCGAGCACAATCGCGCCGCGATCCTCGAGGTGGATCGTGCCAGCGGCCGCTGGCGGGTGTTCGCAAGCGGACTGCGCAATCCCAACGGGCTCAGCTTCGAGCCGCAGAGCGGCGCGCTGTGGACGGTGGTGAACGAGCGCGACGAGCTCGGTCCCGATCTCGTCCCTGACTACATGACCTCGGTGAAGGATGGCGGCTTTTACGGCTGGCCCTATAGCTATTACGGCCAGCACGTTGATCCCCGCGTCAAGCCGCAGCGGCCGGACCTCGTCGCCAAGGCGATCGTGCCGGATTATGCCCTGAGCTCGCATGTCGCCCCGCTCGGGATGGCCTTCAACACTGGCTCCAGCCTGCCGGCCGCCAATCGTGGCGGCGCCTTCGTCGGCGAGCATGGCAGTTGGAACAGGCAGGTGCTCAACGGCTACAAGGTCGTGTTCGTACCGTTCAAGGACGGCAAGCCGAGCGGACCGGCGCAGGACGTCGTGACCGGCTTCCTCAACAGCGACAACCAGGCGCGCGGTCGTCCCGTCGGCGTCGCCATCGATAAATCAGGCGCGTTGCTGGTCGCAGACGACAGCGGCAACACGGTGTGGCGCGTCACCGCCGCGCATCCGCAGCTGACGCAACGTTAGGCCCGCCCGCGCGTTATCGGACAGACGGAGAAAGCCAAATTCTGAAACTCAAGCCAGGAGTTGGACAATGGGCCTTGCTCAATATGCCATCGTGCCGGTGCAGGACGAATGGGGCGTGCTGCACGACGGCGACGTCAAGAACACCTACGCCACCAAGGAAGCTGCGTTCGAGTCCGCAGTCGCTGCCGCATCCCTAGCGCTGCGTGAGGGACATGAAGTCCAGGTCAGCGTGCCCGGCCGCGAGGCTGGAGGCAACGCGCTCGGCGTCCAGGACAACGCTTGAGAAGGAACACGCGATGACCAAGCCGCGTGAGCCGAACGGCGTCGAGCCATCCCGCTCCGAGGACGACATCCAGCGCGAGCAGCTCGGTCCCCGCGGCGTGCCCGGTGCGCCTGATCCGGCCAAGATGACGCCGCAGCGCGAGAAGAAGACGCCGAAGCATATCGATCCCGGCCACACCGCCTGACGCGGCTTGGCGCAACATGATCAGACGATCAGCCGCCCGCGCCGCGCGGCAATCCCGATCGTGACCTCGGCACCCGCGTTGAAGTCGAGGCGGTCGGCTTCGACGCCGTCGCTGAAGATGACGCCGTTTTCCGCCATCAGCGAGCGGATGCGCAATTGGTCCGCCGACGCGAGCCGGCCGCAGACGAGATTGGTCTGCGAATGGCGGCTCGGGAAGGGCTCGCGCACCGCGAAGCGCAGCTCCGGCGCGTCCCAGGGCAGGGCCTCGTAACCGGTCAGCGGGGGCGGCCGGCCGAAGTTGCCGGCAATGGCCAGCGAGCCGGTGACGATGCTCTTGAACCAGGCGGTCGATCCGAGCCCGGTCGAGACGATCAGTCCGCTCGAAGATTGCCGTTCCGTCGCCCCGCCGGCCGCAAGCTCGTAGATCGCGGAGACATGCGTGCGGGCGCCGACGAACAAATCGTTGACGGCGTAGAGCACCTGGCCGTTGTTGAGCCGCGCTTCGGCCATCGTCACGGCCTGGCTGCCGCGCTTCTCAGTGGCGACCTCCGGCAAAAGCTTGGCGAGGTCATGCGGCGCAAAGGGCAGGAGGATGCCGTCGTGGCGCGCGGGATCCGGATTGAGCCCGATCAGCGGATGGTCGTCGAGATATTTCATCGTGTTGGCGACGACGCCGTCCTGGCCGAGCGCGACCGCGATGTCATCAGGCCCGAAGAGGAAGTTCGGCAGGAAGCCACGGTCGATGACCTGATAGCGCCCCCATTGCTCCAGCACTTGCAGCGTCGTGTGACGCTGCGCACGATAGACCTCGTGCTCGCGCTCATAGTCGGAGAAGTCGGCACCGAGATGCTCGACATAGAAGCGCGCCTGCGCCGCCGTCAGGTGGCGCGCGATCAGGTCCTCCAGCCTGGTCTTGCGCGTCACCAGCACCACCTTGCGGTCATTGGCGGCGGGCATTGGCGGCCTCCTTCGGCTTCTCCATCAATTGGCTGAGCAGGTCCGGCGAGACGTTGAGCTGGCCGATCTTCTCGGCCTTCTCGGCAATGCCGGAGAAGGCTTGTGCGATCAGCTGACCCGGCTGCATGCCGGCGGCGGCAAGCGCCTGGATCACGCGGGTGTCGACGCCCTCGAAGATCTTCATCAGCGCGCCGACGCGGTAGGCCTCGGCGTCGGCCAGCGTCCTGGTGTTCTCGGCGTTTAGGCCGACGAAATCCTTGCGCTTGCCTTCCAGCACGATGTCCGCGGCCATGCCGGCCTCGCGCAGCTCATTGCGCTTTGCTGCAACGCTCGCCTCGGCATCCATCTGGGTCTCGCGAATTGACCGCTTCTTCTGCTCGACCGCGATCTCGGTGTCGAGTTCGCTCTCGCGAATAGCTCGCTCCTGCTCGACGGCGAAGTTGCGCCGGGCGAAGATGGCTTCGTCTGCGTTCTTCAGGATCGCCTCGCGCGCTTGTGCCTCCAGCGCCTTTGCGGTGTCCGGCGTTGGCTTGATGCCGCGGATCGACACGCCGAGGATTTCGAGACCGAGAGCGGCGATGTCGGCGCGCGCCCTCAATCCGCCCGCGATGATGTCGGCGATGCGATCGGACGCCTGCAATGCGTCCCTCAGCGTCAGCTCCTTGACCGCTTGCTGGGCGAGGACCTCGACCGTGCCGAGAATGCGCTCCGGCAGCTTCTCCGGATCATCGCTCGCATAGGTCTTGCCGTCAGCCTTCAGGGTGAAGTCGAGCATCGATGCCGCCTTCTTCGGGTCGCTGACGCGATAAGTCACCTGACCCTGCACGGTCAGCGTCTGAAAGTCGCGCGCGGTTTGCTCGAAGATGAACGAGGCGTCGCGGCTGCCGATGGGCACCGCGACCAGCATGGTCACGGGCGCGTAATAGAGCGCGGAAAGACCGGTGCCCTCGGCGACGACCGCGCCGGCGCGGTACTTCATCAGATAGGTGGTGGGCTGGGCCTTGATGAACCTGACGCCGAACATGTGTTTCTCCAACGGCTGCAATAAGTGTGTCTGGGCAACTAAGTAAGTTGGACTGTACAACTAACTATGCTACTGTCAAGTTCGAATAGGGGAGGCTGCCGATGGCGGGCGAAGGTCGGGCTGAAGGGTCTGGTAAATCAGGGCAATTGGACTTCCCACGACCCCTGACCACGGTCGATGTCGTGATCTTTACGATCCTCGACGACAGGCTTCAGGTGCTGCTGATGCAGCGCCCGGCCGGCGAGGGCGAGCCGTTTCCGCTCAGCTTGGCGCTGCCGGGCGGCTTCGTGGACGTCACGAAGGACCGCGACCTTGCGGCTTGCGCGGCCCGCAAGCTGAGGGAGAAGACCGGGGTCACCAGCCCTTATCTGGAGCAACTCGGAAGCTGGGGAAGCGCGACGCGCGATCCGCGCGGCTGGTCGGCGACGCACGCCTATTTCGCGCTGATCCCGGCGGAAGCAGGCGTGCTGGCGAACGATGCGCGGTGGTTTCCGATTCGAGGCGGAAGGCTCAAGGACAAGCTCGCCTTCGATCACGGCGACATCCTGGCAACCGCAATCCAGCGCCTGCGCAACAAGGTGGAGTACACCTCACTGCCGGCCTATCTGATGCCGCCGGAATTCACCCTGCCGGATCTGCAGCGCGTCTATGAGATCGTGCTCGACCGCCCGCTCGAGAAAAGCGCCTTCCGCACCCGGATCCTGTCGGCCGACATGATCGAGCCGGTCGCGAAGATGCGGCGCGGCCCCAACCGTCCGGCGCAGCTCTATCGCCTGAAGAAGGGCAGGGAGCCCGTGTACTTCGTGCGGACGTTCAATCCGCCGGAATGAATTCCGCGGCGGCATGCCGAGCCGTCGGTCAGCGTGCAGGATGGCCTGTTCCGGCCTCTTAGCCCTGATAACATCATGTTAGGTTTATCGCATAACTGGGTAATTGTGTTAGCCCGGCGAAAGCCTACTGTCGTCCTCACTCAAGACACCGACCGGCAGTGCCAAGCGCTCGCGGAGCTCCGCAGAGCGACCGGGGATTGCTGTCCAATTGTCCAGCGAAGCCCGCCAACGGGACGTCAACAAACGAACAGATCGGGAGGAACTTTTGTGATGGGTACCACGCGCGCGATCCACGACATGAGTCAGTCCAGGAAGGCTGCTGCCAGCGGCTGGATCGGGTCGGCTCTCGAATATTATGACTTCTTCATCTACGCGACCGCTGCGTCGCTGATCTTCCCGCAGATCTTCTTCCCGTCGGACAATCCCACGGTCGCGATCGTCGCATCGCTGGCGACCTATGGCGTTGGATATGTGGCCCGGCCGATCGGCGCCTTCGTGCTCGGACATTGGGGCGACACCCATGGCCGCAAGACCGTCCTCATCGTCTGCATGTTCCTGATGGGCATCTCGACCATGGCGGTGGGCATCCTGCCGACCTATCAGCAGGTCGGCATCCTGGCGCCGATCCTGCTCGTCATGCTGCGCCTCGTGCAGGGATTTGCCGTTGCCGGCGAAATCTCCGGCGCAAGCTCGATGATTCTGGAGCATGCGCCGTTCGGTCGACGCGGCTTCTATGCAAGCTTCGCCCTTCAGGGCGTACAGGCTGGACAAATTCTCGCAGCTGCGGTCTTCCTGCCGCTGGCGGCCTATATGCCGACCGACGCCTTCAACAGCTGGGGCTGGCGGATTCCCTTCCTGCTCAGCTTCTTCGTCATCGTCGCGGGCTACATCATTCGCCGCGAAGTCGACGAGACCCCCGCCTTTGCGCGCGAGGGCGAGCGGGGAGAAACGCCGCGGGCGCCCATCGTTCAGGCCATCAAGCTGAACTGGCCCGACATGCTCAGGGTCATCTGCATGGCGCTGATGAATGTCATTCCGGTTGTTGCGACCATCTTCGGCGCGGCCTACGCGGTGCAGCCGGCTTACGGCATCGGCTTTGCCAAGGACGTTTATCTGTGGATCCCGGTCCTCGGAAACATGCTGGCCGTGTTCGTCATTCCCTTCGTCGGCAATCTCTCGGACAAGGTCGGGCGCAAGCCTCCGATCGTCGTGGGCGCGCTGCTCTCCGGCTTGCTCGCCTTCGGCTATCTCTATGCCATCAGCATCAGGAACGTGCCGCTGGCGATCCTGCTGTCGCTCCTGATGTGGGGCGTCGTCTATCAGGGCTATAACGCGATCTTCCCGAGCTTTTACCCGGAGCTGTTTCCGACCCGCACACGGGTGTCGGCGATGGCGATCTCGCAGAACATCGGAACGACCATCACCGCGTTGCTTCCGGCCCTGTTCGCCATCGTAGCGCCTCCCGGCTCGGCCAACATTCCCTTGACGGTGGGCGCGATCGCCTTCGGCATCACGGTGATCGCGGCGCTCGCGGCCGTCACGGCCCGGGAGACCTATCGGATCAGCATCGATGATCTCGGCAATCCCAAGGCCGTTCCGATCGCCCGAGCCGACTATGAGCGGCAGCGGGCGGAAGCGGCGAGTGGTGTGGCCGCAGTTCAGACCTGACGCGAACGCAAGGAAGCCGTGCCGCCGCGACAATTGATGTTTGCGGCGGCAGGGCTCCGCGCGTTATGTCAGGGCCTGATCCAACTTGGTGCGCGTGAGCGCAATCATCATGAGGTTGCAGGATGAACCCCGTCGTCGTTGCTGTCGCTATCACCGGCTCCGTTCCGCGCAAGAAGGACAATCCGGCGGTGCCGATTCTGCCGTCCGAGCAGATCGATTCGACGCAGGAGGCCTTCGAGGCCGGCGCCACGCTTGCCCACATCCATGTTCGCAACGATGACGAGACGCCGTCGTCCGATCCCGAACGTTTCGCGAAGGTAGCGGAGGGGATCAGGAAGCATTGTCCTGGCATGATCGTCCAGTTCTCGACCGGCGGGCGGGGCCGCGATCCCTCGGCGCGTGGATCGTCGCTTTATCTGAAGCCGGACATGGCCTCGCTGTCCACGGGATCGGTGAACTTCCCGACGATTGTTTATGAGAATAGCGCCGCCCTGGTTGAGACCCTCGCCACCGGCATGCGGACGAATGGCATCCGGCCGGAGATCGAGATCTTCGATCTGTCGCATATCCATGGTGCCCGCCGCCTGATCGAGGCGGGGCTGATGGACTCACGTCCGCACGTGCAGTTCGTCATGGGCGTCAAGAACGCGATGCCGGCGGATGAGCATGTTCTCGACATCCTGCTGGCAGAGCTCAGGCGGCTGATCCCGCACGCGACCTGGACCGCGGCCGGGATCGGACGTCACCAGGCCGAGGTCATGGGCTGGGCGCTGGCGCGAGGCGCCGACGCGGTTCGGACCGGGCTCGAGGACAATATCAGGATCGACAAGACACGCCTGGCCGCCAGCAATGCGGAGCTCGTGACCATCGCCTGCCAGGCTGTCACGCGCCACGGTCGCCGCGTTGCGACCGCCGCCGAGGCGCGATCCCTGCTTGGGATCGCGCGGTAGGGGATACTGCCTCCTCCTGACATGCTCCGGGCTGCCTTCTGCCATTCGGCGGCCGGCGTTCCCGTGCGCTGAGTCTCCGGCTAAGAGAGGTGTCACAGGCGTGATCGGCGCCTGCCGGGCAGGCGACGGTTGGAATGCGGTTCTTGAAATCTGACAGCAGGCTCATCGGGGTCCTGCTGGTGCTCGCGATCACCCAGCTTGTTGGCTGGGGTACAATAGGTCTTCCCGCCATCGTCGGGCGCGATCTCGCCGCCGATCTCGGCATGAGCCTGCCGGCGGTGTTCGCCGGGACATCCGTTCTCTACGTCTCGATGGGGCTGTGCGCGCCGTGGCTCGCCAAATCGTTTGCACGGCATGGCGCGCGGACGGTCATGATGTTCGGCACGGTCGTCACCGCGCCGGGCTTCGTGCTGCTGTCCCTCGCGCACGAGCCGATGCTCTATTTCGCCGCCTGGATCGTCCTCGGCATCGCCGGCAGCGCCACGCTGTCGACCGGCGCCTATATCATGCTGAACGAGATCGCCGGGCGGCAGGCCAAGAACGCGATCGGGGCCTTGATGCTGGTGACGGGCCTGTCCAGCAGCATCTTCTGGCCGACGACCTCGTTTCTCAGCGGGCACCTCGGCTGGCGGGGGACGTGTCTGGTTTACGCGGCCATGCTGATCCTCGTGTCGCTTCCGCTCTATGCATTCGTGGCGCCGCGCCGGAGACTTGCGAAGGACGATGGCGGCACGCCGGCCAAGTCTGCCGATGTGCCCGCGATTCCGAGGAGCACCTTCGGCCTCGTCGTCGCCGCGATCACGCTCAACGCCTTCGTCAATTTCGGCATCAGCGCCATCATGATCGAGCTGTTGCGGGCGGAGGGGCTCACGCCCGCGCAAGCCCTCGCGTTCGGCTCCATGCTGGGCGTGATCCAGGTCAGCGCCCGCGGGCTCGATCTCCTCGGCGGCGGGCGATGGGACGGGATCACGACCGGGCTCGTCGCGGGCACGGCGCTGCCCGTCGCCATGCTGCTGCTGATGCTGAGCGAGGGCGCGACCTGGGCGGTCGCGGTCTTCATCCTGCTCTACGGCGCCGGCAGCGGCGCGATGGCGGTGGCGCGGGCCACCATCCCGCTCGTATTTTACGACCAGGCTGAGTTCGCCAAGGCGATGTCGATGATCGCGCTGCCCCTCAATCTGGCGTCCGCGATCTCGCCGCCGCTCCTCGTCGGCCTGCTCACCCAATTCGGCAGCCGCGGCGCGCTCGGTCTCACCTTCGTCTGCTCCTGCGCAACGGTGCTGATCCTGATCCTGCTCGGCCGGCGGCGGCCGCGGGTGGTGGCGGCGGCCGTGTCCTGAGCCGATCAGGCAATATTCGCGGCGCGGAAAGTTGCGGACAGGAATTGGCTTGCTGCCGGAGCTGCGGATAGCCGTATGCCGCCAGTGCAGTGCTCAAGGCGCCAAAATAGTGTATCCGCTGGGGAGCGCGGCCGCTCAGAGCCGCCGCGCCAAAATTCAGTTCCCCGGAGGAAATCGACATGTCGGCCCTGCCGCTTTCAGGCATCAAGATCCTTGACCTCACGCGCGTGCTTGCCGGGCCTTTGTCGGCCCAGATGCTGGGTGATCTCGGCGCCGAGGTGATCAAGATCGAGCGGCCGGGCACCGGCGACGACGCGCGCGCCTTCGGCCCGCCTTACCTCAGCGATCCCGAAGGCAAGGCCAACAACAACAATTCCTTCTATCTCTGCGCCAACCGCAACAAGAAGTCGGTCACCGTCAACATCGCCAAGCCCGAGGGCCAGGCGATCATCCGCGAGCTCGCCAAGGACGTCGACGTCTTCATGGAGAACTACAAGGTCGGCGATCTCAAGCGCTACGGCCTCGACTACGAGACGATCAAGGCGATCAACCCCGGCATCATCTATTGCTCGGTGACCGGCTTCGGCCAGACCGGACCGTATGCGCCGCGCGCCGGCTATGACGCTATCCTGCAGGCGATGGGCGGCCTGATGAGCGTCACCGGTCATATCGACGGCGAGCCCGGCGAGGGCCCGATGAAGGTCGGCCCGTCGATCGTCGACTACATGACCGGCATGAACACCTCGATCGGGATTCTCTCGGCGCTCTATCATCGCGACGTCAATAACGGGCAGGGGCAGCACATCGACGTCTGCCTGTTCGACACCGTGATCGCATCGCTGTCGCACTGGCTGCAGATCTATCTCGTCAATGGCAAGACGCCGCCGCGCCGCGGCACCTGGGGCAATGGCGGCATGCCGGCCGGCGTGTTCCGCTGCACCGATGGCGAACTGATGCTGGTGGTCGGCAATGACGGCCAGTTCCGGAAAACCTGTGCCGTGCTCGGCGCGCCGGAGCTTGCGAGCGACCCGCGCTTCATCAAGAACAACGACCGCGTCGTGCACGGCAAGGAGATCATGGCGATCTTCGCCGGCCTGTTCCTGAAGCAGCCGGTGGCGTACTGGCTGGAGAAGCTGGAGGAGGCCGGCGTGCCCTCGGGTCCGATCAACAATTTCGAGCAGGTGTTTTCCGATCCGCACGTCCAGTCGCGCGGCATGCGGGTGAAGACCGAGCACAAGTTCGAACCGGAGCTCTCGCTGATCCGCAACGCGCTGACCCTTTCGGGCACCCCCATCACCGAATATCGCGCCCCGCCGCTGCTCGGCGAGCACACGCAAGAGATCCTCGGCGGCAAGCTCGGCTATGATGCGGGCAAAATCGAGACGCTGAAGCAGCAGGGGATCATCTAACTCAGCAGAAGCTCTTACCCTCTTTCCTCGTGGGAGAGGGTGGTTCGCAGCAAAGCGGCGGCCGCTGAGGACGCGCGGGCGACGCCCGGCCTTGCCTGAGGCTTGCGCGCCATCCCCAGATAGTCCCGGTCCGTAGTCTCACAGGCTTCCGTTCCGCGCGAGACTCTGTTTCGATCTCTCCACTAACGTCGGGAGGGAAATGGATGTCCTACACGATCGGGTTCCAGGCCAAGGACCAGAAGGCAATTCTGGCGACCGAGGCAGCAACCGCCAATCAGGCCGTCGCCATCGTTGCTGCACTGCGGCAGAGTGCCGAGGAGATCAAGTTCATCCGCTCGCCGCAGGAAGGTGAGATGGGCATCGAGATGCTGCTGCTGCTCGCCAAGGAAGAGGCCGAGGAGATGCCGCAGCGGGCCTGAACCCGCCGCGACAACCACATTTCGATTAGAAGCGAAGCATGCCGGCTGCAGGATGATGTAGACAGGCGTCGGTCTCGCTTGAACCGAAGGTGGCTGCATGAAACGCGAAGCGCTCCGCGTCGAACCGATCTCGACCTTTCTCAATCGCCGCAACGCGCCGGTCTCGCCGGTGACGCGCGCCGGCAACATGATCTTTGTCGCCGGCCTGCCGCCGTTCGACCCGGAGACGGGCGAGATTGCGCAAATGCCGATCGAGCGGCGGAGCGAGATCGTCTTGGAGCAGATGAAGCTGTGCCTCCAGACGGCCGGCGCCTCGCTCGACAACGTCATGAAGTGCAACGTCTACTGCACCTCGACGAAACACTTCGCCGCGTTCAACGCCATCTATGCGCGCTATTTCCCGATCGATCCGCCGGCGCGGATCTTCGTCTGCACGCCGGAATGGTTCGGCCCCTTCGACGTCGAGATCGACTGCATCGCGATGATGTGAGGGACTACCGCGCCGCTAGCCGCGCCGGCGCCTTCGTCTCGGCCTTTCCCGCCGTCAGCGCCATCGTCGCCACGCTGACCACGCGCGCGACCACGTCCTCGACGTCGTCGAGGTCGCATTTGCCTTCCGACAGCTTTGTCAGCCGCTCGCTCTCGCGGATGGTGTGGTGCGCCATCGCGAGCGCGAAGTTGAGGCCCCAGTAGATATCGACGTCGCTGCGGTCGGGCAGGGCGCGGCGCATCGCGCCGGCGAATTTGCGCAAATGGTCGATCTCGCGGTTCTTGATGCGGCGGATCGGCGGCACGGATTCGATCGAGGCGCGGATCATGAAGCGCGCTGCGGTGGAGCGCTGGTTTTCGGGGCCGAGGCAGCCGCGCAGCGTCGGCCCGACCAGCGCGTGCAAGATCACCTCGATCGGCGCACGGCCGCCGCCTTGCTCTTCCGCCGCCTTCAATTCGCGCAGGCGCTCGCGGTTGGTGGCGATCGAGCGGGTGACGAATAATTCCGCGATCAGCTCGTCCTTCGAGCCGAAATGATAGTTCACCGCGGCGAGGTTGACACCCGCCTCCGCGACGATGTCGCGCAGCGTCACGTCGCCGAAGCCGCGATCGGCATAGAGCCGTTCGGCGGCGGCGAGAATGGCAGATCTCGTATGATCGCTGGCCATGGATGTCCCGGAGGGCAGGGAGTTGCAATTCAAACAGTTGTATGAAACTATCGTTTGAAGGCCGGAGATGTCAATCGCAATCGGGACTCGTTCGCAACTTGCGAAGCCGGTTCCGAAGCGTCCGCAAGCTGCGCGCTTGCGGGCTGCGCGCAGCGGGAGGACAGTCCGGCGCAAAACAGGCTCGCGAAACAAACAGGTTCGCAAAGAGAGACGAGGAGCGTCCCATGGATTTCGATCTGTCCCCCAAGCAGAAGGAATGGCTCGACCGCGTGCGGTCTTTCATGGCCAAGCACGTGCGTCCGGCAGTGCCGATCTATGATCAGCAGGATCATGCCGGCGAGCGCTGGAAGGTCATCCCGATCCTGGAGGACCTCAAGAAGAAGGCGAAGGCCGAAGGCCTCTGGAACATGTTCATGCCGCCGTCCGAGCATGAGGATGATGAATTCCGCGGCGCGGGATTGACCAATCTGGAATACGCGCTGCTGTCGGAAGAGATGGGCCGCATCACCTGGGCCTCGGAAGTGTTCAACTGTTCCGCGCCCGATACCGGCAACATGGAAGTGTTCATCCGCTACGGCTCCAAGGAGCAGAAGCGCAAATGGCTGCGTCCGCTGATGGACGGCGAGATCCGCTCCGCCTTCCTGATGACGGAACCGGCGGTGGCCTCGTCGGATGCGACCAACATCGAGACCCGCATCGAGAAGGACGGCGATCATTACGTCATCAACGGCCGCAAATGGTGGTCGTCCGGCGTCGGCGATCCCCGCTGCAAGATCGCGATCCTGATGGGCAAGACCGATTTCAAGGCGGCCAAGCATCAGCAGCAGTCGCAGATCCTGGTTCCGCTCGATACCCCCGGCATCAAGGTCGAGAAGATGCTGCCGGTGTTCGGCTTCGACGACGCGCCGCACGGCCACGCCCAGGTGCTGCTCGACAACGTCCGGGTGCCGAAGGAGAACATCCTGCTCGGCGAAGGCCGCGGCTTCGAGATCGCGCAGGGCCGGCTCGGCCCGGGCCGCATCCATCACTGCATGCGTACCATCGGCAAGGCCGAGGAGGCGCTCGAGAAGATGGTGAAGCGCCTGTCCTCGCGCAGCGCCTTCGGCAAGAAGATCGTCGAGCACTCTGTGTGGGAGCAGCGCATCGGCGATGCCCGCACCAACATCGAGATGACGCGCCTGCTCTGCCTCAAGGCTGCCGACATGATGGACAAGGTCGGCAACAAGACCGCGCAGGCCGAGATCGCCATGATCAAGGTCGCAGCGCCCAACATGGCGCTGAAGATCATCGACGAGGCGATCCAGGCTTTCGGCGGCGCCGGTGTCTCGGATGAGGCGGGCCTTGCCAAGGACTACGCCCACATCCGCACGCTCCGTCTCGCCGATGGTCCGGACGAGGTGCATAATCGCGCCATTGCCAGACTTGAGGTTCGGAAGTATGCAAACTCTCCCGGTCACTAAGAGGGAGAGCCGGGCGGCGCTCCCGATCTGAAGAAACGGCAGGACATGATGCGGTGACCGCTTGACGCAAGTGCGTCAGCGGTTACCGATTAGGATCATGCTCGACCTGAAATGGTCAGGACTGAAGAGGGAGCGTCATCGTGGCTGACGGCGTCAGGAAAGACGAAGAGTTCTCGGGCACCAAGCCGGTCGAGGAGCGTCATCGCTTCGACGAGATGCGGCTCGAAGCCTGGATGCGCGACAACGTCGAAGGCTATCAGGGGCCGCTGGTCGTGCTCCAGTTCAAGGGCGGCCAGTCCAATCCGACCTATCGGCTGAACACGCCGAACCGTTCCTACGTGATGCGCCGCAAGCCGTTCGGCAAATTGCTGCCCTCGGCGCACGCGGTCGATCGCGAATATCGCGTGATCGCAGCGCTCGGCAAGCAGGGTTTCCCGGTCGCGCACGCCTATGCGCTGTGCCAGGACGACAGCGTCATCGGCGCGGCCTTCTACATCATGTCGATGGAGGAGGGCCGGGTGTTCTGGGATCCGACGCTTCCGAGCCAGGATGGCGATGCGCGGCGTAAGATCTTCACCAGCAAGATCGAGACGCTGGCGAAACTCCACATGTACGACCCCGCGGCGATCGGGCTCGGCGAGTTCGGCAAGCCCGGTAACTATTTCGCGCGTCAGATCGACCGCTGGACCAAGCAGTATCGCGCGTCCGAGACGCAGCACATTCCCGAGTTCGAGAAGGTCGCCGAATGGCTGCCCAAGACCGTGCCGGAGCAGGCGCGCGTCTCGATCGTCCATGGCGACTATCGTCTCGACAACATGATTTTCCACGCAACGGAACCGCGCGTGCAGGCCGTGCTGGACTGGGAGCTGTCGACGCTCGGCGATCCCATGGCCGATTTCACCTATCTGTTGATGCAGTGGATCATGCCGGGCCTGCAGGGCGCCGACCTCAAGGCGCTCAACATCCCGAGCGTGGAAGAGGCCGCGCAGATCTATTGCAACGTCACCAAGATGACGGTGCCTGATCTCAACTGGTACTTCGCCTACAATCTGTTCCGTCTCGCCGGCATCACGCAAGGCATCGCCGGCCGCGTCCGCGACGGCACCGCCGCCAACGCCAAGGCCCTCGAATCCGCCAAGCGCACCGTGCCGCTGTCGCAGGCCTCATGGGAATACGCGCAGAAGGCGGGCGCAGTGTAGGAATGACGAAGGCGCGGCCGCTGTCGCCGCGCCTTTTTGTTTGTGGCGCGTCGCCGCCTCCAAACACGCGGTGTCATTGCCCGCGAAAGCGGGCAATCCAGTATTCCAGAGACGCTAGTGTTTGAACCGAGAAGCCGCGTTAATCCGCCCGGGAGATCCGTGCATGATCGACCACACCACCCTGATCACCTACATCCTCATCGTGCTCGGCTTCGTGTTCATTCCAGGTCCGGCGACGTTGCTCACGATGGCTCGGGCGGCAAGCTCGGGAATGAAGGTCGGCATCGCGACAGGAGCGGGGATCGCGGCCGGTGACTTGATCCACACCGCGATGGCGATCGTTGGGCTGTCGGCGATCATCGCGACATCTGCGCTGATGTTCAGCATCGTCAAATATGCCGGCGCGGCGTTCCTGGTCTATCTCGGCATTCGCGCCATGCTCGACAAGGCGCCGATCGAGTTGAACGGCGCCGCGCCCGCGATTGGCGCGGGCCGTGCCTTCCGGCAGGCCGTGCTCACCGAAGTGCTGAATCCCAAGACCGCGCTGTTCTTCCTGGCGTTCCTGCCCCAATTCGTGAAGCCGGAGCACGGCGCTGCGGCACTTCAGCTTGCCACTCTCGGTGTCGTCTTCGTGCTGCTCGGCCTGCTCAGCACCGTCGTGTTCGCCGTCAGCGCCGGTCGGCTCGGGAATCTTCTTCGCAGACATCCCACAGTGGTGAAGTGGCAAGGCAAGGTGGTCGGGACCATCTACTGCGCCGTGGGCGTACGGCTGGCCCTGCAGGAAAGATGAGGCGGCCCGCGACAGCTCTCGTAGGGTGGGCAAAAGCGCGTAGCGCTGTGCCCACGATCTCCCCGTGATCGCAGCCAGATGGTGGGCACGCTTCGCTTTGCCCACCCTACGGCACCTACGACGCCGCCTTCGCACAATGCGCGATCAGTCTCTCCACAAACCCCGCGCATTTCTCCAGCTCCGCCATCTCCACGAACTCATCAGGCGTGTGCGCCTGCGCGATCGAGCCGGGGCCGATCACCACCGAGGGAATGTCGGCCATGCTGGCAAACAAACTCGCTTCGGTGCCGAAGGCGACCTTGGCGTGGTCGTTGCGCCCGGCAAGGCTCTTGGCCAGCGTGACGATCGCGGCGTCGGCGGCGGTGTCGAGGGCGGGGTAGTCGAGGATCTCCTCGAAATCGATGCCGCACTCCGGATGCTGCTTCTTCATCGTGGGCTCGAGCTCGGCCTTGGCCCAGGCGATAATCGCGTCCGTCACCTCCCTGGACTCGGTGATGCCGATGCCGCGGCATTCGAAATCCACTGTGCAGGTATCGGGCACGATGTTCAGCGCTGCGCCGCCGTGCACGATGCTGGTGAGCAGCGTCGAATGCGGAACGTCGTAGAGGCTGTCGGTCGCTCGCACGGCTGCGAGCGCCACGGCGCGGCGGCGGATCTCGACGATCAGCTCGGCGGCGTATTCGATCGCGTTGACGCCGTCGGGTGCGATCGAGGAATGGCGGGCGAGCCCGCGAAACGTCGCGCGCACGCCGTGCTTGCCCTTGTGCCCGATAATGACCTTCATCTCGGTCGGCTCGCCGATGAAGGCGCCGAGCGGTGTGATCCGTTTTTTCGCGACCTCGCCGAGCATCGGCCGCACGCCGACGCAGCCGATCTCCTCGTCATAGGAGATCGCCAGATGAATCGGTGTTGTGAGCTTAGCCTCCAGCATCTCCGGCACCATGGCAAGGCACACTGCGACAAAACCCTTCATGTCGGTGGTGCCCCGGCCGTAGAGCTTGCCGTCGCGCTCGATCAGCCTGAAGGGATCGTGGCTCCAGTCCTGGCCCACCACCGGCACGACGTCGGTATGGCCTGACAGCACGAAACCGGGGCGATCTTCAGGGCCGATCGTGACCCACAGCGAGGCCTTCTGCCCGGTCGCGTCGGTGATGCGCTCGCCCTTGACGCCGAACGCGGCGAGGTAGCTCTCGATATGGGCAATCAGGGGCAGGTTGGTGCGGTCGCTGACGGTGTCGAAGCCGACGAGGTCGGCGAGGAGTTTGCGGATACGGTCGGGTCTTGAGCTTGGCATTGTCTCGTTCTGTCAGGGAGTATGGAAGCCGAAGTGCTTGCAGGAACCATACCAACGCGGTGGCTGATTGCGCAAATCAACACAGGCCCGTAGCCCGGATGGAGCGAAGCGTAATCCGGGTGTCCTGTCACGAAGCACGAAGGCCCCAGATTACGCTGCGCTTCATCCGGGCTACAAGGCCACAATCCCTTGCGTTGCCCGTCAGGCAAAACACGCCAGCAATGGGTCAACGCACCGCGGCGAAAATATTCCACTTTACCGAAATTCGGAAACGACGTATGTGTCGCGGCAACCCGGCCCAAGGAAGAGGGGCGTATCGCGATCGTCACGAACGCGGGCCGGGCGGCGGTGGACGCAGGTGACATCGGCGCGAAGGACTTCGCAGGGCGGGCAACCGTGAGCGAAACACCTCGCGCACACGACCGGTGTGATCCGCGTACGGCAAAATCGTGTGGTCCTGGCGCCCCGGGGTCTGAGCGCCAAGTCTTGTGGTGATGGGTGTCGTCCAACCGGACGCATCCGTCAGCCATCTGCAAGGCGACGGGGGCAATAGTGCAACGCTCCCCGGGGAGAGCACGACATAAGCCGTAAAACCACTGCGCAGGGAAGGCCGGATGTCCTGGCTACACCTGTATGCCGCTGTGCAAACTTCTTACTCCAACTTCGCACAGTGGACCTCGGGTGCCAGCGGGCTCCCGGTCTTCCCTGCGCCCTCTTTCAATTATGAGGGCGAAGCGACGAAGCAAAGCTCGGGCGAAATGCGCCGCGAGGCTGCGAAGGTGTGTCTGCGGTTTGAGCTACGTGCCACGATCTCGATCTCGTAGGGTGGGCAAAGCGCAGCGTGCCCACGCCCTGTGGCTCATGGAAGGAGATCGTGGGCACGGCGCTATGCGCCTTTGCCCACCCTACGGCACGGCGGCTGGATCTGCACTGGAGCATCGCAATGACGATGTGGAGAGAGCTGCCAAACTCGCCTCTCGTGCCCTGGACGCTGCGCAGCACCGTAAGAACGCTGCAGCGCGTCCGGGACACGCGAGAGTTAAACCGGCTTGCCCGTATACGGCATCGACGCGGTGAGGCCGCCGTCGACCGGGAACGCCTGGCCGTTGACATACGAGGCTTCGTCGCTGGCCAGGAACAGGCCCATCGCCGCGAGCTCATGCGGTTGGCCGGGGCGCTTCAGCGGATTGAGCTGGCCAATCTTGTCCTGGGTGCCACGCTCCTTGGCGCGGTCGAAGATCGGTTTTGTCATGCCGGTCTCGATCAGGCCCGGGCACACCGCGTTGATGCGCACGCCGGTGCCGGTGAGCGAATACGCCGTGGTCTGCACCAGGCTGATCACGCCGGCCTTGCTCGCGGCATAGGGATGCCCGCTGGCGCCGGCCTTGAGGCCCGCGACGGACGCGGTCAGCACGATGGCGCCGGACTGCTGCTTCACCATATGCGGCATCGCATGCTTCACCGCGAGGAACGGCCCGATCAGATTGACGCGCAACACCTCCTGCCAATGCTCCACGGTCTGCTCGCCGAGCGGAACGAGGCCGCCGGAGACGCCGGCATTGGCCCAGATCACGTCGAGCCGGCCATGCGTCTTTACCGCCTTGTCGATCACGGCGATGACGTCCGTCTCCGAGCCCGCGTCGGCGATCATGGCTTCCGCGACGCCGCCGGCCTTCTTCACCTGGTCGACGGTCTCCTTCACCGCTTCGGTGCGATCGACCGCGATCAGCTTGGCGCCTTCCCGGGTGAACAGCAGCGCGGCGGCGCGACCGATGCCGCTGCCGGCGCCGGTGATGATGACGGATTTGCCTTGCAGGCGGCCCATGCGTTTCTCCCTGTGGTGCCCCGCGCGACGCTTGCCGCGCGACGGAATTTCAAACAAGATTTCAAACGGTAAAGTGTCTTGAGACACGTTCACACCTGACGTACAGCGACATCAAACGGGATGGAAGGGTTTCGATGGCAGGCGCAGACAAGCCCAATGTGGTCATGACACGGTGGTGGTGGGTCCGTCACGCGCCGGTGCGCAACGACGGCGGCAACATCTACGGGCAGAGCGATATCGCCTGCGACACCAGCGATACCTATGTGTTCAATGCTGTTGCCAAGGTGCTGCCACGCACGGCGGTCTGGTATTCGAGCAATCTGATGCGCACGCACCAGACCGCGGAAGCGATCTGGGCGGCCGGTTTCCCAAGGCCCGCGTCGATGAAATGGGAGGCGGACCTCGCCGAACAAAACCTCGGCCGATGGCAGGGCATGAACCGCGCCCAGTTCATCGCCAGCCGCCCCGTCGGCACGAGCTGGTTTGCCGACATCAACGAGCCTGCCCCCGGCGGCGAGAGCTTCATGGATCTCTACAACCGCACGCGCCGCACCATCGAGCGGATCAACGCTGAGGCGGGCGGCCAGGACATCATCGCGGTCGCCCATGGCGGCACCATCAAGGCGGCGCTGGGGCTCGCGCTCGACGGCCAGCCGGAGCGGGGATTGTCGTTCGACATCGACAATTGCTCGGTGACGCGGCTGGATTATTTCGCAACTCCCGAGCGCAAGGTCTGGCGGCTGCCGATGGTGAACCAGCAACCGTGGATCGCGGATGCTGCGCACGCGGCGATGCATCAGCCGGCGGGACCGGAAGTCAAGAAGCTTGCGTGAGTGAGGCGTCATTCCGGGATGGTCCGAAGGACCAGACCCGGAATCTCGAGATCCCGGGTTCGATGCTTCGCATCGCCCCGGGATGACGTTGAATATCAAAGATCAATCTGGGAGAGAAACATGACCTTGTTCGACATGAAGGGGAAAGTCGCCGTCATCACCGGCTCGACGCGCGGCATCGGGCTTGCGATTGCCGAGCGCATGGCCGAGCACGGCGCCAAGGTCGTGATCTCATCGCGCAAGGCCGACGTCTGCGAGCAGGTGGCCAAGGGCATCAACGACAAGTTCGGCAAGGGCACCGCGGTCGCGGTCGCCGCCAACATCTCATCGAAAGAGAATCTGCAAAACCTTGTCGACGAGAGCAATCGCGCCTTCGGCAAGATCGACGTGCTGGTGTGCAACGCCGCCTCGAACCCCTATTACGGTCCGCTCGCCGGCATCTCCGACGATCAGTTCAGGAAGATCCTGGACAACAACATCGTCGCCAACAACTGGCTGATCTCGATGGTGGTGCCGCAGATGATCGAGCGCAAGGACGGCTCCATTATCATCGTCTCCTCGATCGGCGGATTGAAAGGCTCGACCATCCTCGGCGCCTACGCCATCTCTAAGGCTGCCGACATGCAGCTCGCGCGCAACCTCGCCTGCGAATACGGCAAGGACAACATCCGGGTGAACTGCATCGCGCCCGGCCTGATCAAGACCGACTTCGCCAAGGCGCTGTGGGACAATCCGGAGAACCTGAAGGCCTCGACCGCGCGCTCGCCGCTCCTGCGCATCGGCATCCCCGACGAGATCGCCGGCGCCGCGGTGTTCCTGGGGTCCAAGGCCGGCGACTTCATGACCGGCCAGACCATGGTAATCGACGGCGGCGCGACGATCAGTTGAGAAGCGTTGTAGGCCACGATGCGGCCGCGAGTGACGGTGCGCTCCCTCTCCCGCTTGCGGGGGAGGGTTGGGGAGGGGGTCTCTCCACAATCGAGGACCCCCAAGAGGAGAGAGCCCCCACCCGGCACTTCGTGCCGACCTCCCCCGCAAGCGGGAGAGGTTGCACCGAGCTTGGCGCTTGATCATTCAACTCAAGCGACGCCGTCTCACTCCACCGCCGCGTAAACCAGATCCCGCACCAGCGTCCGCGTAAAGTCGCGCTGGCCCGGGCCCTGGCTCATGAACACCGCGAACAGATCCTCCTTCGGATCGATCCAGAAGAACGTGCCTGCAATGCCGCTCCAGAAATACTGGCCGACGCTGCCGGGGAACGGCGCGATGCCGGCCTCACGGCGCACGGCGAAGCCGAGACCGAAACCGTGGCCGGGTGAGAGCAGGGTGCCATTGGTCTGAACCTGCGGACCGAGGTGATCGGACGCCATCAGCTCCAGCGTCTTGCGGCCGATGATCCTGTGGCCGTCGAGCGTGCCGCCGTTGCGCAGCATCAGGCAGAAGCGGGCATAGTCCATCGTGGTCGAGACCAGGCCGCCGCCGCCGGACTCCATCACCGGCTGCTCGAGCATGTTGAACAGCGCGACCTTGTCGCCGGTCCAGGGATCGGCCGCGAACGGCTCGGCGAGCCTGCCCGCATTGGCCTCGGAGGTCGAGAAGCCGGTCTCGGCCATCTGCAGCGGGCCGAGCACGCGTTCGGTGAGGAACGTGCCGAGCGACTTGCCGCTGACGACCTCGATGATGCGGCCGAGGATGTCGGTGGAGCGGCTGTAGTTGAATTCCGCGCCGGGCTGGCAGACCAGTGGGAAGCTCGCCACCAGGGCGGCGTGCTCGGCGTTGGTGATCTTGCGGCTGCGGACGCGGGACTCCTGGTAGAGTTTGTGCACGGGGCCGTCGCCCTGGTGCTCGTAGGTGAGGCCCGAGGTGTGGCGGAGCAGGTCCTGCACGGTCATCGGCCGCGCCGGCGGCACCAGCTCCAGTTTGCCGTCCTTGACGATGCCGACCTGCTGGCTGGCAAATTCCGGGATGAACTTTGCGACGGCGTCGCTGAGCAGCAGGCGGCCGTCCTCGACCAGCGCCATGATGGCGACCGAGACGATCGGCTTGGTCATCGAGAAGATCCGGAAGATCGAGTCCCGCGCCATTGGCGTGGCGGCCGCCGGGCTCTGCCGGCCGAGGGCCTCGAACCAGCCGACCTGGCCGCGCCTCGCCACCAGCACGGTGACGCCGGGGACGGTTCCCTTGTCGATCTCGCGCTTGAAGGCGTCCGACATGGCCTGCAGGCGCAGCCGCGACAGCCCGAGCGTCTCTGGCCTTGCCTCCGGCAAAGGCGGGGTGGAGGCTGCGATCGTGGCCTGTGAGGCGGCTGGAGCGGTCGCTGTGGCGGTCATGGGCACTCCCAGTTTGTTTTTGATTATCGGCAACGGACTGTGGCCCAGAAACCCCGGTACAAACAAGCGAAGCGGGCGCGGTTCACCCTTGCAAACCGGCCGTCGCCTGTGCTTGAAAGCGGCCCTGATCCTGGGGCGACCCGAGGTCTGTAGGAGTGTAGCTCAATTGGTAGAGCACCGGTCTCCAAAACCGGGGGTCGCAGGTTCGAGCCCTGCCACTCCTGCCAGTAAAATCAATCACTTAAGTCAGCTGCTGGCAGGGTAGGGACGAGGCGTCCCGCGAGCGAATCGCCACGCATGAGCCCATCTCACCGCGCGTGAGCCAATCTACTTGATGTCGGGGTTGGCAGGCCAAGCGGCGCCTAGCGCGCCGGGGCCCGCTCCGCGTCGTCGGGAATCTGGCTGAGATCGACGTTCCGGATCGGAACGCGGCGCAGCAGCGAGACGATGGTGCCGCCGAGCTCAAAATAGGTGCGCAGCCGCAGCGCACGGGACGACCCCTTCAGCTCCGCGTTCAGGCTCACTGGCACCTGGACGTAGGTGAGGCCGAGCTGGAGCAGCGAGATCAACGCGCAGATCTGATAGCCGTAGCCGTCGGCCTTGACCGCGATCTGGCGCAGCCATTTCACGGGGTAGACGATCATGCTGTGATAGTCGGACAGCCAGAAGCCGAACAGGCAATTCAGGATGAACCGAAGCGAATGCGACTGCAGCGAGCGGTTGACGGAGCGGTCCGACTGGTTGTCGCGATAGGTGATCACGAGGTCGGCGGCGCCCGCCGCCTTGAACATCCGGGCAACGCCCTCGTTCTGAAAGGCGTGATCGCCGGGAATGAGCGTGATGGCATCGAATTTTGCGCGCGATAGCGCGTATTCGAAGCCGGCACCGACACCTCGCGGCTGGGCGTTATGTTGCACGATGATGCGCGGCTCGCCGGCTGCGAACTCGTCCATGATCGCGCCGGTAGCGTCGGTGCTGCCGTCGTCGATCAGGAAGATCTCGAAATCGTCGAGCAGCTCGCGGGCGAGCGGCAACACGCCGTCAATGGTGTCGGCGATCTTGTCCTGCTCGTTCAGTGCAGGGATGACGATCGTAAGCCGTTTTGCCGCCCTGGAAGGTGTCATCTCATGCCGCCTGTTGCCGGCCACTCTTTACTGGTGGAACCCCAGCGCAACTCTAGGTCATCTGAGCCGGGCGAACAATAAGGGGCCCGCAGATATGCCCTGCACAATCGGCACGAAACCGGCGATGTGTGTGATCCCGGCAACTATTCGGAAAAATCATAGAGACTGGTATCGCCGATGCCGAAGGCGCGGCGCAGTTGTCCGACGCGGCCTGCCATATTCCGGCCCGCCGCCGTCGCTGCGAAGTGTGAATCCACCGGTTCGACAAGGCCGCCGTCGACCAGGTTCCCAATTCGTCCCTGGAACAGATCTGGAACCTGCCGTTCGGCGATCTCCGAAAGCGGAGCCTTCCGCTCGGGCCGGTCGACGAGGCCGAGCAGAATCTCCAGGGAAACCGATTTGTACACTGCGCCAAAAGCGAACACGTAACCCATCACGCAAAAACCGAAAATCGACGCGGCGTCCCAGTACTGAAATTCCGGGATGACGAGGATTCCGAGCATCACGCCGAGACCATGGGTGAGGATCGCGGCGATCGCGAGCAGGGTCACGGCTCCAAGCGACCATCCGCGAGCGCGGGCCATGAGCTGCAAGGCAGGCGCCAGCAGCGCGAAGGTCAGGGCGGCGAGAAATCCGACAACAAAGGACATCGTGGCCTCTCACCCAAGGCCCGTCGACAGACGAACGAGCTTGACGAGACGCGCGACCGCCACCCCCTTGGCCGTCGGAGCCAGCCTGCCGTCGGCCGTGATCACCATCCCCGCGCCGACCAGGAGCTTCAGGCGGTTGTGCGTGAAGGTGCCGAGATCTCCGCCCTGCATGTAGGCTACGGCCCATTGCTCCAGGGTGAGGGGACGCCCGGCCTTAACAAGTGCCGTGAGCAGCGTCAGCGTAAAGCCCCAGGCGAGCAGGCTGAACAGGATGTAGAAAAACATCATCGCGGTCGCGAGCAGGAACAAGCCGCCAAGCACGTCGTCATAATGGCGTTGACCGGGAAGCGCGAGACAGGCGGTCGCGTAGAGGGCCAAGACGGTGATGCAGCCGAGCCGGAAGCGGCGGCCGGATCCGCCGGTGGCGGCGATGCGCGCGTAGCACAATAGCAGCAGCGGCAGCGCGACACTGAGACCAATCGCAGCGGCTTGCGCCGGGCCCGGGAGCATGTTCATTGCGGAAAATCGTCCCGGACGCCTCTCAGGCCCAGCCAGAGCGAAAGTCTATAAAAGGTCGCATTTTTCCGGTCAAGGGAGCCCATCATCCCGCCTTGCGGACGTCACGTGGGCGTGCGAATCCTGCCGGCGATGCCGTTCCTCCGTCCGAGATGCCCCCATTGCTGCGTGCGATAGTCGTCCTCCTCGTCGTGCTATTGGCTGCGCATGCGCCGATGCTCGTGAACGATGGTCTCTTCATGGACGACTGGCTGGTGCTCAAGCCGCGTCCCGACTATTTCATCAACATCGATTTCCTGCTGAACGGCGCCGGTCATCCGATCTTTTACAGCTACGACACATTCGCGAACTGGACGGGCGCCCCGGTTGTCGTGATGGTCTCGCTGGCGATTGTTGGAATCATCTTCGGCGCAACATCGCTCGCGCTGACCGCAACGCGTCTCGGCCTGCTCGACCGCGCCGAGGCGGTCGGTTTCGCGCTGATCGTCTGGACCTATCCCGGCTATCAGCTTTGGGCGGGCAAGGCGAACGCGGTCTACGTCTTCAGCTTCGGATTGCTGTTTATAGGCGCATGGCTGTTGACGCTGGCCTTCAGCGCCCGCGGCCTGCGGCGCGTGCTGCTTCGCGTGGCCTGTGCGCTCGTGTTCCTGCTGAGCTTCGCGCTCAACTCGACGATCGTGCTCTATGCCTTCGTAATGCTTGGTCTCTTCGTTGCGATATGGCGGGGCGGGAAGCCGACGGACGGTTTCGTTCGCCGCACATGGCTCGCATCCTGGCGCAGCGCCCTGGGTTATCCGGAATTGATCCTGCTTCCGCTGATCTACTGGGGCACGCTCAATATCTGGTTCAAGCGGATCGGCGTGTACGCGCAGCACTATGATGCCCATTTCCCGACGCTCGGCGAGTTGGCGAAGGGATGGTTGGCATTCTTCATCACGGGCTACAGGGACGTCCTGGCCCACGCGTTGCGCGCGGCGATCGCCGTCCCGGGGCTGTTCATTTTGGCGGCGGTGCTCGTCGGCATCGTCTTGCTGCTGCTGCGCGCCGACACGAAGCCGACCATGTCCGGAACCGCGATCGCCTTGCCGCTCGTGCTCGCAGTGGTTTTGTTCCTCGCATTGTCGTCGCCCTATCTGATCGCCGGCCTGCGGCCGTCGTCGACGCATTTCTACGAGAGCCGCCATCTGCTGATGCTCGGCGTGCCCTCGGCGCTGGGGTTTCTCGCAATCAAGCGGCTGGCCGAACGTTGGACCAATCCCAGCATCGCCTTTGCAGCCATATTCGGATCGGGCCTGATCATGTCGATCGGCATGCTGTGGAGCGACTACGTCTTCATGCAGGCGCGAACGCTGAAGCAGGAGGCCCTGACGCGCAACCTTGCCGGCCGGGCCCAGCCAGCGGCGACGGTTTATGCGCTCGATGACGGCTTTTTCGACTACCCCTCACGGCATGTGCCGTTCGGCCTCGCCGAGGTCACCGGCATGCTGCGCCTTGCCTGGGGCAATCAGCCCTTCTTCGGATTTGCACTGCGCGCCGAGCGGCCCGACATCCTGCGCGGAATGGACGAGGCGCGGACGGCTCCGGGAAGCGCCTTCCATCATTTCGATCCGACGGGGCCGCAGGCGACGATCTCGTTCCAGCCGGGCCCGGGAGCAGCACCGAACCAGACCTTGGTGCGGAAGTACTATGCGTGCCGGTTCCTGGCGCGCTGCGATGTTGCAGAGTTCCTGGCTCAACTTGCGCAGGTCACCATCAAGCTTGGGCCCATCGCGGGCATTCTGCCGCTCGAGGGCGCAAGCAAGGATGCCGCGCCTAGCCGCTAGCCCACTGTTTCCAAACCGTCTCCGCAAGCGCGATGTCGGTCACTGAATCCGCGCCGGGGGCCAAGGGGATGCCTCGCGCGGCGACGTCGGAAACGAAGGCGTCCGCCTGGCGCCGAAATGCCCAGCTCTTTTCGCCCGTCAGCCGCGTGCTCTGACCATCGTGATCGACGATGACCTCCGCCTCTTGCTCGGCGAAAGGTGGCGGCAATTCCAGGGTCACTGCGCCGCGCTCGAAATCGATCGTCAGCCCCTCGCGCCAGCTGCCCTCGGAGCCGTTCACGAGATCCAGCGTGCAGGCGATGCCGTCGAAGTCGAGCGTGATGCGCGCGGCTCCCGAAGTCTCGATCGCGCTTTCGGCGACCGTCGGCGACGATCCGAGCAGGTAACGCGCCAGGTTGATGATATGGCTGAAGACGTTCAGAAAATTGTCGTAGCCGGGACGCATCGCGCGCGGCATCCAGTCGGGACCATCCGGCCAGAGTTCGATTCCGTCCGGTCGCGCTTCGCCGGTCATCACGAAATTGTCGTGCGACCGGCCGGTGTTGCCGCCGAAGCACCAGCCTTTTGCCCGGACGATGCGTCCGAGCGACTGGTCTTCGCGCAAGCGCGTCAGCATCTGCAGCGCCCGTGCCACGCCGGCATCGTGACGCTTCATGTAGCCGATGCTGTAGACGAGGTTTTGCTGCCGCGCGGCTTCGACCAGCGAACTGGCCTGGGCCGTCGTGTAGGCCATCGGCTTTTCCGACAGCACGTGCCGGCCGCTGGTCAACGCGTCCAGGACGATCGGTCCTGTGGCACGACGCTTCGTCACGACGACGACGGCGGACACCGCACTGTCCGCAAGCAGCTCCCGGTGCGTGCCGTAAACCCGGGGGATGCCAAACTTCTGCGCCGCGGCGGCGGCGAGGTCCGGCCGGAGATCGGCGATCGCGACGACGCGGCAGGCCGGATTGGCAGCGAAATTGGCGAGGTGGCACATCTGGCCGACCATGCCCGTTCCGATGATGCCAATGCCTGGCTTCACTGGCTACGATCCCTTAGCGCTTCCGGATCACGAGGAAATGCGCCGGCTGTCCCCACGTGTTGATGAAGGCCGGATCCGACTGGGTGAGGGCGGCGACCGCAGACGCATCTCGGCGCCCGATCGCGCCAAAGATGCGATGGAAGCTGTCGAGCGTCGCGATGATGGCTTCGATGTCGGCGGCATCGTCGGCGAGAATGTCGGTGGTCCGGATCGTCTCGCGCAGCGACGCGAGGCCCGCGACCACGCGCGGCAGGCTCTCGCCGAAGGGATCATCGATCATGCCATCGACGTCGAGCACGAGTGCCTCGATCGATGCCGAGATCGCCTGCACGTCATCGGCCTTGCCGACCAGATAGAGCTTTCGTCCGCCGAGGAAGCTCAGCCGGCTGCGGTCGAGATGGCGTCTGGCGCGATGCAGCTTCTCGTCGCCGGACAGGACTTTCTTGTGCCAGTAGATGTCGAGGCTGTCGCGGTAGGCCGGCCACGCCGAATGGACGTCGAACCCCTGTTGATGCGCCGCCGCGCACAAGCTGGCCGCGTCGAGGAAGTAGCGATGCCGGACGAAAGGATTTTCCAGCACGTCCATCAGCCAGGATTCGAAGCTGCGGGTGTGCGGAATGCTGTCCCACTTCGCCTCGAACAGCATCTTTGCAGTGTCGAGCGGAGCGCGACCGCCCAATGCCTTGCCGGCCGCATGGATCGCCTTGAGCGCGAGCTCGAAGAAGCCGCCATAGCGCTCGTAATAGGACACGACGGCATAACCGTCCGGATTGAGCAGGCGGTGGAAGACGCCGAGCCATTTTTCGCTCGGCTGCACCGTGTAGATGAAGCCCTCGGCATCGATGATGTCGAAGCGGCGATCGCTGCTGAAGCCCTCGACGTCGGCGAGTGCGAGCTCGCGGAGACGTTGGGTCAGGCCGAAATGTGCAAAGTAGGCCTGGATCTTCGGGTGTGCATGCCGGTTCGGTTCGGCGAGCGTCATGTTCGCGCCCCAACCGGCAAACACCAGCGCGTTCTCGCCGGAATCGGGACCGAATTCGAGCACATCGGCATCGCGGAACAGCCGTGGCGGCAGCACCAGCTTGTCCGAAAACAGCTCGCGCCGCTGGCTGGCGTAGGCCTCGAGCTCGGTGGACGATTTGAAATTCCCGAACGTCGGCAGAACATCCTGACGTTCGTAATAGTTGAAGAGCTTGTCCTCAGCCATGCCGCGACCCTGCGGCCGCCTCGAGACGGTCGAGCTCGCTCCAGATGTCGTTCGGCGCGAAGATCGAAACGATCTGCAGCGGACGCTTCACGCTCTCGCGCAGCCGGCTGCTGACCTTGGCCTCGTTCTCCTCGTTCACGGCCAGGAGACAGACGAGCGGACCCGACTTGCCGGCGAGATCCTCGGGCGAGCGGATCGGAATGCCGGTGCCGGGCAGGAACAGCCCCTGGCGCTCCTTCTGGTCGTCGACCGAGAGGTCGACGAGATCCGCCAGCTCGTGGGCGTTGGTGAAGGTGCAGGCGCGGCAGCCAGCGCCGTAGATGGCAATCTCGGCGCCGTTGGCGCGGGCCTTCGCGAGAATCGGGCGGAGACGCGCGCCATACTCGCGTGCGCGCTGACCGAATTTCTCGCCGACGCCGGACGGCGCGGGCGGCGGCGTCACGGCGCCCTTGGCACGGCGGGCGGCGATCGCGAGACTGCCGCCGCTGAAATTGTATTTCTTCACGGACACCGCCTCGAAGCCGTGGCGCGCCAGCAGCGTGAGCAGGGTCGGTTCGGTGAAATAGCTGACGTGCTCCTCCCAGAGGACGGAGAGGTCGCCCACTGCCGAGCCGGGCGCGAAATCCGGCACGTCGATGAACAGCAGTCCGTCGTCGCTGAGCGCGATCTTGACGCAGTCGAAGAAGTTCTCGAAATCGACGATGTGCTCCAGCACCTGGCGCGATATGACGAGGTCGAACTTGCCGGACTGAGCGACAGCATCGTGGGCCATCGCCGGGCTGAGCATGTCGGCATAGACCTTGATGCCGCGCTCGCGGGCGATCTTGCCCGACACCGGATTGGGCTCGACGCCGACCATGACCTTGGTGCCGCGCTCGCGCAGCTTGTCCATGAACAGGCCGTCGTTGCATCCGATCTCGAACACGGACTGGTGCTTGGAGAATTTCGCGATGGTATCGAGCTCGTCCGCCTGATGCGGCTCCGGCTTCCAGCTGCTGAAATTGTAGTTGAACTGCCGGTACAGAATGTCGGGATCGATCGGCTTGACGATCTGGGGCAGGCCGCAATCTCCGCAGGCCAGCACCTCGAACGGATATCGTTCATCCTGTTCGTTTCGGCTATGCCGAAGCCGATGCGCAATCGGCATCAGTCCGAGGTCGATGACCGGACGCAGGTTGGTCGAATGGCAGAGGCGGCAATGGTCGGTCACGGCTTTAACTCTTTGCAGGAGCAGGTCTGGAATCGGCGTTCCGAGCCATTACGGCCCGCGGCTGGCAGCCATTGTACGGCTATATAGGGCCACAGCGTGCACCTCAATTGATAAGTTGAGATCCCCCACGCTGTCCGCCGGCATCTTATCCGATCGTCGGACTCGCGAAAAACAGAGCCGATTCGGCAGGATTTTGCGGTGACTATTCAGGATGGGGTCCGGCTTCGCGCGAAGACTCTTGGCGCGTGCCGCGCCGCGGTGCGGGCGGAAGCGCGCGGCTGCTCACTTTTCGGTAGAGTCTTGCCGGGACCGCCACGCCGCAAGCGTTGCGATACCATCCCAATAGTCTTTGCCTGGACCGGTCACGCGGCTGCGGTTCCGTAGCGCGGTGATCGCTGCAACCTGTTCGTCGCTGATTGGCGCTCCCAAGCCCTTCCACGTCAGCAAGATGTAATCAGCTCCAACGTGGAGGACGTCCAGATTGCGCGGCATGCTGTCTGAATCAAAAAGCGGGCTTTGCCCATGCGCCCAGAAATCCAGCCGGTCGCTCTCTATGTAAAAGGCATTCACATTGTGGCGGCGTAGCGCGGCAATGCTGATTGGGGCGGGCCCAAGCAGGACGTCTCCATAATCCGGCAGAAACACCGGATGCAAGGTATCCACGACCCGGCCAGATGGCAGGAGAGGGGATTCGGCGCAGGTCGGCAGAAAACGCAAAGCGGAGTTGACGGGGAGGATGTGCCAGTCAGCAGGGACGTGACTTGAAACCTCCCGACAGCGGCGTGGATCGAGGTCGTCAAAGGACGGGGAGGTGCCAACCAGGCCGATGCGACCAGTGACAAACGCCAAGGCGCCCTGCACGCGCACGCGCGTTATCTCGCCCTGCGACCTCGCAACCACAGTTGCGACAAGGGTCGCCAAACAGATCGTCACCATCGCAGAAGGCAGAGAGACGAGGCGAAGTTGCAACTGACGCCGCCGAAAAAGATCGGCGAGCGGCACGATGATTGAAATGGCAATCAGCGGAGTTGCGACCGATCGGAAGGCCAGCATGCGCTCCAGACTTCCATGTGAAGTGAGTGTGATCAGGCTGACGACAGCGAGCAGGCAGAGAGCGAGACCTACGACGAATGGGCCATTTCCTTGGGGGCGTCGTACTCTGAGCAAGGCTGCGCACGCGACAATGAAAGCCGGGTATGTCCAGAAGTTCGTCGCAAGGAAAAGACTCCAGAGCATCTCCCGCAGGCGACCGACTGCGGCCACGATGTCGCGCATCGAAAATCCTGCATACTTGATGCCTTGCGCGTTGTTTACGTAGACCATGAGCTCCAGGCTCGAGATTTGACGAAAGCGCTCCACGTTGATGAGCGGCATGAACACGCCGATCGGATTGACCTCGGCGATGCCGAGATAGATCTGGTTGACCAGAAGGCTGAGAGCCGCTGTGCCAAGACCGATTGCGGCCACTCCGAGTGGCCGCACGATGCCGCGCGGGCCATGAGCGAACCAGCCGGCGCCCGCTCCCGCCATCAAGAAGGCCGTGGCGATGATAGCCGCCTGGGGGACCATGATGGCGATGGACATCACGGTTGGCACCAATGCGCGGAAGATCACGCGGGCCTTGGTGGTGGCATAGAGCGGCCCCGCCCAACAGACGAACAGGAGGAAGGCGCCGGTCTCATAGTGAAAGCGCCCCGTCTCCAATCCGATGAAGCTCGACCACATTGCGATCAAGGCCGCGCACCCCGGCAATATCCAGCCCGTTGTCAGCCGCACCGCCATGCGATGGACCAGCGCCGCGATGGACAGCAAGTAGACAACGGAAAGGATTTGATGAGCCGTCGGACCACCGAAGCTCACGAGCAACATGTCGGCCCCGTGGCCGCGGCCGAGCAAGAACCAGAACAGCTTTGGCTGTTCGGGGTCGAGCCAGAGGGTGTGGCGGTTCTGCAGGTCAGCGAGGAGCGGAAGATAAAGTTGCGGGATATCACCGCGGGTCGCGTCGAGCACGACGCCCTTCACCAGCAGAAGCACGACGGCCGACAGACCGATTAGTCCAACCAGCAGCCACTCGGCAGCCGTAGATGGTATCCAACGGCCACGGGATGGACGCGCAAGGTGCCAGGCGATGATACCCCGTCAAGAATGGGATGGTGATCCACGGGAAGAGCAATCCCGCCGCACCGAGGCAAACGCCGATCAAGACGCACAGCGCAGCGCCGCCGAAGAACTGCAGCACGAGCAAATCGGCGGCGTCGAGGTCGTTGCCTTCGTCGAGCCGGTGAACGAGCAGAGCCCCCATTCCGACAAACGCAATAGCCACGTAGGGAGCGAGGACAGCGAGACACAAGCTGTTCCAGGCGACCAAGGGACCGCCGCTGAAGAACTGGACCTCGGGAGGAACCTTGACCAGCAGGCCTAAGGCCGCGATGAGGAATGGAGCCGTCATCAAGCCGGCACGCGCGCTTGTTCGCCAGCCTCCCCAAGACCAGCGTTTACCGGGATGCATGTAGATGTCTCCGCGGAGGATCGCTTTCCGTCGTCAACTCAGCAACCCTCAGCGGCATTTGGACAGCTGATCGAGAATCGCGAGGTCTCTTGGCTTGCCGTCTGGTGGCAACTGGTGCCTCACCACCTCAAAGGGCTCGACACCGTAAGCCATTCGATAAATATCCTTCGATCTCGTCCTAAGCGTCGAGATTGCCGCTGCCGTTTCCGGAGTCAATGGCTGATCACCAGCCCGCCACGTCAATAGCCAGTAATGCGGAGTCTCGGCGCGGACCGCAAAGCGTCTCGCCAGTTCTTCTTTCTGGAAGAGGTCTGAGAACCCATTCAGCCAAAAATCGCAATTCTCCCTCTGGACGTAGAAGAGATTCACCCCCAACCCGCGAAGCGTGGCTTCCGCCGTATCGGCAGTCCCCAGTGCGACCTTCTTGAAATCGCGCGCGACATCGCTCTGATAGGTATGAATGATCTTGCCTCGCGTGAGGAGCGGCGAGAAGTAGCATGGCACCAACGCGCGATAGCCGTTGAGAGGCAGAATGCGCTCAGACCCCGTCGATTGCTGCAGTTCGTCACAGCGCTGCCAGTCCAGGCTGACACGGGGCAACTGGCGAAGGGGGCGCCCGGTCACAAAAGCGACGGTCCCGTCGTCCCTGAAACTCTGCCAGGGATAGGAAAGGGTTGTCCAGGCGCAGGTGATCAGGAGCGCCAGAAGGGCCACATGAGGCGCGTAACGCCCGGGGGACCAGGTTGAGGTCAGCCGCCGCACGATGACCAGCACTCCACAGGCGATGGCCACGGTCGCGAGCGGGAATAGCGCGGTGACGTGAACGGATAGCCTGATCAGGCTCGGAATATTCAGCGTCATATCCAGAAGTCGGACGCTGGCTACGTAGGCGATGATGATGAAGAGCCCCGCAGCATTGAACGTCATTCGCGACTTCGAGGCGCCGGAGCGATCCGGAAACAGCTTCGAGTCGATGTAAGCCACGGCGCAAGTTGCCGCCGCGAGAACAATGGCAACGAGGAGAACGGACCTGACCTGCTTGAAGAAGGCGAACAACCCCGCCTTGCTGAGGAAGTCGCTGACCTCCAGCGACTGCGCCAGCACGAAATAGTCGAGGATATCGAGGCTGCCGAATTGTGAGAAACGCTCTACCGATGCGGCGCCCCGGAACAGCGAGTACGGGTTGGTGGCCGGGATTCCGAGGTAGAGATAATTGACGGAGAAGGCCAAAATGCACCCAGCGATCGCTCCGACCCCGAGCAGCACGCCGGTCATGACGCCAGACAGGTCGCGCTGAAGCGCCTTGGTGAGCACTCCCAACGCCGAAATCAAAAAGACGAACGCGGCGTAGAGCGGATAGGAAGCCGCGACGGCAAAGGCGCAAATGCCGGCGGCGAGCCTGTCTCGACTTTGGGAAGAGCGGATGACGACCAGCAGGAAATAGACGAAGAATGCCGCGGTCTGAAGGTGGTACTTTCCAAACTCCATGATGTGGAGGCCGGGTGTAACGGTCGGCACCGTCCTCGGCCAAGCAAGCCCGAGAATTGCCAGGCCGAGTGCGATCGGGATCGCAGCCTCTTCGCACCGGCGTCCGAAAGCCTGGAATGGAAGAACGAGGCGGCCGAGCTCGAAAATGACCGCGCCGATCCCGACGAAATAGAGAAACGAAATGATCTGGGCAACATGAGGCGGCAGGAACGTCGCCAGCAACAGATGCAGGCCGTTTCCGTGGCCGATTTCGAAGTCGGAGAAGATGGGATTGTCGGCCGCAAGCCAGATGCTGTGGTTTCTCGCAACCTCGGCAAGATACGGGGCATAGAGCTGCTGAACGTCGGTCGAAATGACGTCGGGTATGACGGCGCGATCGAGGAACACCGCTGCCAGAAGCCAAAGACCCAGCAGCGACATTGCGACCAGCGGCAAAGTTACGGCGAGCTTCCGCGGCTTCCGAAAGCTGCGGCTGTCCCACAGCAGCACCGCGATCGCAAATCCGAGAACGATTTGTGGGTACAGGATGGAAAGAGCGCCGAGTCCAAATCCCGTCAAGATGAGCGTGGCCGCGCCGACAAAGAACTCGTCGACGCGCTGAGTGGGTTCGTGCCTGATGAGCGAGAACGTCAGGCGGCCGGTCGCCATGATGAACCAGCCGAGATACGGCGTCAGGACGATCCAGACGAGGACGTAAAATCGCGTTGTCCAGCCACCGTCAAATAGCAGCGTTCGATAAATGCCGTCGCGGTTCAGGCACCAGATGGAAAGAGCGGCTGGCGCGAAAATGAGCACGCGCCACGACCATGTCTCGGCGAGACTGCGTAAGCGCACCTCGGCAGATGTCATCGCTTGGTCTTGTCCGGCGGTGCCCATGCTAGACCGGCGCTGCATCGGTTCGTTCGGCGATGGCCCGTGCCTCGTCAGGGCTGAAGCTGGTGCGCTCGGGCGCGATCAGCCATACCAGCCCGCCGAACAGGCCGACGATCAGGCCGCCAAGCCCCAGCAAAACCGATATTGCGAGCGCCTTGTCGGATGCGATTCCGGCAAGACCAAGCGCAGCGACCATCGCGCCTTCGCGCACGCCCCAGCCTCCGATCGAGATGGGGACCGCCGAAGACAAGATGACGAGCGGGACCAGCACGAAGGCGTCAAGTGCGGTGAGGGGCGCCTCCAGTCCGATCGCGAGGACATAGCAGGTCGCAACGGTGATCAAGTGGACGACAATGGCTGATACGATCAACATTGCCCGCCCTCCGGCCGTCAGCAACGGAGCCCTGACCAGCATCGCGAATTGCACGACCCTGGCCGGTACGGCCGCGATCAAGCGTGGCGGCCACCGGTCCAGCGTCGCCAGGGCGATTGCGCCGAGGCATGCAGCCGCCAGAACGGTCACGATCGCGAAAAGGAGTGAGTTGTCGTGGACACGAGGCAGCAGGAACGGCATTCCCGCCAGGACGATGAGACCGAGCGCCAGCAGCGCCAGGAAGCGATCGGCCACGATGCTGCCGATCGTCTGCGACCATTGCACGCCATTCCGCCGCAGCATCCAGATCCGGACCGCGTCACCGCCCGCGGGCAGCACCTGATTGAAAAAGGTGCTGATGATGAGAATGCGCCAGCCGGGTAGCCAACCCAGGGGCACGCTCATGGCGCGCAGGATCAGGATCCAGCGGTGGCAGAGAACGAAGGTTTGGGCGAACAGCAGCAACACTGCAAGCGCGAGCATGTTCAAGTTGACGGCGAGAAGATCGGCTTTCAGGGACGACAAGTCCTGGCTGCGCAAGAGCAATACCAGGATCCCGATCGACACCGCGAACTTGACCAGGGTAACCAGTGCTTTTGCAGGCGGCTTCATCGTCTGGTTTCGTCCTCGATCATTCACGCGGGATCGTCGAGCAGCGAGTGGGGTCGAAATCTACCGTCTCGCCAGATGCTCCACGGCGAGCGCACCGATCTGTGTGACGTAGCGTTGGACCTCGGCAGCGTCGCCGCCATCGGGGGCCCAGTCGGGAAATGCCGTGCGTGAGGGATCGAACGGGCCGGCGGTGGTTTCGTGGAACACCAGCCATTCCGAGGTGATCAGGATCGAGTGGAAGACCTTTTCGGGCATCCGGTAATAGCAGCGCTTGCCCTGGCCGTAGGGCGCCATCTCGAGCACGTCGCGAATGCGGCCGTCATCCTCGAAGATCACGACCTGCGCAGTGCCCTCGATCACGTGAAACGATTCAGGTTTGCCAAAATGCTTGTGGGGCCGGACATAGGCCTCGCGATGATGCACGATCAGCATCTCGTGCAGGCTGGACGCGGGATCGGGGTGCGTGCACAGCCGGCTGCGCAGACGCGGGTTGCCGGCGGCGATGCGTTTCAGCTCCGCGATCGTGGCGTCGTCCGCCGTGACGATGGCGTCGTCCGAATAATACACTTCCGGATTCTGCGCGCGCAGCGACGTCGGCCGGCGCAGGCCGGCTTCACTCGAAGAAGATGAACCCATGGTCGCCCCGATAGCCGTATTTGTCGTAGATCCACGCCCAGGTTTCCGGGCCGTGGAAGCTCAGGCAGGTGAGCTGCCAGTAGAGGAGGTTCGCCTTTTCGCGCTCGTTGCGGAACGATTCCACCATCAGATATTTCGAGGTGCCGCGCCCGACGCGCTCGATCTCCGACACCGCGCGGAATACGTCTTCGAGCGGAAGGTTATGCAGCACGCCGAGCGACACCACGAGGTCGAAGCTGTGATCGGGGTAGGGGAGCTCGACGGCACTGCCGACCTTCAGCAGCGGCCGCACCTCCTCCTTGGCGTTGGCGATGCCGTAGTCGGAGATGTCGATGCCGGCGATCCTGAGGTCGGGGACAAGCTGGCTGAATTCGTAGAGCAGGTAGCCCTTGCCGCAGCCGACGTCGAGCACGCTCATGCCGGGCTTGATTCCGTAGCGATCGATCAAGGTCTGGGCGAGCGGGCGCCAGCGTCCGTCATAACGATAGCCGCCATAGCCGTAGCGCCGGTCGCCATCCCAGTAGTCCTGTCCCCATTGCCGCGCGACGGTGGCGGATTCCGCCTTGTCGTGCTCGACCACGCGCTGAACGTAGTTCCGCCTGGTCGATGCGTGCATCGGTTGGAGCAGGTTGATCTCGCTCATGGGGCCCAACCGGTCCGCGGCATCGTCACAGGATGGTGGCGTATTTATTGACCAGCAGGATGTCCTCGACGGCCTGGATGTCCTTCTGCGACGACAGCGTGATCTCCTCGACGGCGGCGTGGAGGTCGCAGCCCTCGCGCAGCACGCGGTCGTAGATCTCCCGTCGCCGTGCCTCGTCGGGCGGCAGCATGAAGATGCTGTAGAGGATCAGGCCATTCAGGCGGGGCAACTCGTCCAGGATGTCCTCGAGCACCATGTAGCTGCCGGGCATGATGTGCTCGACGGCGCTGAGCAGAAATTGCAGGTTCTTGCGCCGCGCGTAGTCGCGGATCACGATGTTCTGGACGTGCTGCGGGGTGCGGCTGCCGTTCAGCGGCCGCGCGCCGATATAGCCGCGATGGCCGGCTCGCTCAGCCATGGAAGCCTCCCGGCAGCTTGTATTGCATGCCGACCCGCGTCGCCGGGCGCAGCAGGATCGGCTCGAAGAACTCGCCGAAGCGCTTGTCCGCATAGGGCGACATGATGCTCTTGAAGCGGCAGTTCATGCTCCAGCGCGTGCCGGGCTCCTCGTTGACGCGATTGCCGTGCATCAGGGTCTGGTTGAACAGCATCACATGACCGTAGGGGATCTCGATGAAGGTCGCGTGCGGCTTGATCGTCTTGTACAGCTCCTCGGCGCTGCGCAGGTCGGCCATCCGGTCCTGCATGTCGCCGTTCAGCGACGGCGGCAGCAGATACATCGCCTTGGTGTGGTGGACGTCGACCAGCGGCACCCACACCACGACCTCGAATGGCGAGTCGCCCGACCAGACATCGGAATGGGTGGCAAGCAGCGAGGAATCGTCGCCGGGCATCTGGATGCTGAGATTGACGCGGCGCTGCATGCAGAGCTCGTTGCCGACGATGGTCTCGATCGTCGAGCGCGCCAGGCGGAAATAGGTCGGCCGAAACCACGCCTCGGCGTTGAGGCCGTTAAAGACGTGCAGCCGCAGGCCGTTGAGATCGTCCACGCTCACCCGGGTGTGGATGCTGTCGAGCATCGCATAGGGATCGTTGCTGTGCGGCAGCTTGAGATAGTCCGCCGCAAGCTCCGCGGCGCGCCGCTGGATGCGGTCGAGGCCTGCGCGGTCATCGGCCGGCGTGGTGACGAAGCCGTTGTCGATGAAGCGCTGCGCCAGCGCCTGCTCATCGGCCTGAAGGAAGTCCGTATCCGTCATGCAAAATACTCCCGGGCGGTCGCGCAGATATAGCTGATATCGGCGGCCGACAGGAACTGGTTGATGGGAAGCGTGAGGATCTGGTCCGCCTGCCGCTCGGTCACCGGGAACGCGCCGCGGCCTTGACCCAGATGCGCCGCCGCCGGCTGCAAATGGATCGGGACCGGATAATGGATCGCGGTCTCGATGCCCTTGTCGGCCAGATATTTCTGGAAGTCGTTGCGGCGGTCCGTCTGCACCACGAAGGTGTGGAAGGTGTTGAACTCGATGTTGCGGCAGGGCGGAATGAACAGGGGGAGCCCCGCGAGCTCGGCGCGGTATTGCGCGGCGTTGCGCCGCCGACGCTCGATCACCGAGGGCAGGTGACGCAGGCGAATGCGCAGCACCTCGGCCTGCAGCGTGTCGAGCCGGGACACGATGCCCCACTCCTGGACGTCACTGCGGTTGATGAGGCCGTGATTGCGAAGGCGGCGGATGCGTGCGGCCATCTCGGCGTCGGCCGTGACGAGGAAACCGGCATCGCCCGCGGCGTTGAGATTCTTCAGCGGATGGGCGGAGAAGCAGCCGAACGTTCCGATGGTGCCGCTCATGCGGCCGTCATAGGTCGAGCCGATCGCCTGGGCGCTATCCTCGATCACGGCCAGCGCGTGCTTGTCCGCGATCGCCATCAGCGGGGTCATGTCGGCCATGCGCCCGGTCAGGTGCACCGGCATGATCGCCTTGGTGCGCGGCGTGACGGCGGCCTCGACCGCGGCGGGGTCGATGTTCTGGTCCGGCAGCACGTCCGCAAAGACCGGCGTGGCGCCGACCGCGACGATCGCCGCGGTCGATGCCACGAACGAATTCGGCGGGGTGATCACCTCGTCGCCGGGACCGATGTCGAGCGCCCGCAAGGCGAGGATCAGTGCGTCGGTGCCGGAATTCAGCGTCACGACATGGGGCGAGCCGAGATAGGCGGACAATTCCTCCTCGAGCTTTCCAACCGCTACGCCCCCGATGAAATCGCCGCGCTGGAAAACGCCCTCGATCGCCTGCATGATCTCGGCGCGCTCTTCCTCGAACTGGGCGGGAAGATTGACGTAACCGATGCGACGGCGGCCGGTGTCAGCGTCCATGGCAGAACTTCCTGACGGTCTCGATGACGCGGTCCTGCTGGGCGCGCGTCAGATGCTGGTCGACGGGGAAGCTGATGACTTCCTTGGCGTGGCGGTCGGTGACCGGGAAGGTGCCGGGCGCGTAGCCGAGATGCTTGAGGCCTTCCTGCTGATACAGCGGGATCGGATAGTGGATCTTGGCCTCGATGCCGTTGTCCAGGCAGTATTGGTAGAGCTCGTCGCGGCGTTCGGCGAACACCATGTAGAGATGGTAGACGTGCTTCACGTTGGGCCGGCGCGGCGGGACGCGCAGGCCGGGCAGGCCGGCAAGGCCCGCGTCGTAATAGGCCGCGTTCTCGATCCGGCGCCGCGTGATCTCGCTGGTCTGGCCGATCAGCCAGTTGCCGACGACGGCCTGCAAGGAATCGAGCCGCGAATTGCAGCCGAGGATCGCGATCTCGTCGCGGTTCTTCATGCCGTGGTTGCGGATCAGGCGGAGCTTCTCGTTCATGCCGTCGTCATTGGTGACGACGACGCCGGCATCGCCCCAGACGTTGAGGTTCTTGAGCGGATGCAGGGAGAAGCCGGCGGCGATGCCGTGGGTGCCGGAACGCTTGCCCGCAAACTCCGACAGGATGCCCTGGCAGGCGTCCTCGACGACGGGGAGATTATGGCGCTGCGCGATCGCCATCAGCTTGCCCATGTCGGTGACCTCGCCGGTCAGCTGAACCGGCATGATCGCCTTGGTCTTCTTGGTAATGGCGGCTTCGACCTGATCGACGTTCATGCAGAAGGAATCGTCGCAGTCGACCAGCACCGGGGTGGCACCGGTCTCCGCGATCGCGCCGACGGTGGCGATGAAGGTGTTGGCGGCGGTGATGACCTCGTCGCCATGGCCGATGCCGAGCGCCTTGAGCGGCAACTTGAGCGCGTCGGTGCCGGATCCGACGCCGATGGCGTGGCGCACGCCGATCAGTTCGGCAAATCGCTTCTCGAATTCGGCGACGGGCTTGCCAAGGGTGAAGTCACCGGTCGCAACCAGCCGGCCGATCTCGGCCAGGATCGGAGCGGGGTCGGAGAATTGCTCGAGCAGATAGGAATATCGAACGTCGTACATGTGACCCGTCAGGTGGAATGAAGTTGAGGGGAGGATGTGCGCGACGCCGCGAGCGCATGCTCGATCGAGGTCGCGATGGCGTTGGGCGCGAGGCCGTGCTTCTTCAGCAGCGAGTCCTGCGAGCCGTAATTGTGCATGAAGCGGTCCGGCAGCGACAGCCGCAGCATTGCTGGCAGGCCGGAGCCGAGCTTGTCGATCAGCGTCTCCGCGACCGCACTGCCGAGGCCGCCGGAGGGCACGTGCTCCTCCAGCGTTGCCACGAGCTTGATGCCGCGGATCGCCTGCAGCAGGGCTTCGGTGTCGAGCGGCTTCACCGTATGCATGTGCAGGATGCCGGCGCGAACGCCTTGCGCGGCCAGCAGGTCGGCCGCGGCGATGGCGCGCTGGAGCATGATGCCGGTCGTCACCATGAGAACGTCGCCCGGCGGGCGCATCAGGATGGCCTTGCCGATCTCAAAGCCGTGCTCGGCCTTCGAGACGACGGCGTCTCCGCCCTTGCCGAGCCGGATGTAGATCGGTCCGGTCCAGTCGAGCGTCTTGTCCATCATGCGCGCGGCCTCGTCGGCGTCGCACGGGCAGACCACCGTCATGTTCGGCAGCGCCCGCATGATGGCGATGTCCTCGATCGCCTGGTGGGTCGGACCGAGCGGTGCGTAGACCAGCCCGCCGCCATTGGCGATCAGCCGCACCGGCAGATTGTGCAGGCAGAGATCGACGGCCACCTGCTCGTAGCAGCGGCGGGTGAGGAATGTCGCGATGGTGTTGACGTAGGGCACGAAGCCCTCCATCGCCAGGCCAGCCGACATGCCGATGATGTGCGCTTCCGAAATGCCCTCGATCAGATGGCGCTTGGGAAACTCCTTGCTCATCGCACGCAGCGTGCCGGCGCCGGGATCGGAGCCGATGTAAAGCACACGCTCGTCGCGCGCGGCGAGCTTGTGGACCATGTTCATCGCGGTGTTGCGCATGGGGAGCCGATCAAAAATCGCCGACGGCGACGCGGATGGCGTCGAGCTCGCTGTCGGACAGCTTGTTCTTGTGATGCCAATCGGCGTTGGATTCCGCGGCCGGCAGACCCTTGCCCTTGACGGTATGGCAGATGATCGCGGTGGGCTTGCCCGGAACGGCAGGGACCTGCTTCAGGACGGTGCGCAGGGCGCCGACGTCGTGGCCGTTGAGCTCCTGCACGGCAAAGCCGAAGCTGCGCCATTTGTCCGCGAGCGGCTCCAGCGGCAGCACGTAGTCGGTGGGGCCGTAGCTCTGAAGCTTGTTGTAGTCGATCATCGCGACGAGGTTGTCGAGCCCGTGCTTGGCCGCGCCCATCGCGGCCTCCCACACCGATCCCTCGTTGATCTCGCCGTCGCCGAGCAGGACGAAGGTCCGGTAGCTGCGCTCGCGCATGCGGGCGGCGAGCGCAAGGCCGACGCCGATCGACAGGCCGTGTCCGAGCGCGCCGGTCGATGCCTCGACACCCGGCACCATGCCGTATTCGGGATGTCCGCCCAAGATACTGTCGGAGCCGCAAAAGCCGTCGAGCTCCGATAGCGGGAAGAAGCCGCGATCGGCGAGCAGCGCGTAGAGCGCCAGGCAACCGTGCCCCTTGCTGAGGATGGCGCGGTCGCGTTCGGGATCGCGCGGGTTGTTCGGATCGATCCGCAGGATGTCGTCGTAGAGCACGCGGACCATTTCGATCAGCGACAGGGCCGGACCGACATGGCCGCGTCCCGCGGAGCGGACAGAACCGAGGACCAGGCGGCGCAAATAGAGACTGCGCTCGTCCAGCGTGCAGGTGAGGGCGGCTTCAGCGTGGGGTGAGATCTGGATCACGTTGGCAAATCGTTTGATGAAGCCGGCGTGCTTTGTCGAGCTGACCGGCAAGGCGGACCGTCAGATCGCCACCTTGCGCAGCCAAGGCGCGCCGGGAGCGGCTTTCGGGCAAATAGGCATTAAGGACAATCAGGCACCAGATCGCCCCGAACACAGGATACAGTACGTCACGGCGGATCGCAAACGCGTCATCCCTAGCCGCGAAGGCTTGCGTGAGGCGTTCGATGAGGCGATTCGCGCTTGTTGCGGGCAGATCGCTGCCGGGGTGGATCGCGGTATCGGACAGCAATTTGACCGGATCGTCCCAGCCGAAATATTCGAAGTCGATGAAGCGCAGGCGGCCGTCTTCGCCGCGCAGCGCGTTGTGCAGTCCGAAGTCGGACGGGCTCAATGCGCGATGCGCGGGCAAGAGGTCCGCGGCGGGATCCCGCCCCAGTTCCGCATAGCGCTGGCGGAGCCGCTGAATGGCGGTGGCAGTGCTGGGAACCAGGCTGCCGTCGATGAATGTACGCAGCTCGGGGTGATCCTGCGACTCGCGCGTCAACCCGTCGAGGCGCTGCTCGTACTGGGCGATGGCTTCCTCGGGCGAAAAGATGCTGGCCGACGCGTTCCGCAAGGTCTGTGCACCTTCGGCGTCGCGGAGCTTCTGCAATTCGATCAGGAAATCGGCCAGCTGGTCCGCATCGTCGGCCTGGGGATGCAGCACCGCCGCCTCGCCGTCGAACCATTGATACAGCGCGCAGAACGCATCGGCGTCCTTTGCGATGGGCCGTGGTGTCGAATTGATGTCGTGGCGCGACAGAAACGTCAGTGCGTCATATTCCTGTCCCAGCCGATCGCGTCCGTCGGACGGATAATGCTTGAGGGCGAGGGGTCGGCCCTCCGCCATCTCCAGCCGAAACACCCTGTTGTTGCCGCCGGACCGCGCCGGGTGAGCGGCCGCGACCGTTGCTCCGGCAAGGCGGCTGCCGATCGAGATCGCATCCGCTGCGCTGATGTCGGGCTCGCTCATGCCGCAAACACCTCGTCGCGGATGCCGGCCCATGTCGCGATCGGCTTGCAATGTTCGGGGTGCGGGGACTGCGAGCGCGTGAACAGGATCGATCGCGTGTCCTTCGGGAAATGCGGCTGCTCGAAGACCTCGACGAGATCGTCGATGAAGATGTCCAGCTCCAGGCTCGCGAGCCTGTCGACCTTGGCGGCCATCGTGTCCTCGAAATAAACATCGCCGCTGGCCACCGCCGCCTCCGCAGCGTCGATGAGGCCGGCGCCACGCAGCCAGCCGCGTGCGGCCTCGCGCAGGTCGGTATGGTCGGGGTCCTGATGACCAAATCGGGTCTTGTGGCTGACGATGTACACCCTGGCGCCGGCCTGTCTGCACGCCGCGAGGAATTCGCGCACGCCCGGATAGATTTCGGCGCCGCCAATGCCCTTGCCGTAGACGAAGCCTTGCAGGCCTTGCCAGGCGAGCTCGCCACCCGTGCGGGACCGCAAGAGATCCCGCACATCGTTCTTCAGCCCCTCCCAGCCCTCCGGCACCAGGTCGCGCTGACGCGCCGCGGCGGCAAAGACCTTGTCGTAGCAGATGATCGTGTTGTCGAAATCGATGCCGATCCGCACGCCGCTCACTTCAGGCTGATGTTCTGCATCATCTTGATGTTGAAATACCGGGGATCGTTCAGCGAGTTCGGCAGGCGGCCGGACCTGAAGGCGTCCACGAGGCCGGACACGGCCTGCTCGATCGTGTGCGTTGGTGCAAATCCGAGCTCGCGGCGGATCTTCTCCGAGGAGACGTGATAGGAGCGCAGATCGTCGGTCGGCTCGACGGCCACGTCGACGTTGTTTCCGACCACCGATTTGACGATGTCGGCGATCTTCATCAGCGAGTGGTTCTCGTAGCCGATATTGTAGGTCTTGCCGTCGATCTTCGCGTCATCCTGCTGCAGCAGGAACAGATAGGCGGCCGACATGTCCTCGATGTGCAGGTTGGGCCGCTTCTGCGTTCCGCCGAACACGCGGATGCGGCCGGTGTTGACCGCGAGGTTGGTCAGGATGTTGACGACGACGTCGAGGCGCTGCCGCGGTGCGTAGCCGCAGACGGTGGCGGGACGAACCGTGCAGGTGACGAAGCCGGACGCAGCCTCTTCGGCGAGGTCGGTCTCGCACATCGCCTTGAATTTGGAGTAGTCCGTGAGCGGCTCGCAGGACAGTTCCTCGGTCACCTCGGCCTCGTCCTTGATGCCATAGACGCTGGACGAGGAGGCGTAGATGAAGCGCTTGATGCCGGCCTTCTTCGCGGCGCGCACCATCGGCCGGAAGCAGTCGTAGTTGATGGACTTGCCGAGCCCCGGATCGAGCTCGAACGAGGGATCGTTGGAGATGCAGGCGAGGTGGATCACCGCATTGTTGCCGCGCAGGGCCTCGTTGATCGCGGCCTCATCGCGGATGTCGCCCTTGATCAGGCGAAGGTTCGGATTGTTGCGAACCGCGTCGAAGACGGATTCGCCGTACATGAACAGGTCGAGCACCGTGACCTTGTGGCCCGCTGCCAGCAACTGGGGAACCAGCACGCTGCCGACATAGCCGGCGCCACCGGTGACCATCACGTTCCATTTCTGATCAATCACTGTCGTTCTCCAGATTTCCCGCTCGCGTTACTTCAATAGCGCGGTGACGAATTTGACCAGCGGCGCCTTTTCGACCGAGTTGCGGTGACCGACAATGCCGACCTTGATCGCGCCCGCCGCGTTGCCGATGAAGGCGACGTCCTCGATATTGCCGCCGGCCGCCACCAGTGGCGCCGTGATCGTCAGGAAGGCATCGCCGGCGCCGACCGTGTCGACGACGGTCTTGGTGAATGCGGGCACGCGCGCGACGCCGGTCTTCGACGAGAAGGGGTAGCAGCCGAAGGAGCCGTGCGTGATGATCATGTTGTCGCAATCGATCTTGCTGTGCAGGCGATTCTCGATCACCGACGCGATGTCGCTGAACTTGTCGGTCGCGGCCAGCCGCGCTTCCGGCGCGTCGATGCAGACGTAGTCGGCTCGCGGATACTTGGTGATAAGATTATAGCCGTGGTTGCCGCTGTTGCTCTGGGCGTTGACCGCCAGGAACTTGGAGTTCGCGATGAGCGTGTCGATGGTGCTGGACGCGATCATGCCGTGACCGAAATCGGTGACGATCACCACGTCCCCGCCACGAACGCGCTCGGCGGTGATTCGGTCGATCTCCTTGCGCTCGGCCTCGTCGAGCGGCGTGTCGTCCATGGTGTAGACTTCGAAGAGCTTGTGCAGGTAGCCCATCTCGACGTACCGCAATTTACGGGTCGTCGGTCGGCCCTGAATGCGGATCGGTGTCAGCGTGACATTCGGGCGGACATGCGCGCGAATGAACTCCTCGGGGTAGTCATTGCCACCGAGCGTCGTGACGATCTCCACCGACTTGCAGAAGCTCGCCACGTGATTGGCCGCAGCAATGACGCCGCCGGCAAATTGCTCGCCATTCTTGAGCAGGGTGGCGACGATGTTCTCCTTCGAAGCCTTCCCCAGCGCCGTGACGTACTGGTATTCGTCGATGATGGTATCGCCGACCAGCACGACGTGCATGTCCTGGATCTTGTCGATCAGCTTCAGCAGGCGTTCGGCGCCGCCGCCTTCGCGTACCTTCTGGAGGTAGTCGCGCAGGGGGGGATCGTAGATGTCGAAATAGCGGTTCAGCAGCGACGAGGAAGAGAAGGTGACGTCGCGCGTGAAGACGATCCGTCCGCCATGACGTTCGACGGCCTCGCGCTCGGTGGCGATCTTGCCGGTGACGTCATCCTCTGGGTTTTCGTAGTCCGAGCCCTTCACGTAGATGTCGGGGCGCACGGCATCGAGGACCGGCTCGGCGCTGGAGGTCCGGTTGATGCCGACCCAGTCGACCGTGCCGAGCGCGGCCAGCATCTCGGCGCGCATGTTTTCCGGAAAGATCGGCCGTCCCGGGCCTTTGTTGACGAAACGGTCGGCGGTGATGGTCACGATGACCACGTCGGCCTCGTTGCGCGCCGCCAGGATGTGCCGGACGTGGCCGAGATGCACCAGATCGAACACGCCGTGGCAGAGCGCGACGGTCTGGCCCTTGGCCTGCGCGGCGCGCGCAATCTCGCCCACCTCCTCGATCGTCCTGATCTTGTCGTGCGGTGCCGGATGGCCGGTCGGCTTGTCTGTCGCAGCATTACCCATGTGGATTACCCAAAGCGCCGGCAGGTCTCAGATGGCCGGACTGAAATGATCGACTCGCAGCAACGATATCCGGCGAGCCTGTTCAAGAGCTTGCCTTCTGCGGCGAGCCGTCGTCGTCACCGAGATATTTGAACCAGTCCTTGGTGGCGTCGGCGATCTTGTCGACCGTCCAGAGAGGCGCGTCCTTGTACTGATCCATCGACTTCAGCATCGTCGCGACGCCGTCCTCGAATTTCACCTTCGGCGTCCAGTTCAGGACCCGCTTGATCTCAGTGATGTCGGCGTAGGTGCAATCGGGCTCGCCCGGTCGCTTGGGAATGTGGACCTTGTCGCCGCCGAGAAGCTCGACCAGCCGGTTGACGCTGTAGGTGTTGTCAGAGCCGACATTGAATATCTCGTGCGAGATATCGGAGCGCGCGGCGGTCACGAAGGCGTCCGCGACGTCGCTGACGAAGGTAAAATCGCGCGTCTGCTCGCCGTCGCCGACCACGGTGAAGGGCTTTCCGGCAAGCTTCTGCGCCATGAAGACGCCGAACACCGCACCATAGGTGCCCGTGGTGCGATGGCGCGGCCCGTACACGTTGAACAGGCGCAGCGCGACCGCAGGCAGCTTGTAGACCTGGCACCAGTGCATGACGCACTGCTCGCCGAGATTCTTGGTAAGCGCGTAGGGATACATCGGCCGGATCTCGGCGCTCTCCGGCGTCGGATAGACGTCGGGAATGCCGTAACAGGACGACGAGGCGGCGTAGACGAAGCGCTTGGCGCCCGCGTGCCGCGCCGCTTCGAGAACGTTGACCGTGCCGTCGACATTGGCGCGATGATACGGGATCGGGGACTCGATCGAGGGAACGATGTCGGCCAGCGCCGCGAGATGGAAGACCCAGTCGATACCGTGGAAATACGGCTTGATCGACTCGAGATCGGTGACGTCGGCCCGCACGACCTTCAACTGGCTCGAACCGGCGCGTGCGGCCAGATTTTCGGGGCGCCCGATCACGAAATTATCGAGCGCGATGACCTCGTGGCCGTCGTCGAGGAGACGATCGACGAGGTGACTTCCAATGAAACCGGCGCCGCCAGTAACGATGCATTTCATGAGGAACATCCGTGACGCGAATGCCCAGCGAAACAGGCCCGCCAATGTTGAGTGAAACCCGAAAGCCGACTACCAGCCGCTCGCCGACTTTGCAAGTATTATACCTTTGCAATCCTTGGTAATAGCCGGTATCACCCGGTCATGTTGCAATCGAGCCGCCAGCCCATGCCCGCCGTGTCCGTCGATCCCGATCACAAGGCTTTCCTCGACGATTACGTGGGGCGCCTCCATCGCGCGACGGCGGTCGACGACGGCGCTTTCGCCGCAATCTCCGCCACCCGCGCCACTTGGTTGCGCGCGCGCGAGCAGGGCGGTCGCGTCATTTTCATCGGTAATGGCGGCTCGGCCGGCATCGCTTCGCATCTGGCGATCGATCTGGCAAAGAACGCATCGGTGCCTGCGCTCTGCTTCAGCGACGCGAGCATGATGTCGTGCCTTGCCAACGATTACGGGTTCGAGGACTGGATCGCGCACGCCGTGCGGCTGAGCGCGCGTGCCGGCGACTGTCTCGTCGCGATCAGTTCGTCGGGGCGCTCGAAGAACATCCTCAACGCGGTTGCGCAGGCGCGGACGATGAAGCTCGACGTGATCACGCTGTCGGGCATGAATGCGGACAATCCGCTGCGCAATCTCGGCGACGTCAATTTCTTCGTCGATAGCCGCAGCTACAACATTGTCGAGACCACGCACCAGTTCTGGATGATGGCCGCGATCGACCTCGTGATCGGTCGCGCGGAATATCCGGCATCCTGAGGCGGGCATCCGATGCAGTCGCGGTTCAAACAGGCGGCCCTGTTTTCGATAAAGCTGCTGCTGTCGATTGCCGTGCTGGTCTACATCGCGCGCGGTCTCGATCTGCAGCGGTTGCGCAGCCATCTCGTCTCGGTCGATCCTTTGCTGTTCGTCCTGGCGCTGGCGTTGATTTTCTTCCAGACCTTCGTGCTCAACGGCCGATGGGAGCTGATTATGCGCGCGCTCGGCGTGTCGCTGGACTGGCTCGCGGGCTGGCGGATCCTCATGATCAGCCTCTGGTTCAACCAAGTGTTGCCGTCCTCGGTCGGCGGTGATGCGGTGCGGATGTGGCTGCTGCGCCAGCGCGGCGTGCAGTGGCCGGAGGCGGTCAAGGGCGTTGCGGCCGACCGTTTCACGGCGTTGATCGGGCTGATCGCGCTGATGGTGGCCGGATTGCCGTTCCTGTTGTCCCGCGTGTCCGATCATGCCGCCATTCTGGCCATCGGCGGTCTGACGCTGGCCGGCGTCGCCGGCACCGTGGTTCTGTTGACGCTCGACCGTCTGCCCAAGCGCCTCATCGCCCATCCGGCGATCGCAAGCTTCGTCCGGTTCGGAGCGCTGGTCAGGTTTCTCCTCCTGCAGTCCGAGCGCCGTGCTTTGCTGTTCGGGTCGGCGCTGCTCATCCATCTCGTGACCGCGGCGGCCTGCTTCGCTCTGGCGCGCGGTGTCGGAGCGCAGCTCTCGGTGGTGGACGCCGGCATCCTGATTCCGCCCGTGGTGCTGTTGACCGCGGTCCCGATCTCGATCAGCGGCTGGGGCGTTCGCGAGGGGGCGATGGTCGCCTGCCTCGGTCTGGCGGGCGTTCCTTCCGAGGAAGCGCTGTCGGTTTCGCTGCTGCTGGGCGCCATCAGCGTGATCATCGGGCTCGTCGGCGGCGCGATCTGGCTGGCAAGTCCGGAGCGCGGATCGTATTCAGCGGACAAGGCCGCCAAGGCGGCGGAGGAAGCCCCCAGCTACGACGGGCTGGGCAAGGAAGTCTCGAGCCACCCATGACCCGCTTGAGCCCGTTGCTGGCGGTCTGGTCTTCACAGGGTGGGATTGCCTCACCCGATCGCGTATCTCATTTTTCGGTTCCACGATGAAAAACCTGTTCTACGTCCGCCACACCTGCCGCCTTTGTCATTCGGACAAGCAGGAGCTTGTCGTCCCGATGGCAGGCATGCCGATCGGCACGCCGAACTTCCAGGTCCCGGACGCCAGCGTCGACGATCCGGTGTTCCGCGCCGCGGTGCCGATGGCGCTGCATCTGTGCAGGGATTGCGGCCATCTCCAGATTCTCCATGTCGGTAATCCCGAGATCCAGTACCGCAACTACGTCTACACCACTTCGCTCTCGCTCGGTCTGCGGGAGCACTTCGCCGGCTACGCCAACGACGTCGTCAGCCGCTTCGGTGTCGCGCCGGGCTCGCTGGTCGTCGAGCTCGGCAGCAACGACGGATCGCTGCTCGGCTTCTTCAAAGAGCGCGGCATGCGGGTGTTGGGTGTCGATCCCGCTGTGGACATCGCGAAGCGCGCGACGGAGGCGGGGATCGAGACCATCGGCGATTTCTTCACAGATGCCATCGGTCACCGCATCCTGCAGAGCCACGGTGCGGCGAGCGTCGTGATCGCCAACAACATGATCGCCAATGTCGACAATCTCGATCCGCTGGTGATCGGGGTTCGCGACGTGCTTGCGCCGGACGGATTGTTCGTCTTCGAAACGCAATACGGCGTCGACGTCACCGAGAAGAACCTGCTCGACACCGTCTATCACGAGCATCTGTCGTATTTTAACATCAAGCCGCTGATCCGTTTCTTTGCCCGGCTCGGCATGGAGCTGATCGACGTCCAGCACATCTGGACCAAGGGGGGCTCGATCCGCGTGACCGTGCAGCGCGCCGGCGGCGCCAAGAAGCCGTCGGCTGAGGTCGCGCGCTTCGTCGCCGAGGAAGAACGGCTGGGCGTCGATCAGCCGGCCTATTATGCGCCCTATGTGAAGCGGATCGCCGCGATCCGCGACGAGCTGGTCGCGATGGCTGATGCCGCTCATGCGCGTGGGCAGCTCGTTGCCGGCTACGGCGTCTCGGTCGGCACCACGACGCTGCTGCCCCAGTTCGGTCTGGAGAACAAGATCGACTTCCTGGTCGACGACGATCCCAAGAAGGGGAACGTGATGGCCGGCCCGGGTTACGATATCCCGATCCTGCCGCCTGCGGCTCTTTACGAGCGCAAGCCGGCGTTCGTCGTCGTCTTCGCCTGGCGCTACGTCGACCCGATCCGGGCCAAGCACGCCCGCTACTTCGCCGAAGGCGGAAAGTTCGTGGTGCCGCTGCCGGGCATTTCCATGGTCGAGCGGGCCGACTGACCCGCGCAATAGGGCCGAGGCGGACGCTCCGGGGGAGCGTCTGGGAGGAACCGGACGGGCGCTGCGATTGCGCCCTGAAGGGTGGGTGGATAAGCCTTTGATCCGGCTGGGCTCTACTCTAGCGCCCGGGAAGGTCGGCTGGTCCAGTCTGGCCCTCTATATCTTGACCTTTGGTCCTATCCGCAGTAGATACCCCGCACTCGCAGCCGGCCCGTTAGACGCGGATCTCCGGCGCGGCTTTGAAATCCCCGAACAATCGAGCCCGGTTTCCGGCTCATCCTTCGAGACAGAGGGCTGGGCCAACGGCGGCTGTTCGGATCCCTGAAATTCATTCGCGTCTGTCTACGGACGTTGGACATCAAAACGATGGCAGTCAGCCCGTTCAAGTTCTTGCAGGAAGTGCGCTCGGAGACCGCCAAGGTCACCTGGCCGACCCGCCGCGAGACCACGATCACCACCATCATGGTGTTCGTCATGGTCGCCGTGGCCTCGATCTTCTTCTTCGCCGCCGACCAGATCATCCGTGTCCTCATCACTTACCTTCTGGGCATTCACTGATGGCAACCGCAACCGCTCAACTGTCCGACAAGCGCTGGTACATCGTCCACGCCTACTCGAACTTCGAGAAGAAGGTCGCCGAATCGATCCGCGAGCAGGCCAAGCAGCGCGGGCTTGAGGAGCTGTTCGAGCTGGTGCTGGTTCCGACCGAGAAGGTCACGGAAGTGCGCCGCGGCCGCAAGATCGACGCCGAGCGCAAGTTCTTCCCCGGCTACGTGCTGGTGAAGATGAAGCTGACCGACGAAGCGTTTCACCTGATCAAGAACACGCCGAAGGTCACGGGCTTCCTCGGCGCCGAAAACAAGCCGATGCCGATCTCGGAATCCGAGGCCATGCGCATCCTGCACCAGGTGCAGGAGGGCGTGGAACGGCCGAAGGCGTCGGTGTCGTTCGAGATCGGCGAGAACGTGCGCGTGGCCGATGGCCCGTTCGCCTCGTTCTCGGGTGTCGTCGAGGAAATCGACGAGGCGCGCTCGCGCGTGAAGGTCGCGGTGTCGATCTTCGGCCGTGCCACGCCGGTCGAACTGGAATTCGGTCAGGTCGAGAAGGTCTGACCGGGTAGCGCGTGAAGCCGAAAAGCTTCGCGCAAAGAGAGGCCGTGGGAGGGAGAGGGCGGTTGCCAGCCGCATCCGACCCAGACCACGAACCTGAAACCGCTGGCAGCCAGCCGGCACAACAGGAGTGATACATGGCAAAGAAAGTGACCGGATACCTGAAGCTTCAGGTCCCGGCCGGTGCGGCGAATCCTTCGCCCCCGATCGGTCCCGCGCTCGGTCAGCGCGGTCTCAACATCATGGAGTTCTGCAAGGCGTTCAACGCCCAGACCCAGAAGGAAGAGAAGAACACCCCGATTCCCGTCGTGATCACGATCTACGCCGATCGTTCGTTCACGTTCGAGATGAAGACGCCCCCGATGTCCTTCTTCCTCAAGCAGGCCGCCAAGATCCAGTCCGGCTCGAAGGCGCCGGGCCGCGACAAGGCCGGCAAGGTGACCAAGGCGCAGGTGCGCGAGATCGCCGAGAAGAAGATGAAGGATCTCAATTGCGATTCCATCGAGTCGGCCATGAAGATGGTCGAGGGCTCTGCCCGTTCGATGGGCCTGGAAGTGGCGGGGTAAGCGGTCATGGCAATCGGAAAGCGTTTGAACAAAGCCCGCGAAGGTGTTGACCGCGAAAAGCTTTACCCGCTCGCGGACGCCATCAAGATGGTCAAGGAACGCGCGAAAGCGAAGTTCGACGAGACCATCGAGGTCGCGATCAATCTCGGCGTCGATCCGCGTCACGCCGATCAGATGGTCCGTGGCGTCGTGACCCTGCCGAACGGCACCGGCCGTACGCTCCGCGTCGGCGTGTTTGCCCGCGGCGCCAAGGCCGATGAGGCCAAGGCTGCGGGTGCCGACGTCGTCGGCGCCGAAGACCTGGTCGAGAAGGTGCAGAACGGCTCGATCGATTTCGACCGCTGCATCGCCACCCCCGACATGATGCCGCTGGTCGGCCGTCTCGGTAAGGTGCTGGGCCCGCGCGGCCTGATGCCGAACCCGAAGATCGGCACCGTGACCATGGACGTCACCGGTGCGGTGAAGGGTGCCAAGGGCGGCTCGGTCGAGTTCCGGGTCGAGAAGGCCGGCATCCTGCAGGCAGGCGTCGGCAAGGCCTCGTTCTCCGAGGAGAAGCTGGTCGAGAACATCAAGGCTCTCGCCGATGCTGTCTCGAAGGCGAAGCCGGCCGGTTCCAAGGGCACCTACATCCAGCGCGTTGCGGTGTCCTCGACGATGGGCCCGGGCGTGAAGGTCGAGCCGGGCACCATTCTCGGCTAAGTCTGGAAATTGCATGAGGCGAGGGGCGGAATTGGGCAACCGATTCCGCCCCTCGTCGTTTGTGGCAGGGCTCACCGGAAACAAGAGCAATGGCTGACAAGGTCCTGATCTATTCGCGCTTTCCCAAGACGATGATGGCGCGCTTTGCCGAGCGGTTCGAATTGCTCGACACCGGTGGCAAGCCCGCTTGGGAGGTGTTTTCGGCGGAGGAGCTCAGTGGCATCCGCGCACTGCTGACCGCAGGCGGCTCGCCGCTCGGTGCCGAGGCGATGGATATGTTTCCAAAACTCGGTGCCATCGTCTGCTACGGCACCGGCTATGACGGTGTCGACCTGAAGGCGGCAGCCAGTCGCAACATCGCAGTCGGCCACAGCCCGGGCGCCAATGCCGCTTCGGTCGCCGACATCGCGATGACCCTGATGCTGGCGACGACCCGCCGGATCCTCGTCGCCGACCAATATGTCCGCAGCGGCGACTGGGCGGCGTCGAAGCAATCGCCGATGATGCGCCCGCAGGCCGGCATGCCCGGCCGCCGTATCGGCGTCTACGGCATGGGCGAGATCGGTCGCAAGATCGCAGGCCGCTGCGCCGCCTTCGAGAGCGAGGTCGGCTATTTCAGCCGCAGCAAATACGATCTGCCGTACCAATATTTCCCGACGCTGGAGGCTCTGGCCGATTGGTGCAGCGTGCTGATGATCGCGGTTCGGGCAGGGGCCGAGACCCAGCACGTCGTCAATGCCGATATCCTCAAGCGTCTCGGGGCGAACGGCTACGTCGTCAACATCTCCCGTGGCTCGGTGATCGACGAGGAGGCGCTCGTGGCGGCCCTGACCGACAAGACCATCGCCGGCGCCGGCCTCGACGTCTTCGAAAAGGAACCGCACGCGCCCGACGCTCTGACCGCGCTCCCGAACGTGGTGTTCGCGCCCCATATCGGCGGCCACACCCTCGAATCGCACGTCGCCATGCAGAACTGCGTGCTCGCGAACCTGACGGCGTTTTTCGAGGGCAAGCCGCTGCCTCATGAGGTCAAATCGGCCTGAATCGGTCCTTATCGACCCGGATCAAGCGCCCAGGGCAACAGATTGGAACTGGTGTGAATTTTGCTCTTGGCAAGCAGGCGGAGAGCGGTTAAAGAACCGCTTCCGGACGTGCCGGCCTCGGCTGGCGCGTTCGTGCACGCATTTCGAAAACCCGACACGACAGGAGATCATTCCTTTTCAGGAACGTCCTTGAGGATTTGCCCGAAAAGGAAGGAAAACCCGTCGGTTGGTGGAGTGCGGGCAGGGGTCGGACGGTTCGCCGGCTGACCTTGTCCTGTCCAAGACTGCAGGCGCTCGCGGGAAGTTTCGACTTCTCAACGGCTTAATCGCATGGCCTGCATAGACGGGTGAAGACCGGATTTCACTTCGCCTTCCACCTTAAGGGTGGTTGCGAAACGGGTCTGGTTCGGACCTCGACACGCCGTGGGCTCTCACGAGCTCCCGGAGGGCAGGCTTTGAATCGTCGTCTCGCCCGGCGCGTGTCCGATGGGTTTTGACCCGGAGGTTCAGGTTTTGGGTGGGGCGATGGGTGCAACCCGGCGGTCCCGCTTTTCGCGATGACCGCCAACCGGAAAGAGCTTGCTGTGGAACGAGCGGCAAAAAAGGAAGCGGTCGAACAGCTCAACGGGGTCTTCAAGACCACGAGCGTCGCGGTCGTTGCTCAATATTCCGGCCTGACCGTCGCCCAGATGCAGAAGCTGCGCATGCAGATGAAGCAGGCTGGCGCTTCGGTGAAGGTCTCGAAGAACCGTCTCGCCAAAATTGCTCTTGAAGGCACTGACGTCATTGCCATCGGCCCCATGCTGAAGGGACCGACTGTGATCGCCACTTCGAACGATCCGGTAGCGGCGCCAAAGGTCGCCATCGAATTCGCCAAGGCGAACGAAAAGTTCGTCATCGTCGGCGGCTCGATGGGGAAGACCGTCCTGAATGTCGACGGCGTGAAGGCGCTTGCCTCGCTGCCGTCGCTTGATGAACTGCGCGCCAAGATCGTCGGCCTGCTTGTGGCCCCGGCGACCAAGATCGCTCAGCTCGCCAATGCGCCCGCGGGCAAGCTCGCGCGCGTCATCCAGGCTCATGCCTCAAAGGGCGAAGCGGCCTGACGCCCTTCGCAAAACTCAAACCCGAACCAGACTTACACGTAAGGAAACTGAACAATGGCTGACTTGCAGAAGATCGTTGACGACCTCTCGAGCCTCACCGTGCTCGAAGCTGCTGAACTGGCGAAGCTCCTCGAAGAAAAGTGGGGCGTTTCGGCTGCCGCGGCTGTCGCCGTGGCCGGCCCGGCTGGTGGTGGCGCTGCCGCCGCTCCGGCGGAAGAGAAGACCGAGTTCACGGTCGTTCTCGCCAGCGCCGGCGACAAGAAGATCGAGGTCATCAAGGAAGTCCGCGCCATCACCGGCCTGGGCCTGAAGGAAGCAAAGGACCTCGTCGAGGGCGCGCCGAAGCCTGTCAAGGAAGGCGTGAACAAGGACGAAGCCGACAAGATCAAGGTCCAGCTCGAGAAGGCTGGCGCGAAGGTCGAGCTCAAGTAAGCACCGCTTACTGGCGAGGTCTCGGGCGAGCGTAAGCAGGCCCGAGATCCTGGCTTGCCCCCTCAAAAAGGGGCGAGCCTGATGCAAAAGGCGTGCGACGGAACGTCCCGACGCAGGTCGAACACGAAAAAGTGTGGGGATTTGAGGGTTCACCCCTCGAATCTCCACTATTGTCGCCCCATATCGGTTCGGCAGCACGAAAGCGCGGTGGGCAGGGATACCGGATTCTCTGTAAGCCGTTGGGAGAGCAGGCTATTTCGGGCTTTTGCAGTCCGTGAAGAGGATGGTTGTGACGGGCGGGCGCGCATCAGCGCCCCGCGCGTCGTTTTGCGTTTTGAAGGTCTGAAGAACAGATTCAGGACATTCCGGCCTGAACTTGAGTCTCCGGCCCCCAAAGCGGGTTCGAAAAATTCAACCCGGGGAGCGGTGGCAGCCGCGTTCCGGAGGGCGCGCCCAGAGCGGGCGACGAAAATGAGAGGCCACGATGGCGCAGCAGACATTCACCGGTCGCAAACGCGTTCGCAAGTTCTTCGGACACATCAAGGAAGTCGCCGAGATGCCGAACCTCATCGAGGTTCAGAAGGCGTCCTATGATCAGTTCCTGATGGTCGATGAACCCCAGGGTGGCCGTCTCGACGAGGGTCTGCAGGCGGTATTCCGCTCGGTGTTTCCGATCTCCGATTTCTCGGGCACCTCGATGCTGGAATTCGTCCGCTACGAGTTCGAGCAGCCGAAATACGACGTCGACGAGTGCCGCCAGCGCGGCATGACCTTCGCGGCTCCCCTCAAGGTGACGCTGCGCCTCATCGTGTTCGATATCGACGAGGAAACCGGCGCGAAGTCGGTGAAGGACATCAAGGAGCAGGACGTCTACATGGGCGATATCCCGCTCATGACGATGAACGGCACCTTCATCGTCAATGGCACCGAGCGCGTCATCGTCTCGCAGATGCACCGTTCGCCCGGCGTGTTCTTCGATCACGACAAGGGCAAGACCCATTCCTCGGGCAAGCTGCTGTTCGCCGCCCGCGTCATCCCGTATCGCGGTTCCTGGCTCGACATCGAGTTCGACGCCAAGGACATCGTCTATGCGCGTATCGACCGTCGCCGCAAGATTCCGGTGACGTCGCTGATGTTCGCCCTCGGCCTCGACGGCGAGGCGATCCTGTCCACGTTCTACAAGAAGATTCTCTACAAGCGGACCAAGGAAGGCTGGCGCGTTCCGTTCGACGCCAACCGTTTCCGCGGCTACTCGACCGTCAACGACCTGATCGACGCCGATACCGGCAAGGTCGTGCTCGAGGCCGGCAAGAAGCTCACCGTCCGTGCCGCCCGCCAGCTCCAGGAAAAGGGGCTGAAGGCGCTGCGCCTGGCTGATGAGGAGCTGGTCGGCAATTACATCGCCGAGGACCTCGTCAACCCGAAGACCGGCGAGATCCACGCCGAAGCCGGCGAGGAAATCACCGACAAGTCGATGAAGGTGCTCAACGAGCACGGCTACAAGGAACTGCCGCTCCTCGACATCGACCACGTCAATATCGGCCCCTACATCCGCAACACGCTCTCGGCCGACAAGAACATGACGCGTGAAGACGCGCTGTTCGACATCTACCGCGTGATGCGTCCGGGCGAGCCGCCGACGCTGGATTCGGCGCAGGCCATGTTCCAGTCGCTGTTCTTCGATGCCGAGCGCTACGACCTCTCCGCGGTCGGCCGCGTCAAGATGAACATGCGCCTCGACCTCGATGCGCCCGACACCCAGCGCACGCTGCGCAAGGAAGACATCCTCTCCGTCATCAAGACGCTGGTGGACCTGCGCGACGGCAAGGGCGAGATCGACGACATCGACCATCTCGGCAACCGCCGTGTGCGCTCGGTCGGCGAGCTCATGGAGAACCAGTACCGCATCGGCCTCCTGCGCATGGAGCGCGCGATCAAGGAGCGCATGTCCTCGGTCGACATCGACACGGTCATGCCGCAGGACCTGATCAACGCGAAGCCGGCGGCTGCCGCCGTCCGCGAGTTCTTCGGCTCCTCGCAGCTCTCGCAGTTCATGGACCAGACCAACCCGCTCTCGGAGATCACCCACAAGCGCCGTCTCTCGGCGCTTGGACCGGGCGGTCTGACCCGCGAGCGCGCCGGCTTCGAGGTGCGCGACGTGCATCCGACGCATTACGGCCGCATCTGCCCGATCGAGACGCCGGAAGGTCCGAACATCGGCCTGATCAACTCGCTCGCGACCTTCGCGCGTGTGAACAAGTACGGCTTCGTCGAGACGCCGTATCGCAAGGTCAAGGACGGCCGCGTCACCGACGAGGTCGTGTATCTCTCGGCGATGGAAGAGGGCCGCTACACGGTCGCGCAGGCCAACGTGCCGCTCGACCCGAAGGGCCGCTTCACCGAAGACCTCGTGGTCTGCCGTCATGCCGGCGAAGTCTTGCCGGTGACGCCTGACAAGGTCGACTACATGGACGTGTCACCGAAGCAGCTCGTTTCGGTGGCCGCGGCGCTGATCCCGTTCCTCGAGAACGACGACGCCAACCGCGCGCTGATGGGCTCGAACATGCAGCGCCAGGCGGTGCCGCTGGTTCGCGCCGAGGCCCCGTTCGTCGGCACCGGCATGGAAGGCGTGGTTGCGCGTGACTCGGGTGCCGCGATCGCGGCACGCCGTTCGGGCGTGATCGACCAGATCGACGCCACCCGCGTCGTCATCCGCGCCACGGAAGATCTCGATCCGACCAAGTCGGGCGTCGATATCTACCGCCTGATGAAGTACCAGCGCTCCAACCAGTCGACCTGCATCAACCAGCGTCCGCTGGTGAAGGTCGGCGATATCGTCAAGAAGGGCGACATCATCGCCGACGGTCCGTCGACCGATCTCGGTGAGCTCGCGCTCGGCCGCAACGTGCTCGTCGCGTTCATGCCGTGGAACGGGTACAACTTCGAAGACTCGATCCTGCTCTCCGAGCGGATCGTGAAGGAAGACGTGTTTACCTCGATTCATATCGAAGAGTTCGAGGTGATGGCCCGCGACACCAAGCTCGGACCTGAGGAAATCACCCGCGACATTCCGAACGTCTCGGAAGAAGCGCTGAAGAACCTCGACGAAGCCGGTATCGTCTATATCGGTGCGGAAGTCCGCGCCGGCGACATCCTGGTCGGCAAGATCACGCCGAAGGGCGAGAGCCCGATGACGCCGGAAGAGAAGCTCCTGCGCGCCATCTTCGGCGAGAAGGCTTCCGACGTTCGCGATACCTCGCTGCGCGTTCCTCCGGGCGTGCAGGGCACGATCGTGGAAGTTCGCGTGTTCAATCGTCACGGCGTCGACAAGGACGAGCGTGCGCTGGCGATCGAGCGGGAAGAGATCGAGCGTCTGGCCAAGGACCGCGACGACGAGCAGGCGATCCTGGACCGCAACGTCTACAACCGTCTTGCCGAGCTGCTCGAGGGGCGGCAGGGCATTGCGGGCCCGAAGGGCTTCAAGAAGGACACCAAGATCACCCGTGCGGTGCTCGAGGAGTACCCGAAGTCGCAGTGGTGGCTGTTCGCCTCGCCGAACGACAAACTGATGGCCGAGATCGAGGCCATGCGGAAGCAGTACGACGAGTCGAAGAAGGGGCTGGAACAGCGCTTCCTCGACAAGGTCGAGAAGCTTCAGCGCGGTGACGAATTGCCGCCCGGCGTGATGAAGATGGTCAAGGTCTTCGTCGCGGTGAAGCGCAAGATCCAGCCCGGCGACAAGATGGCCGGCCGCCACGGCAACAAGGGCGTGGTGTCGAAGATCGTGCCGATCGAGGACATGCCGTTCCTCGAAGACGGCACGCACGCCGACATCGTGCTCAACCCGCTCGGCGTGCCTTCGCGCATGAACGTCGGACAGATCCTCGAGACCCATCTCGGCTGGGCCTGCGCCGGCCTCGGCAAACGTATCGGCCAGACCGTCGATGCGTACCTGTCGAAGCAGGACATCAAGCCGCTGAAGGAGACCTTGAAGAAGGTCTACGGCGAGGACGAGACGATCAAGACGCTCAACGACAACGAGTTGATCGAGCTTGGCCATAACCTCAGCCGCGGCGTGCCGATCGCGACGCCGGTGTTCGACGGCGCCAAGGAAGCCGACATCGAGGAGATGCTGAAGCTTGCCGGTCTCGACGCTTCGGGTCAGTCGACCGTCTATGACGGCCGTACCGGCGATGCGTTCGATCGCAAGGTGACAGTGGGCTACATCTACATGCTCAAGCTGCACCATCTCGTGGACGACAAGATCCACGCGCGTTCGATCGGTCCGTACTCGCTCGTCACCCAGCAGCCGCTGGGCGGCAAGGCGCAGTTCGGCGGCCAGCGCTTCGGCGAAATGGAGGTGTGGGCGCTCGAGGCTTACGGCGCGGCGTACACGCTCCAGGAGATGCTGACGGTGAAGTCGGACGACGTCGCCGGCCGTACCAAGGTGTACGAGGCGATCGTGCGCGGCGACGACACGTTCGAGGCCGGTATTCCGGAATCGTTCAACGTGCTGGTCAAGGAAATGCGCTCGCTCGGCCTCAACGTCGACCTGCACAACTCCAAGGTTGGACCGGCGCCGACGTCGGAAGCGGCCGAGTAACACGACCTTTCATGCCCGGCCTTCACGGCCGGGCATTGGCGCCCCTCCCGATGCCTTGAGGGCAGGGCGCCTGCTTGAGTGATTTTCGAATTTGCGGCCGGAGGCGACCGGCACGCGAGGAGAAGACGATGAACCAAGAAATTATGAATCTCTTCAACCCGACGACGCCGGCTCAGGTCTTCGACCAGATCCGGATCTCGATCGCGTCTCCAGAGAAGATTCTGTCCTGGTCCTACGGCGAGATCAAGAAGCCGGAGACCATCAACTACCGCACCTTCAAGCCCGAGCGCGACGGCCTGTTCTGCGCCCGCATCTTCGGGCCGATCAAGGATTACGAGTGCTTGTGCGGCAAGTACAAGCGCATGAAGTACAAGGGCATCATCTGCGAGAAGTGCTCGGTCGAGGTCACGCTGTCGCGCGTCCGGCGCGAGCGCATGGGCCATATCGAGCTCGCTGCCCCCGTCGCCCACATCTGGTTCCTGAAGTCGCTGCCCTCGCGCATCGGCCTCCTGCTGGACATGACGCTGAAGGATCTCGAGCGGATCCTCTACTTCGAATATTACGTCGTGCTCGAGCCGGGCCTCACCGCGCTGAAGGACCGCCAGCTGCTGTCGGAAGACGAGTATCTGAAGGCGCAGGACGAGTACGGCCAGGACAGCTTCACCGCTATGATTGGTGCGGAAGCGATCCGCGAGCTGCTCAAGGGCATGGACCTCGAGAAGCTCGAGGCGACCTTGCGCCTCGAGATGCAGGAGACCGACTCCGACATCAAGCACAAGAAGCTCGCCAAGCGCCTGAAGATCGTGGAAGCGTTCCGCCACTCCGGCAATAAGCCGGAATGGATGATCATGACCGTGGTCCCGGTGATCCCGCCGGATTTGCGTCCGCTGGTGCCGCTCGACGGCGGCCGCTTCGCGACCTCGGACCTCAACGATCTCTACCGCCGCGTCATCAACCGCAACAACCGCTTGAAGCGGCTGATGGAGCTGCGCGCGCCCGACATCATCATCCGCAACGAGAAGCGCATGCTTCAGGAAGCGGTCGATGCGCTGTTCGACAACGGCCGCCGCGGCCGCGTCATCACGGGCGCCAACAAGCGTCCGCTGAAGTCGCTCGCCGACATGCTCAAGGGCAAGCAGGGCCGCTTCCGTCAGAACCTGCTCGGCAAGCGCGTCGACTATTCGGGCCGTTCGGTGATCGTGGTCGGTCCCGAGCTGCGTCTGCATCAGTGCGGCCTGCCGAAGAAGATGGCGCTCGAGCTGTTCAAGCCGTTCATCTACTCGCGGCTTGACGCCAAGGGCCTGTCCACCACCGTGAAGCAGGCCAAGAAGCTCGTCGAGAAGGAGCGGCCCGAGGTCTGGGACATCCTGGACGAGGTCATCCGCGAGCATCCGGTGCTGCTGAACCGCGCACCGACGCTGCATCGTCTTGGCATCCAGGCGTTCGAGCCCGTGCTGATCGAGGGCAAGGCGATCCAGCTTCACCCGCTGGTCTGCTCCGCGTTCAACGCCGACTTCGACGGCGACCAGATGGCCGTGCACGTCCCGCTGTCGCTCGAGGCGCAGCTGGAAGCGCGCGTCCTGATGATGTCGACCAACAACATCCTGCATCCGGCGAACGGCCAGCCTATCATCGTGCCGTCGCAGGACATCGTGCTCGGTCTCTACTACGTCTCGATCATGCGCGAAGGCCTGCCCGGCGAGGGCAAGGTGTTCGGCGAGATGGCCGAGCTCGAGCACGCGCTGCACGCGAAGGTCATCCACCTTCACACCAAGATCAAGTACCGGTGGGAAGGCATCGACGAGACCGGCAAGATCTCCAAGCGCTGGATCGAGACCACCGCTGGCCGCGTCATGCTGGGTAACCTCCTGCCGAAGAACCCGCGCGTCCCCTACGAGATCATCAACAAGCTGATGACCAAGCGCGAGATCTCCGGCGTCATCGACCAGGTCTACCGTCACTGCGGCCAGAAGGAGACGGTGATCTTCTGCGATCGCATCATGGCGCTCGGCTTCTACAATGCGTTCAAGGCCGGCATCTCGTTCGGCAAGGACGACATGGTCGTGCCGCACTCCAAGTGGAAGATCGTCGACACCACCCGTACGCTGGCGAAGGATTTCGAGCAGCAGTACAACGACGGCCTGATCACCCATGGCGAGAAGTACAATAAGGTCGTCGACGCCTGGTCGAAGGCCACGGAAGAAATCGCCAAGGCGATGATGAAGGAAATCTCCTCCACCAAGAAGACGGCGAGTGGAGCGGATGCCGACATCAACTCGATCTACATGATGGCTCACTCCGGCGCCCGCGGTTCGCCGGCCCAGATGCGCCAGCTCGCCGGCATGCGCGGCCTGATGGCCAAGCCGTCGGGCGAGATCATCGAGACGCCGATCATCTCGAACTTCAAGGAAGGTCTCTCGGTTCTCGAGTACTTCAACTCGACCCACGGCGCCCGCAAGGGCCTCGCGGACACCGCGTTGAAGACCGCGAACTCGGGCTACCTGACCCGTCGTCTCGTCGACGTGGCGCAGGACTGCATCATCACGCAGAGCGACTGCGGCACCAAGCTCGGCATCAAGATGCGCGCCATCGTCGATGCCGGCACCGTGGTGGCTTCGCTCGGCTCGCGCATCCTCGGACGCACGGCCTGCGAAGATATCCGTGACAGCTCCGGCAAGGTGATCATCAAGCGCGATACGCTGATGGAAGAAAGCCATCTGGACGCCATCCAGCAGGGTGGTGTGCAGGAGGTGAAGATCCGCTCGGCGCTGACCTGCGAACTCGTCAACGGCATCTGCGGCAAGTGCTATGGCCGCGACCTCGCCCGCGGCACGCCGGTCAACCACGGCGAAGCGGTCGGCGTCATCGCGGCGCAGTCGATCGGCGAGCCGGGCACCCAGCTCACCATGCGCACCTTCCATATCGGTGGTGCGGCGCAGCTCAACGAGCAGTCGTTCGTCGAAGCCAATTTCGACGGCAAGATCGTGATCCGGAACAAGGCCATCGCCCGCAACAGCGAAGGCCATCTGGTCGCGATGGTGCGCAACATGGTGGTGGCGATCGTCGATGCCGACGGCACCGAGCGTGCGACGCACCGCGTTCAGTACGGTTCGCGCCTGCACGTCGATGAAGGCGACATGGTCAAGCGTGGCCAGCGCATCGTCGAATGGGATCCCTACACCCGTCCGCTCCTCACCGAAGTCGAAGGTACGATCGGCTTCGAGGATCTGGTCGAGGGGCAGTCGATCTCGGAAACGCTCGACGAGGCCACCGGTATCGCCAAGCGCGTGGTCATCGACTGGCGCTCGACCCGCGGCGGCGCGGACCTGCGTCCGGCCATCGTGGTCAAGGGCAAGGACGGCAAGGTGCTCAAGCTCGCCCGTGGCGGCGATGCCCGGTACATGCTGTCGGTCGACGCCATTCTCTCGGTCGACGTCGGAGCCAAGGTCAACCCGGGCGACATCCTCGCCCGTGTCTCGACCGAAAGTGCCAAGACGCGTGACATCACCGGCGGTCTGCCGCGGGTGGCGGAACTGTTCGAGGCACGGCGTCCGAAGGATGCGGCGATCATTGCCGAAATCTCGGGCACCATCCGGTTCGGACGCGACTACAAGAACAAGCGTCGCATCTCGATCGAGCCGATGGACAAGACCGACGAGGCACGCGAGTACCTGATCCCGAAGGGCAAGCACATCCACCTTCAGGACGGCGACGTCGTCGAAAAGGGCGACTTCATCGTGGAAGGCAATCCGGCACCGCACGACATCCTTGCGGTCAAGGGCATCGAGGAACTCGCGGCCTATCTGGTCAACGAGATCCAGGAGGTCTACCGGCTCCAGGGCGTGCTCATCAACGACAAGCACATCGAGGTGATTGTCCGTCAGATGCTCCAGAAGGTGGAAGTCACCGACCAGGGCGACACGGACATGATCTCCGGCGAGCAGGTCGACAAGATCGAGTTTGACGCGCTCAACGAGAAGGCGAAGGAAGAGGGCAAGAAGATCGCCACGGGTACGCCGGTTCTGCTCGGCATCACCAAGGCGAGCCTCCAGACCCGCTCCTTCTTCTCGGCGGCCTCGTTCCAGGAGACCACCCGCGTCCTCACGGAAGCGGCGGTCAACGGCAAGGTCGATCCGCTCGAAGGCCTCAAGGAGAACGTCATCGTCGGCCGGCTGATTCCGGCAGGCACCGGCGCCTCCATGGCCAAGATTCGCGAAGTCGCCATGAAGCGCGACAAGCTGATCCTGGACGAGCGCGAGAAGCAGGCGGCGGTCGTGTCGCCCGCGCCGGAAGCGGAGCTTCCTGCGCTGCCGCCCGCGGAATGATCGTTCATCCGTAGGACTACCGAGGACAATGAAAAGGCCGGCGAAAGCCGGCCTTTTTGTTGCTTTGCTTGTCTGTTGCGATGCGGGATCAACCTTTGTTCATCTTTCCTTCAGCCGCAAAAGCGCTTCTGCTAGGAGAGTTTAGACCGGTGGTCCCGTGAAGGGGGCGGGCCGGAGACCACGGAACTCACATGCTTGATCTCGCAATCGTAGGCGGCGGCCCCGGCGGGCTGATGAGCGCTTGGTATCTGAAGCGCAAGCTCGGCGACCTCTGTCGCGTCACCATCTACGAGGCCTCCGATCGGCTCGGCGGCAAGATCGTCACCCGCAAATTCGATTCCGCGCCCGCGATGTACGAGGCCGGCGTTGCCGAGATCTACGACTACTCGATGACCGGGCCGGATCCGCTGCGCGAGCTGATCCAGCATTTCGGGCTGCAGACGATTCCGATGGATGCCGAGCAGGTGCAGTTCGGCGGCGAGCTCCTCAACGACGTGCCGGGCATGCGCCGCAAGTATGGCGCCAAGACCGCCGCGGCGATCGAGGCGTTCCGCAAGCGCTGTGCTGAGGCGATGTCACCGATCGAATATTACGAGGGCGTCGGCGCGCACGACAACGAGAACCCCTGGGCCTACAAGACCGCCGAGCAGGTGCTCGACGAGGAGGTCGAGGACGAAACTGCAAAGCGCTTCTTCAAGGTGATGGCGCGCTCCGACATCGCCACCGAGAGCCACAATACCAACGGCCTCAACGCGCTCAAGAACTATCTGATGGATGTCGACGGCTATATCGGCCTCTATTCCATCCAGAACGGCAACGAGCAGCTGATCGAGTGCCTGCAGTCGGAGGTCAACGCCGACATCCAGCTCAATCACCGCGTGCTCACCGTCGGCAAGGCGCCGACCGGCCGCTACCAGCTCAAGATGATGAACGGCAAGGGACCGGAGACGCGCGACTTCGATCTCGTGCTGGTCTGCCTGCCGCATTCCTGGCTCGCCACCATGCGGTGGGAAGGCGAACAGCTCCGCAAGTCGATGGTCAAGCACGTCTCTTATTTCGACCGTCCCGCGCACTATTTGCGCGTCTCGATCCTGTTCGACACGCCGTTCTGGGGCGAGAAGATTTCAGGCGCCTGGTTCATGTCGGAAGCCTTCGGCGGCTGCTGCGTCTACAACGAGGGCGCGCGCCACGACGTCGGCAAGCACGGCGTGCTGAACTGGCTGATTCCCGGCTCCGACGCGCTGGCCTTCGCCAATCTGTCGGACCAGGAGCTGATCGATGCCGCGCTGAAATCGCTGCCGGCCTCGCTCGGCGATGCGCGCCTGCATTTCATGGAAGGCAAGATCCATCGCTGGTTGTCGTCGGTGAACGCTATACCGGGCGGCCTGCCGGTGCGCGACGTCATGACCAATCACCGGCCCGAGCCGAAGGAGCATCCCGGTATCGTGGTGGTCGGCGACTATCTGTTCGATTCGACGCTGAACGGCCTGCTCGACTCCTCGGATGCGGCAACCGACATCATCCTGACTGAGATGATGCGCCTGCGCCGCGAGCGCGCGCAGGACGACAAGCCGCTCTCCGACAAGATCGATCGCGACTATTTCGATAATTATCGCGGCCTCGGCCCCTATCATGAGGCGTGGCGGCACTTCACCGATCCCGATTACCTCACCCGGCTGCTCGGCATCGTCTGGGGCAAGACCAAGGGCGCCAAGCTGCTCGTCGCGGGCTCGGCCAGCGGCGAATTGGTCGGCGCGCTGCGCGAGCGCGGCATCGATGCCTTCGGCATCGAGAGCAACCGCGCCATCCACGCCAGGACGCCGAAGGCGCTGAAGAAGTACAACAAGCTCGGCTCGATCACCGACATGCCGTTCAAGGACGGCGCGTTCGACTTCGTGTTCGAGACCAGCCTTTGCCACGTTTCCCCGAAGCAGGTGGTCCGCGCAATCAAGGAACTGAACCGCGTGGTCAAGACCGGCCTCGTGTTCGGCTCGATCACCTCGGACATGGCGCCGGCGCTGATCGACCGCTACGACCTTCTGCGTGGCGTCAAAAAACTCGGCACGTGGTGGGAATGGTCCGAACTGTTCTTCGGCAACGGTTTCGACCTCTCGATGCACCGCAAGGATTGCACCGATGCCCTGTGGGAGGCGACGCTCGCCGCCAACAAGGGGCCGGGGCGATGGTACGCCGACGCCGACAGTCTGCGCTATTCCTTCTTCGACAAGGTCGAGGACGAGGACGAGGATTAGCCGCGGAGCGCGCGTTGAATTCGCCAATTGTTTTGCCGAATTCATCCTGATCGCATAGAATCGGTGCAATAGCGGCTTTCCGCTTTGTCCTGCTTTCTCTGCGGTCATGCCGGCCGTCAGCATCGGTTGGTTTCATGGCATCCAAGCCTCTTTCGCCCGACAAACAGAAGCTCGCCGCCGAAGAGGCGGCCGAGCTCGACGACAAGCTCGCCTCGACTGCCAAGCCGGACCTCGAAGACGACGAGGATGCGGAAGACGAGGCGGATGACGAGGTGGAGGTCGACGACGATGATGAGGACGAGGACCTCGTCGTCTTTACCGCGCGCGAGGCCGCCGGCGCGCTCGCAACCATCGTCGGGTTCGTCAAGCCGTTCCTGGCCAACTACAAGCGGATGCTGTCTTTCGTGGCGTTTGGCGTCTGCGTCGAGACTCTGTTCAACGTCATCATGCCGCTCAGCCTCAAGTTCCTGATCGACGACGCGCTCGGGGAGGAGGACTTCCAGGCGCTGTACAAGATCCTCGGCGTGCTCGCCGTCGCCGGCATCTTCACCTCGATCGTCGCGGTCTGGTACGAGCGCTGGGACGCGCGGCTGGCTGCCTGCATCATCTCCGACGTCCGCAAGCGCCTGTTCGAGCACGTTCAGGACCTGCCGGCGGCCTATTTCGGCCGCACCAAGCGCGGCGAGATCCTGTCGCGCTTCTCCGTCGACCTCTCGGCCTTCGAAGGCTCGGTCAAGACGTTTGCCAACAGTGCCGCGCTGCCGTTTCTGGAATTGATCGCCGGCATCATCCTGATGGTGTTCCTGAACTGGCAGCTCGCGGCGGTCGCGCTGCTCGTGTTCCCGATCACACTGATCGGCCCGCGGATCCTGACGCCCAAGGCGGTGCAGGCCAATTACGAGCAGAAGCTCAACGAAAGCGCGCTGCTCGGCATGGTGCAGGAGAACGTGGCGGCGCAGGCCGTGATCAAGGCGTTCAGCCTGCAGCGCAAGATGTTCGGCTTCTTCACCTTCCGCAACCACGAGGCGCGCGACAAGATTGCCTCAGCCGCGTTCCTGTCGACCATGGTGGAGCGGACGGTCACCATCTCGGTGCTGATGCTGCACCTCGTGGTGCTCGCGATCGGCGCTTATCTTGCCACCAAGGGCCAGATCACCATCGGCACCTTCGTCACCTTCGAGAGCGCCTTCTGGGAGGTCTCCTACAACATCGCCCATGTGATGCATTTCATCCCGGTGTCGATCTCCTCCGCCGCGGCGATCCGGCATATCCAGGAACTACTGGACGAGCCGACCCGCGGCGCCGACCGCCCCGGCGCCCCCGATTTGCCGCGCATCACCAACGACATCACCTTCGACCACGTCACCTTCCAGTACGAGGGCAGCCAGACGCCGGTGCTGGACAATCTCAGTCTCAAGCTCAACGCGGGCAAGCGCATCGCGATCGTCGGCCCGAGCGGCTCCGGCAAGAGCACGTTGCTCAACCTGATCCTGCGGCTCTACGTGCCCGACGAGGGGCGGGTCACCATCGACGGTGTCGACGTCCGCAAGGTGACGCTGGATTCGCTGCGCCGGAGCATGGCGGTGGTGTTCCAGGAGAACATGCTGTTCAACATGTCGATCCGTGAGAACATCCGGCTCGGCAAGGAGGGCGCGACCGACGAGGAGGTGGAGGAGGCGGCCAAGAAGGCCGAGATCCACCGCTATATCATGAGCCTGCCGCAGCGATACGACACGCCGGTCGGCGAGCGCGGCGACACCCTGTCGGGCGGTCAGCGCCAGCGCATCGCGATCGCGCGCGCGGTCATCCGCAATCCCTCGGTGCTGCTGCTGGACGAAGCCACCTCGGCGCTGGACCAGACCACGGAAGCCGCGATCAACCGCACGCTGCTCAAGGTCGCGAAGGGCCGCACCATGATCTGGTCGACCCACCGCCTGACCTCGGTGGTGGAGATGGACGAGATCATCGTGATCTCAGGGGGCAGGGCGATCGAGCGCGGCTCGCATGCCCAGCTGCTCGCCAAGAACGGGACCTATCGCAAGCTGTGGAACGACCAGATCCACCAGCCGCACGGCGCGGCGGCTCACGCCGACGACGGCAGGGACGATGAGGACGAAGACGACCTCGAGGATGCCGAGGACGAGGACGACGAGGAGGAATGACCGAGCAAGTTCGGCTCGAGCTCGAAGGCGCCTCCAAGCGGCCGCAGCAGGCCTTGAGCCGACCAGGCGATGAAGCGGGCCCAGCGCTGCGCCGTCCAGTAGGGGCTCGTCGCGATTGAGACTGAGCGGAAGTCGAACGCCTTCGCGGCCGACCATTCGTCGCAGGCCCGCTTGACCGGATCTGCGTAGAAGGCAGCGATCTTGGCCGCACTCATCCCGTCGCAGGCGAGCCAGTCCGGGATGTGGACGTTGCAGAGCCGCTCGACGTCGGTGAAGACCTTGTCGCAGCCGGTGCCGGCGACGGGGCAGGAGGTCGCGAAGGCATCGCCCACCAGCACGAGGCCGGGCTGGCCGCGGCAATCGTTCACATAGAGGTCGACCGGGCGGATCTTGATCTCGCCCGGGATATCGAACGGGCCGGAGATGGCCTTGAGCCGGGGCAGGGCCGCATCCAGCGTCTCGGTCGGGGCGCGGCGCAGCTCGCGCAGCCAGGGGTCGTCGCAGGCGCGATAGACGAACAGATTGGCGCGCATCCGCGTCCCGACCGGAAACAGCGTGATGTACGGGATGCGGTCGCTCGGACGTTCGGAGAAGTAGGTCAGAGCCGGGAAGGCGAATGCTGGGCGCCCGACCGGGACGATGTCGAACCCGATCGAGATCGAATGGCAGGCGCTGATGACTTTTCGGGCGATGCCGAGCTGGTGGCGCAGGCCGACATTCAAGCCATTGGCGAGCACCACCAGGCGGGCCGAGATCGTCTCGTCATTGGAGAGCACGACCCTCTGCCGCTCCTCGCTCGTCTCGACGGCGATGGCCTTGGCCCAGATGCGCTCGACGGAAGTGGGGATTTCGTCGCGGACGGCGTTGACCAGGGAATCGTACAGGATGTTGAACTGCTGGCTCGGCGCCTTGTCGAGCAGGCGGCCGAAGCGGGCGATCCAGTTCTCGCCGGCAAAGGTCGCGCGGCGCAGCACTGATTCTGCGATTCCGGTCCTCAGGAATCGCGCAACCTGCTCCTGGCCACTGAGTTTCTCGACGCGAAAGTCCGCCGATAGCTCTCATGCGGATCGACCAGGACGGTCGAAATGTGGGCCCGGCCGAGCATCGCGGCAGCGGTCGAGCCAGCCAATCCGCCGCCGATAATGGCAGTGTCGGTGTACCGCATGGCGCTCATCCCTGCCGAAGGCCGCAGATTGGCGCATCAACAGGAAAAAAAGCCTTAGCTCTGGTTATAAAAGTTCTTTTCGCCCGGGTATAATTATAATCAGGCTAGCGGAACCGAGAGTCCGTTCCCATATCGGAGTAGCGCGGCGAGGGCGGCAAACAGCGATTTTGACAGGCTCCTGAAGCGGTTCGTGGCTGTCGTTTCGCCTTGACTTGATCGATTCTCACTTATAGAAAGCGCCTCACTTAACGACAGGCGGTGAGCATCGCCAGCGTCGGAACGGGCCACCCGTTAGATCCCCAAGGACTAAAGCCAATAGGGATCGCTAAAGGCGGGCACCAACCTCGACGAATGCCGCTCAAACGCTGTCGATCATAGCTAGGCAATGCCAGTGCGATTCTAGTTCTCTTGAGCTTATTCTCTTGAGATCGAATTCGGATGCATGACCTCAGTGCGCGGGCCGCGGCTTTATGCTGACCGGCCTCAATACTGCGGTCCTCTGTGGCGTCGAAGCGCTTTCCGCCCGTTGATGGGGCGGTTGGCGCGATTTCGCTTTGTGCGGATTGTTCCGCGGAAGGCGGCCTCGTCGGGCGGGTAGCTCGAAAGAATTTGCAGTCCCGGCAACGGGCTGCGGCAAGACAGCGGATCCGAAAAGGGTCTGCGACAGAACAAAGGGTAAGGCCAGGATGCCGACGATCAACCAGCTGATCGCTCAACCGCGTGAAGTGCAGAAGTCGCGCAAGAAGGTGCCGGCGCTGCAGCAGTCGCCGCAGAAGCGTGGTGTTTGCACCCGCGTCTACACCACGACCCCGAAGAAGCCGAACTCGGCGCTTCGTAAGGTCGCCAAGGTGCGCCTGACCAACGGCTTCGAGGTGATCGGTTACATCCCCGGTGAGGGCCATAACCTCCAGGAGCACTCGGTGGTCATGATCCGCGGCGGTCGCGTCAAGGACTTGCCCGGCGTGCGCTACCACATCCTCCGCGGCGTTCTGGATACCCAGGGCGTCAAGAACCGTAAGCAGCGTCGTTCGAAGTACGGCGCGAAGCGTCCGAAGTAAGCGGGAACCAGGTCCATGTCTCGTCGCCACTCAGCGGAAAAGCGCGAAGTCCTTCCCGATCCGAAGTTCGGGAACATCATCGTCACGAAGTTCATGAACTCGGTGATGTACGCCGGCAAGAAGTCGGTCGCCGAAGGCATCGTCTACGGTGCGTTCGGTATCATCGAAACCAAGACCAAGCAGAACCCGCTCGGCGTGTTCGAGCAGGCACTCGAGAACGTCATGCCGACGATCGAAGTGCGCTCCCGCCGCGTCGGCGGCGCGACCTACCAGGTTCCGGTCGAAGTTCGTTCGACCCGCCGTCAGGCGCTGGGCATCCGCTGGCTGATCTCCGCTGCGCGTGACCGCAACGAGAAGACCATGACCGAGCGGCTCTCGGCCGAGCTCCTCGACGCGTCGAACAACCGCGGGAATGCCGTCAAGAAGCGCGAAGACGTGCACCGGATGGCGGAAGCCAACCGCGCCTTCTCGCACTATCGCTGGTAACGGCGACACACGGAATCTAAGGAACACCCTATGCCCCGCGTTCATGCCATAGAGAATTACCGCAACTTCGGTATCATGGCGCATATCGATGCCGGTAAGACCACGACCACCGAGCGCATCCTCTATTACACCGGCAAGAGCCACAAGATCGGCGAAGTGCACGAAGGTGCCGCGACGATGGACTGGATGGAGCAGGAGCAGGAGCGTGGCATCACGATCACCTCGGCTGCGACCACTGCATTCTGGGCCGGCAAGCGTCTGAACATCATCGACACCCCCGGCCACGTCGACTTCACCATCGAAGTCGAGCGTTCGCTGCGCGTGCTCGACGGCGCCGTCTGCGTGCTCGACTCGAACCAGGGCGTTGAGCCCCAGACCGAGACCGTCTGGCGCCAGGGCGACAAGTACAAGGTTCCGCGCATCGTCTTCGCCAACAAGATGGACAAGACCGGCGCCGACTTCTTCAAGTGCCTGGCCGACATCGTCGACCGCCTCGGTGCCAAGCCGATCGCGATCCAGCTTCCGATCGGCGCCGAGAACAACTTCAAGGGTCTCGTCGACCTCGTGAAGATGCAGGGCATCATCTGGAACGATGAATCGCTCGGCGCGAAGTTCGACTATGTCGACATCCCCGAGGATCTGGTCGAGCAGGCCAAGGAATACCGCGAGAAGATGGTGGAAGCCGCCGTCGAGCTCGACGACGACGCCATGGCCGCCTATCTCGACGGCAAGGAGCCGGACGAAGAGACGCTGAAGCGGCTGATCCGCAAGGCGGTCCTGACCGGCGCGTTCTATCCCGTGCTGTGCGGCTCGGCCTTCAAGAACAAGGGCGTCCAGCCGCTGCTCGACGCCGTCGTCGACTATCTGCCGTCGCCGATCGACGTGCCCGCGATCAAGGGCACCGACGATCGCGGCAACGAAGTCGTGCGCAAGGCGGACGACAAGGAGCCGCTCGCGCTGCTCGCGTTCAAGATCATGGACGACCCGTTCGTCGGCACCATCACCTTCTGCCGCATCTACTCCGGCGTTCTGCAGAGCGGCACCGGCGTCGTGAACTCGACCCGTGAGAAGAAGGAGCGCATCGGGCGCATGCTCTTGATGCATGCGAACAACCGCGAAGACATCAAGGAAGCCTATGCCGGCGACATCGTCGCGCTGGCCGGCCTGAAGGAAGCGCGCACCGGTGACACGCTGTGCGATCCCGACAAGCAGGTGATCCTCGAGAAAATGGAATTCCCCGAGCCGGTCATCGAGATCGCGATCGAGCCGAAGTCCAAGGCCGACCAGGAAAAGCTGGGCGTGGCGCTGGCCAAGCTCGCTGCGGAGGATCCGTCCTTCCGTGTGTCGACCGACCAGGAGTCCGGCCAGACCATCCTCAAGGGCATGGGCGAACTCCACCTCGACATCAAGGTCGACATTCTCCGCCGCACCTACAAGGTCGACGCCAACATCGGCGCGCCCCAGGTTGCGTTCCGTGAGCGCGTCACCAAGAAGGCCGAGGTCAAGTACACCCACAAGAAGCAGACCGGCGGTACCGGTCAGTTCGCGGAAGTGTCGATCGTGGTCGAGCCGAACGAGCCCGGCAAGGGCTACGAGTTCGAGTCCAAGATCGTCGGTGGTGCGGTTCCGAAGGAATACATCCCCGGCGTTGAAAAGGGTCTCAACAGCGTGATGAGCTCTGGTGTCGTCGCGGGCTTCCCCGTGGTCGACGTCAAGGTTCAGCTCGTCGACGGCAAGTATCACGACGTCGACTCGTCGGCGCTCGCCTTCGAAATCGCATCGCGCGCGGCATTCCGCGAAGCCTTGCAGAAGGGCAAGTCCGTCCTGCTCGAGCCGATCATGAAGGTCGAAGTGGTGACCCCGGAAGACTACACCGGCTCGGTCATCGGCGACCTGAATTCGCGGCGCGGTCAGATCCAGGGTCAGGACATGCGCGGCAACGCCAACGTCATCAACGCGATGGTGCCGCTCATGAACATGTTCGGTTACGTGAATAACCTGCGCTCGATGAGCCAGGGGCGCGCAACCTTCACCATGCAGTTCGACCACTACGCAGAAGCGCCGGCCAACGTGTCGGCAGAAGTCCAGAAGAAGTTTGCCTGATTGTCGTCGGTCACGAACTGACGATTGAACGGAGAGTCAAATGGCCAAAGCAAAGTTTGAACGTAACAAGCCGCACTGCAACATCGGCACCATCGGTCACGTTGACCATGGCAAGACGTCGCTGACCGCGGCGATCACCAAGGTTCTCGCCGAAGCCGGCGGTGCGACGTTCACCGCGTACGACCAGATCGACAAGGCGCCGGAAGAGAAGGCGCGCGGCATCACGATCTCGACCGCGCACGTCGAGTACGAGACCCCGAACCGCCACTACGCCCACGTCGACTGCCCCGGCCACGCCGACTACGTCAAGAACATGATCACCGGCGCCGCCCAGATGGACGGTGCGATCCTGGTCGTGTCGGCCGCTGACGGCCCGATGCCGCAGACCCGCGAGCACATCCTGCTCGCCCGCCAGGTCGGCGTGCCCGCGCTCGTCGTGTTCCTCAACAAGTGCGACATGGTCGACGATCCGGAACTGCTCGAACTCGTCGAGCTCGAAGTCCGCGAGCTGCTCTCGAAGTACGATTTCCCGGGCGACAAGATCCCGATCATCAAGGGCTCGGCGCTGGCCGCTCTCGAAGATTCCGACAAGAAGCTCGGCCACGACGCCATCCTCGAGCTGATGAAGAACGTCGACGAGTACATCCCGCAGCCGGAGCGTCCGATCGACCAGCCGTTCCTGATGCCGGTTGAAGACGTGTTCTCGATCTCGGGCCGCGGCACCGTCGTGACCGGCCGTGTCGAGCGCGGCATCGTCAAGGTTGGCGAGGAAATCGAGATCGTCGGTCTCCGTGCGACCCAGAAGACGACCGTCACCGGCGTCGAAATGTTCCGCAAGCTGCTCGATCAGGGCCAGGCCGGCGACAACATCGGCGCGCTGCTCCGCGGCACCAAGCGCGAAGACGTCGAGCGCGGCCAGGTGCTGTGCAAGCCGGGTTCGGTCAAGCCGCACACCAAGTTCAAGGCTGAGGCTTACATCCTCACCAAGGAAGAGGGCGGTCGCCACACCCCGTTCTTCACCAACTACCGTCCGCAGTTCTACTTCCGCACCACCGACGTGACCGGTGTCGTGCACCTGCCGGAAGGCACCGAGATGGTGATGCCGGGCGACAACATTGCGATGGAAGTGCACCTGATCGTGCCGATCGCGATGGAAGAGAAGCTCCGCTTCGCGATCCGCGAAGGCGGCCGCACCGTCGGCGCCGGCGTCGTCGCCTCGATCATCGAGTAATTACGAGAATAGGGATCGGCGAGTAGCGAATGGTGACATTCGCTATTCGCTATTCGCCACCCCACTGAAGAGAGACCACGGCAATGAACGGCCAAAACATTCGTATCCGTCTCAAGGCGTTCGACCATCGAATCCTCGATACGTCGACCCGCGAGATCGTGAACACGGCGAAGCGCACCGGCGCGCAGGTCCGCGGACCCATTCCGCTGCCCACCCGCATCGAGAAGTTCACCGTCAACCGTTCGCCCCACGTCGACAAGAAGAGCCGCGAGCAGTTCGAGATGCGCACTCACAAGCGCCTGCTCGACATCGTCGATCCGACCCCGCAGACCGTCGATGCTTTGATGAAGCTCGACCTGGCCGCGGGTGTCGACGTCGAGATCAAGCTCTAAGATTTTTGGATCCCGTTCGCGCAAGCGGACAGAAAGAACAGGAAGCAAGCCGATGCGCTCCGGAGTGATCGCACAAAAGGTCGGGATGACGCGGGTCTTTACTGAGGCCGGCGAACATATCCCCGTGACCGTGCTGAAGCTCGGCAATTGCCAGGTCGTGGGCCACCGTACCGAAGAGAAGAACGGTTACGTGGCGCTCCAGCTTGGTTCTGGTGCCCGCAAGACCGTTTACATGCCCAAGGCTGAGCGCGGCCAGTTCGCGGTCGCCAAGGTCGAGCCGAAGCGCCGGGTCGAGGAATTCCGCGTCACCGCGGATGCCATGATCCCGGTCGGCGCCGAGATCCTTGCCGACCACTTCGTCGTCGGCCAGTTCGTCGACGTCACCGGCACCTCGGTCGGTAAGGGCTTCGCCGGCGGCATGAAGCGCTGGAACTTCGGCGGTCTGCGCGCCACCCACGGCGTCTCGGTCTCGCACCGCTCGATCGGTTCGACCGGTGGCCGTCAGGACCCCGGCAAGACCTGGAAGAACAAGAAGATGCCCGGCCACATGGGTGTCGACCGCATCACCACGCTCAACCTTCGCGTCGTTCAGCTCGATGTCGAGCGCGGCCTGATCCTCGTCGAAGGCGCCGTTCCCGGCTCCAAGGGCGGCTGGATCCGCGTGCGCGACGCCGTCAAGAAGCCGCTGCCGAAGGAAGCTCCGAAGCCCGGCAAGTTCAAGGTTGCCGGTGGCGAAGCCGAGGCTGCGGCCCAGCAGGAGGGTGCGTGAGATGGAATTGAAGGTCACCACCCTCGAAGGTAAGGAAGCCGGCTCGGTCCAGCTGTCCGACACCATTTTCGGCCTCGAGCCGCGCCAGGACATCATTGCGCGTTGCGTGCAGTGGCAGCTCAACAAGCGTCAGGCCGGCACGCACAAGGCCAAGGGCCGCGCCGAGATCTGGCGCACCGGCAAGAAGATGTACAAGCAGAAGGGCACCGGCGGTGCTCGTCACGGCTCGGCCCGCGTGCCGCAGTTCCGCGGCGGCGGCCGTGCCTTCGGTCCGGTGGTGCGTTCGCACGCCACCGACCTGCCGAAGAAGGTCCGCGCGCTGGCGCTGAAGCATGCGCTCTCGGCCAAGGCCAAGGACGGCGATCTCGTCGTGATCGAGAAGGCCGCGCTGGAAGCCGCCAAGACCAAGGCGCTGCTCGGTCACTTCTCGGGTCTGGGTCTGACCAACGCGCTGATCATCGACGGCGCCGAGCTCAACAACGGCTTTGCCGCTGCGGCCCGCAACATCCCGAACATGGACGTGCTGCCGATCCAGGGCATCAACGTCTACGACATCCTGCGCCGTCAGAAGCTCGTTCTGACCAAGGCCGCCATCGATGCGCTGGAGGCGCGCTTCAAATGACGAAGAACATCGAGGCTCGCCACTACGACGTGATCCTGTCGCCGGTCGTGACCGAAAAAGCGACGATCGCCTCGGAGCACAACAAGGTGCTGTTCAAGGTGGCTGCGAAGGCGACCAAGCCGCAGATCAAGGAAGCGATCGAGAAGCTGTTCGACGTCAAGGTCAAGAGCGTCAACACGCTGGTCCGCAAGGGCAAGACCAAGATCTTCCGCGGCAATCTCGGCTCGCAGTCGAACTCCAAGCGCGCGATCGTGACCCTCGAAGAGGGTCACCGGATCGACGTGACCACCGGTCTGTAAGGTCGCACGACGATGGCACTGAAGACATTCAATCCCACGACGCCGGGCCAGCGCCAGCTGGTCATGGTCGATCGTTCGGCTCTCTACAAGGGCAAGCCGGTCAAGGCGCTCACCGAGGGCAAGCACTCCTCGGGCGGCCGCAACAGCACCGGTCGCATCACCGTGCGCTTCCGCGGCGGTGGTCACAAGCGGACGCTGCGCACCGTCGATTTCAAGCGTGAGAAGATCGACGTTCCCGCGACCGTCGAGCGGCTGGAATACGATCCGAACCGCAGCGGCTTCATCGCGCTGATCAAGTATCAGGACGGCGAGCAGGCCTACATCCTGGCGCCGCAGCGTCTGGCCGTGGGTGACACCATCATCGCCGGCAACTACGTCGACGTGAAGCCGGGCAACGTCATGCCGCTCGGCAACATGCCGGTCGGGACGATCATTCACAACATCGAGCTCAAGATCGGGAAGGGCGGCCAGCTCGCCCGTTCCGCGGGCACCTATGCCCAGCTCGTCGGTCGCGACCAGGACTACGTGATCATCCGCCTGAATTCGGGCGAGCAGCGCCTGGTTCACGGCCGCTGCCGCGGCACGATCGGCGCGGTGTCGAACCCGGATCACATGAACACCTCGATCGGCAAGGCCGGCCGCAACCGTTGGCTGGGCCGCAAGCCGCATAACCGCGGTGTTTCGATGAACCCGATCGACCATCCGCACGGCGGTGGTGAAGGTCGTACCTCGGGCGGTCGCCACCCGGTCACCCCGTGGGGCAAGCCGACCAAGGGCAAGAAGACCCGCACCAACAAGTCGACCAACAAATTCATTCTCCTAAGCCGCCACAAGCGGAAGAAGTAAGGAACGCCGGACATGGTTCGTTCAGTCTGGAAAGGCCCGTTCGTCGAGGGTTCTCTGCTCAAGAAGGCAGATGCCGCCCGCGCGTCCGGCCGTCACGACGTCATCAAGATCTGGAGCCGTCGCTCGACGATCCTGCCGCAGTTCGTCGGCCTGACCTTCGGCGTCTACAACGGTCAGAAGCACGTGCCGGTGGCCGTCAACGAGGAAATGGTCGGTCACAAGTTCGGCGAGTTTTCGCCGACCCGGACCTTCCATGGCCACTCCGGCGACAAGAAAGCCAAGAAGGCTTGAGGATTAAACGATGAGCAAACCTAAGCGCGAACGGAGCCTCGCCGAGAACGAGGCCAAGGCGGTCGCCCGGATGCTGCGGGTGAGCCCGCAGAAGCTCAACCTGGTCGCCCAGCTCATTCGCGGCCGGAAGGCAGCTGCTGCGCTCGCCGATCTGCAGTTTTCGCGCAAGCGGATCGCGGTCGACGTGAAGAAGTGCCTGGAATCGGCTATCGCCAATGCCGAGAACAACCACGATCTCGACGTCGACGATCTCGTCGTGGCTCAGGCCTTCGTCGGCAACGGCCTCGTGATGAAGCGCTTCGCCGCTCGCGGCCGTGGCCGCTCGGGCCGTGTCTACAAACCATTTTCGCAGCTGACGATCATCGTTCGTCAGGTCGAAGCCGAAGCAGCCGCTTAAGGGCGCAGGAGAACACGATGGGTCAAAAGATCAATCCGATCGGTCTGCGTCTCGGCATCAACCGCACCTGGGATTCCCGCTGGTTCGCCGGCAAGCAGGAATACGGCAAGCTGCTGCACGAAGACGTCAAGATCCGTGAGATCCTGCACAAGGAGCTCAAGCAGGCGGCCGTCGCCCGCATCGTGATCGAGCGTCCTCACAAGAAGTGCCGCGTCACCATCCACTCGGCTCGTCCGGGCGTGGTGATCGGCAAGAAGGGCGCCGACATCGACAAGCTGCGCAAGAAGGTCGCGGACATCACCTCGTCCGACGTCGTCATCAACATCGTCGAAATCCGCAAGCCGGAGCTCGATGCGACGCTGGTGGCCGAGTCGATCGCGCAGCAGCTCGAGCGCCGCGTGGCGTTCCGCCGTGCCATGAAGCGCGCCGTCCAGTCGGCGATGCGTCTCGGCGCGGAAGGCATCCGCATCAACTGCTCGGGACGTCTGGGCGGTGCGGAAATCGCGCGCATGGAGTGGTACCGCGAAGGTCGCGTGCCGCTGCACACGCTGCGCGCCGACATCGACTACGGCGTTGCGACCGCGTTCACGACCTTCGGCACCTGCGGCGTCAAGGTCTGGATCTTCAAGGGCGAGATCCTCGAGCACGATCCGATGGCCCAGGACAAGAGAATGGCCGAAGGCGAGACGGGTGGCAGTGGTGATCGTGGTGGCCGTCAGCGCCGCGATACGGCTGCAGCCTAAAGCCGCACAGGAATTTGAGGGCTTAAAGCCATGATGCAACCTAAGAAAACGAAGTTCCGGAAGGCGCATAAGGGCCGCATCCACGGCGTTGCGTCTTCGGGCGCGACGTTGGCGTTCGGCCAGTTCGGCCTGAAGGCGACGGAGCCTGAGCGCGTCACCGCGCGCCAGATCGAAGCCGCTCGCCGCGCGCTGACCCGCCACATGAAGCGCGCCGGCCGCGTCTGGATCCGCGTGTTCCCCGACGTTCCGGTGTCGAAGAAGCCGGCCGAAGTCCGCATGGGCTCCGGCAAGGGTTCGCCGGAATTGTGGGTCGCGCGCGTCAAGCCGGGCCGGGTGCTGTTCGAGATCGACGGCGTCAACACCCAGACGGCGCGTGAGGCGCTGACCCTGGCGGCCGCCAAGCTGCCGATCAAGACGCGCTTCGTCGAGCGCATTGCGGAGTAATGGCCATGGCCCAGATGAAGATCGAAGACATCCGCGCGATGAGCCCCGACCAGCAGGACGACGCCGTCCTGAACCTGAAGAAGGAGCGCTTCAACCTGCGCTTCCAACGCGCCACCGGGCAGCTCGAGAACACCTCGCGCCTGCGCGAGGCCCGCCGTGACATCGCCCGGATCAAGACCGTCGCCGCGCAGACGCGCGCGAAGAAGAAGTAAGAGGCTTACGAAGATGCCGAAACGTACTTTGCAGGGCGTGGTCGTCAGCGACAAGCAAGCCAAGACCATCGTGGTGCGCGTTGATCGCCGCTTCACGCACCCGATCTACAAGAAGACGATCCGCCGTTCGAAGAACTACCACGCGCACGACGAGAGCAACGAATTCAAGCCGGGCGACATGGTGTGGATCGAGGAATCGAAGCCGATTTCGAAGTTGAAGCGCTGGGTCGTGATCCGGGGCGAACACAAGAAAAGCGCCTGATCTGTTGGCTTTAGCCGACTGACTTCAGGGAAATGTTGAGCGCCGGCTGGGCTGGCGCAAAGAGAAGAGGACGAGGTGCATCAATGATTCAGATGCAGACCAACCTCGACGTGGCCGACAATTCTGGCGCACGCCGTGTCATGTGTATCAAGGTGCTCGGGGGCTCCAAGCGCCGCTACGCCACGATCGGCGACATCATCGTCGTTTCGATCAAGGAAGCAATTCCGCGTGGCAAGGTGAAGAAGGGCGACGTGATGAAGGCCGTCGTGGTGCGCGTCCGCAAGGACATCCGCCGCGCCGACGGTTCGGTCATCCGCTTCGACCGTAACGCCGCCGTTCTGATCAACAACCAGTCCGAGCCGGTCGGCACCCGTATCTTCGGGCCCGTGCCGCGCGAGCTGCGCGCGAAGAACCACATGAAGATCATCTCGCTCGCGCCGGAGGTGCTGTGATGGCTGCCAAGATCCGCAAGGGCGACAAGGTCGTCGTGCTGACCGGCCGCGACAAGGGCCGCACCGGCGAAGTGTTCGAAGTGCGTCCCGACGCCGGCACGGCGCTGGTGCGCGGCATCAACATGGTCAAGCGTCACCAGAAGCAGACGCAGGCCCAGGAGGGCGGCATCATCTCGAAGGAGTCGCCGATCCAACTGTCCAACATCGCGTATGTCGGCAAGGACGGAAAGCCGACCCGCGTCGGATTCAAGATTCTGGCGGACGGCAAGAAGGTCCGCATCGCCAAGAGCTCGGGAGCTGAGATCGATGGCTGAGGCCGCTTACACGCCGCGCCTGCGCGCGGAATACGATGCGAAGATCCGCACGGCCATGACCGAGAAGTTCGGTTATGAGAACGTCATGCAGGTTCCGCGTCTGGACAAGGTCGTGCTGAACATGGGCGTTGGCGATTCCGTCAACGATCGCAAGAAGGCCGAGACCGCCGCTGCCGAGCTGACCCAGATCGCCGGCCAGAAGGCCATCGTGACCTATTCGCGTATCGCGATCGCGACCTTCAAGCTGCGTGAAAACCAGCCGATCGGCTGCAAGGTCACGCTGCGCAAGGCCCACATGTACGAGTTCATCGATCGCCTGGTGACGGTCGCGCTGCCGCGCGTCCGCGACTTCCGCGGCCTGAACCCGAAGAGCTTCGACGGCCGCGGCAACTACTCGCTCGGCATCAAGGAGCACATCATTTTCCCCGAGATCGACTTCGACAAGGTCACGGAAGCCCGCGGCATGGACATCACCGTCTGCACCACGGCCAAGACCGACGAAGAGGCGAGGGCCTTGTTGACCGCTTTCAATTTCCCGTTCCGGCAGTGAGACGCTGACCTAAAGCCTCTCAAACGCGGATACCCAGGAGCCAAGCATGGCAAAGAAGAGTTCAGTCGAGAAGAACAACCGGCGCAAGCGGATGGTGAAGAACGCCGCCGCCAAGCGCGAGCGGTTGAAGGCGATCATCGCCGACAAGAAGCTGCCGATGGAGGAGCGTTTCGCTGCGACGTTGAAGCTGGCGGAAATGCCGCGCAACTCGTCGGCAACCCGCATCCGCCTGCGTTGCGAGCTGTCGGGTCGCCCGCGCTCGAACTACCGCAAGAACAAGCTGTCCCGTATCGCGCTGCGCGAACTTGGCTCCAAGGGCATGGTCCCGGGCCTCGTGAAGTCCAGCTGGTAAGGAGGGTCGTTTAGATGTCTACGCACGATCCAATCAGCGATCTGATCACCCGTATCCGCAATGCGCAGATGCGCTCCAAGACCAAGGTCTCCACGCCTGGCTCGAAGATGCGCGAGAACGTGCTCGAGGTCCTCAAGTCCGAGGGCTACATCCGCGGTTACGCCACGCTCGAGCACTCCTCGGGCCGCAGCGAGATCGAGATCGAGCTGAAGTATTTCGACGGCGAGCCCGTCATCCGCGAGATCGAACGTGTTTCCAAGCCCGGGCGTCGCGTCTACGCCTCGGTGAAGAACCTGCCGCGGGTCAACAACGGGCTCGGCATTTCGGTGTTGTCGACGCCGAAGGGGATCATGGCCGACCACAGCGCGCGCGACGCGAATGTGGGCGGTGAAGTCCTCTTCACGGTGTTCTGAGAAGGATTTTTGATCCATGTCACGTGTTGGCAAAAGGCCTGTGCCGGTTCCGTCGGGTGTGACCGCGACCGTCGATGGGCAGACCGTCAAGATGAAGGGGCCGAAGGGCCAGCTTCAGTTCGTCGTTCATGACGACGTCGAGGTGAAGCTCGAGAGCGGCCAGATCATGGTCAAGCCGCGGCTCGAGACCAATCGCGCCCGCGCGCTCTACGGTACCGCTCGCGCCCAGGTCGCGAATCTGGTCGAAGGCGTCACCAAGGGCTTCGAGAAGAAGCTCGAGATCACCGGCGTCGGTTACCGCGCCGCGATGCAGGGCAAGAACCTGCAGCTCGCGCTCGGCTACAGCCACGACGTGATCTACACGATCCCCGAGGGGATCACGATCACCGTGCCGAAGCCGACCGAGATCACGGTGACGGGCAGCGACATCCAGCGCGTCGGCCAGGTTGCGGCCGAGATCCGCGGTTATCGCCCGCCGGAGCCCTACAAGGGCAAGGGCGTGAAGTATGTTGGCGAATTCATCTTCCGCAAGGAAGGCAAGAAGAAGTAACGGAGCCGGTCATGTCCAAAGCCAAGGTTACCAATGCCCGGCGCAAGCGGAGTGTGCGGCTGAAGCTGCGCCGCTCCGGTGGTGGTCGTCCGCGTCTGTCGGTGTTCCGCTCGTCCAAGCACATCTACGCCCAGGTCATCGACGACCTGAAGGGCGAGACGCTGGCCTCTGCCTCTTCGCTCGAGAAGTCGATGCGCGACGGCGGCAAGACCGGCGCCGACATCGATGCGGCGAAGGCGGTCGGCAAGCTGCTGGCCGAGCGCGCCGCCGAGAAGGGCGTCAAGGAAGTCGTGTTCGATCGCGGCAGCTACCTCTACCACGGGCGCGTCAAGGCTCTCGCCGACGCAGCGCGTGAGAGCGGGCTGAGCTTCTAACAGAATTTGAGGATTGAGGCGCAAGCCTCTGAAGGATTGGAAAAATGGCAGAACGCGAACAACGTGGTGGACGCGATCAACGCGGCGGCGGCGGACGTGAACGCAGGGAGCGCGAGGAGCGCGACAGCGAGTTCGTCGACAAGCTCGTCCACATCAACCGCGTGGCCAAGGTCGTCAAGGGCGGCAAGCGCTTCGGTTTCGCGGCGCTGGTCGTGATCGGCGACCAGAAGGGCCGCGCCGGCTTCGGTCACGGCAAGGCGCGCGAAGTGCCGGAAGCGATCCGCAAGGCCACCGAGTCCGCCAAGCGCAACCTGACCCGCGTCTCGCTGCGCGAGGGCCGCACGCTCCATCACGACATCGCCGGCCGTCATGGCGCGGGCCGTGTCTACCTGCGTGCAGCTCCCGCCGGTACCGGCATCATCGCCGGCGGCCCGATGCGCGCCGTGTTCGAGACGCTCGGCGTCCAGGACGTGGTCGCCAAGTCGATCGGCTCGTCGAACCCCTACAACATGGTTCGCGCGACTTTCGACGCGCTGAAGCATCAGGATTCGCCGCGTTCGGTCGCAGCCCGCCGCAACATCAAGGTGTCCACTCTGCAGTCCCGCCGTATCGGTGGTGATGCCGAGGCGGCTGCCGACTAACGGAAGCTCTGGAGTAGACTCCCATGGCCAAGGCCAGCAAGACGATCAAGCTCGAGCAGACCGGCAGCGCGATCCGCCGCCATCACTCGCAGCGCTCGACGCTGATCGGGCTCAAGCTCAACAAGATCGGTCGCACCAGCGAACTGCAGGACACCCCGGCAGTCCGTGGCATGATCGAGAAGGTTCACCATCTCGTCCGCATCGTCGACGAGAAGTAAATAAGGAGAAGGGCGATGAAGCTCAGCGATATCGCCGACAACGCCGGCTCGCGCAAGAAGCGCATGCGCGTCGGCCGTGGCATCGGTTCGGGCAAGGGCAAGCAGTCCGGCCGCGGCGGCAAGGGCCAGACCGCGCGTTCGGGCGTGCGCATCAAGGGTTTCGAAGGCGGCCAGATGCCGATGCATCGCCGTCTGCCCAAGCGCGGCTTCAACAACATCTTCCGCGTCGAGTTCGCCGAGATCAATCTCGACCGGCTCCAGGAAGCGGTCGATGCCAAGAAGATCGACGCCGGCAGCGTCGTGAACGTCGAGGCCCTGGTGAAGGGCGGCGTGCTGCGCCGGCCCAAGGGTGGCCTGCGGCTGCTCGGCCGCGGCGAGCTCAAGTCCAAGCTCAACATCGAAGTCCACGGCGCCACCAAGACCGCGATCGCCGCGGTCGAGAAGGCCGGCGGCTCGGTGAAGATCCTCGCCCCTGCCAAGGAAGAAGGCGAGGCGGCGTAACAACTGCGTCATTGGCCCGCGGCTCGCGGGCCTTTACGCGTGCGGGACGTGGACTTATCGAAGCCGAGCCCCAGATAATGTCCGGTGTCCGGTATAATGTAGCCCGGCCGCGGGCATGACGGCGCAATAGGCGGCGGGAGAAAGTCCAAGATGGCCTCTGCAGCGGAACAACTGGCAGCCAATCTCAATTTCGGTGCGTTTGCCAAGGCTGACGAACTGAAGAAGCGCATCTGGTTCACCCTGGGTGCGCTGCTCGTTTATCGGCTCGGGACCTACATCCCGCTCCCCGGCATCGATCCCAATATCTGGGAGCAGGTGTTCCGCTCCCAGGCGGGCGGCATCCTCGGCATGTTCAACATGTTCGCCGGCGGCGGCATCCACCGCATGGCGATCTTCGCCTTGAACATCATGCCGTATATCTCGGCCTCGATCATCATCCAGCTCCTCACCACCGTCTCGCCGCAACTCGAGGCGCTGAAGAAGGAAGGCGAGTCGGGCCGCAAGCTGCTGAACCAGTACACCCGCTATCTCACCGTGATCCTGGCCGCGTTCCAGTCCTACGGTATCGCGGTGGGCCTCGAGGGCGCCGGCAACGTCGTCAGCGACCCCGGCCTGTTCTTCCGCCTGTCCACCGCGATCACGCTGACCGGCGGCACCATGTTCCTGATGTGGCTGGGCGAGCAGATCACCTCGCGCGGCATCGGCAACGGCATCTCGCTGATCATTCTCGCCGGCATCGTCGCCGAGCTGCCCGCCGCGCTCGCCAACATGCTCGAGCTCGGCCGTCAGGGCGCGATGTCGACCGGCCTGATCCTGGTCGTCATCATCATGGCCGTCGCCGTGATCGCCTTCATCGTGTTCATGGAGCGCGCGCAGCGCCGCCTCCTGATCCAGTATCCGAAGCGCCAGGTCGGCAACAAGATGTTCGAGGGCCAGTCCTCGCATCTGCCGCTCAAGCTCAACACCTCCGGCGTGATCCCGCCGATCTTCGCGTCCTCGCTGCTGCTGCTGCCGACCACGGTGGCGAACTTCAACGCGGGCAGCGGGCCGGAATGGTTCCAGTGGATCACGACCCAGCTCGGCCATGGCCGTCCGCTGTTCCTGATCATGTATCTGGCGCTGATCGTGTTCTTCGCCTTCTTCTACACCGCGATCGTGTTCAACCCGACCGAGACCGCGGACAATCTGAAGAAGCACGGCGGCTTCATTCCGGGCATCCGTCCCGGCGAGCGCACCGCGGAATATATCGACTACGTGCTCTCGCGCATTACCGTGCTCGGCGCGGTCTATCTGGCGATCGTCTGCTTGATCCCGGAGATCCTGATCTCCTACGCCTCGGTGCCGTTCTACTTCGGCGGCACCTCGCTGCTGATCGTGGTCAGCGTCACCATGGACACGGTGGCACAGGTGCAGGGTTATCTGTTGGCCCATCAGTACGAAGGCCTGATCCGCAAGTCGAAGCTGCGCGGCCGCCGTAGATGAACAGGGAGCTCGCGCGCCGGATCGCTTTCACGATTGGCGCGCTGCTCCTCTTCAGGCTCGGCACCCAGATCCCGGTCGTCGGGATGGGTGTGCCGAGCCCGTCGTTCTCAGGCGAACATGTGGTTCGCTTTTCGATCTTCGCGCTCGGTATCCTTCCCTATCTGACGGCCGCGATCGTCGTCCGGCTTGTCTCGCTGGTATCGCGGCGCTTGAGCTCCCTCGAGAGGTCGGGCGAGCGCGGCCGGCGCAAGATCTCCGGCTACACGCTGATCGTGACCCTGGTCTTCACGACCTTCCAGGCCTACGGCTACGCCTCGACCATCCGGACAATTCCGGCGCTGGTCCCAGATCCCGAGGAATGGCCCGTGCTCGCGGCCACGGCCTCGATCGTGGGTGGCGTGTTCGTCCTGGTCTGGCTCAGCGAACAGATCACCCGCCACGGCATCGGCAATGGTCTGGCGCTGCTGCTCAGCGTCAATATTCTCGTTCATGTCCCGGTCGACATCGCCGGCATCGCACGCATTCTGCAGGACGGCCAGGTATCCGGCAGTGTCGTGCTGTTCCACGCGCTCGTCTGGATCGTGGTCGTCGCATTGATCGTCTTCGTTGAAGGTGCGCGACGCAATGTCCGTGTCGAGTTCGCCGAGCGCAGACTCGGAGATCGCCTGCTGCCCGCGCGAGCAGCGATTCTCCCGATCAAGATCAACAGCGCAGGCTTTCTGGTGCCGGCCACCGTGGCGCCCTGGATTCTGTTTCTGCCGGTGGCTGGTTTGGCCTACATCTTTGGTGCCGATACGCCGTGGGTCGCCGCCGCCTACTGGCAACTTGGGTTTGGCATGCCGGCTCACTTGGTCCTTGGATCGGTTGCGATCTTCGTGCTCGCCTTCATCTACACTGCCTACGTCGTCGATCCCGAGCACGCGGCCAAATCGCTGGCCGCGCGCGACGGCACGATTCCCGGTGTCGCGCCGGGCGAGGCGACCGCCGACTATCTCGACCGCGTCGTGTCATTGACGACAGTCGTCGGAGCCGTCTACCTGACTGTGTTGCAGTTGATTCCGGAGGTCTTCGAGCTTTACGGGATCGGGCTGCCTTATAGTATGATGATCAATGGCGGTGGGGCGCTGGTTGTGGTTTGCACCGCTCTTGATATCAAAGCACAGGTGCGCGACGTATCGCTCACCAATCCGGGGGGCGTACGCCGATGAGAATTATACTTCTGGGACCGCCGGGGTCGGGCAAGGGGACCCAGGCGCAGTTGCTGGTGCAACGCTATGGCATCGTCCAGCTCTCGACCGGCGAGATGCTGCGAGCCGCGGTTGCGGCCGGTACGCCAGTCGGGCTGAAGGCCAAGGAGATCATGGCCAGCGGTGGTCTCGTACCCGACGAGGTCGTGGTCGGAATCATCTCCGATCGGATCGACCAGCCGGACGCCAAGAACGGTTTCATCCTCGACGGTTTCCCGCGCACCGTGCCGCAGGCCGAGGCGCTGGACGAGCTGCTCAAGCACAAGCACCTCAAGCTCGACGCCGTGATCGAGCTTCGCGTCAACGAGAGCGCGCTGCTGAATCGTGTCGAGACCCGCGTCGCCCAGATGCGTGAGCGCGGGGAGGAGGTCCGACTCGACGACACGCCGGAGGTCCTGACCAAGCGGTTAGCCAGCTACCGCAACCAGACGGAACCGCTGATTCACTACTATTCCGAGCGGCGGAAGCTCTCGACCATCGACGGTATGATGGCGATCGACGAGGTCACCCGCGCCATTCATCGCCAGCTCCTGGCGTTGGGGGCAGTCGAGCCCAAGACCCACGCCAAAAGCGCAACCAAGGCGGGCCCGGCCAAGAAGGCCAAGGCGAGTAAGAAAGCCGGGAAGACAGCCAAAAAGCCGACCAAAACGACCAAAAAAACCGCAAAATCGGCCAAAAAGGCCGCCAAGACGGCCGTGAGGGGCCCCAAGAAGACGGCCAAGAAAGCCGGCAAGAAAGCGGCCAGGAAGACCGTCAAGAAAGCGGCGAAAAAGGCAGCTCAAAAGACCGCCAAGAAGGCTCTCAAAAAGGGTGCCAAGAAGGCCGCAAAAAAGGTCACGAAAAAGCGAGCTAAGCGCTAGCAGCGGTTGACGAAAGCCCCTGGAATCCCCTAATAAGCCCCGCATCCAAGTCGGATAGTTTCAAACGATGCCGGGCCCCAGGAAGACCAGGGGTGGGCGTCGTGTTCGCGTTTGTGAACACCTGCCCGAGAAACCAAGCACTTAAAGACCGGTTCCTGACGAGGGATCGGCAACAGGAGAGAAGGCCGTGGCCCGTATTGCCGGCGTGAACATCCCGACCAACAAGCGCGTGCTGATCGCGCTCCAGTACATCCATGGCATCGGTCAGAAGATCGCCGGTGAGATCCTGGAGAAGGTGAAGATCCCCGTGGATCGTCGCGTCAATCAGCTGAGCGACGCCGAAGTGCTCCAGATCCGCGAAGTGATCGATCGCGACTATCTCGTCGAGGGCGACCTGCGTCGTGAGGTCGGCATCAACATCAAGCGTCTGATGGACCTCGGCTGCTATCGCGGCCTGCGTCATCGTCGCGGCCTGCCGGTGCGCGGCCAGCGCACCCACACCAATGCGCGCACGCGCAAGGGTCCGGCCAAGGCCATCGCCGGCAAGAAGAAGTAAACTGGCGAATCGGGAATGGCGAATGGCGAGTAGGGATTTTCCCTATTCGCCATTCGCTACTCACCATTCGCTTCCACAGGTGTAGCCGCTGGCATTACGGCGGCGTTTGAGATCTTCAGGAAAGGTACTCTATGGGCAAGGAAGCCACCCGCGTTCGTCGTCGTGAGCGCAAGAACATCGCCTCCGGCGTCGCGCACGTGAACTCGTCGTTCAACAACACGACCATCACCATCACCGACGCGCAAGGCAACACGATTGCCTGGTCTTCCGCCGGCACGATGGGCTTCAAGGGCTCGCGCAAATCGACCCCGTACGCCGCGCAGGTTGCCGCCGAGGACGTGTCCAAGAAGGCGCAGGAGCACGGCATGCGCACGCTGGAAGTCGAAGTCGCAGGTCCCGGTTCGGGCCGCGAGTCGGCGCTCCGCGCGCTTCAGGCCGCAGGCTTCACCGTCACCTCGATCCGTGACGTGACCACGATCCCGCACAACGGTTGCCGTCCCCGCAAGCGTCGGCGCGTTTGATCCCAAGTTGCGGGCGCATTGGCGCCCGCAATGACTTTTCTAAGAAGCCGCGGGAATGATCTGCGGCCTTTCTCCAACGCCAGTATTTGAACTCTCAAATTGACTGGCCTGTATGGGTGAAACAGTGACGATCCAGAAAAATTGGCAAGAACTGATTCGACCGAACAAGCTCCAGGTCACGCCCGGCAGCGATTCGAACCGTTTCGCGACCATCGTCGCCGAGCCGCTCGAGCGCGGCTTCGGCCAGACGCTCGGCAACGCGCTGCGCCGCATCCTGCTCTCCTCGCTCCAGGGCGCGGCGGTGCAGTCGGTGCACATCGACGGCGTGCTGCACGAGTTCTCCTCGATCGCTGGCGTTCGTGAGGACGTCACCGACATCGTGCTCAACATCAAGGACATCTCGATCAAGATGCAGGGCGAAGGCCCCAAGCGCATGGTCGTGAAGAAGCAGGGTCCGGGCGTCGTCACCGCCGGCGACATCCAGACCGTCGGCGACGTCGTGGTGCTGAACCCCGATCTGCAGATCTGCACCCTCGACGAGGGCGCGGAGATCCGCATGGAGTTCACGGTCGCCACCGGTAAGGGCTACGTGCCCGCCGAGCGCAACCGCCCCGAGGACGCGCCGATCGGCCTGATCCCGGTCGACAGCCTGTACTCGCCGGTCCGCAAGGTCTCCTACAAGGTCGAGAACACCCGCGAGGGCCAGATCCTCGACTACGACAAGCTGACCATGACGATCGAGACCAACGGCGCGATCTCGCCGGATGACTCCGTGGCTTACGCCGCGCGCATCCTGCAGGATCAGCTCAACGTGTTCGTCAACTTCGAAGAGCCGCGCAAGGAAGTCGCCCAGGAGATCATCCCGGACCTCGCCTTCAACCCGGCTTTCCTCAAGAAGGTGGACGAGCTCGAGCTGTCGGTGCGTTCGGCCAACTGCTTGAAGAACGACAACATCGTCTACATCGGCGACCTCGTGCAGAAGAGCGAAGCGGAAATGCTCCGCACTCCGAACTTCGGCCGCAAGTCGCTGAACGAGATCAAGGAAGTGCTGGCCCAGATGGGTCTGCATCTCGGCATGGAAGTGCCAGGCTGGCCGCCGGAGAACATCGACGAGCTCGCCAAGCGCTTCGAGGATCACTACTGAGTTTGGCGAATAGGGAGTGGCGAATAGCGAATACAACTCACTACTCGCCATTCACTACTCGCTATCTGGGCGAACGCAGGCAGCCCACCTGAGCAACATGTCCGACGAACCGTCGCGGCAGTTTTTACGTAAGGAATAGTCACATGCGTCACGGCAAGGTTCATCGGAAGCTCAATCGCACTGCCGAGCATCGCCGCGCGATGTTCGCCAACATGTGCGCCGCGCTGATCAAGCACGAGCAGATCGTCACCACGCTGCCGAAGGCGAAGGAATTGCGTCCGATCGTCGAGAAGCTCGTCACCCTCGGCAAGAAGGGCGGGCTGGCCATGCGCCGCCAGGCCATCTCCGAGATGCGCGACAAGGACCAGGTTAAGAAGCTGTTCGACGTGCTGGCGCCTCGCTACAAGGACCGTCAGGGTGGCTACACCCGCATCATCAAGGCCGGCTTCCGCTACGGCGACAATGCCGCGATGGCCGTGATCGAGTTCGTCGATCGCGACGTCGATGCCAAGGGCCAGGATTCCGGTCCGGTGCAGGAGAAGGAAGCCGAGGCGGCGTAAGCCGATCGGTATTGAATTCAGAGAGCGGCGCCTTCGGGCGCCGCTTTTTTTTGGCCGGCGCGGTACCTTATCGGTGCTTGCGGTATCGTCCCGGCTTTCGCCGTGATGACGAGCCCATGTCTTTCTCACGCCTGAGTGAGCGCCAATTGCGGTCTCATATCGAGCGCCCGATATCTCCACCGACATCGATGGAGATGAGACATGAACATCGACCTTTCCGGAAAGACCGCCCTCGTAACCGGCTCGACCGCCGGCATCGGCCACGCCATCGCCAGAGGCTTGGCGGCCTCTGGCGCCAGTGTCGTGATCAATGGGCGCGGCCAGGACAAGGTCGATGCCGCCGTGCGCAAGCTGGAAGGGACGGGCGCGAAGGTGCGCGGTATCGCCGCCGACGTCTCGACCGCAGCGGGCTGCAAGGCGCTCGTTGCGGCGCTGCCAGAAGTCGACATCCTCATCAACAATGCCGGCATCTTCGAGCCCAAGGACTTCTTCGAGATTCCGGACGATGACTGGAGCCGCTTCTTCGAGGTCAACGTCATGAGCGGCGTGCGGCTGTCGCGCACTTATCTGAAGGGCATGCTCAAGCGCAACTGGGGCCGCATCGTCTTCATCTCATCAGAGTCCGGGCTCAACATTCCCGTCGAGATGATCCACTACGGTATGACCAAGACGGCCCAGCTCTCGGTCGCGCGCGGTCTCGCGCAGCTCACCCGCGGCACCGGCGTCACCGTCAATTCCGTGCTGCCGGGCCCGACCATGTCGGAGGGCGTCGAGACCTTTGTGAAGGATCTCGCGAAGCAGAACGGCCAGTCCGTCGACGAGGCTGCGGCCAATTTCGTCAAGCAGCATCGCCCGAGCTCGCTGCTGCAACGCTTCGCCAGTGTCGACGAGATCGCTAACATGGTGGTCTATGTTGCGTCGAAGGAGGCGTCCGCGACCAACGGTGCGGCGCTGCGGGCCGAGGGCGGCATCGTCAACACCATCGCCTGAGCCGCGCATGACTGCCTATGTGATTTCCGAAGTCGAGATGCGCGATCCCGAGGGGTTCGAAGCCTATCGTGTGCTCGCCGCAGAGACGATCGCGCAGTATGGCGGGCGTTATCTCGTCCGCGGCGGCAAGGCCGAGCTTGCCGAAGGCAACCTTCCAGCGAAGGCCGTCGTCATCGTCGAATTCGCGTCGATGGCGCGGCTGAAGGAATGGTACGCCTCGCCGGAATATGCCGAGGCGCTCAAGTTGCGGCAGACCGCGCTGGAACGGCGGCTTCTGTTCGTCGAGGGCGCGGCGGAAGCGTAGGAGCCGTAGGGTGGGTTAGCCTGCGGCTGCGCGAAGCGCAGTCCGCTGGCGTAACCCACCGCCGTGTGTTTTCGCAGAACCGGAGGTGGGTTACGCTACGCTAACCCACCTCCGCACCGACGTTGCGGCGCCTACCATCCCTCCAGCACGATCTTGCCGCGCGACTTGCCGCTCTCGAGCAGCGCATGCGCGCGCTTGAGGTTGGCGGCGTTGATCGTGCCAAAAGTCTGGTCGAGCGTGGTGCGTAGCACGCCCTTGTCGATGAGGTCGGCGACGTCGTTCAGCAAATGATGCTGCGCGATCATGTCTGATGTCTGGAACGAGGAGCGCGTGAACATCGATTCCCAGTGCACCGAGATCGCCTTGCCCTTGAACGTGCTCATTGTGAATTCCGGGGGATCGTCGATCAGGCCGAACCGGCCCTGCGGCGCCATGAACTCGGCGATCGCCTTGTAATGCTGATCGGTGAAGGTGAGGCTCGCCACCAGCGCGACCGGCGGCAGCTTGAGCTTCTCGATCTGCTCCTTCATCGGCTTGCCGTGATCGATCACGGCGTGTGCGCCGAGATCGAGGCACCATTTTTGCGAGTCCGGCCGCGTCGCGGTGGCGAGCACCGTGAGGCCGGTGAGGCGGCGGGCGAGCTGGATCAGGATCGAGCCGACGCCGCCGGCGCCGCCCGTGATCAGCAGCGTACGCGGATCGACGCTCTTGCCGGGCACCGCGCCGAGCCGATCGAACAGCAATTCCCAGGCGGTGATGGAGGTGAGGGGAAGGGCGGCGGCCTGCGCGAACGACACGCTCTTCGGCTTGTTGCCGACGATGCGCTCGTCGACCAGGTGGAATTCGGCGTTGGTGCCTTGGCGCAGGATCGAGCCGGCGTAAAACACCTCGTCACCCGGCTGGAACAGCGTGACCTCGGGCCCGACGGCATCGACCACGCCGGCCGCGTCGTAGCCCAAGATCTTGGTCTCGCCCTCGGGCGGCGCTGCGCGCTTGCGCACCTTGTAATCGACCGGATTGGCCGAGATCGTCTTCACGGCGACGCGGATGTCGCGCCCTCCGGGCTCGGGCTTTGCGGTCTCGAAATCGATCAGCGCATCCTGATCCTCGATCGGAAGCGATTTCTTGTAGCCGACGGCCTTCATGGCTTGTCTCCATCAGATGGGGCGCAGCTTGGCATGGGCGCGCCTAGCCTGCTAACTGTCGCGCTAGCTCCAATTTGGCAAGTACTGTAAATTCGGGGATATAGTCCCTGTTTGGATACTATTGGGAAAAACACGCATGAAACGGCGCGATTTTGCCCGTCGCCCGGGCTGCTCGGTCGAAGCTACGCTGGATCTGATCGACGGCAAATGGAAGGGCGTGATCCTCTACCACCTGCAGAGCGGCACCCAGCGCTTTGGCGAATTGCGCCGCCGAATGCCCGGCATCACCCAGCGCATGCTGACGAAGCAGCTACGCGCGCTGGAGGAGGACAAGCTCGTCATCCGCAAGGTCTATGCCGAGGTGCCGCCGCGCGTCGAATACTGCCTCTCCGAACTCGGCGAGAGCCTCAGGCCGGTGATCGATATCCTCAAGGCCTGGGGCGAGAGCCATCAGCAGCGGCTGTCCGGTGCGCCGCCGCCGGCGATCGTGAAGAAGCCGAAGCGCGCAGCTTAGAGATCCGGGAGCGGCGTGCCGCTCCCGGGAGAGATACCCCTCAGAACGCGAACTGCGTGCGCATCGCAACCGCATCGAACTTCGAGCCGACATCTGCGGTCGCGATCGGCGAGGCTTGCCTCGACACCGTGCCGTGCAGATAGTCGAGCATGAAGCGGACGTTGCCGTTGACGTACCAGTTGAGTGCCAGCGTGTAGACGGTCTGTCGGCCGCCGGCGATGCCGGTCGCTGCGCCCAATTGATTGTTGAGGTCGACCGTCGAGAAGCGCCCCGCGATTTCCCACGCACCCCAGCCGCCGCCTTCGAGCGAGAACGGATGCGCCGGCTTGACGCCGCTATAGGCCGCGTTCGCCGCGTTGTAGCTGCGGCCTTCGCCCGTCAGCACGTAGCCGGCCTGCGCGTAGCCACCCTGGAATTTCAGGCTGGGTGCGCCGACCAGTGGCACGCCGGTGTTGGCGGTCCGGTCGACATTGTACCAGAAGTATTCGCCCTGAACGATGAGCGGACCGTAGGTCGCCGCCGCTTCGACGCTGTAGACCTGCGCGCCCGAGGCATTGGCGATCGCGCCGGTCGAGATCAGCGTGGTCGGATCGAGACGCAATTCCGGACGATCGCTGAGCGTGACGGTTTGCGTGTTGGCGATGAGATTGCGCGGCGGCTGAATCAGCCACTGGGCGTCGGCGCCGATATGGACCGAATAGTCCTTGCCGCTGATGGGGTTGCCGGCAATGCGCGCCACAGCACCGTATTGCTCGCTCGTGCCTGCCGGCGCCGCACTCGAAGCCGAGTGGATTGCGCCGGTCGAGGGTCCCGTGACATAGCCGCCGATCCAGAGCTGGTCGTTGTACCAGCGCGTACCGGCCGCGGAGCGGAAGTCGCCGGCAGCGATATTGGTGGCGATGATGCCGGCCGAGGCGCGCTCCATGAACATGATGTCGTTGGAGCTCGTGGCCTCATCGAGCGTGTAGGGCAGGTCCATGATGCCGGCTTCGATCGCCATCTTGCCGCCGAATGGCTTCAAGCCGGTGTAGCTGAGATAGGCGTTTTCGACGCCGGAGACGCCGCCGCCCGGCAGTGATCCAGGAGCCGTGCCGCCAAAACCGTCGGACGAGCCGCCAAAATCGTAGATCAGCGCGAAGTTCCAGTCGTTGAAGAATTTGCCGGTGACGCCGATGCGCGCGCGGCGGACGTTCTGGCCGCTGTCGAGCTTCTGCGGCACGGTCGCCGCCGTGTTGGGACGATAGTCATAGCCGCCGACATCCCAGTGCAGGCGGCTGGTGATGGCGACGCAATTGGCCTGGTCGGCGGTGCAGATGGTCGGCCGGTTGTTCGGCATGGTCACGACGACGCCGGACGCAGGCGCCGGTCCCTTGACGGGGATCGCCGCGTTCGCATTGGCCACCACCGCCTTCGCCTCCGACCGCGCTTCGGCTTTGGCTTCGGCCTTTGCTTCGGCTTTGGCTTTTGCCGTGGCCGCCGTGTTCGCGGCGGTCTGGCTCTGGAGCTTGTCGAGCTTCTGCTCCAGCATCTTCAACTGTTGTTTGAGCAGCGCGATCTCCTGCTCGCTGCTGCTTGCTGATTGGGCCTGGGCCTGCGAAGCCACCAATGCTCCGGCGAGGCTGATCGCCGTGGCTGCAATCCTTGTCCTGCTCACGTCATGACTCCATGGTTTGACCAATTTCCCCAAGTCGCAGGCGGTGAGGCTAGGAACGATTGATGACTGCCCCGCGACGACGCGCATCGGTTGCGTGGTTCCCAGTGATGTAAATTCGCCGCAACCGAATCCACCGTGAGCCAAGAATGCAAGATGATGCGTGTCATGCCAATCCACGAGACAAGACAAATCGCCGTTCCGCACGCTTGGCTTGCAGGCCGCAGACGCCCGACGGAGGCCGAATATTGCCGCCTAGCGCCCTTCTATTGGGGGGCGAACACGCCTATATTCCGGCGTCTTTTCCAAGAGGTAGGAATGTTTCGATCGATCCGGACCGCCGTCGTCACGGCACTGTGCATAGGCTTTTCCGCCCACTTCAACCCGGCCGCGGCGCAGGACCGTCGGGTCCCGTCGTCGCCGGCCGAGCTGCGGCTCTCCTATGCGCCGATCGTGCAGCGGGTGCAGCCGGCCGTGGTCAACGTCTATGCCGCCAAGGTGGTGCAGAACCGCAATCCGCTGCTGGACGATCCGATCTTCCGCCGCTTCTTCGGCGTGCCGGGCCAGCAGCCCGAGCAGATGCAGCGCTCGCTCGGCTCCGGCGTCATCGTCGATGCGTCCGGCCTCGTCGTCACTAACGTCCACGTCATCGAGGGCGCCGACCAGGTGAAGGTGTCGCTGTCGGACAAGCGCGAGTTCGAGGCGGAGATCCTGCTGAAGGATACGCGCACCGATCTTGCCGTGCTGCGCCTGAAGGATACCAAGGAGAAATTCCCGACCCTCGATTTCACCAATTCCGACGAATTGCTGGTCGGCGACGTCGTGCTCGCGATCGGCAATCCCTTCGGCGTCGGCCAGACCGTGACTCACGGCATCATCTCGGCGCTGGCGCGCACGCAGGTCGGCATCACCGATTATCAGTTTTTCATCCAGACCGATGCGGCGATCAATCCCGGCAATTCCGGCGGCGCGCTGGTCGACATGAGCGGCAAGCTCGCGGGCATCAACACCGCGATCTATTCGCGCTCCGGCGGCTCGCAAGGCATCGGCTTTGCGATTCCATCCAACATGGTGCGTGTCGTCGTCGCCTCCGCCAAGAGCGGCGGCAAGGCGGTGAAGCGGCCGTGGCTCGGGGCAAAATTGCAGGCGGTGACGCCCGAGATCGCCGAGAGCCTCGGCCTGCGTTCGCCGACCGGCGCGCTGGTCGCGAGCGTGGTGTCGAACGGCCCCGCCGCGAAGGCCGGCCTGAAGTCCTCCGATCTCATCACCGGGATCGACGGTCAGACCGTGGATGATCCCAACGCCTTCGACTATCGCTTCGCCACCCGTCCGCTCGGCGGCAGCGCGCAGATCGACGTGCAGCGCAGCGGCAAGCCGCTCAAGCTGACGGTGGCGCTGGAGACCGCGCCCGATACGGGACGTAACGAGCTCGTCGTCACCGCGCGATCGCCGTTCCAGGGCGCGAAGGTTTCGACCATCACGCCGGCGGTGGCCGACGAGCTGCATCTTGACGCCGATACCGAGGGTGTTGTGATCACCGATCTCGGCGGGGACAGTGCGGCCGCAAATGTCGGCTTCCAGAAGGGCGATATCATTCTGGCGGTCAACAACCAGAAGATCAGCAGGACCGGCGACCTCGAGAAGGCGGCAGGTGAGCGCCCGCGGATCTGGCGTATCACGCTGGTGCGCGGCGGCCAGCAGATCAACGTCACGCTGGGCGGATGAGTCCGAAGCGACCACAAACGCCAACTCTCTTTGCCGCGGCGGGGCTCGACCACGAGGCTCCGCATCCGCTGCCGGACCGGCTGCGTCCACGTGCGCTGTCGGAGGTCGTTGGCCAGGACCACATCCTCGGTCCCGACGGCGCGCTGACGCGCATGCTGGAGACGCGCACGTTGGGATCGCTGGTGTTCTGGGGCCCGCCCGGCACCGGCAAGACCACGGTGGCGCGGCTGCTGGCGGATGCGACGGACCTGCATTTCGAGCAGATCTCCGCGGTGTTCTCCGGCGTCGCCGATCTGAAGAAGGCGTTCGACGCCGCGCGCGCCCGCCGCGAGATGGGCAAGGGCACGCTTCTGTTCGTCGACGAGGTGCATCGCTTCAACCGTGCCCAGCAGGATTCGTTTCTGCCCGTCATGGAAGACGGCACGGTGGTCATGGTCGGCGCCACCACCGAGAATCCGTCCTTCGAGCTCAACGCGGCGTTGCTCTCTCGCGCGCGCGTCTTGGTGTTTCGCTCGCTCGATGCCGCCGCGATCGAAAAGCTGTTCGCGCATGCCGAGGAGGTCGAGGGTCGCAAGCTGCCGCTCGATGCCGAGGCGCGCGCGGTGCTGGTGCGCATGGCTGACGGCGACGGAAGGGCGTCGCTGACGCTTGCCGAAGAAGTCTGGCGCTCGGCGCGGGCGGACGAGATTTTCAATGCTGCGCAGTTGCAGGAGATTTTGCAACGCCGCGCGCCGATCTACGACAAATCGGCCGACGGCCATTACAATCTGATCTCGGCGCTGCATAAATCGGTGCGCGGCTCCGATCCCGATGCCGCGCTGTATTATCTCGCGCGCATGTTAGATGCCGGCGAGGACCCGCTGTTCCTCGCGCGCCGCGTCGTGCGCATGGCGGTGGAGGACATCGGCCTTGCCGATCCGCAGGCGCTCGTCATTGCCAATGCGGCGAAAGACGCCTTCGATTTCCTCGGCCATCCCGAGGGCGAGCTCGCCATCGCGCAGGCCGTGGTCTATCTCGCCACCGCGCCGAAATCGAACGCGGTCTACACCGCCTTCGGCACGGCGATGCAGGTCGCCAAGCAGGCCGGCTCGCTGCTGCCGCCGAAGCACATCCTCAATTCGCCGACCAAGCTGATGAAGTCCGAAGGCTACGGCGCGGCTTACGAATACGACCACGACGCCCCCGACGCCTTCTCCGGCCAGGACTACTTCCCGGAAGCCCTGGGCCGCCAGACCTTCTACGACCCGCCCGAGCGGGGCTTCGAGCGCGAGATCAGGAAGCGGCTGGATTACTGGGCCAAGCTGCGGAAGGAGCGAGGTGGCTCGCGCTAAAAGCGGCCGTTTCGCCGTGACGGGACCCGGCTTTTAGGGTACGCAGGCAACCATGAGCCGCCGCATCAAAAGAACCGATCCAAAGCCCCGCTCGCGCGACGAGCGCAAGGAATCCCGCCCGTTCAAGGCGCGTAGCGCGAAGACCGCGGAACCGCGGCCGGGTGGCAAGCCCGGCGGCAGCAAGCCGCCGCGCTTCGCCGGCGAGCGCGCCGAGCGGCGCGCGCCCAAGACTAGGCTGGAGAAGGCTGAGTTGGAAAGGGCCGCGCCCGAAAAGCCCGTCGAGGCGCTGCTGCCGACCAAGGTGCAGACCGTCAAGGTGACCGCCGACGAGAACAACATGCGCGTCGATCGTTTCCTCGAGGCGCGCTTTCCCGGCCTGTCGTTCTCCCACATCCAGCGCGTCGTTCGCAAAGGCGAGCTGCGCGTCGACGGCAAGCGCGTCGATAGCAAGGACCGCCTGGAGGAGGGCCAGAGCGTCCGCATTCCGCCGCTCAAGCTCGATACGCCGAAGGCCGTCGGCGAGCTCTCGGAAGCTGCCCAGAAGACGCTCAAGGCGCTGAAGGAGATGACGATCTTTGAGGACGACGACGTCCTCGTCCTGAACAAGCCGGCCGGCCTTGCCGTGCAGGGCGGCTCGGGCATGACGCGGCACATCGACCAGATGCTGGAGGTGATGCGCGATTCCAAGGGTCAGAAGCCGCGCCTGGTGCATCGTATCGACCGGGAGACGTCAGGCTGTCTGCTGGTCGCCAAGACGCGGTTTGCTGCCTCGCATCTGACCGGCGCGTTCCGCTCGCGGTCGGCGCGAAAAACCTACTGGGCGCTGGTGCCGGGCCTGCCGAAGCCCAAGCAGGGCCGCATCTCGACCTTCCTGGCCAAGGAAGAGAGCGAGGACGACACCATCATGCGCATCGCCCAGCATGGCGACGAGGGCGCGAGCCACGCGGTGACCTATTACGCAGTGGTCGAGACCGCCGGCAACAAGCTGACCTGGGTCTCGCTGAAGCCGGTGACAGGGCGCACCCACCAGCTGCGCGCCCACATGGAGCATATCGGCCATCCCATCGTCGGCGATCCCAAATATTTCAACATCGAGAACTGGCAGCTGCCGGGCGGCCTGCAAAATCGGCTGCATCTGCTCGCGCGCCGCATCGTCATTCCGCATCCGCGCGGCGGCGTGATCGACGCCACCGCGCCGTTGCCGCCGCACATGCAGCAGTCGTGGAATCTGCTCGGGCTGGATGCAAGCCGGTTTGATCCGATCGAAAACGCGCCGGAGGAGTAGGGGCAGGGGCAGGCAATGTCGCCTCATTCTCAGCTGTCATCGCCCGCGAAAGCGGGCGATCCAGTATTCCAGAAGCCGGCGTTAGAGAGCTCGCTCTCACCACATCCGCCGCGGCGTACTGGATGCCCCGCCTTCGCGGAGCATGACAGCGGTGTTTGTGGTTGCGACCATAACGATGCCCGCTCACTTCCGAAACTGCTCCAGGAACATCCGCAGACTGTCATGCGCCTCTCGATGTCCGTGATCAGCCAGCCCTCGGGGCCGTCGACCAGGACGAAGTTCAGCGCGACCTTCCGGCCGCGATTGTTGAAATTCGCCGCGACATAGGTCTTGTCGTATTGCCTGCGCACGACCGCGATCGTAACAGGGCCGAGTTGCCAGCTCGGGCTCTGTACGAGGAAGTCGTAGGGCTCGACCCGGGGCGCGCTCCAGGCCTTGCGCAGGGGCGCATCGAAGAAATGCCGGGCGGTGGCCGCATCCCGCGGCAGGCCTTTGGACAGCTCCGGCGCGCCGTCGCCGTAATGGGCGTAGACGTTGCGGACCAGCGATTCCGGGGTGCGAAAGCCGGCCTCCGCCGCGGCCGGCCATAGCCCGGCGAACAGGGCCGCAATGCCCGCAAGTTCCCTCATGCCCGCGCTCGCTTTATCGGCCGCCGCTCTTATCTTAAAAGCCTAGCATCCAGCGACCGGGACCGAAAACTCACATGCGCGAATTGTTCGAAGAAGCAGCAGGGCAGCCCCCGCCGGATCCGCGGGAATCGGCGCGCGCGTCCGCGCGCCCGCCGCAGCGCAAGCGCTTCTACAAGGAGGCCGGCGTCGCCGATGGCGAAGGCGGTTTCGCCATCACGCTCGACGGCAAGCCGATCCGCACGCCGTCCGGCCGCCAGGTGGTGATCCCTGCGCGGACGCTCGCCGATGCCGTGGCCGCGGAATGGGCGGCTCAGGGCGAGACGATCGACCCCATGACCATGCCGCTGACGCGGATCGCCAACAGCGTGGTCGAGGGCGTTGTCGACCGCGTCGAGCTGGTCAGCGACGACCTCGCGAAATATTTCGAGTCCGATTTGCTGTTCTATCGTGCCGGCCATCCCGAAGGGCTGGTCGCCCGCGAGGCCGCGCATTGGGATCCCGTGCTGTTCTGGGCCGCGGAGACGCTGGGCGCGCATTTCATCCTGTCCGAGGGCGTCATGCATGTGAAGCAGCCCGACGAGGCCGTCGAGGCCGCGCGCGCCGCGCTGCCGGGCGACGCCTGGTCGGTCGCCGCACTTCACGTGGTGACGACCCTGACCGGCTCGGCGCTGCTGGCGCTGGCGCTGGCTCATGGCGTGCGCGATGCCGGCCAGGTCTGGGCCGCCGCCCATGTCGATGAGGACTGGAATATCGACCAATGGGGCGTGGACGAGGAGGCCGCCAGCCGTCGGGCCACCCGTCTCAGGGATTTCGAGGCCGCCGTGGCGGTTCTGGCGGCGGCAAAGGCGTCCGCGGCCGAAGGTCCTTAACGAGAGGTTTACGACGGCGGCCTTAGGGTATGGCCAGCGCTCCATGGGCCCCCTGAGATGCCGACGCCGGTCACTTCCATCCTCCCCGTCAGTGCCGCCAGCCCCGTGGCTGATGCGACGACGCCGGACCTCGTGCTGCAGGCCGGCAGCGTCGTCGATGCCAGGGTCGTCAGCGTGATGGCCGACAGTCTGGTGCGGATTGCGATCGCCAACCTCTCGATGGACGTGATGTCGGAGGTGGCGCTGACGCCTGGGCAGAATCTCCAGCTGGCGGTCTCGCAGAACGACGGCGCCATCAGGCTCGCCGTGATGAACGGGGCAGGGGAGTCAGCCGTCGATCAGATCACGCTGACGCCGCGTGCGGCTTCGCTGGTGGAAAGTCCGCCGCTGGCGCTGTCCGCGACCGCGACACGCAACACGCTGACGCCATTGGAGCAGGTCGCCGTCACCGCGGCCTCGGCCGAGGCCGCCACAAAACAGGGCAGCCAGGCGCCGCTGTTCGCCAATCTGGCATCCGTCCTCACCGGCAGCGATCTGCCTGCGGGTCTGAAGCAGGCGGTGCTGGACGTGCTGGCGCAGCAGACGCCGCTCAATCCCGGGCTCGATGGCGCCGATGTCGAAACCGCATTCCAGAAATCCGGCTTGTTCTTCGAGGCTTCGCTGGCCGCGGGCGCGAGGCCGCCCGCCGGAACGACGCCCGACCTGAAGGCGGCGCTGCTGGTGCTGCGCCAGACGCTGACCACGCTCGAGACTGCCGCGCCACAGGGCGCTGCAATTCCGGCTGCGACGACGGGGACACCGCAGGTCGCCACCGCGCCTGCTCAGGCCGCAGGTGAGGCCGCGCAGTCCGCGTCCGCTTCCGGCCCCGAGATCGCGCAGACGCCGCGCAACGGCAATCTCGCGGCCGCGGTGCTCGCGGACATTGCCGGCAACGCTCAGCAAGCCGCGATGCCGCGCACCATGTCCGCCGGCCTTGCCGCGAGCCTGCTGCAGGAGGCCACGCAAAACCTGCCGCGTCTGACCGGCAACGTTCCCGGCTCCAATAAGGCGGTGCCGGACGGCCACATCTTCGAAGCAGCCGCACGCGCGACGCCACCGCCGTTCCGCGGCGCATTGCCCTCGCCGCAGGCGATTGCCTCGCCCGCGCTCGCGCCGGACATGCCGCTTTCCGCAACCGTGCATCGCCTGCTCGACGACACCGATGCCGCGATCGCGCGGCAGACATTGTTGCAAATCGCTTCGCTCCCCGATCGCACCGACGCCTCTGGCCACCGCATTGACCCGGCCGTGCCGCAGTGGAATTTCGAGATTCCCTTTGCAACGCCGCAGGGCACCGCGATGGCGCAGTTCGAGATCTCGCGCGATGGCGCTGGCGAATCTGCCGATGCCGCCAAGCGCGCCTGGCGCGCGCGCTTCTCGCTTAACGTCGAGCCGGCCGGCCCTGTGCACGCGCTGATCACGCTGAACGGCGACAAGACTTTCGTGCGGATGTGGGCGGAGCGGCCGGCGACGGTCCAGCAGCTCCGCGCCGGCATCGGCGAGCTCAATCAGGCGCTAACGCGAGCCGAGCTCAGGCCCGGTGACATTCTGGTCCGTGAGGGCACGCCACCTCAACCGGCACCGGCCCGTGCCGGCCACTTTCTGGATCGGGCGACATGAGCGACCCATCGAAGCTCGCGATCGCACTGCATTACGAAAAGGGTACCAACGCGCCCGTCGTCGTCGCCAAGGGCAAGGGCACGATCGGCGAAAAGATCGTGGAGATAGCCAAGGCCCACGACATCCCGATCGAGGAAAACGAGGTTTTGGCCGGCGCGCTGTCCAAGGTCGAGCTCGGCGAGGAGATCCCGCCCGATCTTTACAAGGCCGTCGCGGAAGTGCTGGTGTTCGTGCTGCGGCTGTCGGGCCGGGGGCGATAGAACTCAACCGTCATCGTTTCACCACGGAGCGGCTGCATGGTCGCGCCGCTTTCATGACTCAATGGACATCGCTCTTGCTCACCCGCCGTTCCACCCTCGGCCTTCTCGCCGCATCTGCCATCCTGCCGCAGCGCGCGCTCGCCCATGTCGCGCCGCCGCGCAATGAGATCCGCGACAGTCTCGCAAAGCGCTTCACCGATCTCGGCACGGCGGGCACCTTCGTCGGCTACAAGGTGGAGGACTATCTGGTCGTCGCCAGCGACAAGGAGCGCTCGGGCGAGGGCAAGCTGCCGGCCTCGACCTTCAAGATTCCGAACTCGCTGATTGCGCTGGAGACGGGCGTCGTCACCGACCCCGACAAAGACGTGTTTGCCTGGGATGGCGTGAAGCGGCCGATCGAGGCCTGGAACAAGGATCACACGCTGCGTAGCGCGATCGCGGTCAGCGCAGTGCCGGTCTATCAGGAGATTGCGCGCCGGATCGGGCAGGAGCGCATGCAGAAATATGTCGACGAGTTCGACTACGGCAACCGCGACATCGGCGGCGGCATCGACCAGTTCTGGCTGACCGGGAATTTACGCATCGATCCGGTCGAGCAGATCGATTTCGTCGACCGGCTGCGGCGCCGCGCGCTGCCGATCAGCAAGCGCAGCCAGGATCTCGTCGCCGACATTCTGCCGGTGATCAAGGTCGGCGACAGCGTCATTCGCGCCAAGTCCGGACTGCTGGGAGCCGAACGCGGCGAGCCGTCGCTCGGCTGGATGGTGGGCTGGGCCGAGAAGGGCGAGGCGCACACCGTGTTCGCGCTCAACATGGATTGCAAGGAGCCGCGACTCGTCGGCGAGCGCATGACGCTGACGCAAGCCTGCCTTTCCGAGATCGGCGCGATCTAGCCTGTGAGTCGTGCAATCGTTCTCGTCGCGCGCAGCCGCCGTAGGGTGGGCAAAGGCGCGTAGCGCCGTGCCCACGATCTTTATGCCGTAAGCGACGATTCGTGGGCACGCTTCCGCCTTCGCTCTTCGAGCTACGGCGGACAAGTCGCTTTGCCCACCCTACGGCACCGGTGCAGGCCGGGATGCCTCTCACCCCAACTTGAACAACACCTGCAAGAACTCCTCCACCGCCTTGCGCGACTCCGCGGCCGTCTTCGGATTGCCGCCGACATGCGGGTTGAGCTCGACGCAGGCGTCCTTGTAGGTGAAGGGCGCATTGGTATCGCCGTTCATCAGCACGCCGCCGTCGCCTTCCTTGATCCGGCAATTGCGCACGGTCTGCGAATTGGCTGATACGGCCACGGTGTTGGCACCAAGCAGACCGCTGTCGAACCCATGCGCGCTGTCAGGGTATTCCGTCAGCACCACGTCGCGGCCCGCAGCCTTGAGCCGATCGATGAAGGCCTTGCAGCTCCTGACGGGGTTGTAGTCATCAGGCGTGCCGTGGAAGATGCGGATCGGATGCGCCGCGACCTCGTCGTCGCTCCGATACGTCGTCGACCAGTCCGGATAGAACGGGATGTAGGCGGCGAATTGGATGCCGGACTTGTTCCAGAGCTTGTTGAAGCGGTCGAGGCTCGCATAGAGCGTCGCCTGTCCGCCGCGCGAAAAGCCCATCAGCACGATGCGATCAGGATCGACACGCGGGTGCTTTGCCAGAATTTCCAGCGAGCGGTAGATGTCGATGATCAGGTTGAGCCGGCCGAGCAGCGCCTGATTTGGTCCCACCACCGTCAGCCCGCGACCGGTGAAACCGTCGATCACGAAGGTCGAGATGCCCATGGCGTTGAACGCGTGCACCCAGGCCTCCGTGGTGGCGCCGACGCCGCTGGAGCCGTGCATCAGCACCACGACGGGGAGCTTTCCGCTGCCTTGCGCGACGCGGAATTCGCCGGCGACTGTCACAGGCTTGCCGGCCGCCGCATCGCCGCTAAGGAACTGCTGGTCGGAGAGGGTGAGCGAGGGGATCGGATAGATCTCGGCCCGGGTGGCGACTTCCTTCGGCAGGGATTGCGCGCTCGCCAGCTCAGTTGAAAGGCAAAGCGCGATGAGCACGGCTGCGATGCGGAATGCCGTCGGCATCGGATCCTCCCTGATGATTTTGAGCCAGTAGAACAAGGGGCCCGCGCGCTGTCAATTTGACGCAAGGGGGCGACCGCCTCAGGCGGTGTCGCTCTTCTTCGCCGTCAGCGCCTGGTCGATGGCAAAGCCGCCGATCTCGCTCATCGCCTGCGAGATCACGTCGCCCTTGCGGGCAAAGCCGGCGGAGAGGAAATCGAACTGGGTCCGCGCCAGCCGCAGCGCCTCGATCGGCACCGAGACCGCGGTCGCGTTGAAGCTGTCGACGGAGGCGCGCAAGCTGTCCAGCTCGGTCGTGAGCTTGCCGATATGGCTCTCGGCATTCTGCATCACGCCGATCAGCTTGCCGCGCTCCGCATCGAAGGCGGCGCGCTCGGCGGCGGCTGCCGCGGTGACCTCGGCAAGTTGTGCGCGCAGCACCTCGATCTGGCCGACCATGGCATCGGAGGCGAGATCGGCGGCCTCGCGCAGCTCGGCGTTACGCGTGCTCGCATCCAGCTGCTCATGATAGAGCCGCTCTGCCGACATTGCCCGCTGTGCCAACGACTCGATCAGGCTTGCGGCACGCAGCAGCATCTCGCCGTTCCGCCCCGACACCATGCTGGCCATCCGCCGCAGGAAGTCGATGGTTTGGGATGACGAGTTCGGCGGCAGGGGGACGACCGTCGCGGACATCAGTGATGCTTGCGTGATGCTCGAGCCAAGGCGTAATGACCGCCGCCGTACCAACTGAGCTCACGCAACATTCGGCGCCTGATCGCGAGCGCGAAGCAAGCCTGAATCGGCAGGCCCGGTCAACCGGGCCGAGCCACCAAATTTGCGGGCGTCAGGAGTCCTTTTGCCGCCCGATCCGGCCCAGATGAGTGAAGCCGAACCCGACGGAATATTTCAGGCCATAGCCGAGTGCCCGGTCGATGCCGATATGGGCGAGCCAGATCAAGGCGATGGACAAGGTGAGCGGCGAGCCGAGGCCGAAGCCCAGCGTCAGCAGCGACACCGGCGCCATGTAGCTGTGGGCGGCGTTGTAGATCAGCGCGCCGAATTTGGCGTCCGACAGGTATGCCAGGAAGCTGAGATCGGGGACGAAGAAGAGCAGGGCAAAGACCAGCCAGGAGCCGTCCCAGGCCCAGTAAAGCATCACCATCCCGATAAACAGGGTGAGGCCCTCCAGCCGCAGCAGGATGTTGACGCCGCCCGTCGCCGCACCGGTCTCGGCCATTCTCTCGTCCATGCTCGCCTCCCGGGCAAAACTTTGTAATCTCTCACGCTTTTAGCCCGGACAGGGCAGCCCTGCGGCGCGGAAAGGCGCTTTCCGGTCCGCAAAATGCCGTGTTAGAACCCCGCATCACTTAAGAACTGGCGGGAGCAAATGAAACACATCCTGGACGCCCTTGAAGATCGTCGCGCCGGCGCAAAGCTCGGCGGCGGGGAGAAGCGCATCGAGGCGCAGCACGCCCGCGGCAAGCTGACCGCGCGCGAGCGCATCGAGCTGCTGCTCGACAAGGGGTCGTTCGAGGAATTCGACATGTTCGTCGAGCACCGCTCCATCGAGTTCGGGATGGAGAAGAACAAGGTGCCCGGCGACGGCGTCGTTACCGGGTGGGGCACCGTCAACGGCCGCAAGACGTTTGTGTTCGCCAAGGATTTCACGGTGTTCGGCGGCTCGCTGTCGGAAACGCACGCGCTGAAGATCACCAAGCTCCAGGACATGGCGATGAAGGCGCGGGCGCCCATCATCGGCCTCTATGACGCGGGCGGCGCCCGCATCCAGGAAGGCGTCGCTGCGCTCGCCGGCTATTCCTACGTCTTCCGCCGCAACGTGCTGGCCTCCGGCGTGATCCCGCAGATTTCCGTCATCATGGGCCCCTGCGCCGGCGGCGACGTCTATTCGCCTGCGATGACCGACTTCATCTTCATGGTGAAGAACACCAGCTACATGTTCGTCACCGGCCCTGATGTGGTGAAGACCGTCACCAACGAGGTCGTCACGGCGGAAGAACTGGGCGGTGCCTCGGTGCACGCCACGCGCTCCTCGATCGCCGACGGCGCCTTCGAGAACGACGTCGAGACGCTCTTGCAGATGCGTCGCCTGATCGACTTCCTGCCGTCCAACAACAGTGACGGCGTGCCGGAATGGCCGAGCTTCGACGACATCGGCCGGGTCGACATGTCGCTCGACACGCTGATCCCCGACAATCCGAACAAGCCCTACGACATGAAGGAATTGATCCTGAAGGTCGTGGACGAGGGGGACTTCTTCGAGATCGCGGACATGTTCGCCAAGAACATCGTCACCGGCTTCGGCCGCATCGCGGGCCGCACCGTCGGCTTCGTCGCCAACCAGCCGATGGTGCTGGCCGGCGTGCTCGACTCTGACGCATCGCGCAAGGCCGCGCGCTTCGTCCGCTTCTGCGATGCCTTCAACATCCCGATCGTCACCTTCGTGGACGTGCCGGGCTTCCTGCCGGGCACCGCGCAGGAATATGGCGGCTTGATCAAGCACGGCGCGAAGCTGCTGTTCGCCTATTCGCAGTGCACCGTGCCGCTCGTCACCATCATCACCCGCAAGGCCTATGGCGGCGCCTTCGACGTCATGGCCTCCAAGGAAAT